>CAYTWH010000018.1:0-69634 GCA_964442075.1 uncultured Bacteroidales bacterium
AAAAAAAGTGCTTGTAGCGGTTTTTAAGTAAAAAGACAAAAATCAAATTTGAGGGTACTGTGTATCCTTTTTTTTGTTTATTAATTATTTGTGAGTAATTTTATTGCATGTTAAGATTTGATTTATTAGTCATATTATTTATTTTTTTAGCATTTGCATCATGTAAAAAAGATAAAATACCTTCAAATATTGAGGAAAACTGTATACACGATACAATAATTTCTAATTTAACAATTAATCCCATAGATTATTATCTAAATATTATTAGTAATCAGGTTTATTATGATACATTAGGTAATTCTGTAATATTTGAGATAACTAGATTTCATCCCAATCCTTATATTACTACTAATACAAATTCCTATGCAGATAATGGACAATGTTATGTTGAACATTTTATTGATGAGAAAACTGATTACGATATAAGTTGTGATACTTCTCAATTTGGATTAAGTTATAGTTTCACAAGCTCCATAATTTCTGGCGAAAATATTAATATTTTAAATATAGGTCTTTTAACAACATTTAAACCAGATTTAGGTGGATATATTTTATTACCCGATACTACAGGAAGCTATAATTTCAACAAAATTAAAAATAGTACAGAATATTTATTTTTAGATTCTTTATTAATTAATTCAAATACATTTTACGATGTTTATTACTTTAAACACGAAACTGTAAATGGATATGATGAATTGTTTTTCAATTTTGAACATGGAACAATAAAATTTAAAGCTTACAACAAAAACTATTTTAAATCTTAAAACCCCCAATGGCGATGATTTGTAATCAGTGCCCCTACATTCTTTCTAAAATCAACATTCGTTAAGCTTTTTTGTTTATTAATTATTTATGTGTAGTTTTATAATTAAATAATTAGAGCATTCTGGTTTAAGATGTTGTAAACAATTAACATATTATGATTAGATACTTATTAATTCTGGCATTATTAATTAACTTAAGTATAGTTAACAAAACTATAGCTCAAGAATTTGTTAAAACAGATAGTATGACATTTCTAAAGGTAGAACACTTAAACCTTAAATTTGAATTACTAGACTCTACTAATAGTGATTGTATTCTGACACCTCCAAAATATTCATTGGGAAGTAAACAACTTTGTAAATCCCTTTACGGAGCTGACTATCCTCCATACAAAGATTCAACTGATTTAGTAAAAGGTGTTGTAAATGTTTTCTTCACAATTGACAAAAATGGAATTGCGAAAGATGTTGTAATTAAAAACAGCTTAAATGATTTTATTGAAAGAAATTTAAAAGAGAAGATTGCTAAATTAAAGAAATTTGAACCCGTTAAGTGCAATAAAGAAGTGATTGAAATAAGGATAAATTATGATGTTACTTACACATATTGAAAACCCCAATAGCGATAATTTGTAATCAGTGCCACTGCATTCTTAATTCTTAATTATTAATTATTTAATTGCTCCTACTTGGTTAATTCCCTAAAAACTTCCTCAAGGCTTTTTTCTTTCTTTTGTTGCGAAAGCACGGTAATTTTATTCTGCACAGCAAAATTAAATATTTTAGGTCGTAGGTCTTCTTCGGTATTGCATTCAATAATCCACGATTTGTCGTTTTCTATATTTGCAACTTTGCTTACACCCTCAATTTTCTTTAGCTTACTTGCTGTAACATCAGTATCAAATTCTACAATAATTGTCTGATGCTTGTCAATAGCTTTGTTTTGTATGCTTTTGGTTTTATCGTCGGCAACAATTTTGCCATTATTAATAATTATTATTTTATCACAAATAGCTTCAACTTCCTGCATAATATGTGTAGAAAGCATTACAGTTTTTTGTTTTCCAATATCTGATATAAGATTACGAATTTCAATTATCTGATTTGGGTCTAAGCCCGATGTTGGCTCATCAAGAATTAAAATTTTAGGATCATGTATCAATGCCTGTGCAAGTCCAACACGCTGACGATACCCTTTTGACAACTCCCCAATTTTTTTCTTCTGTTCAATTTGCAATCCCGTTTTCTCAATCATCTCCTCTACCCTTTGCTTTGTTGTTTTACCCAATTTATAAAGCTTTGCAACATAAGTCAGATATTCTTTAACGTACATATCATAATACAAAGGATTATTCTCGGGCAAATAGCCAATTTCTTTACGGATTTTAATAGAATGTTCAATTACATCGCTCCCATTTACCTTTACCACCCCCGACGATTGCGGAATAAAACCCGTAATAATTTTCATCATAGTAGTTTTGCCTGCTCCGTTTGGTCCAAGAAAACCTACAATACTACCCGAATTTATTTCAAACGAAACTTCATCAAGGGCTTTTTGCTTACCATATAATTTGGTAATATTTTCAACTATAATCGACATATATATTTGTTGATTTATTGTGCAAAGATAAAATTTGTAATTAGAAATTTGTCTTATGTAATTGATATTTATTGAAACAAAAACAAAAGAGTCTCCATTCTACTTCTACAAATAACAATATACTCCGAGGCTACATATTTTACAATTCTTTAAAGCAATTTAGCATTTATAAGAAGATTTTAGTAAATTTAAAAATTATTTTACATTAAATAATCTAAATAAATTAGTTAAAATGAGTGTATTAGTTAATAAAAATTCTAAAGTTATAATACAAGGATTTACAGGCAGCGAAGGTTCGTTTCATGCAAGTCAAATGATTGAATACGGAACAAATGTAGTTGGTGGTGTAACACCGGGTAAAGGTGGTCAAATACACTTAAACAAACCTGTTTTTAATACAGTAGAAGATGCCATTAAACAAACCGGAGCTAATACTTCTATTATTTTTGTACCTCCTGCATTTGGTGCCGATGCAATAATGGAAGCTGCAAGCGCAGGAATAAAAGTTATAATTACAATTACAGAAGGTATTCCTACCTCTGATATGATAAAAGTAAAAGAATTTTTAAAAAATACCGATGCACGACTTATTGGTCCTAACTGTCCTGGTGTAATTACTCCGGGTGAAGCTAAAGTAGGTATAATGCCGGACTTTATACATCAAAAAGGCACAATTGGAATTATTTCACGCTCAGGAACTCTAACTTACGAAGCTGTTGACCAAGTAACAAAAACAGGTTTAGGACAATCTACCTGTATTGGAATTGGAGGAGACCCCATAATTGGAACCACAACAAAAGATGCTGTAGAATTACTAATGAACGACCCCGATACCGAAGGAATTATTATGATAGGCGAAATTGGAGGAAGCATGGAAGCTGATGCAGCATACTGGATAAAAGAAAACGGCACAAAACCTGTTGTAGGCTTTATTGCCGGACAAACCGCTCCAAAAGGAAGACGTATGGGACATGCAGGAGCAATAATAGGTGGTGCTGATGATACTGCGGCAGCTAAAATGAAAATAATGCGAGAGTGTGGTTTACATGTTGTAGAATCACCGGCTGATATTGGAATTACAATGGCAAAAGCACTTCAGAAGTAAATATAGGAGGTTTATTGTCCAATTGTTATATTATTCCTGTAAAAATCGACAAGCGAAGAAGTAATTATTTTATTGTCAAAGTTCTTCACAATAAAATCAATTGCATTTTTTCCTGTTTGCAGAACAAGGTTTTTATCTCTTAATAATTTTTCAATTTCTAAAACAAATGTTTCAGGAGTATCTGCAATAAAAACATCTTCTTTGTTAGTAGAATTAATTCCTTCTGTTCCTATTGAAGTAGTAACAATTGCTTTGCCAAGTGCCATTCCTTCAACAATTTTAATACGCATACCACTACCCGATAATAAAGGAACTACCATAATTGCTTTTGAATTAATAAAATCATAAGCATTTTCTACCTCGCCAACATAAACAACATTTGTCAATGTTTTAAAATACTCTACAATATTGTCTGGGGCATTTCTTCCTGCAACATAAAATTTTAAGTCGGGATATTTTTTATTTAATTTAGTCCAACAATTGTTAAAGAACCATTTTAATCCTTCCTGATTTGGTGCCCAGTCTAAAGCTCCAATATGAAAAAGCGAGGGGAAGTCAATATTGTTAAGGTCAGATACAAGTTCATTAGAATTAATGCCCGTTTGCGAAACATGAGCAGGTTTATTATTTCCAAGTTTATTATATATTTCAAGGTCACGTTTAGTTATTGGAACCAAAACATCGTACTTGTTAATAAAAGATGTTTCAAACTTCTTTATTCGTTTTTGAAGTATATTCAGATATCTTACTTTTAATTTATTTTCCTCCTGCTTTGCAACTCTCTGCCATATTTCATATTCAATGTTATGTGCTCTTAATGAAATTAAAGCATCGGAATACATTCTTATATGTTTGATATATGGAGCTAAATAAATTCCTTCTAACTGTATTACATCAAACTTTTTATTTTCTAAAAGTTCAATTAGTTTTTTCCTAAATTTTAAATTAATAAACCTTTGTGCATTATATGGTTTATTAGAGAGCAGCAAATTCAAAAAAGCTCCTGTTGCAGTAATATTCGCTTTTACATCAACACCAACAAAATTGGCGTATTTCTTAATGTCTTTTGATAATGATACTAAATCAAAATAATGTTTTGAGGTATTCATTGACAAAACAGTTACTTTATGATTCAGGTCAGAAAAACCTTTTGTCATATTAAGAGTAGCAATTGCACCACCATCAATGGGAGGATAAGGAACCTTATTACAAAGCTGCAAAATTTCCATCAATTATTTTTTCAAATTAAAAAAAGCAGGGTCTTCAACTACACCTATAATATCTGTCGACAAATTGTTCATTAGTTTCAATTTGTTTCTTAAATTAACAATACCAATAATGCGGGCTAAAGTCAAAATAAAACCTAAAGGTAATATAATTAAAATCAATGCTTTTATAAGCAGAAATATAGCATTACTGTTTAGTTTTCGTAATTTATAAGTGGGAAATTCAGTTAATTTTTCTTTAAAATATTTATGCTCTCTTGCTCTAATAAGTAGAATGCCATATATTTCTTTATAAATTCTAAATATCTCCGTTAACTCATCTTTTCCTTTTACTTTTATCAAATCGCCTATTGCCATTTTATAGGTAATTCTGCGCATGAAATTAGATTGATATTCTTTTGTAAGTTTATTAATTTCACGGAGTTTAACCAATAATTCCGCATCGGTATAATCTTGTTTTGATAAACTTTCAACAAGTTTATTTAATTTCCTTTGTTTTATTTTTTCAATACCAAATATTTTTCTAATAAACACCCTGTATGGATCAACATCAAATATAACAGAATCTGTGGTCGCCTTTGAAGTAAGGAAAATCCCTACAGGCAACAATATAAATGCAGAAAGCCACATTCCCTGATACACAGTAATAATTCCTTCTTTAGCTGTTTTTTCACCTACTATCATTATTACATAATAAAAGATAAAAAATACAACTGCTACTACTACCGGCATACCAAATCCACCTTTTTTAATTATTGCTCCAAGCGGTGCTCCAATAAAGAACAGAACAAGACAAGCAAAAGATAATGAGAATTTTCTGTGCCATTCAATATTATGTTTTATTATGTATCTATCACGAAATTCATAATCAAGAACAGTTGTTGAAATATAAGTTTGCGCCGAGCGTGCAAAATTGGATGCCATATCAATTATTTTCTTTCTTTCTTTAAGTTCAAAACTCTCATAAATACTATCAATATCATACTTATAAATTGTATCTAACACAATTTTAATACTATCAATTTTGTTTTCTCTTTTAAAATAAGTTGACAATAATAAGTTTTTACCAAAAAACTTTTTTCTTTTTTCAAAAGCTACAGTCAGAGAATCAACAGCATTCATTAATTGAGTAATATTCAACATTTCCTGATTATCCTTAAAAAGGTCTTCATTTGTTCGTTTTAATCCAAAACCACTTAAATCTAAAGCAATAATTTCTTTATCAAAAGTAGAGTGCCTGTGAGGATATGACATATTCATTACTTGTTTTCTTTCTTCCGGCAAATCTTCATATTTACTACCATTATACATTGTCAGGATCATGTTATTTTCATTGGAAGAAACATGCATTGTAGCAGAATCGGCAACTGTAATATTAGTATTTCCATTATTATCTGTATGGTCATAAACCATCAGTTTATACATCATTTTTGTTTTGTAATTTTTTCCTGCAATTTTAATAACATAATTATCAATTCCTTTATAAAATATTCCAGGCTGAATATTAATATCAGGTCTCTGATGCCTGATATCATATAACAGTGTTCTGAATTTTAAATTCGCAATAGGCAAAATATTATTTGAAAAAACAAAGGCTGTAACACTAATTATCACAGACAGCACAATTAATGGCATCATTATTCTTTGTAATGAAATACCGGAAGCTTTCAAAGCTGTTAATTCATAATATTCGCCAAGATTCCCAAAGGTCATTAATGATGATAAAAGTATTGCTAAAGGCAATGCCATAGGAACAAATGTAGCTGAGGCATAAAATATTAATTCGGCAAGTATAGTAATTTCAAGTCCTTTACCAACAAGGTCGTCGATGTATTTCCATAAAAATTGCATTAATAAAACAAAAACTGCTATGAAAAATGTAGCAATAAATGGTCCGAAATATGAACGAAGAATAAGTAAATGTATACGTTTCATATATTAATGCCAATTAAACATTTTAAATGATTTATTAAAAACGAATACAAAACTAAATTATTTTACACCGATACGAAATTGATTTGCAAGTTTTATGCTGATTCTATATGAAAATAGTCCAAAATCTTGGACTATTCTATAATTACAAAGGTTTTATTTGTTTGTTCTTTTAATAAAAATCAATACCTGAAAACAGGAAGGTATTATCCGCCAAGCATATGCTTTAATTCATTGATTTGACTATCCCACAAATCTTTTGCATCATCAATTTCATCTTTTTCAGCAAAATCAGTAATAATTAAAGCAACACCACCTGTAAGTTCCTCAATAACAATATTAAACTCAAAATATGTATCTTTCTCATCCTCAATCCACCTAAATCTAACATATTTTTGATCTTTTTTACTTATCAATTCTGCAATCTGATCTACTCCATTCCATGTGAATGTGAATATTTTGCCACTAAGTGTAACATTATCTGCAAACCATTCTGTTAATCCTCCTGCAGTACTCAGCCTAGAATACAATACTCTTGTCGAGCAATTTATCATAAATTCTATTGTGTATTTTTCTTTTGCCATAACAATAAAAATTTGTAGAACGGCAATGTATTAAATATTTTGTAATAAAAAAAATATTATTATAATTATTTTGATAACAGTTTCTTGCAAGTTGTGAAAACGCTTACAAAAAATACTACTTATCCACCAATATTATAGAACTCATGAGATTTGCTTTTTGTGCCACATTTAGGTTTGTTTTTTATTGCAGATATAAATGCTTTTTCAATTCCTAAATTGCGTACATCATATTCAATATCACTAAACAAACATGGCATTATTTTACCATTAGCAGTTAAACGCAAGCGATTACAAATACCACAATTTCCCCCATCTCCCCCTTCAACAACTGAAAATTCTCCATAATGAAGATCCATCAAATGTATAAATCTTACATTTAATCCATTTTGTTTACAAAATTCAGCTACGGCTTTAGCATCTTTTTCTTCAGAGTTATTATTTACAACACAATTTATTTTAATAGGCTTAAGTCCTGCATTTTGTGCGGCAACAATTCCTTTTAATACATCATTAACATCTCCTCCTCTTGTAAGTTCTTTAAATTTATTCTCGTCCAGTGTATCCAAACTAATATTTACCCTCATTAAGCCTGCTTTTGACAATTTTAATGCATATTTATCTAAATAAACACCATTTGTTGTCATTGCTAAATCTTTGATACCTTCAACAGCTGATAACATTTTAATAAAATCAACAATGCCTTTTCTTACCAATGGTTCTCCTCCGGTAATACGAACTTTATCAATTCCTAGTTTAACACCAACTTTAACTACTTCAATTATTTCCTCGAATGTTAAAATATCTTTATGATTAATATGCTTAATACCTTCAGCTGGCATACAATATTTACAACGCAAATTACACCTGTCGGTTATTGATATTCTTAAATAGTTTATTTTTCTGTTAAATTTGTCGTACATCAACTATGTCTCCTTCTTTTAAAATTGTTTTTCCTATTGGTATTGAAATAATTCCATCAGCATTTTGCAATGAATAAATATGTGCAGAGCCATGATATTCTACAGGAATAATTTTTCCGTTATCAGCAATATTTACAGGTATCCACGATTCTCTTTCAGAACGTTTCCTAATATATTCTTGTCCCATTGGCAACTTTATTGCAACAGGCTTATGATCAATTCCCATTAATTTATATAATAATGGTTTTGTTAAAAGTTCAAATTGTATAAATGATGAAACAGGATTTCCTGGCAAACCAAATATCAGCGCTTTTTTATGTATACCAAAAGTTGTAGGTTTTCCCGGTTGAACCGCTACTTGCTGAAATTTAATATCAACTCCTGCCCTTTTCAATACTTTTGGAACAAAATCAAAATCACCCATTGAAACTCCACCCGTAAGAATAACTACATCGTTTTCGTTTATAGCTTTTATAATTGCATTATGAGTTGCTTCTTCCGAATCTTCAATTATTCCCATGTAATTTGGCACAGCACCCATTTTCGAAACCTGAGCAATAAGTTGATAAGCATTACTATTTCTAATTTGTGATATTCCAGGTTTAGTATTGGGTTCAACAATTTCATCACCGGTAGATAAAATACCTACTCTTGGTTGTTTTGCAACCAATGGCTCAATACAACCAACTGATGATAATACAGCAATATGTTGAGATTGAATAATTATTTCTTTATTTAAGACAATGTCATTAACTTTTACATCTTCTGCCTGATAGCATATATTTGATTTTGTATTTTCTTGTGTAAATTTTATTACATTTTCAGAAACTTCTTGCGTATATTCTACCATTAAAACACAATCTGCTCCCTCAGGCAACATTGCTCCTGTCATTATTCTTGAACATTGACCTTTTCCAACTTTATTTTTTGGGGCAGTGCCTGCCGGAATAGTTTCAATTACTTTCAATTCATTTTTAATATCTTCCTTTTTGCAGGCAAAACCATCCATAGCAGATTTATCAAATGGTGGCATATTCATGTCAGATATCACATCTTCTGCCAACACTCTGCCCAAAGAATCATTAATTGAAACCTTTTCAACACCCATTGTGTATGCCGAATCAATAACAATTCTATAAGCTTCTTCAAATAATATCATTTTAATTTTTATTTAATTTAGGAATGCAAAATTATAAATTTTAAAAAGCAATTCTGTTTTAAATTTATAATTATTTTATTCTGTCACATCAAAATACTTCAATATGATTATAGAATATTAATAAGTGTTTTGTATTTGTATAAGCACTGCCAATTACAACTGTATCAGCAATACCTTTATTTCATCTCTTCTTTTCACTTCTACAATTACTGTTTCGCCCGCTTTCAGTTTTGAAAGTCTGAACATATAATCGTAAATATTTGTAACAGGGTTTCCATTAATTGCAATAATAATATCATTTGATTTCATACCGCCAAGTTCGGCAGGTTTACCTTTTTTTGTCCCTATAACTTTTAATCCATTTACATCGCCTGCAGCAACATCGGGAATAATACCAAGTGTTACTTTTAAACGCCTTCCGTGTCTTGATGCCGTTTTTGAACCCGATTTTTTAAAAATTAGTTTATTGTCAGAATTAACTACATCATTAACAATATTAAAGATATAATCAACAGCCTGTTTCTCTCCTTCAAAATTTATTTTATCAACAACATCTTTTGGTGTATGATAATCAGAATGTACACCTGTATTGAAATATATTACAGGAATATTATTTGCATAAAAATTTGCATGGTCTGATGGTCCATAGCCGTCGGGCGATTTTTTAATTTCAAATGGCAGGTTTTCATTATATATATTAAGTATTGAATCTATTTCTAAAGCTGTTCCTGTACCGCCAACGAATAGAAATGGTTCTTTCTTACTCAGCCTGCCAAGCATATCAAAATTAAACATAGCAACAATTTTTGATTTATCAACGGGAGTGTTATCAATAAAATATTTAGAGCCTATCAAACCCATTTCTTCTGCTCCAAAAGCTATAAATATAATGCTTCGTTTATTGTTTTTTAAACTTGCAAATTTTTCAGCTAATTCTAGCACGGCAGCAACCCCCGAAGCATTGTCGTCTGCGCCGTAATGTATCGCATTCGTATCGGGCATTCTAGAACCTGAATTTGGTCCACCATACCCAAGATGGTCGTAATGCGCGCCTATAACAACATATTCTTCTTTTAGTATTTTATCATTTCCTTCAAGTATTGCCACAACATTATTAGAAATCACTATTTGTTGAACAATATCTGTAGTAGCTGTTATTTCAACAGGCAAATCAAAGGAATTAGGTTTACGACTTTTATTTAATTCAGATTCCAAACTCTCAATAGTTTTATCTCCGAGCATTTTATTTGCCGTTTCTCTTGTAATATTGATAACGGGTATTCCTGCTCCTTTAACAGTTTTATCATACGATAACTGAACAAGTTTATCTTTTTCTTCAAATTGTTTGCCCGACACAAAAATAATTCCTTTTGCACCCTTATCTTTAGCAAGTACTATTTTACTTCTCTCACTACTAAATGGTAAAAACACAGAGTTGAAATTATCTAGTTCGGGATCTGCTCTTAACATCATTATCCATTTTCCGCTAACATCTATATTTTTATAATCGTCCCAGATTACAGAATCAGTTTTAACATCAAAGCCGTAACCAACAAAACATACACTTGTTTTTAATGTTGCATTTCCTGAAAATGAAAAAGGTATAAACCCCTTTCCTAATTCAATATCTTCATCATTAATACTTAATTTATTATTTTCACCAAGTTTAACATCGGTTACCAAATTGAAAAACTGTGAACCATTATTAAATAATAATTTAAGTTTATTATTCTTAAAATCGTTTACAATATAATTTGCAGCACTTTTATCTCCTTTAGTCCCCGGCTTTCTCCCCTCTAAAGAGTCGGAAGCCAAAATTGTTATATGTTGTTTTATTTCTTTAGCATTTATTTCAATTTGAGCTAATAACTTTAAGTTTACAAAAGTTAATGCAGCAATTAATGTAATTACAATCTTTAATTTCATTTTAAATAATATAGATTAGTTATAAATATATTTAATGATATTTTTTTGTAAAACTAAAGTATTTTTGCTTTATTTGTAGCCAACTTATTTTTTAATTTAAAAAAACTTAATATTTATTATCATGAAAAAATTATTTGTAATTATTTTAGCATCCGGACTTATTCTTGCATTATCTTCATGTAAAAAAGATTTTACTTGTGAATGCACATATACTGTTGCAGGAACAACAACAACAATACCTTATGAATATGAAGACATAAAGAAAAGCGATGCCGAAGATGTATGCAATACACAAGAAACATTATACAAATTAACAGATGCTAATGCAAGTTGTGAAATAAAATAATGTTTTAAACAACACCAAATAATAAAAAAAGGCATTAAATAATGCCTTTTTTTATTTCAAAAATTTCAAAAAATGGGTTTTAAAATAATTTCTCACATTTTAAGAACACTATTAGGATTAGTATATATTTATTCTGCTTACACAAAGTTTTATTCAATTGATGAATTTGAGCTTTTTATTTTTGGAAATGGAATTCCAAACTGGGATATTGCAACAAGTTTTGCTCGTGTTTTAATATCTGCAGAACTTTTTCTGGGAGTATTATTATTAATTAACATTTATACAAAAAAAATATTACAAATTAACTTACTTGTATTAATTCTATTTACAATACTACTTGCTTACCTTTCAATTTTTGCAAGCGATATATCTAATTGCAATTGTTTTGGAGAACACTTAGAATTCACACCTTTAGAATCTCTATTGAAAAATATTGCATTAATAGCAATAACAATATTTCTTTTATTTTATAAATTTCCTTTTTCTTTTAAATTTAAAAAAATACTAATGATATTAATATTGATATCAGCGTTTTCTGCACCTACCATATTATCCCCACCCGATTATATATATCCCGAAAGCTACAAAAAACTTGATAGACCTCTTGATTATTCTTTACTAAAAGATTTTAATAAAAACTCCGAAGGAAAAAGTGTTGAGAAAGAAAAAACACTTATTTGTTTTTTCGGTACACATTGTAAATTTTGCAAACTTGCAGCAAAAAAAATTACTATTATTGAAAAAAACATAAATTTGGATTTTCCAATTTTTTATGTTTTTTGGGGAAAAGAAGCTGATTTAAATCAATTTTGGGAAGAAACTGAATCAAAAAAATATCCATACTTATTTCTCACTACATCTGATTTTTTCAAACTTAGTGGAGGTTCTTTACCTTCTATAAATTTTATTGATAATGGTATAATAAAAGGACAAACAGGTTTTAGAAACCTAAATCAAGGTGAAATTGAAGATTTTTTTAAACCTATAAACTAAACTACTATATATTGAAACATGTTAAATTTGTATAGTTTAAAAAATAAAACTTATATTTGCATTAAATACAAATAATTTAAAATTAAGAATATGAAAAAAATATTATCAATAGTTATTGTTTTAACTGCAGTGATATTTATCAATAGTTGTGGTAAATATGAAGAAGGTCCATCAATAAGTTTAAAATCAAAAACTGCAAGAGTTACTGGTGAATGGAAAACACAAACAATATTATTTGACGGAGAAGAACAAGATCTAACAGAATTTATGGAACAATATTTTACTTATGTTTATGAAAAAGATGGCACAGGAAAAAGAATAGGTGAAGAATTTGAATGGACTATAGGCAATACAGTATACAACTATCCTGCAGCTGAATTTGCGCTTGCATGGGAATTTAATGCAAACAAAGAAAAAATTATAAGAAAAATTACAGAGACTTCTACAATTATAATAGAAGAAAAACATACAATTATTAAGTTAAAAGAAAAAGAATTGTGGTACACCATTGATGATACTATTGAAGTTCACATGGCAAAAGTAACGATTTGAGAATAATAATTACCAATCAATAAGTTTATCGCAAGCACATCTGAAACCAACATGGTTGCTTGGTTTTGTATAATTCCAGTCTTGGTCAATACGACAATGATATCCGGGAAGTTGATAACTGCCTCCTTTAGCAATTCCTTTTTCTGCTATCATTTCTGCAACATTACCTGATATATTATAAATCCCATATCCATTAGGAGGATATGAGTTTACCGGAGAAGTTAATCCGTGTATATCATTTATTGTAAAAGGTTTTGCGCCTCTGGGTTTTATGACGTAATACTTTAATGAATCGCTATATGCAATCCATTCATCACCAATTCCATTATAATTTGCTAAATTCTCACCTTTATAATTTGTTAAGAAATAGCCACCCCAAGGATACGAAGCATCTTTCAAACCTCCTCTTGCAGAATAATCCCACTCTTCTTTTGTTGGTAAACGATATTTAACATATTTGGGAATTGTGTCAGTATTAATTTTTCTAGTCCATTCTATTTTATGTAATTTTTTATATATTACGCCATTTACTCTGTCTGTTCTCCATTTGCAATAATCTACAGCCTGTTTATATGAAATACCAACAAGAGGATAATTATTATATGCCTGATGTTGAAAATATAATTCAACAAAAGGCTCGTTATAAGCTAATGGGGTTCTCCATACCAAAGTATCCGGTAAAGCATTTTTATATTCTACACTATCCTTGCTCCCATTCTGTTTTAGCCTATAAATATATTCTTTGTAGTCAATATTTTTGACCTCAGCAATGTCCATGTATAAACTATCTCTTATCCATACGGTGCCCGGAGGTGCGGATTTGTTATTTCTTTTTCGAATTTTTTGCTCCAATTTATTGTGTTTATCGTAAAATTCATGAAGATAATAGTTCATCATACTCACTACCTTTTCCGTTTTTCTTTTGAATGGTGATACATCAAAAGCCTTCGCATAATATGGGAATGGTCTTTTAAGTTGAACAAATTCGTCACTTTTTATGATAAGTGCACTAAATCCCATATTTTGGTCACCGTAGTATTGAATCCTTCTTTCAAGTCCATTTTCAGTTTGCACATAATCATTTCCATTAATATATTTTGTAGTGTCTTGTTCAATTAAACCGAATTCTGCAATAAAGAAATTTAAATTGTCATATTTTATAGTTGAATCATAAATTAAACTGTCATTAAGAAATTCTACTTTATCTAATTGTTTGTTTTTCACACTTTGAGAATAATCACTAAAAAAAAAGTAGACAGGGCAAAAGTCAAAGTTTTCACGAAAAGCTTTTATAATCCTTTTGTCTAATTTTTCTTGTTGACTTTCAATTTTGTCGGCCTTTTTGTCATTTCCGTATTTTCTTAAGGCTTCAATGGATTTTGTCCTTGTTTTAAGTCTCACAAATAGGGCTCCTTGATGAAGGAGATTAATTTGTTGTCCACTTAGTATTTTAAAGTATTTTGAAGACTTAATTTTCTTCTCTTTGGCTTCTTGTGTAAAACCGATTATAGAGATTAAAAGAATTATAACTCCAAGGATATATTTTTTCATTTTATTTATTCCAATAAGTTAAATTATATTGTTTTTCAATATCTTTCTCTTGTTTATTTGGCAATTTGTGATAAAAATCTTTTCCTGTCATAAACTCTACGCTATCAACACTAACTGCATAATTAAATATATCTCCCTTGCTTTTTTTGTGAGGAAAAACAAAACCTATACTCTGCTTTATTGAATCATTGTATATTAGTATTGTTTTGTAAAAATGTGTTGGAATTGACACTTCATTCTTTCCAATATTTTGCTCGGATCTTTCACATATTGGTCCAGTTGTGATATATACGCAATCATATATCTTTGCCCAATCACGAACTTTTCCTTCTAATTTTTTCCAAATACCACGATTAAAACCCGGCAATTGAGGCGATATATTGCTGAAATAAAAACTTTCTTTCATCGCTTGTTTATTCCATGTCATATCTGCAGCAGGCGCTAAATGACCTCTATCATATCCGGAATTCTTGTAATCGGATTTTTTTGCAGTACCTGTTATAACTAAAGAATCCTCTAAAAACTTATTAGTTCGTTTATAATTTTTCTCTAATTCAGATTCTAATAGCTGATAAGCAACCCAATCTGATTGCTCATTTTTTTCATTGTACGAAAATGAATATGCAAAATGTTTGACATAAAATCCATTACTATCATGCTTTGGCTCTTCAATCATTCCATGTTTTGGAATCGAGCAAGCTGAAAAAATAAACAATATTATTATCTGTAGAATCTTCTTCATTTGTTACATTAATTGTAGAAAAGAATTACATAAAACAGAAATTCTGTTTATCCAGTATTGTAAGATGTAATTCTGTTATTTTAAGGGTTATTTTCTTTAAAATCCTGTAATCTTCTTTCAAGTATTGGAAAACTATCCGGATTAACGAGAGAAACACAAGCACGTAATCCTTCTGTTCTTTCACTTCCTGTTACTGATAATGATATTGCACTAATACCATAATAAAATAATTCTTCAATAAGTTCTTCACCGCTATACCCAGGATAAGCAATTGTAAAATAAAACCCATCCCCAATTGGAACATCAATATCCTTGTCATATACAATGTAAAAGCCATAATCTAAGAACATTTTCTTCATCACTTTTGCTCTTTTTTCATATTCTTTCACTTCTTCTAGAAAATTATATTCTCCGTTATTAACTGCTTTTAATAATGCTGCAATTCCATACTGAGCAGAATGTGCTGTTCCTGCAGTAGTGCTATAAACAGTTCCATGCACTAATGAATGCCCAAAATTCGTTGATGGATAATACTTTAATAAACCATCAAAATTTTCATTAAACAATTTATCTGAAATTGCTAATAAACCAACTCTCTGCCCAGCATAACTGAATGATTTTGATGTTGAGATCATTAAAACATAATAATCAGTATATTTTGCTACACTTGCCTGAAAAGGAGCTTGGCCGGGTTGGGATAAATCTTTTCTAAAATCCATTGCAAAATATGCTAGATCTTCAGCCACTACAACTTTATATTTGTTTGCTAATTCTCCAATTATTTTCAATTCTTCATCATTAAAGCAAATCCAAGATGGGTTATTTGGGTTTGAATAAATAATAGTGGATATATTTCCTTCTTCAAGATATGATTCTAGCTTTGTTCTTAGCTTTGCACCTCTGTAATTGTAAACATCAAAAGACTCTTTTTTAAGCCCTATCATTTTCACAAGTTGAGTATGAACAGGAAAACCAGGGTCAATAAATAATATTGTATCTTTAACAGGATTCATTCTACCAGCTACCATAAATGTTGCGTAAGCACCATTTATTGAACCAACAGTGGGGATACAGTTTAGGGGATTGATATCAACATCCAAAAAGTTTTTCACGAATCTTGAAATCTCATTTTTCAATTCTGGTAAACCATCTAATGGTGGATATAATGCAGGACAATCATTATCCAAAGCTCTTTTTTCAGCTTCTATAGCAATCTTTGGTGGTTTTAGGCCGGGAATTCCCATTTCCATCCTTATGAATTTTTCACCGCTAGCTTCTTCTATCTTATTAATCAATCCTCTAATTTCTCTAATTGAAGCTTTTCCTACACATTCCAATCCGCTATTATCAATAACCGACTTTACAATTTCGTAATTAATTGGTGTTTCTTTCATAATTTTTAAATTTTATTAATGAATTCACATCCGGCATCAAAAGCCATTTTATTTGCTGATTTAATATAATCATTTGGTGAAACTGACATTAGTGCATCTAACCATATTTCGTAAGGTATTTTATCAAAAGGCGATATTGTTGAAAGTAAGCCTAGAACAACAACGTTTGCAGTTTTGCCTTCTTTATCGCCCAGATCATAAGCTGTTTTGTTTGCATCAATTTCAATAAGATTATAATCTTTAACAAAACTCATTATATCATTAAAATCAGGGTAATCTTCAGGTTTTGCTGTTGGAGGCAAAGCTTTGAAATTATTTACAATTAACTTTCCTTCGGGTTTTAATAAGTCCAAAAATCCTGGACGTAATACTTCGCTTGTTTCCATTACCACTAGAATGTCAGCAGATTGAGGAGCTAAATTTGATGAATATACATTTCCACAACTAAAAGTTGAAATAACAGAACCTCCAAGCTGTGCCATTCCATGAGTATCTCCTTTTACAATATGAGAATCTGCATAAGGTGTTCTTAAAGCAACTTCTGAAAGCACTTTTCCAAAAAATAAATTTCCTTGCCCGCCAATTCCTCTAATTGCCATACGCAAAGCTTCAGGTAAATCTGATTTGTTTATTTCTGGCATTTTTATTTTATCCAATTTTAATAATTCGGGTAATTTTGGTTTTTCAAGTTTACTTAAATCAATGGGTAAAATTGAATTACTAGGACATCTTTGCATACATACTTGTGTATTGCTACCACAATTTGTGCATAAATTAGTAAAATGAGGTGATTTTTCATCATCAAGTTCAATACCAGGACAAATATTACATCTACCACACCTTATACAAGTATCTTCATTAATATAAATAGTTCTTACTTTATTTTTGCTTTCTACTTCATTAATACATGGTCCTTCAAATATTAATGTTGTAAATACACCTTGTTCTGCTAATTCTAAAGCCTCTTTTAGAACAGTTTCTACTTCTTTAAGATTAAAAGAATTTGCCACAACAACTCTTCCTCCTTCAGCTTCAACTGCACGTCTTAAATTAAATTTGTGTGGCTGACCTGCAAGATTTGTATGAGTACTTGGTGCTGGTTGTCCTCCTGTCATAGCTGTTATACTATTATCAAGAATAACTTTTACGCCCGGAGTGTTTCTAAAAATTGCATTTCGGGTTGAATCGAGTCCTGAATGGCATTCGCAAGAATCTCCAATTATACTAATTGTTTTATGTTCCATTTCGGGTCTTGAGATTACAAATCCCTGTCGCATTGAATCGGAACCTCCCATACATAATACAGTGTCCAAAGCACCCATAAAGTATAATAAAGTAGAGCAACCTATATCACCAAATGCCTGATATATATTTTTCTGTTTTTTTAATTTTGCCACTGTTAATCCAAAAGCCCTGTATGGACATCCCGGGCAAATTGCTGGTGGACGACCAACAGGAACAACATTACTTTCGATTTTCTTTGATACATAATTAATTTCAAGATACTTTGAAAGCTGTTCAATAACCATTTCGGGTTTCCAGTTTGTAATAACTGAATATTCTTCTTTACCAATAATGTTAATACCAGCAAGCAATATTTTTTCTTGTAAGAATTTATCTCCATCTTCAAAAATAAATAGTTTACCTTTTATACCTACTGCAAATTCTTTAATGCTATTAACAGGTACAGGATATGTCATTGACAAAGAAAATATTGAAGGATCAAGACCAATATTATTCAATGCTTCTTTTACAATAATGTATGTTTCTCCACTAACAATAATCCCCCAATCATCTTTTCCTTTTTCAATATGGATTAAACTTGATTTTTCAAGCCAATTTTTAATTTCAGGAATTCTAACTTGTGTTGCATAATTATAATTTTTTCTGGCAATTATAGGTAAAGTCATCCATTCGTGTAAATTTTCCGGTAATTCTCTGGGAGTAATTACTCTTGGGTCATTAGTTGTTACTAAGCCTTCGGAATGAGTTAATATTCCCGATGCCAAAACAATTACAGGTGTTTTAAATTTTCTGCTAACATCTGCTGCTTGCCAAGCTATTTCATACATCTCCTGATGATCTCTCGGTTCAAAAACAGGTAGCCTTGCCGAAGCAAACAAATACTTCATATCAATTACATGCTGAGTACTTGAAGGCACATAATCGGTTGCAATAAACAAAACCAATGCACCTGCATCAGATGTATAAAAAGCTGATGTTGTTATCGGGTCACAAGCTTGAAACGCTCCAGGAGTTTTCATAGTAACAACAGTATCAAAACCTGCTGCTGAATGACCAATCCCAACTCCTACTGCAACAGCCTCATTTACTGACCAACCCACTTTTATTCTATCCTGAACATATTTTAATGATTTATCAATTACTTCAGTACTTGGCGTTCCCGGATAACCATCAACTGCATGAAAACCTGCATGGACAACACCGAGTGCAAAAGCTGCATTTCCTTGTAAAATAAATTTACTTCCTGTATTCGATTCTACTATTTCTTTAAATTTTGCCATTTTACTTTATTTTATTTCTGCATAAGACTAGCAATTGCCAGTATTACACCTAAAACAATACTTAATAACGCAGCAGCTAATATTCTATACTCAGCCGGCATTAAGAAAACTCCTGTATGTGCAGGAATCCAAAAAATTGGAATAGTTCTTTTAAAAACAAAGTTCCATTGAACCTTCCAATTGATTTCCTGCAAATGTTTACTGAATTTTATTGGTTTAAACAATCCTAAAAGTGTTCCTCCATTTTCAATAATATGCGAATCTGTAACTTTATGCAATACCATAAATATTGGAGCAAACATAAGGTTTAATCCTGCAGCAATTGCAAATGCTACAAGCACTCTTTTAAATGTAATTACCTCTGCGCCAAATGCCTCAATAGCATTATCAACTCCAAGCACTTCTATGCAAACTGGCATTCCTTTTGAAAACACAACAAAAGAAATCCAAATAAATAGACCTAAAAATCCCCACACAATAGCTCTTGGTAAAAGACCAAAGCCTTTGTAATTATATTGCTTGGTTCTAATTCTTAAACCTATACTTTCTCCAAGAGTTGCTAGAATAGCAAATTTGATAAAACTCATAATTATTCCATAATCCTTATTAAAACTTTTGTAGAATTCATAGACTTCATCTATTAGAAAAAAAGGTAAGAAGAATAAAACCACACATGCAATAAATATTAAATCTTTTACTTTCATATTTTATTTTTCAGGATTATAAAACATACTGAATATTGGATTAATTACTAAAGATGCTATCATACCAATTGTTCCTGCCTGAGGGCTTGGTAAACCATAAAAATAAAGTCCTACGCATAATCCAAGACCAATTAATGATGATGAAATAGCACCAAATTTATTTACTTTTTTATTAAATAATCCCCAAACAAATGGACCTAAGAAAAATGCTCCGATTGCTCCCCATGAGATACCTAGTATTTCGACAATTACGTCAAGTTCTAGATAAGCAAAGAGTACAGCTAAAAGAACAAAGAATGCACTCATAAATCTCATCATAGCAGTTAGTTTTTTATCTGAAATATCTTTTTTAATAAATCCAGCATAAAAATCTTTTGAAAATGATGAACTTGAAATTAGCACTAAAGCAGCCAAAGTTGACATGGATGCAGAAAGAATTAGTAATAAGATTAGTACCGACAAATACTCGGGTATTACTGTTGTCAATAATTCAGGCATTAATCTATCGAAAATTGGTTTTCCGTTTGCAAATACTTCCGGATTTGCTTCTGGTGTTAGAAAAACATGCGTTGTTGAGCCAACGAAATATGCAATTCCTCCAATTAATATTGCAAAAAATGTAGATGCAAACATCCCAATTTTAACAGACCTTTTATCTTTAATTGCATAGAACTTCTGAACTAACTGGGGCATAGCAAAAGGCGCAATACTAGTAAGAAAAACTAGCGAAAATAAAGGCCACCATCCCGGAGGTCCAACAAAATCAGTTAATTTGGGATTTATTTCAGTTAATGTTTCAGTTATTGAAGGAATTCCTCCTCCTTTATCTACTGTAAAGAATAAAAGGATTACTACTCCTACTGTCATAATAATGCCAAAGATCATATCTATCATTGCCATGGATTTGTATCCACCAAGAACTACATACAATGCTGTAAAAGCACCCATAAATACTAGTGCGTGCCAATATTCAAGACCAAAGTTAATAGTAAAAAGGTATGACAATCCCATAAATACAGCTGCAGAGTAAGGTATCATAAATATGAAAATCACCACTGAAGCAGAAAGCTTAAGAAACTTACTATTATAACGTTTCTCAAGAAATTCATTCATTGTAGAAACATTATACTTTGCAGACATGTCTTTTATTTTCCAACCAAATATTCGCCATACAAGAAATACTCCAAATATTGCATTAAACGCAGCAATCCACAATCCTGAATAACCAAATCCCCATCCAACTTTACCTGCAAATCCTATAAATAAAACTGCAGAGAAATAAGCAGTTCCATATGAGAACGCAGTCATCCAAGGACCAACATTTCCTCCTCCTAAAAAAAAGTCAGAAAAAGATTTCGTCTTACGAAGGCCATAAATTCCAACAATGATAATCATTAAAGCATATAATGATATAACTATTATTTTTGTAATCATTTCTTAATCTTTATTTTATTGTTTTTCAATTCTAATTCTAGCATCAACAGCAACAACTCTATCAATTTTTCCAAGTAATGGATTTAAGTCCATTTCAAATATCTCCGGAGCAACTGTAACCAAAGCAGCAACTCTAGTAACTATATCAATAAATATTTCTTCGTTTACTCCTTCCTGTCCTCTTGCTCCTTTAATTATTCCATATCCATTAAGCTCTCTAATCATTCTCTTAGCTTCATTTTTAGACAATGGTGCTAAACCAGCATTTACATCTTCTAAAACTTCTATAAATATTCCACCTAAACCACAAAGAACCATATGACCGAATTTATCTTCATATTTGGCTCCAACAAATAATTCTGTTCCTGATAACATAGGTTGTAATAATATTGCAGTTGTATCTTTAATCTGCATCATTCTTTCAAATTCAGCAACAACTGTGTCAGTATCTTTAACATTTAAAACTACTCCACCAACATCTGATTTATGAACTGGCCCTACTACTTTCATTACTACAGGTAGTCCAAGTTTTACTGCTTCAGAAATTGCATCTTCTTTTGAAGTAACAACTGCTTCTCCGGCACGTGGAATTCCTGCAGCATCTAATAACAATTGAACTTTATCAGGTTCAAGATATCCATTTTCAGCATTATCGATTATTTCTCTTATTCCTTTCTCATCAACTAAAGGTATTTCAATTTTTTCAGATACAGGTTTTGGTGTTGCATAAACTTTTATAAGTGCATTGCCAAGGGAAACCTCATCAGGAAAATTAATTCTACCCTTTGCAAGGAAATTATCAATTTCTTCTTTTGCATTAATAATTGACGGTAAAGCCGGATAAATAGGCTTTTTACAAACCTTCATTTTCTCATCAATAACATCATAAACCTCGTCTACATTAAATAATCCAGGACTACCAAAAATCACAACCATTGCATCAATATTATCAAAATCATTTTCGCAAGCATCAATAATAAATCCTAATTGCTCAGCTGTACCTGTTGCCAAAAAGTCTATTGGATTTGCTACCGAAGTACCCGGAAACATTTTTTCTAATAATTCATCTGCTTTTTGTCCTTCAATATGAGGAATTTCCAATCCACCATTTGATAATGAATCAGTCAACATTACTGCCGGTCCTCCTGCATGAGTAATTATTGCAATATTTTTTCCTTTCAATTCTTTATGCGAGAATATTGCTGCAACATTTGCTAATTCTTCTCTCCCATGGCAACGAACTATTCCTGCCTTTTTAAACAATGCTTCAACAGCTACATCTGGACTTGCCAAAGCACCAGTATGAGATGATGCAGCACGGCTACCTGCTTCAGAACTACCTGATTTTATTGCAGCAATCTTACATCCTTTTCTAATTAATGAAGAAGCATGTTTTAAAAGCATTTTGGGTTTCTCAATGCTTTCAATATAAATAAGTTTAACTTTTGAACTTGTATTTGGATCAAAACTTTCATCCCAATATTTTACAATTTCTTCTACTCCCATTTGGGCACTATTACCAACAGAATAAAGGCTTGAAAAAGTAAGTCCTTTCGGGATACTGGCTTCCATAATAAAAACGGCTGTAGCACCTGAACCAGATACAAAATCAACACCTTGCGCATCTAATTTTGGTATTGGAGTTGTGAAAATCCCATTATAATTTGGGTTTAAGAAACCAACACAATTTGGTCCAATCATACATCCACCAACACTATTTATAACATCAACAATTTTTTTCTCAAGTATTGCACCTTCTTCATTCTCTTCGCTAAATCCTGCAGACAATACAATAAATGCTTTTGTGCCTTTTTCTTTAGTTAATATCTCTATCGTTTCCAAGCAAAATTTTGCAGCAATAGCAATTATTGCTAAATCAACCTGTGGTAATTCACTTGGATGAAGATATGATTTAATATTTTGAACAATTTCATTTTTTGGATTAACAACATATAAGTCACCATTAAAATTTCCATCAATAACATTTTTCAACACCTTACCACCGGGTGATTGGATATTGTCAGTTCCACCTACAACTACTATACTTTTTGGATTTAATAAATACTCATTAACCATAATAAATAAAATTTATAATTATTATTAATTATTTAAAGAAATGGAAATTGAAAATTTAAACAGAATAGAAATCTCTGTTCTTAATATTAATATACCTCTTTACAGCAAGTTTAGATAATATTAATATTTTAGTAGCATATAACATATATAGCTTTCAAAGTTAGCTAAAAAATATTTTAAATTATAAATAAATTTAAAAATTAATCTTATTTATTAATTTTGCACTGTATAATAAACAGTTAATATGAAGTACGTATCCTTATTTATATTTATTCTAATTATTTTAAATCTTAAAGTTACAGGAATAAATGTAAATGACACAATTCCAACAAATCCTGACACAATACGAACAAAAATTATTACTAATTATATTATAAGGTCTGATACTGTTCGTACTGATACTGTAATAACATATAAAATATATCAGGATACTACATTAATTGATACATCTTTAAATATTACTAATCTTTTAGGCTCAATTACAAAAGATACTGTTGTAGTAAAAACAAAAGTTACAAAACCCAGTCCATGGGCAATTGGCGGTAACGGTCTTTTTCACTTTTCACAAGGATATTTATCATATTGGGTTGAAGGTGGCGAGAGCTCAATAGCAACTTTGAGTGGGTTGAGCTTATTCGCTAACTATAAGAAGAATAAAGTGAGTTGTGATAATTTTTTGCAATTCAAATATGGACAATTAAAAACCGGTGAAAATAATTTCAGAAAAAATGATGATAAACTTGAATTAAACACAAAATTCGGACATAAAGCATTCAAGAATTTTTATTATAGTTTTTTTGCGGAACTAAAAAGTCAACTATTTAAAGGTTATGATTACCCTAATGATGATACATCTATAGTTGTTTCAAATTTCATGTCTCCAGGCTATGTTGTAATTGCTATTGGTATGGATTATAAACCATCTGATAACTTATCGGTTTTGATCTCTCCTCTTACATCTAAAACTACATTTGTATTAGACACCTCAAATGTAGACCCATTAAAATTTGGTTTAGAAGTTGAAAAACTTACTAAGAAAGAAATTGGGGCTTATATAAAAGCAAATTACAAATTAAATATTACTAAAAATATTTTACTTGAAAATAAATTGGATTTATTTTCCAATTATTTACTTAATCCTCAAAATATTGACATTGGCTGGGAAATAATTCTTGTAATGAAAATAAACAAATATATCAGCACAAACATATCATGTCATTTAATATATGATGATGATATTGATATCCCCGTTTATCTTCAAGATGGTTCACCAAAATTAAATGAATTAGGAGAACAGGTTACAACAAAACACTTGCAATTTAAAGAGGTATTGAGTGTTGGGTTTTCTTATAAATTTTAGTTGAAAGTAAAAAATAAACACATGAAATACAACATTAGTGGTGTAGGCGAAATGGAGATAAATACAATTGTAATGGATCTTAACGGTACTCTGGCAATAAGAGGAGAAGTTGTTAAAGGAGTTAAAGAAAAACTTTCTGAGCTCAAAGGAAAAGGGTTTAAATTAATACTTGTGTCATCCGACCAAAGAGGTAATGCAAAAGAAATTTCGAAGGAACTTGAAATTGAATTTTATGCAGCAAAAACTCTTGAAGAAAAAGCTAAATTTATGCAGAATTTAAACACAGAGAATGTTGCAGCAATAGGGAATGCACGCGTTGATATTGGTTTATTTTCAAATGCAAAACTTTCTATTGCCACATTACAAGCAGAAGGTATTCATGCCGGTATAATAAAACATGTTGATATTATTGTCCCATCAATTATTGATGCTTTAAATTTATTACTTGATAAGGATACGATTTCCAGTACTATGAAAATATAGCTGTCAGCGGCTTTTGGAGGATTTTGCCAAGCATTTTATCATTTCCTAAAAATCATCTCAATAAATTGATTGTTCCGGATTTATCTCTTTCTGCATTATTATAAAATCTAACCTTAACATAATAAGCATATGTGTCTATATTCTGTAATTTCTCCTTATAAGTTCCATTCCAACCTTGATTTATATCATCAGTATAAAAAATTTCCTGACCCCAACGATTATATATTCTAAATTCCAGTAATTCTTTTATTCCCCATCCTCTTACATAAACGATATCATTAGTTCCATCACCATTTGGCGTAAAGGCCATTGGAACATCTAATGAAAACTCATCTAAAACCACAACTTGTACACTTACAATAATGTGTACGCATCCAAGACTATCGGTATATTCAATATAATATTCTGTAGTTTGTAAAGGTGAAGCAATAGGATTTGGACATGTTAAACAAGAAATTTCATAATCAGGCGACCATATATATTCAACATTGTTTTGATCGCTATAAATAAAAAGAGGTGTAGATTCTCCAATAATAATAACTGTATCCATGCCATAAGTAACATTAGGTATATCCTGTATCTGTATATGTATGCTTTCTGTATTCGTACAATTATTTGTATCAGTAACAATAACATAAAATGTAATACTTGAATCAGGGGATGCTAATGGGGTTGATAATGAAGCATTATCCAGCCATTCTGAGGGAGACCAGGTATAAGAAACACCTCCTGTTGCCCATAAATTAATTTCTGTTCCACTACAAACAAGAGTATCTGGCGAAATACTAACTATCGGTGTTGGATATATTGTTACTTGTATAGATGACTGATAACTTAAACAACCATTATATTCAATATAAAGGGAATAAGTTCCTGCAAATAGAGAAGACAAATCAGTAAGAACCAGTACAGAATCAGCAGAAAAGAATCCATTTGGTCCTGACCAATGCCAAATACTACCAAGTGGAGAATTGCTGGAAATCAACAGGGTATCAGATTCACAAACAGGACTATTCGAAAATAACTGCGGAGTAAGAGATTGCAACGAGTCAAGAACAACAATTGTTACAGGAACATGAACACTATGACACAATGAATCAGCTGAATAAACATAATAAGTAACAGAATTATACAATGCTGGCGTAATCCACGTTGAATCGGTCTCAAAAGGAATTGTAGAGGTATCAGATAAAACCCAATTATAATTATCAGCACCCGATGCTGTTATAATTGTTGTTTGTCCCACACAAATAGTGTCATCATTAGCTATTGGCGCAGTAACTTCTAGAGTATTTATTACAATTGTATCAGAAATTGCTTCACATCCCATAATATCTGTTGTAATTAAGTAATAATCACCTGAAAAATGAACTGTTATGGTTTCATCATCAAGTCCTCCTGGCACCCAATCATAAACATCCATCCCACTATTTGCAAGTAGTACTACTGAATCTCCCAAGCAAAATGCTGTAGGTCCTTGTGGAGTTATATTGGCTATAGGATTACTTACACTTATAGAAATACTAGCGTTAGTAGTAATTCCGCAAGAAGTTGCCTGACATGAATAAATGCCCTGATCATAAACAACCTGGCATAAATCAGTACCGGATAAAGGATAATTCCAAGTATAATTAGTTCCGGGATTAGTAACCAAGCATATTTGGACACTATCACCCTGACATATTGTTTCACTTGGTGATGCTATCAAAAATGGTGTAACATATTGTTTTACCTCAACAGTATTCGAAGAAATTCTACAACTATCAGGAAAGGTAACAATACAAAAATAATAACCTGTACTATTTACATATATTGTTGATGAATTATTCGGGATTAAGCCTGTTGGACCAAACCATTCATAATTAACCCCCAGAGAAGTAATTGATAGCCTTACAGAATCATTTGGGCATATCAATCCATTTGTTGGTAACATATTAATTTGCGGCGTATCCCAATATTGTACATTATGATATAAATTATATGCAAACGAACATCCATAAGAATTAGTTGTATCTCCTTCTACATGATAATACCCCGGTAATAATACTAAAATACTATCATTATAAGGGTCACCTATAAAACTCCCATTATTTGAATACCAGTGATATTCTGTATCACAACATGCATATAGCCATAAAGAATCTCCCGGACAAAATTCACTTGCACCAAAAATATTTATATCAATTTCAGGAACAGGCATTATTTCAACATAGAATATCTTATCAACTACAACAATATCTGTGTCGCAAACATTTTGTCTTATTATTGTATCATATATATGATAATATCCTGAAGTATCAGGATAAAATTTTCTACAGGAATAACAACCACAGTAATTAATTGGTATTTGTGGGTCTACACTCCAAATGTGTGTTCCTGATAACAGAGGGGCGCAGCTATTTTGATGAGTTGGGTCAGATATAGAATCAAAAACATGAATTGTAAACGGGTTACCCTCGCAGATAAATATTGTGTCATTATAAAATAAATCTGTAACATCATAAAAATAAGGAATTATAGCAGGTAAGGGCTCACTCAAAGTAACATGAACATAGTTATATTCTGAGCAACCATTAGAATCAACTACATGAAACCCAAAAAGTCCATCGTTATATACAGTAACAACAGAATCGTAGCAATAACCAATACCCGGACCCGCCCAATAATATTCTTGAGTTGTAATATTACTTCCTGTAAGCACTACTGAATCTGCACAGACATCAATGCCATATGGAACCGGCGAGTTAGTTCCAATTCCATAGTTGTCTGAAATCCATGGCACAGCAGGAAGTGGATGAATAATAGCCTCAATAGAATTTGAACTTTCAAAACATCCGTCTTCAGAAGTAACAGTTACACTATATGTTCCTGATGTTGAAACATAACAATATCTTGTCCATGCTCCTGTTGACCAAAGATATGTAAATGTAGGTCCAACAGATTGACCATAATAATTTAATGATGTATTAGTACATGCTTCCAAATGTGCTTCCTCACATATTTCTATTGTGTCAAGGCATGTAGTATCGCCATATTGTGAAACTGAATAATCACTTATACAACATCCTACATAAGGTCTGTCACAAATGCTTCCTGAACGTTTATAATAATCATAAGGTTCACGGTTTAAGTTAATTGCATCAAAAATAAAAATATCACTACTGCCAAAAGCCTCAAGTCCTGAAAATATATCATAATAAGAATCACTACAGTAATCCATATTGTAATTTACACTATGTATTTGGTAAGGAAAAGGAACAAGAGAATGATTATTTGATATTAATGAAATAATAGGCATAAATAAAACATTTCTAAAACTTCCAACAATTACAGGTCTATCATTTGAAATAAGCATATCATGAATTTTGTCTTCTTTTTTACTGCCAAAATTTCTGGACCATAATCGTTGTCCGTTGCTATCATATTTGCTTACAAAAATATCATCATAACCTATGCTATTAAAAGTTCCTTGTCCGTAAAAATCGGCATATTCAGAAAGTTTACATTTAAAAACTCCGGAGATAAAAATTTCACCAACATCATTTGTGCATACAACTTTTGGTGATACTTCAGATTCAGAACCATCGGAAACTGCCCATATTAAATCACCATTTTGGTTAAACTTTGCAAGAAAAGCCTGATAATCGTAAGTATTAGACAAAATATAATTTGAGTTATCATAAAAATGAAGTATTCCATATACTTCGCCAGTTAGTAAAATATTATTGTTATTATCAGTAGTAATGCTATATGCAACATTATTAATACTGCCTCCAATTTTTTTAAACCATTGCTCATTACCATTTGTATCAAATTTTACTAGATAAATTGAATTATAAATATTGTTGTTATGTGAGATATCAAAACTAAGTGTATCGGAATACTCACCTGTTGCATAAATATTGCCATTACTATCTGAAGTTACAGCAATCCCACGACAGTTTTTATCACTTGCACCATGTTTTACCCACTGAAAATTCCCATTATTATCATATTTTGCTATAAAGGCATTTATACAATACTGAGAATTTTGCGGATTAATTAAAGATGTAATTGTTGTTGATCCAAAAACAGCAGAAGCTATAAATTGTCCTGTAATTATTACATTACCATTATTATCCAAATTCAAATTATTAGAGATATCCATTTCACTACCTCCGGCCTTAATAAGCCAAACTATGTCTCCAAGAGTATTATATTTTGCAATAAATATATCATGTCCTCCAGAAGATATAAGTGTTTGTGTTCCAAAATCTGCTGTTCCATAAAAAAATCCGGTTATATAAGAATTTCCGGCATCATCAGTTTTTATTGAAAGCCCCCTGTCTTCACCAAAGCCTCCGGCTGCAACAACCCATTGTACTTCTCCAATTGAATTCTGTTTCATCAAAAAAATATCTGATGCACCTGATGTACTAAAAGAAATAGTATCTGAAAATTCACAATAGCCACCAAAATAACCCGTTGTGTAAATATTTCCGGCTGCATCTTTTGAAACACTCATTGCTTCATCTTCAACAATGCTTCCTGCTCCATGCATCCAATATTGAGAAAATCCTGTTTTAGCAAAAAAAATAATCAAAAAAAATAGAAAAACTATTAAAGAATATTTTTGATTATTATACATTCAGATTTGGTATTTGTCCTATTTACAATTTGCTAATTGCAACAAATATAATATATAATTTTCTAATAATCAAATTGAAATAAAAAATAGTAATTTATCTCAATAAAGAAATAACTCCTTTTTTATCAAATTCTTGATTGTTGAAAAATCTGACTTTTACATTATAAGCATAAGTATCTATATTTTGTAATTTCCCCTTATAAGTTCCATCCCAACCTTGATTTATATCATCAGTATAAAAAATTTCCTGACCCCAACGATTATATATTCTAAATTCCAGTAATTCTTTTATTCCCCAACCTCTTACATAAACAATATCATTAGTTCCATCACCATTTGGTGTAAATGCTTGGGGTAAATCAAGAGAAAACTCATCTAAAACAGTTATATAAATACTCACATAAGGATACCCACATTTTAGTGTATCTGAAAATTCAAGATAGTATTCTGTGGTTTCTAACGGAGTAACAATAGGGTTTGGACATGTTAAACAAGAAATTTCATAATCTGGTGTCCAAATGTAAGTAAGATTATTTTGATCACTATTTACAAATATTTCAACACTTTCTCCAACAATAATTATTGTATCCAAATTATAAAATAAATTTGGTGTGTTTTGAACAATAATGTTAACTGTTGCACTATTTGTGCAATTATTTGCGTCTGTAATTGTAACATTATAACTAATTGAAGAATCGGGTATTGAGATTGGATTTGAGATTAAAAAATCATCTAAATATGTTGATGGTGACCATACATAAGATACACCTCCATAAGCAAATAATTCTACTTGATCATTTATACAAATTAATGTGTCGTTTGAAGTTGATATTTCAGGTGTTGAATAAACTGTTACAGAAATTGATGATTGAAAGCTAAAACATCCATCAACATTAACATATAGCGAATATATTCCTGAATTTAAATTGGAAAGATTTGTAATGATTGGCAATGAATCGTTTGAAATATATCCTAATGGACCTGACCAATAGAAATCGCTTAACGGGTCTGCATCGCTACTTAAAAATATTGTATCAATATCACAAACCGGACTATTAGAAAACAGGTTCGGATTTATTGTTTCAAGGGAATCAAGAACTATAACATTTAAAGGTACATGTTCACTATTACAGGCAGGATTGGTAGAAAACACATAATAAGTAACAGAATTGTATAAAGCTTGCGTTGTCCATGTTGAATCTGTTTCAAAAGGAGAAGTTGAAACACTATCTAAAACCCAATTATAATTATTTGCTCCTGTTGCAAATAATGTAGAAGTTTGCCCTGAACAAATTGTATCATCATTTACAATTGGAGTAAAAATATCAAACACTTCTACTGAAATTAAATTTGAAAACGCTTGGCAACCTATCAAATCCGTTGTTGTAAGGGAATAGTCACCAGAGCTATAGATAACAATACTTTCTCCTCCTACACCACCAGGAAACCATTCATAAATTTCCATACCTGAATTTGCTTGTAAAATAACCGAATCTCCTTCGCAAAATATTACAGGACCTAAAGCTGTTATATCTGCAATTGGATGATACACAATTACATTTACAGGCACATGTTCACTAATACAACCAGGATTGGTAGAATACACATAATAAGTAACAGAATTGAATAAAGCTTGAGTTGTCCATGTTGAATCTGTTTCAAATGGAGAAGTTGAAGCACTATCTAAAACCCAATTATAATTATTTGCTCCTGTTGCAAATAATGTAGAAGTTTGCCCTGAACAAATTGAATCATCATTTACAATTGGAGTAAAAATATCAAACACTTCTACTGAAATTGTATCAGAAATTGCCTGACAACCCATCTCATCTGTTGTTGAAAGAGAATAATAACCGGAATTATAGACAACAATACTACCTACTACTTCACCGCCCGGGAACCATTCATAAGTTTCCATACCTGAATTTGCTTGCAAAATAACAGAATCTCCTTCGCAAAATATTACAGGACCTAATGCTGTTATATCTGCAATTGGATCAAGTACAACAATATCAACATTTGCAAGTGTAGTTATACCACATGAACTAACTTGGCAAATATATGTTCCCTGATCAGTAATTATTTGACAAGTTTCATTTCCACTCAGAGGGTATTGCCACTGGTAATTGCTTTCTTCATTTGTTATCAAACAAATCATTGTGCTGTCTCCATAACAAATTGCATCACTGGGCGTAGCAATAAGAAATGGTGTTACATATTGTTTAACTTCAACTGTAGAAGAAGTAATTTCACAGCTATCAGGCATTGTAACAATACAAAAATAATAACCTGCTGCATTAACTTGTATTGATGATGAATTAGTTGAAATAATTCCAGTTGGTCCATACCATTCATAATTTATACAACCAGAAATCGTTGAGAGTGTTGCATAATCATTAGGGCATATTACGCCAGATGTAGGATTTATGCTAATAATTGGGCTACTCCAATAGTGAACATATTCAAATACACTATCAACGGCTGAACACCCGAATGAATTAGTTTCAAATCCTTTTACATAATAAACACCTGGTTGTAAAACCAAAACACTATCATTAAGCGGGTTCCCAAAAAAAGAACCTGAATAAGTATGCCATAAATAATCAGAAGCACAACATGCCACTAGCCAAGTTGAATCTCCTGAACAAAAACTTGTATTTCCTAATATATTTAAATTTAATACGGGAGATGGCACTATTTCAATATAAAAAGAATCTGTTACTTCATGAGTAATTCCCCCACATGAATTGCTATTACCTTTTATAAAAGTTAAAGTATAATAACCGGAAACAGTTGGATATAAATGAACATGAGGAAAAGTGTCACAACTATATGCTACTGTTGGTGTTATTGTCCAATAATAATCATGCCAAAATCCTAAAACAGGATTGTCAATAATTTGATGTAAGGGATCTGTAATAGAATCGAATACTGAAATAGTAACAGAATCTCCATAACACATATATATTGTATCATTATAAACAGAATCCAGAACATCTAACATATAGGGATTTATAGGAGTTGGCGGAGATGTAGCTATATTTACATCAACATAATTACTAGAACTGCATCCATTGGTGTCAACAAGAGTAAAATAATATCTTCCTGAAACATAAACCGACACAATTGAATCATGAAGCATTCCTGTTATTCCGGGTCCTTCCCAGTAGTATATTAAGGTTGAAATATTGCTTGCTGTAAGTAATACAGTATCATTGCACACTCATATATGATAAGGAGTACAGGAATTATTCCCTATTCCATGATCATCAGATATCCATGGGATCTCTGGACTTATGTGTACTTCTAAATTAAAAGTATCAGTACTTTGAAAACATCCATCTTCGGAAGTCATTTCAATTATGTAATCATCTGTTATTTTCGCTTTTATTGACCTTGTTTGTTCTCCTGTTGACCATAAATATGTAAAATTAGGACCTGTTGAATAATAATTAGATAAAATAGATGCAGTATTAGATATTGCATGCAAATATGTAGAATCACAAACTTCAAGAGAATCCTCACAACCAATATCTGGTTTATATACTACTGAATCTGAATGTATAATACAACAACCAACATAAGGCCTATCACAAACACTTCCCTCACGATTATAATAATCATAAGGTTGACGATTAATGTTTATTGCATTAATTAAAAATATATCACTACCTGTACCATACGCTCTAAGACCTGTAAATTTTCCATATTTAGAATCGTTACAGAAATTAAAATTAATATTTGGAGAATAGAAAGTTGACGTTAGATGATTACTATTAATAGTACTTGTTGTAGGAACTATTAATTTATATATAAAACCTCCTGCAATTATTGGTTTATCATTTAAAATCACCATACCATGAGCATGATCTTCTTTTTTCCCTCCAAAATTTCGCATCCATAATCTCTGACCATTTACATCATATTTTGTTACGAAAATATCACGATATCCAATACTATTAAAAGTTCCTTGACCAAAGAAGTCTGCATATTCCGAAAATTTACAATAAAAATCACCTGTTATATATATATTATTATTATCATCTGCACATACTACTTGTGGAGAAACTTCTGATTCTGAGCCATCAGAAACTGCCCATAATAAATCACCTGAATTACTAAATTTAGCAAGAAAAGCTTGATAATTGTATGAATTTGAAAGCATATAATTTGGATTGTCAAAAAAACATAAGGTTCCATTAGCTTCTCCTGTTAGTAATACATCTTGATTCATGTCGGTTGTGATACAATATGCAACATTATGAAGGCTTGCACCAATTCTCTTGAACCATTGTTCATTTCCCAATGAATCAAGTTTAACTACATAAATAGCATTATTTATATTATTATTGTGTAGAATATCAAAACTTAATGTGTCTGAAAATTCACCTGTTGCAAAAATATTACCCGAAAGGTCTGAAGTAATGCTAATACCTCTACAATTATTATCACTTTCACCATGTTTTACCCATAAAAAATTACCATCTGAATCATATTTTGCTATAAATGTATTTGTACAATTTAGTCCGGTTTGCGGATTTATTAATGACGTAATTGTTGTTGAGCCAAAAGTTGAGGTCCCAATAAATTGACCTGTTATAATTATATTTCCATCAATGTCGATTGAGACAGCATTCGAAATATCTGCTCCGCTCCCTCCTGCCTGAATTACCCATACAAGGTTTCCCGAAGAATTATATTTTGCAATAAAAATATCGTGTGCTCCAGCAGAAACTAATGTTTGTGTATCGAATGTTGCAGTTCCATAAAAAAATCCGGTTATATAAGAATTTCCAACAGCATCCGTTTTTATTGATAATCCTCTGTCTTCTCCAAAACCACCGGCTTTAATAGCCCATATAACTTGACCACTAGAATTGTTCTTCATAAGAAAAACATCTGATGCACCAGAGGAACTCAGTGTTATGCCTGAAAATTGTGCTGAACCTCCAAAATAACCAGTTGTATAAAGATTTCCGGCGACATCCTTAGAAACACTCATTGCTTCATCCTCAACAACGCTACCGAAACCATTCATCCAATATTGAGAAAACCCTGTTTTAGCAAAAATAATAATAAGAAAAACTATTAAAATATATTTTTGATTATTATACATTCAAATTTGATATTTGTCCTATTTACAATTTGCTAATTGCAACAAATATAATATATAATTTCCACATAATCAAATCAAAATATACAGAAAGTATAAAAAACAAGATGAATGTTACATATTATCTAATGAATGGTATTGTAACTGATCAGCCAATTATTTAATGCTTGATAGGGATACTGTATAAAATATTATGAAAATATAGGGAAATACAAATCTGCAATTACAAAAACCGAGAATATAAGGCTTGCAATACCATTAGTAGTAAAAAAAGCAGCATTAATTCTGCTCAAATCGGTAGGTTTAATTATTATATGTTGAAAAAAAAGAAGTCCGATAAATATAATAGCACCAATCCAATACAACAGATCAAAAGACCAATAATATCCTATAAATATTATAATTAATGCTGAAATTATGTGAAGAAATATTGATAAAATCATGGCATTTTTTCTGCCTAAAAAACCCGGTATAGAGTGTAATTTCTGATTGTTATCAAAATTCTCATCTTGTAAAGAATAAACAATATCAAATCCACTAACCCAAAACAGGACAATAAAGCTAAAAAAAATTGGCAATAATGAAAATTCACCTGTTACAGATATATATGCTCCTATGGGAGCTAATGATAAGCCCAAACCTAAAATAAAATGACAAAGTGAAGTAAATCGTTTTGTAAAACTATAACCCAAAATTACCAGTAAAGCAACAGGAGAAAGAAAAAGTGTTAATTGATTAATAAAATATGTGGTAATTATAAATAAAATTGAGTTGATAATAACAAATATAAGAGCTGAATTTGCGTTTATCAAGCCGTTTGGAATTTCTCTGTTAGATGTTCTTGGATTAATTACATCAATTTTTCTATCAATATATCTATTAAAAGACATAGCAGCATTTCGAGCAAATATCATGCAAAGAACAACATATAGCAATATCTTCCAGTCAAACGAAAGATCTTTGGTATGCAATGCAAGAAAAAACCCGATTAATGCAAAGGGCATTGCAAAAATAGTGTGGCTAAATTTTACTAATGATAAATATTTTGAAATCATAAAATAATAACAGGAATTTATTAAAAATAAAATTATTCAATTGTTTGCTCAACTCCCTCCTCTTCTTTTACATACAAATCTTCTTCAGTAATTGAGTTTACATTAAATTCCTTATCATATCTAATTATAAACGCACCTGTATTTTCATAACCTCCAGTTTCATCTATTTTGTTGAACTTAAACTTACTTTGCAGGGTTTCAATTTTCAGACTATCTAAACATAACGGAAAATCAGTACCATAATTCATCAATGCGGTTAAAAAGTATTTAGTAACATCATAACCTGCAAAGCTATATGAGCCCGGTTCTCCTAAATATATTTTACGATATTGTTTTACAAACTCCTTTACATTATCATTATCATAATCTACATAATAACTTGAAAACGAATTTAATTGCAATTTATGAAAATATTCTAATGATATATTTTCAAATTTAGTCCATACAGGAAAGCCGATTAAAGTAATATCGTAATCCTTATTATATTGAATAAAAATTCTTGTAACAACATCACTAACAAATGCCTGATCTGAAGAAGGAATTATTATTACATTACCGGTATCTTTTAAAAGCAATGGGACAATTCCTTTAATACCTTTTTGTTTAAATGATATTTCCCTAATTAAAACATGGCTACTGCTATCGTTTAACGCAAAGGCATTTAAGATTTTTGGTTTATATATTTCAATAAGGTCTAATTCTTCTTTTGTATCATTGTGAACTATTATAAAATTAGATTTCTGAGAATTACCTAAGAACTTAATTGCCTCATCTAACTGCGTATAAAACGATGGGACAACCTGAAATACAAATGGGTTACTTTTAGTCAGTTCTATATTTGATGACAATGGAGATATTATATTTATTTTATTTTTTCTTGCAAAATTTGCAACTATTGGAAATAGATCTGAATAAACCGGACCAATTATTAAATCCATTGTAGTCATTTCATTTTTTTTGAGAATTTCAAGAATAGCAAGCGTATCTCTCTCCGTATCATAAATATAAAGTTCTAAGTCAAGCCCTTTATTTTGTAAATTCTCAATTGCCAGCAATACTCCTTCGTAAAATTCCAAAAATGTTTTTTCCCTTACCTGTTTAATTTCTTTTAAATCCACCTCTTCACTCAAGATAATATCATCTTTAATAAACGGGAGCATCAATGCAACTTTATATTTTACGGGGTTATTAGAATAATCTAAAACCGCACAATCATTAATTGCCGAATCTGAGACTAAAGAATCAACACTTAAGGTATCAATAAAAACAGTGTCTGTAATTTCAACAATTCCAGGTACTTGCTTTTTAGGAATACGAACTACCATATCAAATTGTAAGCCTATTTTTTCAATTTCAGGGTTTGCACCAATTATCACTTCTTGAGAAAGACCATACTTTTTTGATAATGAATATAAAGTTTGCTTTTTAGCAACTTTATGATATATATATTTGTCATCCTCCTGTGGATATTTATCTTTTACCTTTTTAGGTTTAGCTATCTTTATTACTTGCCCGATTTGTAAACCTTTTTTTGCTTTAGGGTTTAATTTATAAATATCTTTTTCTTTAACATCATATTTCCGTGTTAAATAGTAAATAGTTTCTCCCTGTTTTACAGTATGATAATAATACTTATCTGTTTCTCTATTTTGGTATTTCTTTAAAGTTATTGGTATTTTTAAAGATTGTCCTTCTTGTATTCCATCAAAAACTTCATGGTTTTCCATTGCAATATCTCTTTGCATTACACCGTATGCTTTACTTATTGCATAAACAGATTCTCCTTTTTTTACAATATGAATATAGTATGGTTTCCCTTTTATCATTACTTTTTTATCGGAACAAATAACTTTAACATTATCACTTTGAGCATACAAAAAAGTATTTGCAAAAACTAATAAAACCAGTATCCCCAATATTTTTTTAAATTTCATTCAAATAATTTTATAAGAAGTAGAAAATCAAATTTGATTATTTTATAATTACAATTTATATAGCAAAAGTAAATAAACAATAATTTATAACATGATAAAAATTAAAAAATATGTAATATTTGTAACTATTCTCAATACTATATCAATTTATAAAATACTAACAACAGTTTGTTAATTAATCATTTTATATTGCATAAAAATTAAAAGAAATAGTTATTATTTTTGTGAAAAATTGCAATAAATGAAATTTGAAAAGAAAAAAATATTTCCAATACTTAAAAATAAGTATTTTATTGTTTCGATTGCATTTTTGGTTTTCATTATTTTTTTTGACAACGACAGCTTTATTGAAAGACATAAAAGCATGAAAAAACTAAAAGAACTGGAAAAACAAAAAGAATTTTATCGCAGTGAAATAGGCAAAAATAAGATAAGACTCATTGAGCTACAAACAGATAAAGACAACCTTGAAAAATTTGCACGCGAAGAATATCTTATGAAAAAACCAAATGAGGATATTTTTGTGATAATTGAAGAGTAATTCCAAATGCCTAAAGTTATTACTAATATTAGAACAAACTCACAAAAGTGAATTATAAAATCGTAAATATAAAATTGAAAATTGGCTTATTTATACCAACTAGCATACATCATGTAACTATTGGCTATTCGTTCTATTTCGCCTTGTAACAAGTCAGGGCTTAATGTTTTTATTTTTTTTGCGGGTACTCCTCCGTAAACACTGCCCGATTCTACTTTCATTCCTTTTGAAACAACCGACCCTGCTGCTATAATACAATTACTTTCTATAACAGCATTATCCATTATTATTGCACCCATACCTATTAAAACATTATCATAAATAGTGCATCCGTGAATAACAGCATTATGAGCTATTGAAACATTATTGCCAATATTAGTTGGTGCTATTTTGTATGTACCATGTATTGTTGCATTATCCTGAATATTTACCCTGTCTCCTATTTTAATATAATGAACATCACCTCTGACAACCGCATTGAACCATACAGAGCATTCATTGCCCATTGTTACATCACCTATAATTGTTGCATTTTCAGCAAAAAAACAATCTTTTCCAAAAACAGGTTTTTTGCCTCTTATGTTTTTTATTAACGCCATAATGTTGTTTTGTTGTAATGGTTTATTTTCTTTGCCAGTACTATATAGTTTCTTCAATTGAACAATGAAACCCTATTATTCTATTCAACACCTACATATTTAGATTTTCCAAAACCTAAAATGGGCCAGAAAACTATAGGTAATAAAATTAATCCAACAGCAAAACCGCCTGTTTTACCAAAAGCTTTAGAAATTTCTATCATTACAATTATCATAATTACAATATTTACAATTGGTAACATAAATAAGAAAATCCACCACCATTCCTTGCCTGCAATCTCTAATAAAATTATTGTGTTGTAAATTGGAATTAAAACAGCCCAACCAGGTTTCCCTGCTTTTGTATATACTTTCCACTATGCAATAATTAAAAAAACTCCAATTGCAAAAGCAAACAAAAAATAAAAAACGAAAAAAATGAAATAACCTCCCATAACTTACAAAATTTTAAAATTAATACTAATATATATATTTATAAAAACTTAATCATACCAGTCGCCCGCATCTTCATAATCATCATAATAATCGTAATCGTCATAGTCATATAAATCATAATAATCTCGCATCATAAACTGTGCATTATTATAACCATATATGCTAAGACCAATTGCAATAATAGAAATTAGAATTACTGCTGTTGCAAACGATCTTTTAACATTTGCCTTTACTGCAAATACAAGTCCAAGTGCTCCTAATATCAAAGCTGCAGTTCCCGGCCATATAGCATGTACAGAAACCCATACATCATCATAATAATTACTAAAGGCAGAAGCTGACATTATTAAAGCAATTATGCTTAAAACAAGACCTGCAATACTTAATCCTTTTAAGGGTTTTGAACCCTCTGTTTGTATTTGTGTTTGTTTTGGTTCTGTATCGTGGTATTTAGCTTTTCCAAAAGCAAGTATCGGTATAAATACAAGAGGTAATAATATCAGGCCAACTGCAAAACTACCTGGTTTACCAAATGCTTTAGATAATCCTACCATTACAATTATTGAAATAACAATATTCACTATCGGTATAAAATAAAAAAATATCCACCACCATTCTTTACCTGCAATTTTTAAAAGAACAATTGTACTGTAAACAGGAATTAAAGCCTCCCAGCCTTGCCATCCTGCCTTTATATATATTTTCCATCTCGCAATTATTATAAAAACAGCGATACTAAAAGCAATAAAATATATTATTATTATTAATAAAATTAAAAAACCATCCATTTGAATTTAGTTTTTAATTAAAAATTACCCAAATGTAACTAATTTATTTTAAATTTTTATTCTAAACTTACGAATTTTATTTAGCTTTGAAAATTACTTCACACAAAACATTATTAGTAAGATATAGCAAATGAGAGACCTGACCGTAGGTAAGGAGGGAAAGTTAATTTTCAAATTTGCAATCCCAATGCTTATCGGAAATCTTTTTCAGCAACTTTATGTTATTGTTGATAGAATTATTATTGGCAATTCTCATATAGGAGAAGAAGGTCTGGCTGCAATTGGCAATGCTTTTCCTATTATATTTTCATTAATTGCATTTGTTATTGGTATTTCAGTTGGTTTTAATGTTGTTATTGCACAATATTTTGGTGCTAAAAGAATGGATAAGGTTAAAAGTGCGGTTGACACAATTAATGTTTTTTTAATTTTTGCTTCTGTTATTGTTACGATTCTTGGTTTAACCTTAAGTACTCCATTATATAATTTAATTAATGTACCGGAAACAATAATACCGCAAACAAGAGCATACACAAATATTTATTTTATTGGAATTATTGCTTTTTTCGGGTTTCATGGAATAAGTGCAATATTGCGTGGTTTGGGCGATTCCAAAACTCCACTTGTATTTATGGTTATATCAACAATTATAAATATAATTCTAGACTGGCTTTTTATAATAAAATTCCAAATGGATATTCAGTGGGCTGCAATTGCTACAATTATAGCACAGGGAAGCGTTTTTATTGCAGCTATTATATATTTAAACAAAACACATAAAATAATAAAATTTTCTTTTGCAAGGTTTAATTTCAATATGGAAATTTTTAAACACAGTATGCGAATTGGTTTACCAACAGGTTTTCAATCTACATTTGTTGGTATTGGCATGATAGCATTAATGGCAATTGTTAATCCTTATGGAAAAGATGTTATTGCAGCATTTACAATAGCGGGTAGTCTTGATGCTCTGGCTGCTATGCCGGCAATGAATTTTGCTTCTGCATTATCTACATTTGTAGGACAAAATCTTGGTGCAAACAAACAGCATAGGGTAAAAAAGGGCTTATTAACCACACTGCTTTCAACAGCAATTATATCGGGAACCGTTACAATTATTGTTTTTTTCTTTGGTGAAAATATTATGGGCGCTTTTACACAAGATGCTAATGTTATTAAAATTGGAGTAGAATATCTTACTATTGTCAGCTCTTTTTATATAGTATTTTCAACCATGTTTGTATTTGCTGGAGTTTTACGCGGTGCCGGCGATACTTTAATACCAATGTTTATTACTATGTTTTCTTTATGGATAATTAGAATTCCGTTGTCGTATATACTATCAAAAACAGAACTTAGTATAAGTGGAATATGGTGGGGAGTTCCAATGGCTTGGGTAATTGGCATGAGTTTTACTTTCTTATATTACCTGACAGGCAGATGGAAGAAAAAAGTAATTGTTAAACCTGTGAGTTATTAGGAATTTGGGGGTTGAGCAAGGTTTTGATTATGGTGCGTTTGGTATTTCAACGCTCTAATCTTTCAATTTTCTACTATTATTGTTTATTTATTCCAGCACAACCTTCTCAACAGCCACTCCTTTATTTGTAGTTACTTTTATAATGTAAATACCTTTAGTTTCTTGACTTAGGTCTATTTCGTTTTCAGTACCAATGTAGACCTTTCTGCCTTCAATATTCATTATTTCAATACTCTCAATGTTTTCTGCCTTAATAGTAATTATACTTGTTGTGGGGTTGGGAAAAATAATCATATTTGAATTAATATCAACTTCATTATATGATAATGTGCAATCAATATTTACAAATTGAAAACTACTACAATTTGAACCAAAATGTTCTGTGGTTGTTGCAGAACCCCAAAAACCATTAGGATAAATGCCAGAATCATCAAAACTCATATCAATAGTTGTTTGATTAGCGATATCTAATTCATATATATTATTTTCACTACTAAAAGTAAGAATTGTTTCTTCATTGCATTCTGCAAAAGTATTTGAAAGACCTAAGAAAAATTCTGTAGTATCCACCATAGGACAATGAATAGTTACTAAACTATTATTTTGCAAATTAAATGCTTTGATATTAAAATCTGTCAAACTTTGAAAAATCAAGTTGCCCTTATAGAATGTTAAATCACCAGGAGTAGGATGTTCAACATCAAACACAAACTCGGCTGTGTCAGTCAATATATTATACTTTGATAATTTTCCATCTATATTAATTGAGTATAGTTCATAATCATTGCTACAAACCAAACCAGGATTACTTGTTGGATATGGAAGTTGTCCTATTAATGTTGCAGTACTACTAATAGTATCTATTTCATATATATTTTCAGAACTTATTCCATAAAAAGTACCAGATGGTGAAATTGCTATATCTTGAAATGAATTTGGAATATTGATTTCAAATGCAAAAGATAAAGTAGTATCTGGATTTAGCTTATAAACAGATGGTGGAATTGAGCCAAGAAGGACATAGGTTTCTTGAGCATTTATAATAAGAGTTATAAATAGTGTGATTGTTAGAAGTAAAAGTTTTTTCATAATTGTTTATTTTTATACTTGGTAACGTTTAGCTAAACTACGTTTTAATGAAGTTTAGGTTTTGTTAGGCACTAGGATTTATTTATTTAACTTGTTTTTTGTAACTTCGTTATAATACTCCTTCCCATTTTTTTTAATAACCAATTTCTCATTTCTAACAACAATATCACCGAAATAAGAAGACTCTTTATCTAAATCTTTTAGTATTATTACGGAATCATTTTTAGTTTCAAATTTTCCTATATAATTCACATGAAGAAATAATAATGCCTCTTCAGATATTTCAAAATTATTATTCTCGTATAATCTTAGTTCCCCAGATGACATATCATTCAAAAAATTACTTGAAAAAATTATTTCACCCTTAATCTTATTACTTATTCCAGCTACTAAATCAAATATTGGAAGTAAAAAGATAATTAATATAAATATTCCCTTATAATTCTTTTTACAAAAAACATTATTAAAAGTACTGCACATGGAACTATTGTAAAAAATCCAACAGCTCCAATTAACCATGTTAGAGGGCCAATATTTATTATATAGAATCTAAAAACCAGGATATATATTAAATACCCTAGAAATAAAACTAAACCTATAATAATTTCCTTCTTCATACTTGTGCCTAACGTTAGAATAACATGCATTAATGCACCTTATATCTCTTATAGCTACTTTTGTTAATTTTGTTAAATCTTTGATAATATTTAATAAAACCGACAACAAACATTTGTAATTATTTGTTATAGGATAATATTATTTTTAAACATTTACCAAAAGTAATAAAAAAAAGAATAACAAACAAAGCTGTATGACCTCTCCTAAATCCTCTCCTAAAAGGAGAGGACTTTTCTCCCCTCTTAGGGGAGATAAAAGAGGGGTCTTCAATCTTTTCTTAAAATAGATTTGCTTTTTTTAAATTTATTTTGTATATTTGGTTTTTAAATTTATCAATTAAAATACACGTTCTTTTAAATCATGATTTTGTTTTTTGTTTTTTTAAACAATATGAGCTAGGATATTCTTTATTTTTTATAAAATATTCTCTTTTCCATGTCGGAGTATTATGTTTCCTGTAGGAATATCTTCTTTCCCATGTCGGAATATTATGTTTCCTGTAGGAATATCCTCTTTCCTATGTGGGAATATCATGTTTCCTGTAGGAATATCCTCTTTCCCATGTGGGAATATTATGTTTCCTGTAGGAATATCCTCTTTCCCATGTGGGAATATCATGTTGCACGAATAAACACAGAGTTATATATGGCTAACAATCAGTTATTTTTAAATATTAATCATTGAAATTAATAATATTATGCAAAAAATTAATTTAAGAGTGTATATGTACAGAAGGAATAGAGCTAAATTTATTCCTCTATGCGGTAATATTGGAAATCATGACCTTGAATTAGGCGATACATCGCCTATCAAAGATTTGTTGGATATGAATAAATATCGCAAAGACACTGAAACTGCTAACACAATGTTTACCCAAACCAGTGCACTGCATTACGATGGCGAAATAAATACAGAGAAAGCTTATGTACTTATTGGCGTTTACAAGGGGCAGGATTCTCGCACACCCAACACTCTTTATAGCGGAATGAATAGAATTAAATCTATTTTGTTAGACTTTTATTTTGACAATTATGAAGAGATGCAGAAATTTGGATTTACAGTTGTACAAGGTAAAAAAGGATATAATGTACGATTACCCAAACGTTCTCCATTTATTATGCTTAATGCAGTAAAAAAATGTATTGCCCAACATAAGGAACTTGGTAAAGACTCTCCCTTAGTAAACTACGATATGAAAAAATTTGAAACATATGGCAAAGAAGCCGACGGATTTATTAATTTGGCAAATAAATATCATGATAATGCCGAAGTCATAAGCGAAAAACTAAATAATTTATTAGGATTTGCCAAAGAACAAAGCATACGCACCAAAGGAACTTTGTATAACCGTGTGGGGCTAATAAGAGATTTTCTGCTTGTGCTATATTCAGGAAAAGAAAAACAAATTGAAGATTGGGGATTTAAAATTATTATTAGTACAAATAAAAAGAAAAAAGAGGAAGAGAGTAGTTAATTATTAATTATTAATTGAAAGGGAACTTTACTTCATTTTTTGTTTATATTTGTTGTGGATATGAAAAAATATTTTGTAATAGTATTATTGACATGCATTTCTCTGGCAATTCAAGCTCAGAAATGCAAATTTGATTATGAAAAGAAAGACCCATTTACAAAAAAATTAACATTAGGAATTACTTCTACTCTCAATAAAGCATGGAAAATTGGAATTAACAGGACAGAAAACAATTATTCAATTGGCTTATTAATCAATTTTCCCGGAGTTCAAGAAAATGTAATAAACAAAGGCGATACATTAATGATTGCATTAGAAAGCGGTGATCCGATAATTCTTTTTGCCTCAAATATAGCACTACCCACTTCTAATGTAATAAGCACACAAATTCAAACATGGTATCGCTCAGATTATATAACTAATGTAGCACAAATAAGCCAATTGTCATTAAAGAAGATTATCGCTATAAGAGTATATCTTGGAACAACTTGGTATTCGGTTGAAATTTCCGAAAAAAACGCAAAAAAAATAATTCAATCAGTAATCTGCATTTTAAAATAAAAACACATGAAACACTTAAAGAATCAATTCTTATCAATTTTTGTTTTTGCTATTTTATTCATCTCAAATTCACCAACAATATTTTCTCAAAATTGTAAATTTACAACTAACACTAAAGATAAATTTACAGATGAAGTTGAAAAAGAATTGGAATCAGTTTTATTGCTTAAACATTACAAAAAAGGTAGTAGTGTTAAAATTTCTGACCTATCAATGATCTTGGGAATAAAGGGAGATAAAAATATATTTACTCTGTCTTTATCTCTATCCGGAAAAATGATACCAACCTTTAACAAATTTATGGGAAATAAATTGATACTATTACTTGAAAATGGCAATAAAATAGAATTACCCATGACAGGAGGAGCTACTGCTGATATTATTAAAACTGATATGTTTGCTCATTTTAAGATTAATAAGGATGATCTTGAAACTTTGTCAAAAGTAAATATAACAGATATTAGAGTAATAGCTCAGATTAATGCTTTTGATTTTACTGTTGATATGAAGGTTAAGACCTCGCAATATTTTAAATGTATTTTATAAAGAAAAGTGAAAAACAACTCCGCACCAGTTAATTCTTAATTAAAAACAACTCTAAGTACTTCATCACATAAACCTATAAACTTTTTGCAATAATTTGCCAAAGATTTATATTTTTGTATTCTAATAAAAGCAATCGTTTTTATGGCAAAAAAGTATAATAAAAACAAACAAAAGCACGCACCGGCAAAGCCTGTAGAAATAGTTAAGCCAAAGAAAAACCGCTTGCCATACATTATTATATTTATACTTGGGTTTGTTCTTTACGCAAACACTCTTACCCACGATTACGCCCTAGACGATAGCATAGCAATACTTCAGAACGAATTTACCAAAGAAGGTTTTGACGGAATAAAAGATATTTTGGAAAACGATATGTTTACCGGCTTTTTTGGTAAAAAGAAAAACCTTGTGGCAGGTGGCCGTTACAGACCATTATCGCTTGTAACATTTGCAATAGAATATGAGCTGCTGGGCGAAAACCCATTTATTAGTCATCTTATTAATGTTCTCCTCTACATACTCACTTGCATGATACTTTACACAGTACTACGCAAACTATTGCAAAAATATGACACTAATCGTAAGTGGTATCTTACTGTTTCCTTTATTGCATCAATACTATTTCTTGCTCACCCATTGCACACCGAAGTAATTGCAAACATAAAAGGACGCGACGAAATAATGACACTTATGGGCTCGCTTGCCGCACTGTATTACACATTACGATATCTCGATACAAAAAAACCCTACTTTCTTTTAGTTAACCTGATAGTATTTTTCCTTGCACTAATGTCTAAAGAAAATGCAATAACATTTCTTGCAATTATACCTTTAGCAGTATATTTCTTTACCAAGCACAGCTTTAAAAGCAATCTAACTGCACTACTACCATTAATAATTGCTGTTATTGCTTTCCTTGCCATTCGTACAAAAATGCTAGGTGCATTTAATATTCCCGAGACTTACGAGTTGATGAACAATCCTTACATCAATGCCGATAATGTAGAGAAGTTTGCCACAATATTTTATACATGGGGTATTTATTTCAAACTGCTTGTATTTCCTCATCCACTCACTTTCGATTATTATCCAAAACAAATTCCTATTATTAATTTCTCCGATGCCAGAGCAGTTATATCCCTACTTTTCTATTCTTTCCTTGTAATAGTTGCTTTTTTCGGACTTAAAAAGAAAAGGCTTATTGCATTTGGCATTTGGTTATTTGCTGCCAGTTTCTCGGTTGTTTCCAACCTATTCTTTAATGTAGGTGCATTTATGAACGAAAGATTTATGTATATATCATCTGTTGGCTTTTGCCTGATATTGGCTTATGTTTTAATATTAGTGATGCAAAAACTTGTCAAAAATAAAAAATCATACAATTCTTCACTTATAGTCGTGCTTATAATTATTCTAGGACTATATTCGTTTAAAACTATTGATAGAAACACCGTGTGGGATAACGATTATATTCTTTTCTCTACCGATGTTAAAGTTTCTAATAATAGTGCAAAAAGCACATGTTCAGCAGGCGGTAAAATAATGGAAGAAGCTTTAAAACTTAGAAAAATAAAAAGTGAAAGTATGTCGTTCGATAATCTTAAACGCAAGATAGAAAATGAAACATCATTAAGTAATAAAGAAAAAAACAGAATATTAAGTTCTAACAATTTCAATAAAGCAGGTGCGGAAATTGATAAAATGGAACAAGAAATGCTACAGCTTTCGCTTAAATACTTAAACAAAGCAATAGAAATACATCCAACATATGTTGATGCAATACTTTTACTTGGCAATGCACATTTTGAGTATAACAAAGACTACGAGAAAACTGTTGAAATGTATTTAAGGATATTACACATTAATCCTAACTACGACAGAGCATTTTCAAACATGGAAATTGTTTTTAACTCTTGTGAAGATGTTGATCTGAAAATTAAAATATGGGAAGAAGTATATAAGTTAAACTCAGGCAGATTTGAAGTAAATTATTATCTCGGCAATCTTTACGGCAGGTTTAAAAACAATACTGAAAAAGCAATACCATTTCTAGAAAGAGCAGTACAAATAAAACCTGATAATGCCAAAGCCTACAAAGACCTTGGCGTTGCTTATGGGATATCGCAAATGTTTGACAAATCTATTCCAATACTTGAAAAAGCGATTCAATTAGACCCTAAAGATGCTCAGATAGTAGTTAACCTTGGTGTTACATATCGCTTAACAGGCAATGAAGAAAAAGCAATTGAATGTTTTAATAAAGCAAAAGAAATTGATCCCAATTTTCAAATACCTCAATAATAACTGATGATAAACAATAAAAAAATAGTAATTGTTCTACCTGCTTATAATGCAGAAAAAACATTGGAAAAAACATACAAGGAAATCCCTTTCGACATTGTTGATGATATTATTTTGGTTGACGACAATAGCCCTGACAATACTATTAAAATAGCAAAAAAATTAGAAATAAAACATATTGTAATACACGACATAAATAAAGGTTACGGAGGCAATCAAAAATCGTGTTATAACAAAGCAATAGAACTTAATGCCGATATTATTGTAATGCTTCACCCCGATTATCAATATACGCCTAAACTAATTCACTCAATGTGCTACATTATAGCCAACAATGTTTACAAAGTTGTTCTAGGCTCACGAATTCTTGGCAAAGGAGCTTTGCGTGGCGGAATGCCCTTTTATAAATATATTTTCAATAGATTTTTAACACTTTCGCAAAATATACTTATGAGTCAAAAACTATCTGAATATCATACTGGCTATAGAGCTTTCGACATAGAAGTAATTAAAGCTATTAACTTCCAAGAAAACTCCGATGATTTTGTTTTTGACAATCAAATGCTAGCTCAAATATTCTATGCAGGATATGAAATTGCTGAAATTACTTGCCCAACTAAATATTTTACTGGTGCTTCATCAATAAATTTTAAACGTAGTATTAAATATGGTTTTGGAGTACTAGCTACTTCACATAAATATCGTTTACAAAAATGGGGATTAGCTAAATATACAATATTTAAACCCTCTCAGAATGATTGATGAAATAAACATATGTGGATTTTGCAAAAAAGCAAAAAGTACAGTTCATTATCCAACATATGATCTTTGGGAAAACAATTACACAATAAATCAATGTAATTATTGTTCTGCTTATTTTCTTGCTCCACGGCCAAATAAAGCCATGTTAGACAAAGCCTATGGCGCAGATTATTATGGCGATAGCGATGATAAATTTTCCACTTCAGGAGTTGAGAAAGTACTTGATTTTTTTCGTAAAAAGAGGGCAAGGCGCATTAGCCGTTATCTTAATGAAAACAATAAGGTACTTGATGTGGGCTGTGGAAATGGAAAATTCTTGTTGTTTCTTTTAAAATATGGAAAATATGAACTACATGGAAAAGAAATGGATGGTAATTCTGCAAAGCGTACTGCCCGTATTCCGGAGATAGATCTTAAAATCGGCATGCTTGAAAACGAGGATTATCCTAATGATACCTTTGATGCAATTACTCTTTTTCACGTATTTGAGCATTTAACCAACCCACAAGAAACATTGGATATCATTAAAAAAATACTAAAACCTGGTGGCGTGGTTATTTTTTCATTTCCCAATATTGACAGCTTTCAGGCAAAATGGTTTAAAGGAAAATGGCTACATCTTGATTCGCCAAGGCATTTATTTTTTTTCAAGCCAAAGGATTTCAAAAAACTGATGAAAGAACACGGCTTTGCTTTGCTTGAAGAACATTATGTTTCAAGCGAGCAAAACCCATACGGAATGGTTCAGAGCATACTAAATATATGGTGTAAAAAGCGAGATATTTTATTCGAAAGTATGAAAGGAAATGATGAATATATAAAGGAATACAGGGGATTTAAATTATTTTTGCAGAGAATATTCTTTGTATTTACTTTTCCCTTGTTTGTTATTACGGACTTAATAACAGGACTGCTAAAAAAAGGAGCAACAGTTGAATTTATTTTTAAAAAAAATGATTAATTACATTATAAACACGTGAAAATAAACGGCAAACATTATACGGCAATCTGGCAAAAGCCTGATAATAACCAAATAATTCAGATAATTGACCAGACAAAACTGCCATTTAGTTTTGAAATAAAAAACCTTACATCTGTAAACGATATCTATATTGCAATAAAAGAGATGGAAGTTAGAGGAGCACCGCTAATTGGCATTACAGCAGCTTTTGGGATATATATTGCATGTATTGAAGCTTCACGATCAGATAACTTTGATGAACATTTACAAAGTTCTGCCGACAAGTTACTGAACTCACGACCAACAGCAGTAAATCTTTTTCATGCTATTGACTCAATGCTTACAGAAATTGAAAAAGAAAATGATATAAGTAAAAAAATAAACGCCGCATTAAATACAGCACAAAAGTATTTTAACAGCGAAATAGAAAACTTTAAACTAATAGGCAAAGCTGGATTGCCATTAATTGAAAATATAAGTAGTAAGAAAAAAGGAAAAACAGTAAACATTCTCACACACTGCAATGCAGGCTGGATAGCCTGTGGCGATTACGGAACAGCCACCTCTCCTATTTATCATGCTTTTGATAAGGGAATAAACATACACGTTTGGGTAAGTGAAACACGACCAAGAAACCAAGGCTCTAGGCTTACTGCATGGGAACTTGGGATGCACGGCATACCATATACAATTATTGCGGATAATACCGGAGGACACCTTATGCAAAATGATTTAGTTGATATAGTAATTGTTGGTAGCGACCGCACAGCAAAAAACGGAGATGTAGCAAACAAAATTGGAACATACATGAAAGCCCTTGCAGCAATGGATAATAATATTCCATTTTATGTTGCACTACCAAAAAGCACAATAGATACTAATCTGGAAAACGGCAATGGAATTGAAATAGAACAAAGAAACGCCGATGAAATAAAATATATTGAAGGAAAATTAAACGGCAAAATAGAAAAAATTTTACTTACTCCAAAAAATGCCAATGCAGCCAATTATGCTTTTGATATAACTCCTGCCAAATTGATAACAGGGCTTATTACTGAAAGCGGGATTTGTGAAGCTAATGAAATCAATATTAAAAAATTATTTGATTAAAAATAAAAACCATGACCAATAATAAAAAAGAAATAGCATATTTTATGACACGCCTTTATCAAAAAGGACTTACTTCTTGTTCGGGTGGTAATATCAGCATTATTGATAACAATAAAAACGTTTTTATTACTCCTTCGCAAAAAGATAAAGGAAAATTAATGCCTGAGGATATTGGCGAAATTGACTTAAATGGCAATAATTATACTCCTGAGATTAAATTAAGCATGGAAACAGATATGCACCTTGCCATTTACAAAAAACGACCCGATGTTAAAGCAATAATACACGCACACCCCATATATGCGACAAGCTATGCTATAAAAGGCAAAACAATAAACACAAAAATAACAGACGAAACCCATATTATACTTGGTAATATTACAAGTGCTCCTTACGCTCTTTCGGGCAGTAAAGAACTCGCTACGAATCTTGCCAAAAATATTGGCAATTCAAATGTTGTAATAATGGAAAAACACGGAATTTTAAGTGTTGGGAAAACCCTATTTGAAGCCTACAACAGAATAGAAGTTTTAGAAGCTGCCGCAAAAATGAATTTTATTATTGATAAGATATAATTATTTTCAATACAAATTATTGTAAATAAATAAAAATTATTATTTTTACAATTCTTTCAACCTCAATTGAAAAGAATAATTTATTATGATTACTTATAAATTCGATCAGGATAAAGATATCCTACTTGTAAATTACGAAGGCTTAATAACTGACTACGATGTTATTAACTACATAAGCGATGTGGGTATAAAAACAAAATCACTAAAAAAACTAAAAATATTTGAAGATGCCAGAAATGGTGAAATATCTCCTGATGTTGTTGATGTTGACAAAATAGTAGAAACACTTAGACAATTTTCTAATAATTATAAAAAAGTAATAATTGCAACACTTCAGGACAAACCGGTAGAAACAGCCTTAAATATACTGTTTCAAAAAACTCTTAATCTTGAGAACTATCATTATAAGGTCTTCTCAACTAAAAAAAGTGCTTTAGAATGGTTGTCTAATTTTTAATACGAAAATTCAATTAGTAAGTGCGACAGTTTCCCTTTCAAAGATAAAAAATCTAGATTTTTTATCTTTGAAAGGGAAAACTTAAAATTACACTATCTATTCTAAAAAATTTAATTTACTTTGCAAACTTAAATCATATTATATATGACAAAAAAAATTCATGCACATTCTTTTCATATTCCTGTATTAGGAATAGGATATACTATTGATACTCCTACAAAAGTATCACATTACGGAATAAACTCTGTTATTCCGATAGGCGACCACAGGCTTATTGAAAAAATGAGAGAATTTCAATGCAAAAGAATGCAAATTCCTTTCAAACCTATTGATGAAAACGTAGAAGACAGTAGAGCTAAAAGAATTACTGAATATCTTAACCTTATTAACGATATTGTTACAAAAAATTTTAACAATTTAAAAAAATCAACTTTTGAGAAAGGAAGCGAAATAACTAAATATTTTGAAATGCTTCCCCAAACATCAATACTGAAAACAGAATATAATGACATGCTTCAATTAAACAGCGATGAAGCAAAACAAGAAGCTCAACAAAAATTAAGAGAAAAGCTTATTCCAGGCTCAATTGATGTTAATATAATGACTAAACTTGACAGAGTAAACTATTCTCCTGATAAAAAAGCTCTGCCAATAGAATATAACGATGCTCATGCTGCACTTCGTGGATTTGCAAATAGTAATTTAAATTCAGCCATTGTTCTTTCTGCAGGATTACACCCAAGATTGTACAATTACATGTCCAATTTTGATGATTTTTTTCCTAACGAAAAAGGTGAACTTAAAAAGAAAATAACATTAAAAGTTAGTGACTATCGTTCTGCTTTAATTCAAGGTAAATTTCTCGCTAAAAAAGGTCTTTGGGTATCAGAATACAGAATAGAATCAGGACTTAATTGTGGCGGACATGCTTTTATTACAAATGGTTCATTACTTGGTCCTGCAATGGAAGAATTTAAAGAGAATAAAGAACAATTAATATCATATAATTTTGAATTATTATTAGCTGCATTAAAAAATGATAACAGAACGCTGATTAATGAACCACCACCTATTTCTGTTACAGTACAAGGTGGAGTTGGGACAAATGAAGAACATAATTTTTTAATAGATCATTATAATATCGATTCAGTTGGTTGGGGAACTCCATTTCTACTAGTTCCTGAAGCAGTAAATATTGACCAGACAACAATGGATTTGCTTTGTAAAGCAGAAGAAAAGGATTTATACTTAAGTAATATTTCTCCAATTGGTGTACCTTTTAATACAGTAAAAGGAACTTCTGTTGATGATAACAGAAAAAGAGCAATTGAAGAAGATAAACCCGGTAGCCCTTGTCCAAAAAAACATCTTGTTTATAATACTGAATTTACTGAAAAACCTATTTGTCTTGCTTCACGACAATATCAAAAACTTAAAATTGAAGAACTTAAAAACAAAAGATTTGATATAGATAAATTTAAAAAAGAATATAATAAAATTGTTGAAAAAACATGTCTTTGTATTGGTTTAACAAACCCAGCATTTTTAGCATATGGTATTAGTAATGGAGCAAAAAATCAAGGTGTATCTGTATGCCCGGGACCAAACATGGCATATTTTTCTGAAATAGTTACATTAAAAGATATGATTGCTCATATATATGGAAAAATGAATTTGATAAAAAGAAACGACAGACCAAATATGTTTATTCTGGAATTATCAATGTATTATGACCATTTTAAAAACAAATTAGCCGAAACTCTTACCCCACTTACAAAAAAGCAAACAGAACATTTTGTAAATGCTCAGGAAAAAATGATTGAAGGAATTAACTATTACAAAAATATATTTTCGAATATCAATATTCAAAACGAATTAGATACTTTTAAGAAAAAGCTTAATAAGTTAATCTAAAATAAAATACCTTTCAATAATAATCTACCAACATCTTTTTATACTAATTCTTATTTTAGATAATCTTTAATTTTTTTTAACATTTTAGATATTGAGTGTTTTATAAAAAACACTATCTTTATCTCAAATCAAAAATTAAAAATTATGAAATTCCCATCTGTTAAAACCTTGTTGCAAACCATAGGCAATACTTTTTTACGTTTCCCATTAGCTATTATTGTTTCAATATTCGGCGCAATTATAGCTGTGTATCTGTTAGAATTGGATTATTTAGAGAAAGAGCAATCGGAATTCTTTACAAAATTATTGTTAACAAGCATATTGGGATTAGGCTTATTTATCTTATCAGCACTATTAATAAAACGTAGAACAAAATCCATAAGCTCAAAAATAATATCGGGTGTTATTGGCCTTGCATTGCTTGCGGCTTATTATTTTACCCTACCAGAAAAAATGACTGAACTTCATTTTTACAAATTCTTTTTATTCTTTTTGGCAATTCACTGTTTTATTTCTTTTGCCCCGTTTTTAAAAAAGGGTGAAACAAACGGCTTCTGGCAATTTAATAAATCATTATTTATTAGAATTCTTACTTCTGCTTTATATAGTGCAGTTTTGTATGCAGGATTAGCCTTAGCAATGCTTGCTGTAGAAAATCTTTTTGAAGTAAGCGTAAAAGGAGAAAGATACGGGCAATTGTGGATAATTATTGTAGGAATTTTTAATACATGGTTTTTTATTTCAGGGATACCGGAAAATTTTAATGAGCTTGAAGAAAACAAAAAATATCCTAAAGGATTAAAAGTATTTACACAGTGGATATTATTACCATTGGTATTATTATACTTTATTATACTATACGTTTACTCAGGTAAAATTATAGTATTTAGCAATTGGCCATCAGGATGGGTTGCATATATGGTATTAGGATTTTCAATAATTGGGATTTTCTCACTATTATTAGTTTATCCTGTTAAAGACGAACAAAAAAACAAATGGATAAGGATATTTACAAGATTTTTTTACTGGGCATTAATCCCATTAATAATACTTTTATTTATTGCTATCTGGAAAAGAATAGGCGAATACGGCATTACGGAAAACAGATATTTTGTATTCGTACTGGCAATATGGCTTATAGGAATTACATTATATCAGATATTTACTAAATATAAAAACATAAAGATAATACCCATATCACTGGGTTTAATTGCATTATTATCATCGTTTGGACCATGGAGTGCTTTTGATATTTCTAAAAAAAGTCAATATAATCGCCTTATAAGTATTTTAGAAAAGCACGAAATATTAGTTGACGGAAAAGTAAGCAAACTTAAAAAAGAAATTTCTTTTGAAGATAGAAAAGACATTAGTTCAACTACAGAATATCTTGTAGATATGCATGGTTATGAAATGTTCAAACCATTTTTTAAGCAAAATTTAGATAGTATTTTAGTAGACTCATTATACCAACACAAACCAACAGTATTATTGAAAATAATGGGAATAGAATATATTAACAGGTGGACAACTGACAATTATTACAATGATAATTTCTATTTTTCTGCTAATAGCTATTCTAATAATATTACAAATATTTCGGGCTACAATTATCTGTTAGATTACAATAATTACTTTTATAATTATGATAATAACGATACAATATATCATACTAAATTCAAATTAGACAGTAATAATTTAACAATTCATTTTGATACTACATCAAATACTCTAAGTTTTAATATTAACGATGCTAATGGACCTAAACTAAATATTGAAGAAATTGTAGAAAAACTTAAAAAAGAATATTCGCAAGATAATGGATATAATATCAAACAAAACGACATGACATTTTTTATTAAAAACGAAGATATTGAAGTAAAAATTAACATGCTTAGGTTAAATGGGAATACGCTAAATGAAAAAATGAATATAACAGATATTGCTGCCAAAATATTTATAAAACTAAAAATGCCTGAGCAAATAATTTATAACGAGGGCGCTTTAATAATTAATATTTAGCTATTGTTTTAATCTCTTTTTAATACCCGTGAAAACGGTTATCCTTTATGGATAGGGTTCCTTTTTTAGTTCAAAACCACCAGATACAATCTGGCGGCAGCGGTGATTACAAATTCGCGCCATTGGGCTTTATGAATTCTCAAGATATTTGCCTAATGATTTTTTTGTTGTTTGAACTCCAAATTTTATTATTTCTTTTGATTTATAAAATTCATATGTTCCAAAAGATTTTTTTGGAATTTCAATAAGGATATCAGGATTAAATTTTTCCAATGTTAATTGAGATACCTTTTGCATCATTAAACTAGTTGTATTACTTAATAAATTATAAAACCCTAATTTATCTTTATCATTACTGGGTATAATATTATTAATACTATTTTGTATCCTAGAAATATATTTATTATGCTTTATTTCCAATTTTGGAGATATATTTTTATCTGGTAATTTTATATATTCTTTATCTGAACTTGCATTTACAACAACAAGAATATCATTGTCATTTCGTTTTACTTTGTCAATAGGTATTGGATTAAGAACCCCTCCATCAACTAATTTTAAACCATTTTTTTCAAAAGGCATAAAAACAGAAGGAATAGAAATAGATGCTCTTATTGCATCATATAAACTTCCTCGTTTAAAGACAATCTCTTTACCATTAATAATATCAGTTGCAACACAAGTAAATGAAATTAATAGGTCTTCAATTTTTCTATCAGGAACTTTGTTTTTCATTGCTTTAAGAACTTTATTCCCTTTAATAATTCCATTTAAACTAAGTGTGAAGTCAACAAGTTTAAAAACATCATGTTTACTTAAAGAACGCATCCAATTTTCAAATATTTTCAGTTCACCTGAAGCATGCATTCCTCCAACTAATGCGCCCATTGAAGTTCCTGAAATTGATGTTATTTTATAACCTTGCTTTATTAATTCATTTATTACTCCAATATGTGCTACTCCTCTTGCCCCACCACTTCCTAACACCAATGCTACATTTTTTTTCATTCAATATTTATTTTTAAAACCTAAATCATTACTCCTATTTCCTCACCACACGAAAGGATTCGTGCGGTAGCGGAGTATCCAGTTATGGATATGAGCTATAAGCTCACACCAGCAGAGGCATTTAATTATTATTCTTTCCAGCTATAATTCTCCTGCATAATTTTCAAGGCTTTTTTTAATGCCCAAGACGGACTTGTAGTTGCCGTTTTTTCTAGTTTCGATTTGTTATTGCTATAATAAACATTTAATGTTTTTAAATCTTTTAAAACATAATAATACATTGTAACTGTCTGGGTTTTGGATGTTGTTTTTCCATCTCCTGATTTAGTTGAAGTTTTTTTAGCTAAATAATCTTTGGGTACTAATGCATATTTATACCCTTTTTTTAAATATTCGCCATAATCAATAACTGATATTAATTTAAATTTATGAGGGTAAAATTTTTCTAGTTGTTTTAATGAGTGATTATAATACATCCCATCCACTCTATCGGGAGATACAACTAAAATTTCATTTGCTTTAAGCTCAGTCTCATCAGGAAATTTTTCTAATGCTTCATTTTCTTTCAGCATTTTATCGGTCAATTCTTTATTGACCTCAGCATCTTTAAAATATTCATCACTTATTTCCATTGTTTTTATGAAATATGATTCGGGTTTTTCATCAATTGCCGATTTTACTTCTTTCATAGCTGTTGCCACAGATAAGCCAATTTTTGCAACCATAAAAAAATCTTTTACATCTTGTGAAGCAATTTTACCTAGCGTAAATCCTATAGGTTTGATATTATCTGCTGTTAATTTATTTTTTGCGTAAGCTTTTTCTGCTTTTTTCCAATCTTGACATGCTATAGTAACTAGAAAGCCTGGTTGATAAACCATGTATTGATCACTAAGTTTTTTCATAGCTTCTGCATCTTTTGTGTCTGCTTGACTAAAATTAATAAATGCTGCAGGATGCATTCCTATCTTTTCAAATTCTTCTTTTATAATATATGAAATTTCTGTAAACAAACCATCACTCAAACTTTCACACTGGTCTGGAGATATACGCTCAATTTTTGAACCCCCAACAGTTTCAAGAAAAGTTATCTGTCTTGAGGTTCCATAATCATAAGTAGAAACAATATTAACTACGAAATTACTATTCTCGGCTAAGACAAAATTTGGTATTTCATTTTGACCATAAGAAAAACTTAAAATACTAGTTATAACAATTGTTAAACAAAATAATTTTTTCATAAAATAAAATTTTAAAAATTAATAAATAAAAATATAAGTCGTGAAAAAACCCCAATACCGCAAGTTTCCGAACTTATGGTCTTAGCATTTTCCATTAATCACAGGTCTTTATTATAAAAATCATTCCCCAAATATAACAAAAAAAAAGAGAGAGCAAAAAAACTCCCTCCTTTTAATTTTAGTCATTTTATATTTTAGCTCATTTTAGGCATTTTTTTTCTAAACCGTTACAATATGCACAGCACTTTGTATACCAATTTCCTGGTCATCAATCAAGGCACGCACCATATACTGAAATGTGGCATGTGTATCCATATCTTTGGTATCAATATAAGGGCTGTGAGTATCGCGGGCTAAAAATGTCCATTCGTCGTCGGTTTTATCAAGTCGGCGGAAAATATGTACACCATCGGTAAGGCTTTTGGTATAAGAAATTTCTACACCAAAAATATCTGCCAAATCTTGCAGTATTTTTATCTCTTCCTCATTAATACCATAATGATTTATATTTAATTAATATTGAGATACTTATTGATTTGTTGTTGCCCAAAAAATGACTTTTCGGGCACGAATAATAATTTTTCGGGCACCAAATATGACTTTTCGGCACCGTTCACTACCCTATCGGGCACGGGAGAAGAGCCAAGGGGCACCATAGAAGAGCCAAGGGGCACGGTAGAAGAGCCAAGGGGCACGATAGAAGAGCCAAGGGGCACGAGAGAAGAGCCAAGGGGCACGGGAGAAGAGCCAAGGGGCACGATAGAAGAGCCAACGGACACGGTAAGGGGCCTATCGGTACCGAATAATAAGTTTTTGGGCTGTTTGTTGGATTGCGGCAGTATGCCGAAAAATATTTTTCAGATTATAAAGCCCCCCTTACAACGTCAGGGGTTTGCGAGCTTTGTGGGTTTTGCAGTATAATGTTATTGTGTTTCACCTTGTAAAAGTATAAAAAATATTTTAATGTTGCAATGGTTTCAATGATAAAATGATAGAATGATAATGAATGACTATTGAATGACCCGCTCTAGCAGGTGTTTTTTAGCCTGTCCGATAACGTTTAGCTAAACTGCGTTTTAATGCTTTTTATTTATTTGTTAACCACAGTTTTTATTGATTAATTTCTTTTAAACTTGATATTAATGATTTGTAACCTGTAAACATAAATATTAATGCTAAAAGATGAAAACTTAAACTATACCAATCTTTAAAGAATAAAGAAAGTAGACCATCTAAACCATAAATGAGTAAGCCAATTAAATATACTTTTTTATTATGCTTCTTACTCTTAAGTCCAAACCATATAAAAAGACAAGAAATGATAATACTTAGAATAACACTAATGAGCATTAAATCTAGCTTCGTTGCATCATTTATGCCTAAAGCTATGCCAATAAATACAGAATTGATATTAAGACCAGTTATTAAGGGTATATCTTGATTTAATAAATAGGCGACTAGATTTATTATTGATAAAATACCAACCCATAGGAACCAAGAAGCTCCAATTTGTATTGATTTTTGTTGTCCAGTTTTGCCGTTTTGTTGATCCGAAGTTTTTTTATCTTTTTGCAATGATTTAACTAGATCAGCTGTTGGCTTTAAATCTCTTTCTGTAGCAATTTTGTTCGCAATCCTTACTTCAAGATTTGTCCAATTAGACTGATTTACAACAACATCAATAATATCTTCGTTTGAGAAAGTATAAAGGTAATGGTCAGTGTTTTTCTCAAACTCCTCATCATCTTTTGCTTGACACAACTTATCAACTTTTGCAATATCTATATTTTGGATTTTTATTATCACATAGTCATCCATTGAATTATCAACTAATCTAAATTGCAGGGCAGGCTCTTCAATTTCATGTAGAATTTCATGTTTCTTTAATAAAAAAATTAAATCTTTTGCATCAAGTTTGTCAGAGAATTTTTGATATTCAATAAATTCGTTCATTTTATTTCTAATTGTGGTTAACTATTAGATAAAAAGCATTAGTGCCTGTTATCTACCTTATAGCTACAATTTGTTAATTTTGTTAAATTACTTATAATCTTTAACAAATATAGACAAAAAAAAGGAGAGCAAAAAAACTCCCTCCTTCTTAATTTTAGATTTAAAAATTTACTATTTTAAATTTTAAGTATTTTAGGCACTTTAAATTTTAGTCATTTCTATACTTTTGCATACTTTCTTTTGCGAACAAATCGGATAATAAATCCAAATATAATAACAATAAGTACGGGTAGGATTATATTAATTATTTGCCATTTTAGTTTTTCATCGTTAATTTTTGCTCTGTCCATCAGCCTTAATTTTAGCTCGCGCGACCTAACACTCATAATTCCGGCATCGTCGCATAGATAATTAACGGCATTTAAAATAAATTCTTTATTGCCGCCATAATATATGTCTCTAAAATAAAAATCGAGCCCAAGCGGCAGGGGCATGTATTTGCCGTTTTTAATATCTGCATTGTTTTTAATAATATCGCCATCGGAAACAACAATCATTTTTGTGGGTTTGCCGTATGCTTTAAAATCTATTAAATTATTTTCTTCAAATTCGGGTTCTAATCTATTATTAAACAGCGATTCGAATTTACCGCTTAATAAAACCGCAATTGGCTTATGCGATTTAATAAATTGTCGTTTATCGGGCTCTTGGCTCACTAATCGCAAATCTACCCTTATTGGTGCATTTACTACCTTTGTGTATTGAGATGTGTGAAGTAAAAATGTTTTTGAGATATTTGGATCTTCGCCAACAGTATCTATGGTACTTACAAATTCTGTTTTAATAAGATCCATGTTTTTGGTTATTGGATGTGTATTGTTGGGTGTAATCAATGGGAAATATAACCACGGAACAGGAGAAAAATTTGGTTCTGCACCTACAACTGCTGTATTAACAGGAATCATGGCACATTGTATATCCTGAATTAGGTCTGGATTAATTCTTACTCCGTATTTAAACAACTGGTCTTCTATATTAATTTGTTTTACCAATGCAATAGATGAACCCTGATATGATAAACTATCCATATCAATTGTTGTTCCATCAATCAGCCATAATGATTTTCCTCCGTTTATTATAAACTGGTCTATAATAAATTTATCGTTTTTAGAGAATACTGAATCGGGCTTGGCAATAATAATTGCCTGATAACGATTTACAACTTTAGATTTAACAGAATCAATCATCATTCGCTCCCTTAAACTGTTTAGTTGCCCGTCTAGTTTTATAAATTCTACCGTATAAAATTCCGATAATGAATTAATGATATCGTATAATTGCAAATCATCAAGTTCGCCATGCCCCTCGATAAAAGCAATTTTTGGTTTTTCTTTTTTTTGCAGATCTCTTATTGCTTTCACTAATTTATATTCAATATCCTGAGTTGAAAGATTAAGATTCTGCTCGGGTGAATGTCCCATTTTATTCTCAAGAAAATCAATAGCTGTTTCTCTTCCCTTATATGTCATTATTGCTCCCGGAAAAATAATTTTTTGCGAGGTATTACCTTCCGAATCTTTTTCTTGCAAATTGGTTGGCATCAATCCTTTTTTCATTAATTGCCTGCCTATTTCATTTCTTGCCTTATCATCTTTTCCTTTAAGCGGATTTATAAATTCATATTCAATATTATTTTTTGCAATAACACTAAATTCGTCAAGCATTTCTTTTATGCTGTTTCGCAAACGCTTAAAACCAGAATTAAGGTCTCCTTCCAAATAAATTGTTAAATAAATATAATCGTCAAGTTCATTGAGCATATCAAGGGTAGTTTCCGATAAAGTAAATCTTTTTTCGGAAGTTAAATCAATGCGTTCAAAAATATATGAACCTATAAGATTAACATTTACAATGATAAACAACCAAAGTATAAGGTTTAAATATGTATTTCGTTTTTCTTTTTTCCTGCTCATGCTATTTCCATTTACGTCTTTGTAATCTTAATTTCGTAAATATTATAAATATTGCAACTACACTAATAAAATATATTATATCTCTGGTGTCTAACACACCTCTGCTCATCGATTTGTAATGGTCGTTAATACCAAGTTTAATAATAATATCGTCAAAGCCTTTTGCAATTCCAAGTGTGCTTATCGATTCAAATCCAATAAATAAAAAGAATGATAATATTACAGCTATAATAAATGATATTATCTGATTTTCGGTTAATGATGATGCAAAAACACCAATTGCTACATATATTGAAGCTAAAAAGAATAAGCCTATATATGAACCCCAAATTCCACCTGTATCTAAATTACCAACAGGATTGCCAAGAAAATGTACAGAAATAAAATAAATAAACGTTGGTAATAAAGAGAATAGCACTAATGTTAATCCCGATAAATATTTAGCAAATACTATTTTGAAATCCGAAACAGGTCTTGTAAGTAATAGCTCAATTGTTCCTGTTCTTTTTTCATCGGCAAACAATCGCATTGTAATAGCCGGTACAAGAAACAAAAACACCCATGGCGAAATAATAAAAAGTGTATCTAAATTTGAATATCCCGAATCAAGTACGTTAAACTCACCCGGAAAAATCCACATAAATAAACTATTAACAATAAGAAACACTATTATTACAATGTATCCAATTAAAGAGCTGAAAAAACTTCGTATTTCTTTTAAAAATAAAACGTACATATAGTCATTGTTTATAAACCGCAAAATTAGTTTAATTTTTCAAGAATACAATTTGATTAAATTATATATTGCTTTACAAAGTATTTGTTACTTTTGCTATGTTTGATTATGGAAAAGCCCCTCCTAATCTCCACAAAAGGGAGGAACAAGAGGCAAAACACATTTAATGATAAAAATAAAACAAAATATTATACCTGTTTTACTTATTTGTTTTTCGTTAAACATTTATTCGCAAAACATAACAAATAATCTTCAGGTAGAAGTAAAAGGTCAATATGGTTTTATTTTGCCACATCATTCGTTTTTTAAATTTTTCAACGATAAACATCCTTATGCTTTTAATATTGAAACAAGTAAAAGATTAACAGGTAAAAAAGAATGGGAACAATTATATCGCTATCCTGCATTTGGTTATGGTTTATATTACTGCAATCTTGGCAATAAAAAATACTTTGGAGAAGCATATGCCATATATGGATTCATTAATATTCCAATAATTAAAAAAAACGAATTTAGCTTCAATTACACTCTTGCAGGTGGATATTCATATTTATCCAAATCATTTGATATTTATGATAACTATTATAATCTTGCTATTGGCTCACCCGGTAATGTTTATGTTAATCTTGCTTTAGATACAAAATGGCAATTATTTGAAAATATAATTTTTGATATCGGTTTTGGAATTACCCATTATTCAAACGGTGCTGTTGCAAAGCCAAATACAGGTATTAATGTAGTTACAGCTCATACAGGATTGATATATAAATTTAACTCTACCAATTACATTAAAAATGAGATACAGGCACATAAAAAATATTATGAATATTCTGTGATATACGGAGCAGGAATAAGAGAAAATGCACCACCAATTGGCGATAAGTATTTTGCATCTTCAATATCTTTTAATGCCGAAAGAGGCTTTTGGCGAAAGCGCAAACTTGGTCTTGGTTTAGATATATTTTATGATAATTCAATAATTACAAGATTAGCTGAAGAAGATAGCATTTTTAATACAAATGAATTAGATAATTTTCGTTCAGGCATACACTTTTCGCATGATCTGATATTTGGTAAAACATCAATAACAATGCAAATTGGTACGTATTTTTATGACAAATACAAAAACGATGGTCCTATCTACAATCGTTTTGGAATAAAACATAAACTAAACAAACACTGGTTTGCCAACTTAGCTCTAAAAACTCATTTTGCAAAAGCAGATTTTATTGAATGTGGTTTTGGATATTATTTTTAAATAAAAACTGAAAAGTTTGTTGAAAATTTATATTTTTGTATCCCTATTTTAAAAAAGGGTAATAAACCTTAAATATTTTAAACAAAACTTAAAATATAATAATGAGTACTGATTTGGAAATAAAATGTAAAAAGCTTGAAAAAGAGCTTGAGCAATTAAAAAAAGCAAATAAAGAACTAGAACTAGAAAAAAAATTATTTGATGTTCTTATTAACAGCATACCTGATACAATATATTACAAAGACGATAAATGCAAGTTTATTAAAATTAATAAAGCACAAGCTGATGCATTAGGTATTAAACGACCTGAAGATGCTATTGGAAAAACTGATTTTAATTTTTTTAATGTTGAACACGCTGAAAATGCATTTGCTGATGAAAAACAAATGATGCGTACAGGAAAAATGTTAATCAATAAAGAAGAAAAAATAAAAAAAGCAAACGGAGAATGGTTTTGGGTTACTGCAACAAAAGTTCCTTTTAGAGATGAAAAAGGTAATATTGTTGGTATTGTTGGTATTTCAAGAGATATTACAAGATTTAAAATTGCTCAGAAAAAAGAAAATAAAAAAGAAGAATATCTATTATTTATTACTGAAAATATGGTTGATAATATTTTTACTATAAATAATAAAGGAAAAATACTTTATACAAGTAATACAATAGAAGAAGATTTTGGATACAAAAAAAACGAGTTTGAAGGGGAAAACTTTTCAAAGTTTATTCCAAATAGTGAATTGCCAAAATATCTATTAAAATTAAAAGATATATTTTTTGGGAAAACTATAAAAAATTACAAAACAAAGATTATTTGCAAAAACGGAAAAACTGTTCCTGTTGAAATTAACATAAAAGCAACAAAATGGGAAAATGAAAAAACAGGAGTTGGTACAATTAGAGTTATTTCCTAAAAATCACCTTGCTCTTTAATAAGATAATCGAACTAAAAACTTGAATTCATTGCATTAACAGGGTCTAATTTAGCGGCAGATCGTGCCGGCAACCATCCGGAAATAATGCCTATAATAATTGATATAATTATTCCTGTAGCAATATTACCAAAACTCATTGCAAATTCCATATCCATATCAATAAGAGTATTTGCTATTTTTGTACCGATAAAAATTAATATTAAACCAACAATTCCTCCAATTAACGAGAGTATAACCGATTCGTATAAAAATTGCAACTGAATAAAATAAGCTTTCGCTCCAAGTGCTTTTTGTATTCCAATTACTCTGGTTCGTTCTTTAACAGAAACAAACATAATATTTGCAATTCCAAAGCCTCCAACAAGAATTGCAAAGCCACCAATTATTATTCCAGCTATATCTATTGTTGAAAACACCTGTTTGAAACCTTGGGTTATAAGGCTTGATTGGTTTAAGGCAAAATCATCGTCTTCTATTGGTTTTAGTTTCCTTATTCCTCTCATTATACCTCGCAGTTCATCAATTAATTCCTGATTATTAACATTCTCTTTTGCCAACACCATTATCATTGGATTAAGTCTCTCGTTTTTCAAATCAACTATATTTCTTGCATAATTAATTGGTATAAGAGCAGAATTGTCCATGCTTTGATTAAACAAGTCAGTACCTTCTTTTTTAAATACACCTATAACTTTTACTTTAATTCCATTAATCTTTATTTGTTTACCAATAGGATTAACACCTTCAAACAAACCATCAGCAAGGTCTTTTCCAATAATTATTTTTGCATTTCCACTATGCGATTCAAAATGTGAAAAATAACGACCTTCTTCAATCTCAAAATTTCTTATTTTATCATAATCGTGCGAAGCAGCCCAAACTATAATATTATCGACAAAATTATTTTTATATTTAATAGTCCTTGACGCTGTAATAGTATATGCAGTTGCTTGAGCGTTTTTGCAACGTTTTGTAATTTGGTCAAGTTCTTTAAGTTTTGGAATAGGGCGTTGCATATATTTCCACCAAGGATATTGCTCTCCAAATTCCCATGGCCATTTTTGAACATAAATAATATCATCGCCCAAACTTGAAATGCTGTCAGTAATACTTCTTTCAAGAGTATCAATAACAGTAAAAACAGATATTATTGCAAATATTCCTATTGTAATTCCTAATAAAGAAAGAAAAGTTCGAAGTTTATTAACAATTAAAGAACTGTAAGCAAAAATGAAACTTTCTTTTAATATTTTACCTATTTGCATATTGCAAAGATATTAAAATAATTCTATGCTATATTCCTATTTGTTTATAAAAAAATCTTTTAAAAAATTTGATATTATAATAAAATTTATACTTTTGCTTGAAGCAATAAAAAATTGTATATGAGTGATTTGAAAAGAATTAAATCAGCATTGATTTCTGTTTATCATAAAGATAATCTTGAAACCATTATCAAACAATTGCAAAATTTTGATATTAAACTTTACTCTACAGGAGGAACTGAAAAATTTATTAAAAGCTTGGGTGTAAATGTTGCATCGGTAGAAAGTATTACTTCTTATCCTTCAATTTTGGGTGGAAGGGTTAAAACCCTGCATCCTAAAATATTTGGCGGAATACTTTCAAGAAGAGATAATAAGGAAGATATTGATGACACCAAAAAATATGAAATTCCCGAAATTGATCTTGTAATTGTTGATCTGTATCCATTTGAAGAAACTGTAATATCGGGCGAAAGCCAAGAAAATATAATTGAAAAAATTGATATTGGAGGTATTTCTTTAATACGTGCAGCAGCTAAAAATTATAAAGATGTTTTAATTGTTGCATCAAGAGAACAGTATGCAGATCTTACCAAATTGTTAAAAGAAAATAATGGGGAAACTTCTATTGAAGAGCGCAAGGAATTTGCAAAAGAGGCATTTAACATATCATCGCATTACGATAGTGAGATTTTTAAATATTTTGATAATGATAATAATTCCGCATTTAAACAAAGTATAAAAGAAAAACAAACTTTACGATATGGCGAAAACCCACATCAAAAAGGCATATTTTATGGTAACTTGGAAAAAATATTTGATAAGCTTCACGGAAAGGAAATATCGTACAATAATCTTTTAGATATAGATTCAGCTATTAATTTAATTTCCGATTTTGATGAAACTACATTTGCAGTTTTAAAGCACAATAATGCGTGTGGGGTAGCATCAAGAGAGAAACTTGTGAATGCATGGGAAAATGCTTTGGCAGGCGACCCTGTTTCTGCTTTTGGTAGTGTACTTGTTACAAACAGAACTCTTGATATTGAGACTGCCGAAGAGATTAATAAAATATTTTTTGAAGTTATTATTGCTCCCGATTACAATAAAGATGCTTTGGAAATTTTGAAGCAAAAAAAGAACAGAATAATTTTAGTTCATAAAAAGACTTTATTACCTAAAACTCAGTTCAGGTCTTTATTAAATGGTGTTTTGTGGCAAGAAAAAGATTGTAAAACAGAAAGCAAAGAAAACTTTAAAATTGCAACAAAAGCAAAGCCAACAGAAAATGAAATTGCAGATATTATTTTTGCAAATAAAATTGTTAAACACTCAAAATCAAACACTATTGTTTTAGTAAAACATAAAAGATTATCGGCAAGTGGTATTGGACAAACATCAAGAGTTGATGCCTTAAGGCAGGCAATAACCAAAGCAAACGGTTTTGGATTTATTCTTACAGGTGCTGTTATGGCTTCGGATGCTTTTTTCCCTTTTGCCGATTCTGTTGAAATTGCACATAATGCAGGAATTACTGCTGTTATACAACCGGGTGGCTCAATTAGAGATAAAGAATCGATAGATTTTTGCAACAAAAATGAAATGGCAATGGTGCTTACCGGAGTAAGGCATTTTAAGCATTAGGGCTTAAACCCCGATAAATTACTATGCATATCTTTATCCTGCAAAGCAGGATTGAGCCAAAACCCAACCATAATTGAAATTTAAAGTGCCTAAAATTATATGCCCTGCGATTTTATTAATGGCAGGGTTTTTTTGTTCCATTGTTTATTGAATATTGATTGTTGAGTATTGTTTATTTAAAAAAACACTCAACATAACAAGTATTACAATTCGGTGGTTCTTGCTTACGTCATTAAAATTATTTGCCCTGCTGTTTTTATAATGGCAGGGTTTTTTTTAGTCCATTATTTTTCGAAGTATCTCCAATAGCTCCATCGAGTCATCAGAAATTGTATGTTCAAGCATATATTTTTCAATTATTGGTAACCTTATATTTATAATATCATCTTTTATCTCTTGTTCAATCACCAATGTCTCAGGATTATTTAAAACTGCTGTAATCAGCTTCTTTTCATCATCCTCAGTATAATCTAAGTTATGATAGGAAATATCTAATATATTATACAATAATGCCAAATAATAATATTTAATACTCTTCTCAATAGCATTTGTATCCAAATTGTTTACAGTAGTATCTTCATGATTAAATATCTCGGTATATAGCATTCCTACATACCAATTCATTCTATTATCCTTACAATATCTATTTTGTGAAATACGATAATTATAACATTCAATTGCTCTCTGATACTCCTCATATTTCATATAATTAATACATCTATGATACCTTTGTCCATTTAATATTAAAACAGAAAATAGTATAACTGATAATAGTATTAGTTTTTTCACCCTATAAAATTACAAGCAAATCTTTTAAAAAGCAAATATCTCTACTTCATTGTTTATTGAATATTGATTGTTGAGTATTGTTTATTTAAAAAAACACTCCACACAACAAGTATCTCTTCCCAAAGCAATACAATAAGTCTATACCTGCCCTGCTCCACTCTGCCACGTTATCTACACAATGTCATAGTGCCTCCGGTCAATGATTTGTGATAGCAAACAGATACCTAAAGGTGTGCAATATTTGTGTTTCTGCATGTTTTATTCTTGTTTTGGCAGTTAGCTTTTATGTTTCTGCATGTTTTATTCTTGTTTTGGCAGTTAGCTTTCATGTTTCTGCATGTTGTATTCTTGTTTTGGTAGTTAGCTTTTATGTTTCTGCATGTTGTATTCTTATTATTGTAGCCCGTATTTCAATTACTGCTGCTTGGCATATTGTTTTTGCATGTTTAATTTGGATTTCTGCTGCCAATATTTTAATTTTGACACAAAATGAT
>CAYTWH010000019.1:0-52227 GCA_964442075.1 uncultured Bacteroidales bacterium
CGTTTTTTACAAAAGAAAAGAATATCCTTACTGATATAGAGGAAAAAGAAAAAAATGTTAATTTTTTACGTGATGAGATAAAAGAATATCTAATAAAAATAAGCAGGGAAAATATACCACAACGCAGGGTTGATGAAGCATTTCAGATAATGTATGCCATTAAGGAATTTGAACGCATTGCCGATATTATTTCAAAAACCCTGTACCGAAAGGCAAAACTTTGGGTTGAAAACGGTGAAGAGTTTACCGGCGAAGGCAAAAAAGAGATTATGGAGTATCATCTTAAAACACAAAAACAAATAAGCCGTTCACTTGAAGTATTTCGCGATTTAAACCTTGAAAAAGCAAAGGCAATGAAACTAAAATACAAAAAATACAGAGCAATAGCCTATGATCTGGAACGCCAGCATTACGAAAGAATTAAAGAAGATATTCCAAAATCGGCAGCTAGCAGTAAAATTCATCTTGAACTTATTGGTATGTTCAGAGAAATTAGCAGCCATGCCACCAATATTGCACGTATTATGATTGAGTGGACTAAGGAGTAGCAGGAAGGGTTCTTCCAGTGTTCGCGGAAGAAGACAAAACATTGCCTGCGGAAGACAAAGTATTGCTTGCGAAAGACGAAGTATTACTTGCGGAAGACGAAGTATTGCTCGCAGAAGACGAAGTATTGCTTGCGGAAGACAAAGTATTGCTTGCGGAGGACGATGTATTGCTTGCGGAAGACAAAGTATTGCTTGCGGAGGACGAAGTATTGCTTGCGGAAGACAAAGTATTGCTCGCAGAAGACGAAGTATTGCTTGCGGAAGACAAAGTATTGCTTACGGAAGACGAAACATTAGTCAAAAACATAGCAAAAATGCTCAAATAATGGTAAAATAGCTTGATTTTTGTCGCATAGATATATCGAGCTTTTTTAAATCTTTCTCTCTTTTAGAAATAAAAAGAGGGTGTTTTGATATTTTTTTTATCCACAGACAACGAAACAGATAAAAAATGTGTCTTATAAGATAGTTCTATAAGAGAATTTGAAATTAAATTTTATACGCATGAAAAAACTAATACTATTTTCAGCAACACTATTATTTTTTCTTATTGCAAATGCCCAATGGACACAAATAGGAAGTGATATAGATGGAGAAGCGGCAGACGATTTGTCTGGCTGGTCAGTAAGTTTAAATTCCGATGGCTCAGTACTTGCTATTGGGGCTCCTACTAATTGTGGAAATGGCACTGCTGCCGGTCATGTACGGGTTTACGAAAATCAATCGGGAACATGGACACAAATAGGAAGCGATATAGATGGAGAAGTAGCAGGTGATCAATCGGGTTATTCAGTAAGTTTAAGTGCTGATGGCTCAATACTTGCTATTGGGGCTATTTGTAATAATGGAAATAGCATTAATGTCGGTCATGTACGGGTTTACGAAAATCAATCGGGAACATGGATACAAATAGGAAGCGATATAGATGGAGAAGCAGCTGGTGATAATTCCGGCTGGTCAGTAAGTTTAAGTTCCGATGGCTCAATACTTGCTATTGGGGCCTATCGGAATGATGAAAATGGCATTACTGCTGGTCATGTACGAGTTTACGAAAATCAATCAGGCACATGGACACAAATAGGAAATGATATTGATGGTGAAGCAGCTGACGATTATTCCGGCCTTTCAGTAAGTTTAAGTTCCGATGGCTCAATACTTGCTATTGGGGCTATTGGAAATGCTGGAAATGGCACTGGAGCTGGTCATGTACGGGTTTACGAAAATCAATCGGGCATCTGGACACAAATAGGAAGCGATATAGATGGAGAAGCAGCTGGTGATAATTCCGGCAGGTCAGTAAGTTTAAGTTCCGATGGCACAATACTTGCCATTGGGGCTGATGGTAATGATGGGAATGGTACTTATGCCGGTCATGTACGGGTTTACGAAAATCAATCGGGAATATGGACACAAACAGGAAGCGATATAGATGGAGAAGCAGCTTACGATTATTCCGGCTGGTTAGTAAGTTTAAGTTCCGATGGCTCAGTACTTGCTATTGGGGCTGCTTATAATGATGGAAATGATACAACAAATACTAATAGAGGTCATGTACGGGTTTACCAAAATCAATCGGGAACATGGATACAAACAGGAAACGATATAGATGGCGAAGCAACTGAGGATTATTCCGGCTGGTCAGTAAGTTTAAGTTCTGATGGTTCTATTGTAGCTATAGGGGCAGAAGGAAATGATGGAAATGGAAATGATGCAGGTCATGTAAGAGTATATGGTTTTACAACAGGTATAAATGAAAATACAATAAATACAGAAGTTTCAATTTATCCAAACCCCACAACAGGAAAAGTAAGAGTACAGGCAGAAGGCATAATAGGAATTGAGGTAATGAATATTACAGGCAAGGTAATTAAAAACCTTCAAGGTTTTAGAAACCTTGAAGGTTTGGAAATTGACCTAAGCAAAAACCCAAAAGGCATATATATTATAAAAGTAAGCACCCAAAAAGGTGTTGCAGTACAGAAAATTGTTTTGGAGTAATATCTAAAATATTGTGTACTCTTACTTTTTTTTCAAAAACATGCAGCGTTTTATTTTTTCATTCGTCTTTAGCTTATAGTATTAATTTAAATTAAAGTAAAATGAAAAAGATATTAATTATTTCGCTTATTTCTATAGGCTTTGTAGCAATTACATTTAGTACGTATGCAGTGTTAAACAGTAATTTATCAACTGTTAAATTTAGCAATGGTATTATGCTTCTTAATTCTTCGCCCGATACAAGTATTACTATTGATGGTAATAAAATTGTAACAAAATTTTATGATAAGGAATTAAAAAAGGATAAGGAACTAAAGATACTTATGAAAAAAGGTGAAGTTGATAAAGTATTTGTTGATGGAAAAAAACTATCGGAAAAAGAAATTGAAGAATATAAAGATGAAATAAATTTCACATTAAATGCTCGTGTAAGAGCAAAAGAAGAAATTGAAAAAGCAAAGATTGAAATTAAAGAGGCAAAAGCAGAACTTGAAAAAATAGATATTAAAGAAATTAATAAAGAAATAGAATTAGCAATGCAGGAACTTGAAAAGATTGATTGGAACGAAATAAATGAAAGTATTGCTATAGCTATGGAAGAAATTAAAGATCTTGATATTAATGTGGAACTGGAAAATATTGATAAATTAAAAGAAATTCATATAATAGAAAGTGAAGATATTATGGAGCAAATTAAAATGTCAATTGAATGTGTTGAAGATATAGTTAATGATATTCCTGATATGATTAGTCCTGTTTTAAATCTTCCTGATGATGATAACAATTATGAATCAAGCCCAATTAGTAATACAACAAAAGAACAGAACCTTGAAAATAAATTACGAGAACTGGAAAAATAAATAGCAGTAATTTTTTTAGTTTAATCCCTTGTTATTTAATAATGAGGGATTTTTTTGTCAGTTCGGCAAGGCTCCAACCTGTATCATCAAGCTTAATCAAGTTGTACCCAGCCTCCATTAAGATAACAATATATATGATGGTTTGTTGAATTTACATACAGTTCACCTTCAACAGGAGCTATTGGAGCACCGGCTCGTGGTGTTAAAATCAGTACATCATTAATAGTAACTTTATCTGTATCAAAATCACCATGTATTAATGGAACATCGGAATCTGAGTTTTCGATATATAAAAGATTAGAACCTGTTTCGTAGTATCCTGCTTTATTTCCAACAAAAATATTTGCATCACCGTCGATGTTTTCAAATCCTGCTTCAGCTCCTATAAATATATTCTCTGAGCCAATAGTATTACCATTCCCTGAATAACCACCAACAAAAATATTTCCATAACCACTTAGACAATTATATCCAGCATCTTGCCCTAAAAACACATTAAGCTCCCCATCAATATTTTCATATCCAGAAGCATTCCCTAAGAACACATTTTCATTCCCAATTATATTTGAAAATCCAGCTTCGGAACCAAGAAAAACATTATTTTCACCAAAAGTATTTGAGTATCCCGAGACATCACCAATAAAAATATTTCCTTCGGCAGTATCATTTGAATATCCGCTACCTGTTCCAATAAAAATATTATAACTACCTGAATTGTTTGACCAACCTGCTTCATTACCCATAAAAATATTATCTTCTCCATCAATGTTATTAGCACCACTCCAATCGCCAATAAAAATATTTGAACTTCCTGTGGTGTTGTTTTCACCTGCTGCGTCTCCAACAAAAACATTAGAACAACCAAAAGTATTGGCATATCCTGTGTTATTTCCTACAAAAACATTATATGATGCAGTATCATTATTGTAGCCTGAATAATTACCTAAAAACACATTCCCGTAACCCGATGTATTAAAATAACCTGAACCGTTTCCAAGAAAAACATTTTCATATCCATTTATATTAGAATAACCCGATTCATATCCAATAAAAATATTTTCTTCCCCATCAATATTTTCGTAACCACTTTCATAACCAATAAAAGAATTGTAAAATCCTGTAGTTGTGTTAATACCTGCATTATGTCCAATAAAATAATTGTTTGGTGTTAAATCCATATAATTAGATGAACCAGTTTCTAAATCCATTATACCAAAACCACCGTCTCCGTATGTCCAAAATCTACTACTATCATCAGTAACACGTAAAAATTCACTTGTAAATGCTTTTGCAGGATTAAAACCTCCAACAGCAAAGCCACCCCTGCTGCCATTAGCTTTTGTTCCTGAGCCTTCCCTGATATATACTCTTACACTATCGGGTGTTACTCTAAAGTATTCATTTGTAACACTTTTTGCAGGATTAAATCCTCCTACGGCAAAACCTCCACGACTACCATTAGCTTTTGTTCCTGTTGTGTCGTCAGAAACCCAAATTCTTACACCTTCCTGATAAACTGCAAATACTGTATCACCCACTGCATTTAATACAGAAAATATTACATCATTTATCCCAGCTGTTGTATCACTGCTTACCTGTAGTTTTCCGTTTGGGGATATTGTTCCAACACCAACGTTTCCTTCATTGTAATAAGCATCATTTCCATTCTTTTTCCATATTGAAATATCACCCGACTTTTCAGAATACAAGGCATAAGGCACAGAAAAAAGCTGTGATGTTCCCATTGTTTCATATGTAGTTCCTCCTGTAACATCAAGACCAATTTCTACAAAATATTCATCACTTCCCCAATCAATTATTGTAAAATCTCCGGAAATAATATTTCCTCCACCAATTTCCAAGTTGATTAATCCAAATTGGTTTGTTGTAACAGGATGATCCTCGCTATATACAGAAGTGCCACTTGAATTTCCTTGTAGTATATCTATTTTAATACCTACATTTTGATCTTCAATAATATTTCCTGAAGTATCTCTAACTACTGCCTGATATTTGAAAATATTTGGCGCTTGAGCCAATATAACAACATTAGTAATTACCAATAATAATAAGGATAAAAAATAATTTTTCATAATAATAAGGATTTTGATTTTTGATTTGTAAATATACAGTTTTTAATTAAAATAAAAATAATTGCGAAAAAATCCTGATAATTAATAAACTATCTGGATTATTAATATCTCTTGAAAAAGATTAGATCAAATAAGTAGAAAATAATAATACCCGAAACATTTGCCAATAAATCGGAAAAGCAAAAACATCTTACATCTGAGAACATTTGAGAACTTTCTTCTGCAATTGCAAGCAAAAGAATAATTACGGGTCCCAAAGGAAGATATTTCCATATATATTTTCGGTTAATTGCTCTGTGTGCAAAATAGGAAGCAAAACCTAAAAGAATAAAATGTAATAATGTATCATAGTGCGGAAATTGCTTTATCTCATTTGGTATAATTCTTAAATAAGCTGCAATTGAAATGAACAGCAATACAAGAATATAAAAGCTAAAAATATATTTCCAGATATGTTTCAAATATTAATTATTGATATTCATACCAATAAACGAATCAAACTTATTTCTTAACTGTGCTATTTAATAGTGCTTCAACTTTCTCAAGTCTGTTTAGCATTTTCGAATTAGCTTCAATTATCTGTTTATTTTCTTTTTGTAAAGCAATATTCTCTTTTTTCAGCTCAATTACCTGAAGCTGAATATTTTCAACAGCTTCCAATGTTTCAAAACCCATACGTGTAAAATTCAAGCCATCCTTTTCATCTTTCATTGAGGTTAACCAAGGAAGATGATTGTGTTTTTTTATAAATTTTTCAATATTTAGAATATTGTATTTTTTAGAATAATCTTCTTTAAATACAAAATCTGGTTTATCATAAATTGTTACAGAACCTGTTGCTCCATAAAATATATCCCCTTCAACTCTTGCATCACCAGCTACATGAAGAAGTTTATCTGGTGAAACTGTTCCTATTCCAACTTCTCCACCCATAATTGCCATAGTATTATTATCTGTAATAACTGTTCCTACCACATTACTTAATCCAATACCAAAAGAAGCAGATCCTTGTGCTTCTATAGCCATACCCATTGCTGTTGAAGAATTTCCAGTTGCTTTTGTTCCCCAACCTACTGCAAAAGAAGCATCACCATAAGCATCTGTAGAGTATCCTAATGCTACAGATGTATTCCCTGTAGCTTCTGTAAAATGACCCATTGCAACAGTATTTTCTCCACTTGCCAAACTTGCTCTACCTGCAGCTAATGAATAATTACCACTTGCAATCGTTGATTTTCCTGATGCAAAAGAATAATATCCTGAAGCAGAGGTTTGATAACCAATCGCAATAGCACTATGATTAGAGGCAATGCATTCATATCCAATTGCTACAGAATAATTTGCAAGAGGCAGCGTTTTAGAACGTACACCTAAAGCAATAGAACAATATCCCATTGCAGAATCTCCTTCGCCTCCAGCAAATGAATTTGTTCCATTAGCAACAGAAAAATCACCCATAGAAAATGAATGTGTACCATTTGCTTCTGTATCGTAACCAATTGCTGTAGATTCATTACCACTTGCTATAGTATTTCTTCCCATAGCTGTAGAATAGTAGCCTGAGGCAGTAGTAAAAAATCCCATTGAAGTAGATGCAAACCCTGAAGCAATAGTAGATACACCCATTGAAGTTGCTCCTTCTGCTTCTGCAGATGTATTATTTCCAAATGCTGTAGAATATTTTCCGCTAGCAAGTGTACTATATCCAAATGATGTAGAAGAAGACCCACTGGCATTAGTTTGACAACCCATTGCTAATGCATAAGAGAATGATGCTTCAACTTCTCTTCCAATTGCAACAGAACTTTCTCCTGTAGCTCTTGCCATATAACCGATAGCTGTAGAAAAGTAGCCTGAGGCAATTGATCTATTACCTATTGCAAATGAGAAATAACCAGAAGCTGTATCTTGTGTCCCAAATGCAAATGCACCGCTTTGACTAGCTATAGATCCCATTCCAAAAGCATATGAATAATCACCACTTGCTATTGTGGGCGCTGTTGCAATACCTGCTGAATCGACACCTGTTGAGCCAATAGCAAAACTTCTTAAACCACTTGCTTGTGCTCCGGTTCCAATTGCATATGAACCTTCTTGCCCAGTAGTTGCATAATTTCCAAATGAATAAGAATCAATTCCAATTGCATTTGCATTGTTTCCAATTGCTGTTGAATTTATTCCAAATGCACGAGCATGATCACCAAAGGCTTGTGAATAATCCCCAATTGCTTTTGATTCATTACCTGTTGCTACAGAATTTAATCCTACACTATCTACATCAGTAATTAACACATTACCTGCTCTAAATGCTTCTCTATATGGATACCATAACATTCTTGGTTTTGCAGGATTAATTATTTCTGGATTATCATTATATTCTACGTTCATATAATAATCTGTTGTGCCTTTTGCAGGACTGAAGCCACCTACAGCAAATCCACCACGACTACCATTAGCTTTAGCTCCACTACCACCTTCTTCTATATAAATTCTTACACTATCTGGTGTTACTCTTAAGTATTCATTGCTAAAACTTTTTGAAGGATTAAATCCTCCTACAGCAAATCCACCTCTGCTTCCATTTGCTTTTGCTCCTGTTGTATCATCACTTACCCATATTCTTACTCCCTCTTGATAAACTGCAAAAACAGTATCATTCCGTGCATTTAAAACACTAAAAATCACATCATTGATTGCCGCAGTTGTATCACTACTTACTTGAAGTTTTCCATTTGGAGATATTGTTCCTACTCCAACATTTCCAATATTATAATAAATATCATTAGCATTTTTTTCCCAAATACTTGAATCTGTAATTCCTGCTCGTTCTGAATATAATGAATAAGGAACCGACAATAACTGTGAAACTCCCATTAGCTGATAAGCAGTACCGCCAGTAGGGTCTAACTCTACTTGAATATAAGAAATATCAGAACCCCAATCAATAGATGCAAAATCACCACTAACAACCGTACCTGTTCCTATTTCTAGATTTGCCAGTCCGAAATCATTTGTAGTAGCACTTTGAGTTTCAACATAAACATCGGTAAATGCTGCACTTTGCTGTATGCTAATTCGAAATGATACATTTTGGTTTACAATTATATCGCCAAGATTGTCTCTAACTATAGCCTGATAGCTGAAACTTTGCGGAGTTTGAGCTAATATAACAACATTAGCAATTACTAATAACAATAAGGATAATAAATAATTTTTCATAATAATAAGGATTTTGATTTTTGATTTGTAAATATACTATTTTTCATTAAATATAAAAATCATTGCAAAAAAATAAACTGACAATTAATAAACTATCAGGGTTATTAAGTTTTTTTGAAAAAGATTAGATCAAACAGGTAAAAAATAACAATACCAGAAATATTTGCCAATAAATCGGAAAAGCAAAAAAATCTCACATCTGAAAACATTTGAGAACTTTCTTCTGCAATTGCAAACAAAAGAATAATTGCAGGTCCCAGAGGAAGATATTTCCATATATATTTTCGGTTAATTGCTCTGTGTGCAAAATAGGAAGCAAAACCTAAAAGAATAAAATGTAATAATGTATCATAGTGCGGAAATTGCTTTATCTCATTTGGTATAATTCTTAAATAAGCTGCAATTGAAATGAACAGCAATACAAGAATATAAAAGCTAAAAATATATTTCTAGATATGTTTCAAATATTAATTATTGATATATATCGCGATAAATGCAACAAACTTAATTTTTCAATGTACTATTTATCAGTGCTTCAACTTTTTCAAGTCTATTAAGAATTTGCTTGTTTTCAGATTTTAATATGTCATTTTCCTTTTTTAAATCGTCAATCAATTTTTGTTGTTCTTGAATTGCTTTAATTGATATTATACCAAAATTATCATAATTCAAACTCAAATATCCATCTTCTCTTTGGCTTACTATATCCGGCAAGAGTTTTTGAACATCCTGAGCAATAAATCCAATAGTTTTTTGTGAGTTTTCATCTGCATGGTTTAAACGATAATTAACTAGTTCTAGTTTTAATATTTTTGGTAAAATAGACTCATTGATTATTTCAATATCTTTCTTTAATCGTTTATCAGAAACTGCTGTATAATTCCCTGAAGCATCATCCCAATAACCGATATATGTTCCATTAAAATACAATTGTAAATCATTAGCTCCTACTTCCCAACTCCATACATCAGTATCTCCATCATTTTCAATTGCAAGACCTTCTTCTCCAGTACCAACCTGCTTAATATGAAGGTTCGCAGTAGGATATGCATCATTAATTCCAACCATATCAGTGTCAAATGCACCATATATCAAAGGAGTAGAGGTATTGCTGTTATCAATAAACAAATCATCTGAACGATTAGAACTTACTTGATAACCTGTCATATTGCCGATAAAAACATTACCCGAACCATCATTTCCAACACCTGCCCAATTTCCAATATAAGTATTATTATCACCCAAATCGCCCATCCAACCTGCAAATGCACCAACGTAAACATTATTTGCACCTGTAACATTATCACCACCAGCGCTAGATCCAATATAAACATTCATTTGCCCCGTTTGGTTATCATAGCCACTTGATTTTCCAATACATGTATTGTGACCGCCAAAAGTATTTCTGTATCCGCTATTATGTCCAATAAAGGTATTATCATCTCCCTCATTAAAATATCCAGATTGCATTCCTACACAAGTACTCCATCTGCTGTCATTACTTAAATAACCGGATTTACTGCCAATATATACATTGTAATCTCCTGTTAAATCAAATAAACAAGCTTGGTAACCCAACAATGTGTTATATGAACCTGTTGTTAGGTTTAAGCCTGTTTGATATCCGTAAAAGTTATTGTATTTTCCTATTGTTGAACCTGCTCCTCCTGGCATCAATTGTTGCCCACTTTGGTGTCCTATTAAGTAGTTCTCTGTAGTTAAATCAACGTATGTTTGCTCTAAACCACTTTGAATATTTGCAATTCCAAAACCAGAAGTTGAATCTGCTATATAAACTCTTGTACTATCATCCTGAACAAAAAAATAATTGTCTGTATTAGTTCCTTTAGCAGGATTAAAACCTCCAACTGCAAAGCCTCCTCTACTACCATTTGCTTTTGAGCTAACATAATCATCGTTTATATAGACTCTCACACTATCAGGTGTTACCCTAAAATATTCATTTGTAAATCCTGCTTTTGCTGGATTAAATCCTCCAACTGCAAAGCCTCCTCTACTGCCATTTGCTTTTGTCCCTCCATTGTCATCTACCCAAATTCTAACACCTTCCTGATAAACTGCAAATACCGTATCTCCATTAGCATTTAAAACACTAAAAATGTCATCGTTTATTCCTGCACTTGCATCACTTTGTACTAGTAATTTACTATTCGGAGTTACTGCTCCAATACCTACATTCCCAATATTATAATAAATATCATTTGCATTTTTTTCCCATAAAGAGCTATCTGCTGTACTTTCGGCATATAATGCATAAGGTACTGACAATAGTTGCGAAAGACCCATTAGCTGAAAATTAGTACCTCCATTCGTATCTATTTCAACTTGAATGTATGAAATATCAGAGCCCCAATCTATTGATGCAAAATCACCACTAACAACCGTACCTGTGCCTATTTCTAGATTTGCCAGTCCGAAATCATTTGTAGTAACACTATTTGTTTCGACATATACATCTGTAAATGCAGTACTTTGCAGAATACTTATTCGGAATGCAGTATTTTGATTCTGAATAATATTACCAAAATTATCTCTAACTACTGTTTGATAACTGAAGCTTTGTGGTGATTGTGAAAATGATAAATAATAAGTACTAAGTAGTACAATAATAATTAATAGTTTTTTCATGATTCGAGGATTTAAAGGTTTTTTATAGTATATTTATTTTTTAGCTGTACTTTCTAACATCATTTCTATCTTTTCTATTCTTTCTTCAAAATCAATATTTTTTTCTTTCAAACTATTTATTTCCAACTCTTTTTCTTGAATATTTGATTCTAATCGAGAAATAATATTTTGTTGTTCCTGAATTGCATTAATCATTGAAACATTAATAGAATGCATATTAAAATCTAAATATCCATCACTTCCTTTTGAAACAGCTTCTGGAAATACTTTCTGAACATCCTGAGCAATAAAACCAACATAATTAATATCAGAAGGTAATTTACGTGAATTATTCTTTTTATAATTAAATTTTATTGTTTCAAGTTTAACTATTTCATCCAATCCTTTTTCATATTTTCCATGAATGTCTTTAAGTCTTTTATCTGAACTATTAGTCCATGTACCTCCTCCAGGTTTAGCAGCTGTTCCATTTACTTCAAGCAAATAACTTGGAGTAACTGTCCCAATACCAACATTCCCTCCCATAATTGCCATAGTATTATCTTGATTAATGGCATAATATGCTGAATTTAATCCAATTCCAAATGAGAATTCTCCTTGTACACCTATCATGTAACCTAAAGCTGTTGAATAATCCCCACTTGCCAAATGCCATGCTCCTATTGCTGTTGCATATCTACCACTTGCTGTGCTCCAATACCCCATTGAGGTAGTAGCTTCACCACTAGAAGTTGTTCTTGAACCTGTTGCTAATGAATATGTCCCACTAGCAGTAGTGTGAAAACCCATTGCTGTTGAATATGGTCCACTTGCTGTTGTCCCTGTGCCAAAAGAATTTGAGTATTCTCCACTTGCTGTTGTATTATTTCCAAATGCAAAGGCTCCCGTATTATAAGCTTTAGCACCTAGACCAAAAGCAAAAGAATATTGTCCAAGTGCTTCTGTTGGTTCTCCATTGATTGGAAGACCAGAAATAGTATCAATTGCAACATAACCAAATGCAAAACTTCCCAAACCAATTGCTTGTGTTCCTGATCCAAAAGCATATGAAGATTCTCCTGTTGAATTTGCACTTATACCAATAGCTGTTGAATTATCCCCAAACGCTCTTGCCCGATATCCAAATGCTTGGGAATAATCTCCAATAGCTTTCGACTCAAATCCTGTAGCAATTGAATTAATTCCCACACTATCCACATCTGAAATTAAAACTCTGCCTGCTCTGAAGGCTTCCCTGAAAGGATACCATAATATTCTGGCTTTACTGTCTACTAGCTCAGGAAAATTATTGTGCTCTATATTAAAATAATAGTCTGATTGAGTTTTTGTTGGATTATATCCTCCTACTGCAAATCCTCCTCTGCTTCCACTTGTTGGAGCTGTTGTTGCTTCTTTGATATATACTCTAATACTATCGGGTGAAACTCTAAAATATTCATTTGTAAAACTTTTAGTTGGATTAAATCCGCCTACAGCGAAACCACCTCTACTACCATTTGCCTTTGCTCCTGTAGTATCATCGCTTACCCAAATTCTTACACCCTCTTGATAAACTGCAAAAACAGTATCATTCTGTGCATTTAAAACACTAAAAATTACATCATTGATTGCCGCAGTTGTATCACTACTTACTTGAAGTTTTCCATTTGGAGATATTGTTCCTACTCCAACATTTCCAATATTATAATAAATATCATTAGCATTTTTTTCCCAAATACTTGAATCTGTAATTCCTGCTCGTTCTGAATATAATGAATAAGGAACCGACAATAACTGTGAAACTCCCATTAGCTGATAAGCAGTACCGCCAGTAGGGTCTAACTCTACTTGAATATAAGAAATATCAGAACCCCAATCAATAGATGCAAAATCACCACTAACAACCGTACCTGTTCCTATTTCTAGATTTGCCAGTCCGAAATCATTTGTAGTAGCACTTTGAGTTTCAACATAAACATCGGTAAATGCTGCACTTTGCTGTATGCTAATTCGAAATGATACATTTTGGTTTACAATTATATCGCCAAGATTGTCTCTAACTATAGCCTGATAACTGAAACTTTGTGGTGATTGAGCTAATATAACAACATTAGCAATTACTAATAACAATAAGGATAAAAAACATTTTTTCATAATTTAAGGATTTTGATTTTTGATTTGTAAATATACGATTTTTCATTAAAGATAGAAATTGGATAATAAAAATGTAATAGGGAATTGTTTTACTTAGGAAATAATTATTTTTCAATAAGTTCTATCTCATAAATTTTTGGCCAGTATTTACCTGTAACAAGTAATCTTTTGTTTTCGCTATCCCATGCAATACCGTTTAAAACATCAATTTTAGGATGCTTGTCTTTTGGTTTTAAAATTCCTGACAAATCAATATTTGCATTTACTTTTCCTGTTTTTGGGTCAATAATTACAATTTTATCTTTTGTATAAATATTTGCATATATCATACTATCAATAAATTCCAACTCGTTAAGGTAGTTTACTTTTCCAATATTATCATATACTTCAAATTCTCCTGTTTTAGTAAAAACTTCTGTTTCCAAATAATAAATTTTGTTAGTACCATCGCTCATTAATAAGCGTTCTCCATCACTTGTTATTCCCCAACCTTCTGTTTGAATATTAAATTTGCTTATTTGCTTAAATGTTTCTTTGTTATACACAAAACCTATTCCCGAATGCCATGTTAGTTGAACTAACTTATCGTTAATTATAATAATTCCTTCTCCAAAAATATCGGATGTGTTATTATAGCTCTGAATTATTTCATGGTCTTCAAGTTTATATTTTTGTATTGAAGATTCTCCTTTTTGTCCTGTTCCCTCATAAATAAAACCATTTTCATAAACAAGTCCCTGAGTATATGCCTTAATATCATGTGGAAATTCATTTATCACTTTATATGTATATTCTTTTGGAATAATATCTGATTTTAAATTAATATTAACTGAATTTTTATATTTTTTTCCATCAGAAAAATAAGTTGTGACTGAAAATTTATTTTTTCCAACTTTAATAATTTCAGATTTCCAGGTATATCGGGCCGGATGTTTTGTTATTGTACAAATATGTTTTTTGTCAATGCTAATACTTACTGAGTCGATATTCGTTTCTTCATTTATTGGATTAATTGCAAACAGCACACTATCGCCAATTGTGTATAAAACATTATTTACAGGCGATATAATTTCAGATAGTTTTGTGCTTTTAATGTTATTATCAATAATTAGCGTGTCATTTTCATTTTCAATAATTTCATTATTCTCGTTTTTACACGATGCCAAAATTATTAAAGAAAAAACAACTAAAGTTAATATAAGCCTGTTAAATAGCATATTAAAACATTCAATTATTCTATTTTCCACTCAAATCCATCTTTTTTATCACTAACAATCACGCCCATTGCACTTAGCTCATCACGAATTTTATCTGATGTACTAAAATCTTTGTTTGCCTTTGCATCTAATCTAATATTTAGAAGCAAATCAACAACTTTGTCAAGTATATCATTTGAGGTATCATCATTTTCATCTACCAAACCAAGTATATCAAAAACAAAAGTATTATATGTTTTTCTTAAATTTTCAAGGTCTTTGGCAGAAATTTTATCTTTACCTGCAGCAATTGAGTTTATTAGTTTAACATTATCAAATAAATATGATATAAGTATCGGACTATTTAAATCATCATTTATAGCTTTATAGCATTTACTTTCAAAATCGGTAATATCAATAGTTGATTTATCTGAAGCAGTAATTTTCCCTAGTGTTTTAATTCCTGTCATAAGTCTTTTAAAACCTTTTTCAGCTGATTGTAGTGCTTCGTTAGAAAAATCGACAGTGGAACGATAATGTGCTTGCAGTATGAAAAAACGAATTGTCATTGGACTATAAGCTCTGTCAAGTGTTTTATGCTTACCCTCAAAAAACTCATTTAGCGTAATAAAGTTTCCGAGTGATTTTCCCATTTTTTTTCCATCAATAGTGATCATATTGTTGTGCATCCATATTTTAACAGCTTCTTTTCCATTAGCAGCTATGCTTTGTGCAATTTCACATTCGTGATGTGGAAACAATAAGTCCATTCCTCCTCCATGTATATCAAAAGTTTCGCCAAGGTATTTTTCTCCCATTGCTGAACATTCAAGATGCCAACCGGGGAAACCATCACTCCATTTCGATTTCCATTGCATAATATGTTCGGGTGCAGCTTTTTTCCATAATGCAAAGTCAAAACTATTTCGCTTTTCATCCTGACCTTCAAGTTCACGAGTATTGCTTTTTAGGTCATCTAAAACTCTACCTGATAATTTTCCGTAATTATGTTTTGCATTATACTTTTCCACATCAAAATAAACCGAACCATCAATTTCGTAAGCAAATCCATTTTTGTTTATTCTGTCAATCATATCTAGTTGTTCCATAATATGACCTGAAGCACGTGGTTCTATACTTGGGATTTGTACATTTAAGCGGTTCATGTTTTCATGATAAGATTCAGTATAAAATTGAGCTATTTCCATTGGCTCAAGTTGTTCTAATTTTGCTTTTTTAGCAATTTTATCTTCTCCTGTATCTGTATCATTTTCTAAATGTCCAACATCGGTAATATTTCGTACATAACGTACTTTATAACCCAGGTGTTTTAAATATCTAAAAAGCAAATCGAAGCATATTGCAGGTCTGGCATGACCTAAGTGAGCATCACCATATACTGTTGGGCCGCAAACATACAAGCCTACATTTGGAGGATTTATTGGTATAAAAACTTCTTTTTTACGACTAAGCGTATTATAAATCAACAGCTTATTATTCATAGTAATAAAACTAATACAAGATATTTTAAAATGTAAAGTTAGTAATTATTCTTGTTCTACATAGATGATATTTACAATTCTTCCATCATTGTAAATCGTAGTTTTTGTGAGCTTACCTTCAGAATCATATGAATATTTTTTGCCATTTTGTAGTTTTCCGCCTTTAAACATTCCTTCTCTATCTTTTTTTCTTTGTCCGTTAATTCTTTTAAAGGTTGTATGTTCCCCGTCTCCTGTAAAGTATCCAATAGGCTTGTCATTATTAGTATTATCGTTTACAGTAACAACTTTTACGTCATTGCTGTTACTATTATTATTTGTAGCATTGTTACCCAAAGGTTTGTAGATTTTTACAGAAAGGGAGTCTACTTTTCCGTCATTAAAAGTTTTTTCTGACCTTAATTTCCCATCTGCATAATATTCTGTTATAACACCAGCTTCTTTACCATTGTTCCATTCTCCGGTTATCATTAATTGCCCATTATCATGATAATATTTCTGAACTCCGGTTCTTTTTCCAACCTTGTTATATTGCCATTCATAAGCAGTTTTACCATTTTTATGAAAATATTTATATTCTCCAACCCATTTATTGCCTTTCCATATACCTTCTTCTGATATTATTCCCGATTCATAATAAAATTTAGCATATCCGTTTGCTCTGCCTTTAATATATGTAATTTCATGTTTAATTTTTCCGCTGGGATAATATGCTTTCCAAATTTCTGTTTTTCTATTGTCAATATATTTGCCTTCCTCTTTTTTGTACGTATTTGTCTTATCCTGAATTATCCAATAGCCTTGTTTCATATTGTTTTCGTCAATAACGTTAAGGGTATCACTAGTCTGCGCCGACAACACTATCGCTTGTGAATTAAAAACAAGTGAACAAAAAATTAATATTACTAAAATCTGCTTCATTTCAAATTTGAAAAATTTATCAAAATTAATTATTTTATACAATCTAATAATTAATGCATACAAATAAGTTACCAAACATTAATTAACAATTATTATTTTTAAATTACATCTATGTAAATACCAATTCTATCAGTATAATTTTGAAAACTTAATGTGTTAAAATTATAATACTTAATACAAAGTTGGCATTAGTAAATTATGTGCTTATACGTATGCATATGGAATAAAGTTTCATTTTTTTGGCACTAATTATTCATTATTATTTCAAAAAGACATAATCATTTATAAAAAATCTTTATTTTTATTTTTTTGAAAAACTAATATAAATGGAAAAGTTAAAAAAAATATTAAATAATTCCTCTATTGCACGGTGGAGTGTTTTAATACTTGTTGGCTTTATTCTTTCTGCCAACTACTATTTTTACGATGCTTTTTCTACACTTAAAACTCATCTTACAAATGAGTTTAGTTTCTCCAATACACAATATGGGTTATTTGTTTCATTTTATTCTATACCCAACACTTTTTTGCTAATGGCAGTAATTGGGGGAGTAATTTTAGATAAACTTGGAATAAGACGTACCGGATTTATGTTTGTCTTCTTTATGGCTTTTGGTGCTTTTTTGACAGCTTATGGTGCATCCAACATATATCAGAACGGTGGATTTGGATATAGTATAATGCAATCTTTTTTACCCAATTATTCGCCTGAATTAAAGATGATGTTGCTTGGCAGGTTCTTTTTTGGGCTTGGAGCCGAAACAAGTATTGTTGTTATTAGCAAAATACTGGTGAAATGGTTTAAGGGTAAGGACCTTGCTTTGGCATTTGGTATTAAGGTTGGCTTTGGAAGATTGGGAACATTTGCTGCTTTGCAATTATCACCGGTTCTTGCAAAAGAAGATGGTACCGAATTAAATATTGCTATATGGCTGGCAGCCATACTGGTTTGTATTAGTTTGTTGGTATTTATTATCTATATGCTTATAGATATTAAGTATGATAAAAATGCCAAAGAAACAAAACAGGAAAAAACAAAAGAAAAATTCCAATTTGCCGATATATTGAATTTATTAACAAACAAGGCTTATATTTTTATTGCTCTTTTATGTGTTACATTTTATTCGGCAGTATTTCCGTTTTTATCTTTCGCTCCCGATTTTTTCCTAAACAAGTTTAATATGACATCTGTGCAAAGTGGGCAAATAACATCTTTGTTACCATTAGGCACTTTAATATTTACACCTTTGTTTGGATTAATGATCGATAGAAAAGGTAAAAGTGCTACTGCAATGATATTTGGGGCACTTGCATTGTTAATTGTTCATTTATGTTTTGCTACAACCAATATTGCTCCTTATGTGCCAATGGTTTTACTCGGCATTGGATTTTCATTAGTACCTGCTGCCATGTGGCCATCTATGGTGAAAATGGTTAACGACAAACAAATAGGTACAGCATATGGGCTTATGTATTCAATACAAAATTTGGGATTATGGGGAATTCCGCTACTTGCCGGTATAATACTTGATAAAACAAATCAGGGAAACCCCGATGTTCTGAATTATACACCTACAATATTCCTATTTGTTGTTATTAGTCTGATTGGTTTATTTTTTGCTATCTTACTAAAACGACAAGATAAGAAAACAGGTTATGGTATTGAATTACCATTAAATCAAAAAAGTTAAGTAAATACAACAAATAGCAATCTTTAAGATTGTAGATATATAACGAATAAAGCATTCTTGTTGCAATATTATAAATTTTCTTTTTAATTTTGCAATGCAGTAGGCTATTCTATCGCTCCAATTTTTTTGGAGAGGAAAGTCAGGACAACACAGAGCACCATACTTCTTAACAGGAAGATACTTGCAAAAGTATAGTAATGTAACAGAAAATAACCGTCTCGACTTGTCGGGATAAGGGTGAAAAGGTGAGGTAAGAACTCATCGGCAGTGTGGGTAACCATGGTAGCCGTACATCTTATGGGTTGCAATGCCAAATATACCGGCAATTAAGAATTGCTCGTTCAATGTCGGGGGGTAGGCAGCAAGATTTCGTTAGTAATGGCGAAACCAGATAAATGATAGAACAAGACAGAATCCTGCTTATAAGCCTGCTGCTTTTATAATGTGTAATATTGTTTTATAAAAAAAGCGGAACCAAATGGTTCCGCTTTTTCTTTATTTAATTGTATGGATTATTTTACTATTGATTTAAATGTATCATCATTAAAATACTTAAAGAATTCCATATCTGTTTTTGCGTAAGCATTCCATTTAGCATCTTTGCTAATTGCAGCTCTAAGGTTATTAAACATTAAATCTGTGTTTGCGCTTCTTGCGCCAACAATTGCTTTTAAATAGAAATTAATAGCATCATCTTTATTTTCTGCACAGTCAACAGCTTTTACAGCACCATCATTATCATCGTTTAATAACTTCGCTAATCCTGCGTTGAATGAACAAGCAGTTCCAAAAAAGTTAACAGCAGCAGGATAATCAGCTTTTTTAATATTAACAATACCTAAGTTATAATTTACTTCGCTACCTGCACCGGTTGCAGAAGTGAAAAACTCTTCAGCTGTTACAACATCATTTTCTAATAATGCACAAACACCAAGATTATTAAGAACAACAGTATTGCTTGCATCTAATTTTTTCGCATTTTCAAACGCTGTTTTTGCATCAGAGACTTTACCCAAATTGATATAAGCATAACCAACGTTGTTAGACCCTCTCCAATCAGTAGAATAAACTTCTGTTGCAGCTTTGTAAACTTTTAATTTATCGTTAAAATCATCGAATAAAGTAGCCGTAAATAGTAATTCTTCAACATTTAAACTATCTGGCTTAGCATTGAATATTTGAACAAGTTCTTCATCTGAATAACCAATAAGATCAACATTTACATTTATCTTAGAACGACGAAGTTTTGGTAATACTTGGTCAGCAAGTTCAAGATATGTTTTTGCCATATTCTTTATTTCTTTTTCTCTGATCTCAGGATCTGAGTGCATTGAAAGAACCCTTAAAATAAGGTCTTTATCAGCAATTTCAGAAACTTGTAATTCTGATTTAAAACCATCCCAGTCTTCAGGAGTTGTGGTAGAACTAATGAAACTTTCATTCTCTGCTTCTTCTACTTTTTTAAATTCTTTATTTGCAAATTTTACAGCTTCTTTACCACGTTTATCTGACAACTTAGTATTTAAATCAAGTGCTCCGTCAGGAGAAGCATATGCAGAAATACTAACACCTTTAAATTCTTTTCTTTCGTTTTCTTTTGCTTCAGCAATATATTCTTTAAGAGCTATAATATCTTCAGCTTTTAATTCAGAACCCTGAACTGTTGCTTGTTGAATTTTAAAGTGAATATCGGCAATTTTAGAATCAGAAATAATTCTTTGGAATTTATCTTTACCAATAATTGCTTTAGCATCCGGTTGTAATAAAATAGGAGTAGCAATTACACCATCAGCAATTTTAATTGGATCAAAATCTGCTTCTTTCTTTTTGATTTTTGCATGAATTCTGATTTCAAGGTCAGAAATTTTCATATTATCAACATAAGGAATTGTTGCTGAATATGAAAAACTCCCACCATCTACATAACTAATAACAGGATTGTTTTCTTCAACTTTTTCTCCTTGTAGTTTTTGAACTTTATAAGCTTTTTCGCCTCCTTCATATTTCAATACAGGAGTTGCTTCAATAATTGCACTTTTATGAAAATATTTTGCAGGAAATTTTCCTGAAATACTAACTTCCACACTATCGGCATGCATTTCTAAAATTGGAGGTGTAACAGTATATTGTACTGTGTTTGCTAATTTTTGCATTTTCTTTAATCCCCCACAACTGCTTAAAATAACAACAGCTACTATTAAAGATAATAGAGAAATAAAATTTTTCTTTTTCATAATTTACTTAATTATTTGTTTTAATGATACATTACAATTAAAGTTACAAAATTATAAATGTTTTTAATAATACAAAGTTTTTCTTTTTTTAATTTATATTTTTTTTTCATCCCACAATTAAAACTTCTCTGTATCTGGAGTATATGTCTTATTGCTAACATATGTTATATGTCATTATTTAAGAAGTTTTTTAAATAGTTAATTATAATTTGATTTTTTATAACCTTTCTGATTAATTATTTTATTATCTTAGGTGCATAAATTTTCAATATTTCAATTTTTCTTATAATTATATAACATTTATACTTAATTTTGCGTAAAATATATTAAATAAACAATAATATATATGAATGAATTTTACTTATATTAAATATTATTTGAAAATATTTTTAATTTTCATATTTTTCCCCATTACTTTTTATGGTCAGGATTGTAATATAATATCAAAAGCTAATGATATGATTCCTGATGGATTATGTGCCCCTGTTACAGTTTCATGGGAAGTCACATATAGAGGAGTTAACGATGCGGGAACACTTGTAGAAATTCAATACGATTGGGATGACGGAAATGTTGAAACAATTGCTGCAGCAAATACAAGTATTCCATTGCAGGAATGGCAGGTAACAGCAGTTCATATTTATCCCCCCGGAGGCAATCAATGTACATATAATCCAAGTGCTACTTTAATTGTTGATGGTGTTTTATGCACAAGCTCTATCCAGGAGCAAACAGTAACAGTTTGGGATACTGATGATGAAAATGGAGGAGAAATTGATATTGACCCTGATGTATTTCCAATATGTGTTGGCAGCAATGGTTGTACATATTTTCAGGATGTAAGCTTATTTAATTGTGTCCCTCCTGTTGAAAATGATAATATAAATAATCCTACTCGGTGGACACAATGGGTATATGGTACTAATTATACAATAAATAATGTTACAGTTGATGGAATTGTTCAGGCATATCCATTTTTTGGCGCAGTTGTCCCGCTTCCAGGTCCAGTAACAGGTCCTGGTGCTCCAAATAATATAAGCCTTGAATGTTGTGCTCCAGCTACTGCACTTGTTAATGAGGAGTTTGAGGTAACATTAAGAAATTGGAATTATTGTAATCCTTATGATGACCCTTCAATACCCGGACCTCCTGTAGATTTAATAAATGGCGATTTTCCTCCTGTAATTACGACAGCAATAATATTAATAGTTCCAATTCCCGATGCAACAATAACACCTGCCGGTCCATTCTGTGCAAATGATCCTTCGGTTAATCTTAATGCAGCTACAATAGGTGGGACATGGTCGGGCACCGGCATAACAAATTCGAACAATGGCACATTTAATCCTTCAGTTGCAGGACCGGGAATACATACAATTACATATACAGTTACAGATGGCAATGGCTGTACAGATACTGATACTCATGATATTACAGTTTATGCATTACCAATTCCAAATGTTTTACCTGCACCTAATTCAGAAGTTTGTCCGGGCGACCCTTTATTATTAGATGGAAATCCAACTCCCGGCGATGGTAATATAATTTCCCATTTATGGACAGGTAATACCGGGCCATTAAATTTCACAAATATTCAAGCACCTACTTTTCTTACTTCTACGCAAGGAGTTTATAGCATGACATATACGGTAACTGATGATAATGGATGTTCTAATTATGAAAATGTTACGGTTACTGTAAATCCTGTTATAGCAAACATTATTCCCGACCCGGCAGAAACATGTGTTAATGGAGATTTAGCATTAAATGGGAACCCATCGGGTGGCACAGGAAATTATATAACTCATATATGGACAGGCGATATTGTGTATTTAAATAATCCTAATATTCAAAACCCTGTCTTTAATTCATCAATTATTGGAACATATAATTTAACATATTCTGTTACCGATGATAATGGTTGTACTGATACCGATGATATAATTGTTACTGTTTATGAAAATCCTGTAGCCTATGCCGGTATCGATGATAGTATATGTAGTGATACATATACTTTAAATGCAATTCCAAGTATTGGTACCGGTAGTTGGAACCAAATAAATGGACCGGGAACAGCAAGTTTTAATGTGCAAAGTTCTCCAACATCAAGTGTAACAGTAAATATTTATGGAGTTTATGAATTAACATGGACTGAAACTTTTGGTGCAGGATGTACAGATATTGATACTGTTATAATAAGCTTTTTTGAACAACCAATTGCAGATGCCGGAGCTTGGGATAGTATTTGCGGATTATCATATTCTTTAAATGCAAACCCAAGTGTAGGCATAGGAACCTGGACACAACAATCAGGAACAGGCTCATCATTTTTTTCAAATATTAACTTACCAAATTCAACTGTTTCGGTAGATACATATGGTGCATATACATTTATGTGGACAGAAGACAATAGTGGAGTTTGTATTGATAGTAGTCTTGTTACAATAAGTTTTGACCTTGTTCCTACACCATTATTTAATCCTATTGATACTACAGCTTGTCCTCCTCTTATTGTTCCTTTTGTAAATAATACAATTGGTGGAGCCACATATTATTGGGATTTTGGCGATGGAAATACTTCAACAAATATAAATCCTACACATATATATTATAATGCTACAAGTTTTGATATTACTTATACCGTAAATTTAATTGCTACATCAATTTATGGTTGCATCGATTCTATTGAACACAATGTAACAATTCATCCAATCCCAAATTCTGATTTTATTTCTGATGCAATACCGGCATGTAGCCCAAATACTGTTAATTTTTCAAATACATCAACGGGTTCTGTAATGCATATATGGGATTATGGAGATGGTTCAGCATTAGACACAACAAATAATCCTACACATACTTTTATTAATACTACAGTTCTAATTCAGTATTATGAAGTTAATTTATTAGCAGTTTCTAATTTTGGATGTATAGATACATCATCTCAATATGTTACTGTTTATCCAAATTCTCATAATGATTTTGCCATTGACCCTGATACAGCCTGTAGTCCCGCATTAGTGCAATTTCTTGCTGAACCGGGCGGTTCAACATATTTCTGGGATTTTGGTGATGGTACATCTCAAACGGGGACAAATGTTATGTCTCATGCTTATTCAAATACTGGAAATCAAGATACAACATATATTGTTACTTTAATTACTATATCAGCATTTGGTTGTGTTGATACTTCAATTAAGCAGGTTGTGATATATCCAACACCTAATGCAGATTTTATTGTTAATTCAACAATAGAATGTTCTCCATTTAATGCAATATTTACTAATCAATCAAACGGTGGCGATACATATACCTGGACTTTTGGAGATGGAGCAAATTCAAATTCTGCTGATACTTTAGTTTATCATACTTATAATAACTCTGGAGCAATACCACAAACTTATTATGTTACATTAGTTGTTGAAAATTATTATGGATGTAAAGATTCAACCATGAGTTCTATAATGGTTTATCCTGATATCACTGCTGGCTTTACAATGGATTCTTCAGGCTGTACACCACATAATATTAATTTTAGTAATATTTCAAATGGAGCATCAAGCTTTTTATGGGATTTTGGTGATGGGATGATTTCATCAGACATGTCTCCTACACATACATACACTGTTACAGATACTGTTCAAGAATTTTTCAATGTTCAATTAATTGTAAGTTCAGTTTATGGCTGTCAGGATACAATGCAAGGAACAGTTATCGTTTATCCTTCACCAACTGCTGATTTCAGTTTTGCAAGTTCTTCAGGTTGTACTTCTTTTAATGCAACAATTAATAATAATTCATCGGGGGCATTATTATATTACTGGGATTTTGGAGATGGCAATACAGGTAATTCTCCAAACTCTTCTTTTAATCATATTTTTATAAATTCTGTTAGTAATCCAATTAATCTGACAGTAAATTTAGTTGTAGAAAATAGTTTTGGTTGTATGGATTCAACATCAAATATTATTACTGTTTATCCTGAAGTAATTGCAAATTACACATCCGATACTGCAGGATGTTCTCCCTTATCAATAGAATTCTTTAATCAGACTTTTGGCGCATCAGATTATGTTTGGAATTTTGGAGATGGAAATACTTCAATAAATACAGACCCTATTCATATTTTTGAAAATACCAGTATAGTTGATTTAATATACAATATTACTCTAACTGCAACTTCAATATATGGATGTGTTGATTATGCAACAAGCCAAATAACAATTTATCCATCACCGGATGCATCCTTTGTTGTCACTCCACAAAGTCAGGCATTTATACCGCCAACAACTTTTGTTTCTATTGCTAATACAACATCGGGGAACTGGAATTATATATGGACTTTTGGCGATGGAGATTCTTCGTTTGTTCAAAATCCGGTAAACCATGGATATAATAATTACGGAAGTTATAATATTACATTATTTGTATATAGTGCTCATTGTTTTGACACAACAATACAAACTATTGAGTTAATAACTCCACCACCTATTGCTCAATTCAGTGGAAGTGCACAAGGATGTGCTCCGCTTGAAGTAGATTTCTCAAATAATAGTTTATATGCAGAGTCATATATATGGGATTTTGGTGATGGATCAAGTTCAATCCTTGAAAATCCCAGCCATATATATGCAAATCCCGGTCTATATACTGTAACTTTAAAGGTTGCAAATTCTAATGGCTCTGACCAATATGTGGGAGATTCTCAAATTGAAGTTTATCAGAACCCAACAGCATTTTTTACTGTTTCTCCATCAGTAGTGTATTTGCCCGATGATTTAATTAAGTGTACAAATTTATCAAGTTTTGGAGATTTGTATTTTTGGGACTTTGGTGATGGAGGCACTTCTGTTTTAGAAAATCCATCTTATTATTATAACGAGGAAGGTACTTATGATATTACTTTAAAAGTTGAAACAAATAAAGGCTGCATAGATTCATATACTATGTTAAGAGCCGTTGTTGCGGAGTCAACCGGTAACATTGAGTTCCCAAATGCATTTTCACCAAGTCAGTCAGGGCCAAATGGGGGTAAATATTTGCATGGTGCTTTTGATAATAATATTTTTCATCCACTACATTCTGGCGTGATGGAATATAAACTCAGCATATATAATAGGTGGGGAGAATTAGTATTTGAAAGTGATGACCCAAATATTGGTTGGGATGGATATTATCGAAATACTTTATGTAAACAAGATGTTTATGTTTGGAAAGTACAAGGAAAATTTTCAAATGCTCAAACATTTATGCAAGCAGGTGATGTTACATTGCTAAGATAAATACAAAATTAATGATTAAAGAAAATATTTTATGAGAAAAGTTTTTTACATATTTATTTTACTATTTATTAGCAACTTGTTATTAGCTCAATCTACAGATTTTAATAAACTTATCAAGCAAAAACTAATTGAAGCTGACGAATATTATATCTATGAAAATTATCATATAGCACTTCCAATATACAAAGAATTATATGAACTTGACAGTACTAATATTGAAGTAAATTTCAAACTGGGAGTTTGCAGTTTTTTTGTTCAAAGAAACAAATTGAACTTAATTAATTATTTTGAAAAAGCTAAAAATGAGTATGTAGATTCATATTTTTATTTGGGAAGAATTTTTCATTTAAAAATGTGTTTTGATAAAGCAATTGATAATTATCTTTTTTATAAGAACTCTAGTTTGATGAAAAAATATTCAAATAAAGAAATTGATTATTACACTGAATTGTCATTGTTCGCAAAGCAAATGATTAAACATCCCGTTACTACAAAGTTTAAAGATATTGGTAACATTATTAATACTCCTGCATCCGAGTATGTGCCACTTATTACATCAAAAGAATCAATAATGATGTTTACTTCAAGGAGAAAGGGAAGTACAGGTGGAAAATTAGATCCAAATAATGAATTTTTTGAAGATATTTATATAACAAAATATGAAAATGATAATTGGAGCAAGCCTGAAAATATTGGTTTCCCCGTGAACAGTAATACACATGATGCATGTGTATCTTTATCTTTTGATGGCAAAAAGATGTTACTATACAGAACAAATACGGCATTGACAGGAGGTGATATTTATGAAACATTTTTTATAAATAATCAATGGACTATTCCAAAAAAGCTTGATACCGAAATTAATTCAAGTAATGGCTTAGAAACAAGTGCGGCTTATACTCCTGATGCAAATACAATTTATTTTTCCAGTAACAGACCGGGAGGACATGGTGGAAAAGATATATATAGAATTACAAGAATGCCTGACAGTACATGGAGCAAAGCTCAAAATCTAGGATCTATTGTAAATACTCCTTATGATGACGATGCGCCTTTTATTCATCCAGATGGTAAAACTATGTATTTTAGCTCAAAAGGACATCAATGTATAGGAGCTTATGACATTTTTAAATCTGAAAAATCTGCACATGGATGGTCTGCACCAATCAATATTGGATATCCATTAAATACAGTTTATGATGATATATATTTTGTTGTATCTGAAGATAAAACACATGGCTATTTTTCTTCAAACAGAAACAATGGAAATATGGATATATTTATAGCTGAGTTATTTGATAAAAAATCAAATTATGTGATTTTTAAAGGAACAATAACAACAAATGATCCTAAATACATGAAATTACCGGCAGTAATTACAGTATTAGATTATCAAACAAAAGAACTTCAGGGGATATATAATACAAACAAAAAAACAGGAAAATACACAATGGTATTATATCCGGGTAAAAGATACAAAATATTCGTGGAATCAGAAGGCTATGCTAGTTTTGTTGATGAAATTGACATGAGAGAAAAATTAAGAATGAAAGATTTATTTAAAAATATTAGCTTGAGGAAATATAAAATTATTGAACCGGAAAAAAATGATACTATAAATGAGTAAAATTAAATTACACATATTATTTTTATTAATAACTTTTATAATAAGTATAAAATCTTATTCTCAAGATGCTCATTTCACACAATTTTATGCTACTCCATTATATACTTGTCCGGCATTTGCCGGTTCTGCAATTGGCACAAGAGCAATCTTAAACTTTAGGGATCAGTGGCCTGCAATTCCAGGAGCTTTTGTAACAACAGCTTTTTCAATAGATCATTATTTACACAATATGAATAGTGGTATTGGGTTATTATTTTTTAGAGATAGAGCAGGTAGTGGCAGATTAGGAACAACTATTGTAAGTTTGCAATATACTTATGATATAAGAGTGAGTAGAATGATTCATGTTCGACCAGCCATTCAATTCTCTTATGGTCAAAGAAGTATTGATTTTTTCAAATTAAGATTTAATGACCAATTATATTATGAAATGGGTGCTTCAACTGAAGTTCCTACTTTTGAAAGTATTTCATACCCAGATTTAGGTATTGGGTTTCTTGCTTATTCAGAAATTTATTGGGGCGGCTTTTCTTATGATCACCTTACTGAACCAAATCATTCTTTAGTGGGTGGATATATAGTTTTGCAGAAAAAGTTTACAATGTTTGGGGGATATAAACATTTGTTGAGTGGAAGAATTGGAACAGATAATGAGGAAAGCCTTACTGCAAATTTTTTATTTAGGTCGCAAAGTAAATATGACCAATTTGATTTAGGAGCATATTGGAATAGAAAACCACTAATAATTGGTGTTTGGTACAGAGGAATACCTTTGTTTAAAGCATATAAAAGAGGATATCAAAACAATGATTCCTTTGCAGTGCTTGTTGGTTATCAATTAGATGATGTTAAATTAGGATTAAGTTATGACTTTACTATATCAAGATTAGCATTGAATACAGGAGGAGCTATTGAAATATCAATTATTTATGAGTTTAATAAAACTTTAAAACGAAAACGAAAATCAATAATAATTCCATGTCCTAAATTTTAATTTTCTTTTTTCTTTTTATACCTTACCCATGTGGAAGTTCTGCCAATAAGAGAAATTCCTATATAACCTCTTAAATCCATTATATCTTTAGTTCTAAGTTTAAGTGTACCGGAATATGTTTTACCCTTTTTTGGGTCATAAACTTTGCCATTTTCCCATTCCCCATCATCAAATTCAAAACTATACATAAATATCAAACCTTTAATTTTTCTTTTTTGTAATTTTTCATTTGGATTTTTATTATCTGTTTTTACTTTTCCGTTTTCATCATTTGGTTCTTTAAGCCAAATCAATTTTCCATAATATTTATTTTCCTTTTTAAATATTTGAACAACACTTTCCCCTTCTTCGGTTATCCATTTTCCTAAAATATCATCCGTTTTGAAATCTTGTGCATCAAGTTTTGAAAAAGAAAAAACTAATAGCGTTATTAATATTGAGTATACAAAAGTTTTCATTATTGTAATTTTAAAATAATTAGAACAAATCTATATAAATTATATTTTACAAAAATATAAAAATTTGCATAAAAAAAACCGCTTGAAAAATCAAGCGGTTTTTTTTTAAAAATAAATTTATTCAGGATGTATTGCCTCAACAGGACAAACATCAGCACAAGCTCCACAGTCAGTACAAGTTTCAGGGTCAATTTTATAAATATCACCTTCAGAAATTGCCTCAACAGGACATTCGTCTATGCATGTACCACAAGCTGTACAATCATCATTAATTTTGTATGCCATAACAAATAATTTAGTTTAAAAAACATTCAATTAATTTCGTCATAAAGGTAGTTAAGATTTGAAAAATGCAAAGAAAAAAGAAAAAAAATAAGCGAATTTAATAAAACACAGTTATTTAAGTTGTTATATTAAATTATTGATTAATTACCCATATCAGATATGAATTTTATACGCAACATTCGTATTTCTTCTTCTGTATATTCTGTATCATCGTCAAATTCTTCAAGAACTTCGTTTAAAGAATCAGTTTCAGATTCTTTAAAATATGCAGTAATTTCTTCTTGATGTTCTTCATCAATAGTTTCATTAATAAAATAATTTATGTCAATTTTCGTTCCCGAATAAACAATAGATTCAAGCTCTTCTAGCAACTCAGGCATACTCATTCCCTTAGCTCTAGCAATTTCATCTAATGGGATTTTTCGGTCAACGCTTTTTATTATGAATACTTTATTCCCCGATTTATTAACTATTGATTTTACAATCATATCTTGAGGTCGTTCAATCTCATTTTCTTCAACATAATTTTTAATAAGATCAATAAATCTCGAACCATATCTTATAGCTTTTCCCGCACCTACTCCTATAATATGTTTAAGTTCATCTATTGTTATTGGATATTGTATAGACATATCTTCTAATGATGGATCTTGAAAAATAACAAATGGTGGTAAATTTAGTTTTTTTGCAATTTCTTTTCTTAAATCTTTTAACATTGAAAATAATGTAGGGTCAAATGCACTTGTTCCGCTGTTATCCTCATTAAGATTCTCATAATCATGATCTTCTGTCAACATTAATGAAGCAGGTTTTTTAAGATATTGATGACCTTTTTCAGAAAGTTTTAATGTACCATAATTTTCAATATCTTTTAGTATTAATTTTGCTATAAGTGCTTGCCTTAAAACTGCGTTCCAGAATTTTTTATCTTTTTCTTTCCCTTCTCCAAAAATATCCAGTATATGATGTTTATATGATTTTACGTTAGATGTTGCGTTGCCTGCAATAATATTTGCAACATGTTCTGCTTTAAATTTTTCTTGAACGGCAAGAATTGTTTTTAATGAAAGTGATATATATGTTTTTCCTTCAAATTTCTTTTTTGGATTTAAGCAGTTATCACAATTATCGCAAGATTCCTTAAGAATTTCTCCAAAATAGTTTAATAATTGTTTAACTCGACAAACTGAAGATTCTGCATAAGAAACTGTTTCAAGTAATAGTTGTTTTCCTATTTCTTGTTCAGCAACAGGTTTTCCTTGCATGAATTTTTCAAGTTTTTGAATATCATTATAACTGTAAAAAGTAATGCATTTCCCTTCTCCCCCATCTCTTCCGGCACGTCCCGTTTCCTGATAATAACCTTCTAAACTTTTCGGAATATCATAATGGATAACAAATCTAACATCAGGTTTATCTATTCCCATCCCAAAAGCAATTGTAGCGACAATTACATCAATATCTTCCAAAAGAAACATATCTTGATTTCTTGTTCTGGTTGCAGAATCCATTCCTGCATGATATGGCAATGCTTTTATGTCATTAACAACAAGTACTTCTGCTAGTTCTTCAACTTTTTTTCTACTTAAACAATAAATAATTCCTGATTTCCCGTTGTTATTTTTTATAAATTTAATTATTTCTTTAGTAGCATTTATTTTAGGTCTAACTTCATAATAAAGATTTGGTCGGCGAAATGATGATTTAAATATTTTTGCATCAAGCATTCCTAGATTTTTTTGTATATCATCTTGTACTTTTGGTGTGGCTGTAGCCGTTAAAGCCATTAAAGGAGCAACACATATTTCATTAATAATGGGACGTATTTTGCGGTATTCAGGTCTGAAATCATGACCCCATTCTGATATACAATGTGCTTCATCAACTGCATAAAAAGAAATATTGCATTTTTTTAAAAAGAGAATGTTTTCTTCTTTTGTTAATGATTCAGGAGCAACATACAATAATTTAGTTTTACCGGCAAGCACATCTTCTTTAACATTTATTATTTCTGCTTTTGATAAAGAAGAATTTAAAAAATGAGCAATTCCATCTTCAGCACTAAAACTTCTCATTGCATCAACTTGATTTTTCATTAAAGCAATTAGGGGAGAGATAATGATTGCAGTGCCTTCTTCTAAGATTGCAGGCAATTGGTAACATAAAGATTTTCCTCCACCTGTAGGCATTAATACAAACGAATTATTGCCAGCAAGTACATTTTTGATAATTTCTTCTTGTGCTCCTTTAAAACTATTAAACCCAAAAAACTTTTTTAAATGATCAATTAATATAATTTCTTCCGCCATATCGAACAATTAGCTTAATATAAAAGCTGTAATTTTTTTTATTTAAATACTAAATATCTTATTTCAAAGTTAATACTTTTTAATTAAATATTAATATTGTTTTAAAAATACATTAGTTTTTTTTCAACATTAAAAATAATGAAAAAATAGAAATTAAACTATTGTTAATAACAATAATACCTTATACATATATTATTTTCTAAATATTTGGGGAAATAATATATTATTTTAATGATGAAATAGTATAACTTATTTTTTTCAATTAAATTTACAAAGTTTTAAAATCAATATTTGAATATTCAAATATAATTAATTAAAATTGAAAATAAATTGAGAACAAAAGAATATATTAAGGCATTAGCTGTTAAAACTATAGAGTCAGAAGCAATTTCAATTAAAAATTTAGCAAAATTAGTAGATGATGATTTTTATAAATGTGTTGACTTAATTTATAATAGCTCAGGTAGAGTTATTATTACAGGCATTGGTAAAAGTGCTAATATTGCAAATAAAATTGTTGCTACATTAAATTCAACAGGAACACCTGCAATTTTCATGCATGCTGCTGATGCAATACATGGAGATCTTGGAATTATAAGAAATGATGATGTTGTGATATGTATTTCAAAAAGTGGAAATACTCCTGAAATAAAAGTTTTAGTACCTTTAATTAAAAAGTTTGGAAATAAATTAATAGCATTGGTTTCTAATATCGAATCTTATCTTTCAAAAAATGCCGATATTGTATTAAATGCCAGTGTCGAAAAAGAAGCGTGCCCTATTAATCTTGCTCCAACTACTAGCACAACCGCACAATTGGTTGTGGGTGATGCCCTTGCTATATGCCTGTTGGACCATAGAGGTTTTACTATTGACGATTTTGCAAAATTTCATCCGGGTGGTATATTAGGAAAAAAATTGTATTCAAAAGTTGAAGACTTATTTGTTGATTTTAATGATGCTCCTAAAGTTTATATTGATGATACTTTGAAAACCGTTATTTTGGAAATTTCTTCAAAACGTTTTGGTGCAACTGTAGTTATTAATAAAAACAATGAAATTTTGGGTGTTATTACTGATGGAGATTTAAGAAGAATGTTAGAAAATAATACCTCATTTAATAGCTTGACTGCCATAGACATTATGACGAAAAATCCAAAAGTCATTAAAAAAGAAGATTTGGCTATCAATGCATTTAATTTAATGAAAAATAATAATATTACACAGTTAATCGTTTCAGATGGTAATAAGTATATTGGAATGGTACATTTGCACGATATTATAAAAGAAGGAATTGTTTAAATATATGTATTTAATAACAAATTAAATTATTTTGATGTGAAATTACATACAGAAAATGTAGTAAAGAAATATGGTAAAAGAACTGTAGTTAAAGGTGTTTCAATTGAAGTTGAACAAGGTGAAATAGTAGGACTTTTAGGACCAAATGGTGCCGGCAAAACAACTACTTTTTATATGATTGTAGGTCTTATAAAACCAAACTCTGGAAAAATATTTTTAGATAATATTGAAATCACAAAAGAACCTGTATATAAAAGAGCACAAAAAGGTATAGGATATCTGGCTCAAGAAGCATCTGTTTTTAGAAGATTAAGTGTTGAGGATAATATTAAGGCTATACTGGAAATGTCTAAAATGTCAAAAAATGACCAAAATGAACGAGTAGAAGCCCTGTTAGATGAATTTGGTTTGCAAAGAATAAGAAAAAGCAAAGGTATTCAGTTATCAGGTGGCGAAAGAAGAAGAACGGAAATAGCACGTGCTTTAGCAATAGATCCTAAATTTATTCTTTTAGACGAACCTTTTGCAGGAGTTGACCCAATTGCAGTTGAAGATATCCAGGAAATTGTATCAAAATTGAAAAAAAAGAATATTGGTATTTTAATTACAGATCATAATGTTCACGAAACATTATCTATTACAGATAGAGCTTACTTGTTATTTGAGGGTGATATTTTAAAATCGGGAACTTCTTATGACTTAGCAGAAGATGAGCATGTGAGAAGAATTTATCTTGGAAAAAATTTCGAATTAAGGCGATAAATCATCCTCTTGAACTAAGAATTTTAAAGAATTTCCTTTCAAAATCTTCATTAGGCGATGGTGCAGGAACCAAAATTATCTCTCCATACGGATCAATTAAAAAGTAGCTTGGATAAACAATAATATTATATTTTTTCAAAATTTCTGCTTTATCATTAATATGTAAAAATGTCCAGTTGTAATTGTTTTTTTCAATAATATCAATCATATTCTGCATTGTTCCATCGCAAAAAATTGTTACAATTTCAATATCTTTTTTATGCTTATCGTAAATATTTTTTAATAAACCTATTTCCTGTATGCTGGAAAAACTCCATGTCGAATAAAATGTAAGATATAAATATTTTCCCCTAAAACTTTTTAGTGAAACAAATTCCTTGTCTTTATTCAATAATTCAAATTCAGGAGCTTTTTCGCCTCTGGCTAAGCGTTTTTGTGTTACTTTCTTTTTTATGTTTTCTGCAATGTGTTTATGTTCCGGTATTTTTGTTAAAATTATCATTGAATCCAAAGTTTGGAATAATTGTGGTTTCGGAAACGATTTATATTCTCCAACATTTTTTGGAGAAAATGCATCGAGTAATCCTTTTAAAATTACCAACTCTTTTAAAGTATCATTCGATAATGAAATATTATTATCTAAAGTTTTTTTAAGATGATAAATACTTTTGGCTCTGGCAATATCAGAAAAAATATTTTCACCATCCAGTGTTTGAGAGTAATAAGTAAAATAATTTTGATATAACAGATTAAACATAGTCATGTATGCAGTATTATTATACAGATATGCCTGATTTAAATAATATTCTTTTGTAACAAACTTTAAATCTCTTTCATAAGCTATATACCTTAAATAGGCAAATTTATATTTCATATAATAGGAAAAGTATGTATTGTTAGCAAAAGAAAAATAATTTGACAGTTTAGTTATAAAGGTGTCAACTTTTGAATTATAGCCCTGATTATACAATATGTAAAATTTATCTTGAATGTAATTGTCATAGAAATAATCGAATTTTTTAATCAGGAAATTTAATTCGTCTTTATTTGAATTATAAATACCAAGATATAATTCTGTTTCATTAAAATATGGGTTTAGACTATCACCAATATTCTTATCTTTTCTATCGGGTAATTTAATTTCATAAGATTTTTCGGGTTCAAAATATATCAGCCCTTTGTATATTCCCAGATAAACATATGCTAAGATTGTTTCTTTTAACTCAAAAGAACAGGAAAAATAACCCGAATCATTAACAACAGTTTTAACAAGTTCTTTTTCATTATTTGTTATAAGATCATCGAAAGTGTAAAAAACTAATGTGTCATTGGAATATTGAGTAGAAACCCCACTTATTTTAACAGTTTGCGAAAATATGTTTAAGGATAATCCAAAAAAGAAAAATAGTATTAAGAAAATATATTTCATTTTAAAGTTTTACTTCTTTTGGTACAAATTGACTTGCATCACCACCATTGCGTATTATATCTCTTATTATTGTGGAATTAACAGGAGTATGTTCAGGTGTTGTCAGTAGAAATATCGATTCAATATTTTTATCTAAATATTTATTGGTCTGTGCTATTGCTCTCTCGTATTCAAAATCGGCAGCAGTTCTAATACCTCTTAATATATATTGTGCATTAACTTTTTTCACATAATCAACAGTTAGTCCTTCAAATTTATCAATTATAATTTTTGGTTCATTTTCAAATACAGCCTTGATCCAGTTTATCCTTTTTTCTAACGGAAAAAAGTCGGTTTTATTATTATTATATCCAATGGATATAATAATTTTATCGAACAATGGTAATGCTCTTTTAACTACTGATTCGTGTCCTATAGTAAAAGGATCGAATGAACCGGGAAATACAGCTATCTTTTCCATAATATATATTTTGATAACAAAATTAACATAATTGTTTGAAATAATCAGCAGCTTTTAATATATGTGAACCATACCACGAAAACATTTCTCCATCAACTAATTTTATTTGAGTGTTTGGTAGCATTTTTTCAAACTCTTTTTTGTTTGTTTCCTTAAAATGATACGGCTCTGACGAAAGAAAAATAATATCGGGGCTACAAGATTTAATCTCTTCAATATCAATTATTGGATACCGTTTTAGTTTGTTTTTAAATATATTTTCAAATCCTGCTTTTATAAGCATATCATTAATAAAAGTATCTGTATTAATTGTCATAAACGGGTCTTTCCATATTATGTATGCTACTGTTTTTGGGAACAAACAGATATTTAAAGTCTTAAATTTTTCAACTATTTGCTTAATAAGGCTATTTGCATTTTCCTGTGTCCCTGTTATTTGCCCAATATCAAATATTAATTCAATAGCATCATTAAAACTCTTTATATCACTAACATTGCACTTGTATTTTTCAGAAAGTTTTTGAACTTCTTCTTTTGAGTTTTCTTCTTTATTAGCAAATATTAGATTCGGGTTTACTGTATCGATAATATTAAAATCAATGTTTTCTGTACCTCCAATAATAGTTTTATTTTGAACTTTATTTTTTGGATGAATACAATATTTTGTAATTCCTTTTATTTGCTCGTCTAGGCCTAAATCAAATAAAAGTTCTGTGATTGAGGGAACTAATGAGATAATTCGCTTTGGATATTTTGCTGTTTCTTCCATCAAATTGATGTTATCAAGAATAAGGGTATTAATTATGTCAAAATTAAACAATATATTGTTATTGAACATAAAATTAAAAAAAAATGATTTACACAATATATTATTCAAAAAAATACATTATATTTAACAGCAAAATAATATTAATTCTAACCATTATATAAAATACAATATTATGAATTTTGAATTTACAGAAGAACAAATAATGATACAGCAGGCAGCAAGAGATTATGCCCAAAGAGAATGTATTAAAGATGTTATTGAACGAGACACAAAAGCAGAGTTTCCTACCGAACATATTAAAAATCTGGCAGAGCTTGGATTTTTGGGAATGTTAGTTGACCCAAAATACGATGGTGGAGGCATGGATACAGTAGCTTATGTTCTGGCAATGGAAGAAATTTCAAAAATTGATTCTGCTTGTTCTGTTGTAATGTCAGTAAATAACTCATTGGTTTGTTATGGTATTGAAGAATACGGAACAGAAGAACAAAAAGAAAAATACCTAAAACCACTGGCAAGAGGTGAAAAAATAGGAGCTTTTTTATTATCAGAACCCGAAGCAGGTTCTGATGCTACTTCGCAAAGAACAACTGCCGAGGACAAAGGAGACCATTATATTATTAACGGAACAAAAAACTGGATAACAAGTGCTAACTCAGGTTCTATTTATTTAGTAATAGCTCAGACACATCCCGATAAAAAACATAAAGGAATAAATGCATTTATCGTTGAAAAAGAAACTCCCGGTATTTCGTTAGGACCACACGAAGATAAAATGGGTATGCGAAGCAGCGATACTCACTCTGTAATGTTTACAGATGTAAAAGTACCAAAAGAAAACAGGATTGGTGAAGATGGTTTTGGGTTTAAATTCGCAATGAAAACTCTTGAGGGTGGTAGAATAGGAATTGCAGCGCAAGCTCTTGGATTAGCTTCGGGTGCATTAGAAAGAGCTGTTCAGTATGCAAAAGAGAGAAAAGCATTTGGCACAGAAATTATAAATCATCAGGGACTTGCTTTTAAACTTTCCGATATGGCTGTAAAAGTTGAAAACGCAAGGAACCTTTGTTTAAAAGCAGCATGGCTTAAAGATCAGGGCAAACCTTACGGAATTGCAAGTGCAATGGCAAAATATTATGCAGCAGAAATAGCTATGGAAGTTACAACAGAATCTGTTCAGATACATGGTGGATACGGATACGTAAAAGAATATCATGTAGAGCGTTTAATGAGAGATGCAAAACTTACTCAGATATATGAAGGCACTTCTGAAATTCAACAAATTATAATTTCAAGAGATTTAGCAAGGTAATAATATATATATTTGCAACAATTAATAAATTTAAATAAAATTAGTAAAAATGAAGATACTTGTTTGTATAAGTAATGTTCCTGATACTACTACTAAGGTCAAATTTGTTGATAACAACACAAAATTTGATGTTACAGGTGTTCAGTGGATAATTAATCCGTGGGATGAATTGGCTTTGACCAGAGCATTAGAATTAAAAGAAGCATCGAATGGTGCAATTGAAAAAGTTACAGTAGCAAATGTTGGAGAAATTGGTAGCGAACCTACAATTAGAAAAGCATTGGCAATTGGTGCCGATGATGCTGTTAGAATTAACGCAAAAGCTGAAGATGCATATTTTGTTGCAGGGCAAATAGCCGAAGTTGTTAAAAAAGATGCTTATGACATTGTTTTTTGCGGAATTGAATCGAGCGATTATAATGGCTTTGCAGTAGGTGGAATGTTATCGGAATTTCTTGATGTTCCTTCTGTTTCTTCTGTTTCGGGAGTGGAAATTGAAAATGGTAATGTTAAAGTATATCGCGAAATTGATGGCGGTAAAGAAACTTTATCAACCGAGCTTCCGTTTGTAGCAATTGTTCAGAAAGGAATTACAATAAACCCAAGAATTCCTGCAATGCGCGGTATTATGATGGCACGTAAAAAACCTTTGAATGTTGTTGAACCTGTTGCACTTGATAAGTTAACAGAATATTCAAATTATGAAATGCCTCCTGCAAAAGCAGCTTGCAAAATGATAGACGAAGAAAATGTGAAAGAATTAGTTGACTTATTGCAAAACGAAGCAAAAGTGCTTTAATTTATCACAATTATTAATCAATAAAAAAATAAAAGATATGGCTATTTTAGTATATTGCGAAAATTGGGACGGGAAATTCAAAAAATTATCTTTTGAACTGGTTTCATACGCAGCAAAATTAGCAGAAAAAACAAACACTGAAGCAGTAGCATTATCAATAGGAAATGTAGCTGACGATGAGTTAAAACAATTAGGAAAATTTGGAGCAAAAAAAATAATTTCTGTTAATAAAGATGAATTAAAAACATTAGACAATAAAGTATATACATCGGTAATTGCGCAAGTTGCCGAAAAAGAAAATGCACAAATATTAGTACTTGCACATAATCTTACCGGGAAAGCATTATCTCCGCGATTATCGGTAAAGTTAAAAGCAGGACTTGTAAGCGGTGTTATTGAAATACCTTCAACCTTTGCTCCTATCAACATTAAGAAAAAATCGTTTACAGGAGGAGCAATAGCAAATGTTGTTGTGAATTCAAATACGGCAATTTTTACCCTTTCGCCAAACTCTTGTGAGGTTGCAGAAAATGAAACAAATGCTGCAGTAGAAAACTTTGATGCAAATATTGGTAATGTTGCTACTAAAGTTGTTGATGTAAATAAAGTAACAGGCAAAATATTACTTAGCGATGCCGAAATAGTGGTTGCAGGTGGTAGAGGAATGAAAAGTGGTGAAAACTGGGCTCCGCTCGAAGAACTTGCACAAGTGCTTGGTGCAGGTATAGCTTGTTCTCGTCCGGTATCTGACGAAGGTTGGAGACCTCACGAAGAACATGTAGGACAAACAGGAAAAATTATTGCTCCAAACCTTTATATTGCTCTTGGTATTTCGGGTGCAATACAACATTTGGGTGGAGTAAGCTCTACAAAATGTCTTGTAGCAGTTAATACCGACAAAGATGCGCCTATATTCGAATCATCAGATTATGGAATTGTTGGTGATATTAGAAAAGTTGTTCCTGCATTGATCGAAGCTTTTAAAGAAGTAAAAGCCGGATAAAAAATTACATTTATTATAAGTAAAAAGCCAAAAATGCTATCCTGAGTATGTTGAATGGGCAAAAATAAAAAACTCCCTCTCCAAAGGAGAGGGCTGGGGTTAGGTACTGAAAAAAACGGGCCCCAGTAATTTGTTTTTTGTAATTTATTTTAATTATTTTGTAATTTTATCCCGAGTATTCGGGATTAGTCATTTCAATATAAAGCATCAATATTGTTGAAAAGCATGAACTACAACTTAATTGTAATAGAAGGGAATATTGGTGCAGGCAAAACAAGTCTTGTAAAAAGTATTACAAAGCAGTATAACTCTAAAATTATATTAGAGCAATATGCCGATAATCCTTTTTTGCCAAAGTTTTATAAAAATCCCGACAGATATGCTTTTCCTTTAGAGCTTTCGTTTTTGGCAGAACGTTACAATCAGTTGAAAAACGAGCTTGCCACATTTGAGCTTTTTAAAACATTTACCATTGCTGATTACTTTTTTATGAAATCGCTGATATTTGCAAAGCAAACTCTTCCGCCCGACGAATATAATCTTTACCGCAAACTATTCGACCTTATATATAAATCGTTGCCAAAACCCGATCTGTATGTTTATTTGCATGTAGATGTTGAAAAACTACTTGCCAATATTGCAAAACGCGGCAGAGATTATGAGCAGGAAATAAGCTATGAATACCTGCAAAAAATACAAGACGGCTATTTCGATTTTTTTAAAAAACATAACGATATTAAAGTCCTTATTATTGATATAAATAATATTGATTTTATAAACAATAAAAAAGATTACCAAAAGATTACAGATATTATTCTAAATAAAGAATATGCAAATGGTATTAACAGGATTATTATGTAAATACATTATACAGCTCTTCCCAAATGGTAATTTCATTAAGTTAAGCAATAAACATCAGGTTGTCAGTTGCCCCGACATTTATGTCTGGGTATAAAAATATTGTAAAATAGGGCTTTAGCCAAAAGTCTTTTAAATCAATGCTTATTAATAAAACTCTTCTTAATTCTCTTTGGGCTAAAATTTAATTTTTGTACTCCAATCCCCGACCTAAAAGATGGGGCAACTAAAATCAACAAGAGAATTCTAAGCTTATTGATAGCCCTTTGAAGAACCTGCCTGCCGGCAGGCAGGTTTAGGAGAAGCCTTTACTCAAACAATTTTTTTATAGGTTTACCTGTTGTCCCGTTTGGAAACTCAATATTTAAAAATGTTGCAATTGTGGGCACAATATCTGTTATGTCAACAGGTTCGTTAATTGTTTGGCGATTTATTTTCCATCCATACCAAATCAGCGGTACATGTGTATCGTAAGTATAACCGGTATTATGTGTTGTTGTATATACTCCCGTTTCCATCCATCCTGTTTGTAGGTTAATAATTACATCGCCCGAGCGTTTTTGATTAAAACTGTTTTGCATTTTTTCAAGAATACCACTATCAAAATAGGTTGTTTGTAATGTGTTTGAAGTAACTGTATTTGATATTCCGTTAAACTGAACCATAAATGAAGCAGTTTTTTGCTGAAAATCTTTTAACGAGAGTTTGGAATCCTCAATCAAATTATGATTTAAATAAATTTGTTGGTTAATATATTCTTTTACCCATTCTCCTTCGCCATAAATAGCGTTAAGGTAGCTTTTTAATAATGCAATAGAATAGTAGTCTTTAAATTTCCCTGATGATATTTTTTGTGATTTCAGATAATCGGGAGGCAACATTACACCATGGTCTGCAGTAAGAAATATCAGAATATTTTCTTTCCCTAATTCTTCATCTAAAAATTCCAAAAAATGAGCAATCTCTTTATCCATTCTTAAATATGTATCTTCAATTTCTATTGACAAAGAACCATAATCATGACCTATATAATCGGGCGGAGAATAACTTATTATTAGAAAATCGGTATAATCATCTTTTCCAAGTTCTTCATTAATAATTGTTGCAAGAGCAAAATCGGTAGTTAAAGTATTGCCATAAGGCACATATTTAAGAATACTATAATTTTTGTCGTTTTTCCCCTTTTTACTTATTTCCATTAAATTATAAGGAAAAGTAATTTGCCTGTTGGAAAATCCTGTTTCAAAAACACAACTGTCTTCTAGGCTTTCGGTATATTGCTCAATAGGCAATAAAGTATTCCATTCTTTTTCAAGATATATATCAGGATATTTATTAGCATTAAAATCATTAACCCATTTTGGCAACGAATCCATATAATAAGTACTGCTTATCCAGTTGCCTGTATAGCTGTCGTACCAATATGCAGCATTTGCAACATGCCCAGCAGATAATATTGCAGCCCTTTCTTTCATAGAAATACCAATAACTTTTGATTTTTTATTATTAGATAATTTTAATTCATCACCAATTGTTGTTACAAACATACGCTTAGGCGAAAAATTTCCATTATTAAGTTTGCCTCCTAAAGTGCTTACATTTTCATCGCTTACACAGTAAATTCTTTTACTGCTCAAATGGACATACCACTCATTTCCTACAATTCCATGAATTGACGGATTTGTTCCTGTAAATATAGTTGCATGTCCGGGTCCTGTCTGAGTAAATAAATAATTAAGATTTGCATTTTTGCAAAAAGTACCTTCATTTATCAATCGCTTAAATCCTTTTTTATCGTATTTGTCCCAAAATCTGTGAATATAATCATACCTCATTTGGTCTATCACAATACCAATTACAAGTTTTGGTTTTTCGGGAGGTATATTTTTTGTTTTTTGAGAATATGATAATTGTGTAAAAAACAAAAAAATAATTATCAATATTTGATATTTTTCAATTTTCATAAATTAAATTGTGTTATAACTTTTTGCAATAATAAATAATACAGCAATACCTAAAATTATGCTAATAACTATATTGGCAAATGCCATTAGTGTATTTCCACTCCTTATTAGTTCAAATATTTCGAACGAAAATGTGGAAAATGTGGAAAACCCGCCACAAAATCCAATAATTATAAATGCCTTAAAACTTGTTGACACAGAAAATTTAGTGCTTACATAAAATAATATAATGCCAAGTATTAAAGTACTAGCAATATTTGAGATCAATGTTGCTACAGGATTTATCTTTTCAAAATTACTTGTAACCAATCGCGATATTCCATATCTGGCAATACTTCCTAATCCTCCACCAATAAAAACTGCAATAAATGTATTCATGCATTCTATGTATTAAAATACAAATATAATTTTAATAAAGCTATGTAATTATCAGGATGAAATTAAATATTAACCTTTTATTGTTAATAGTTGATGAGAAGAAATTTGCAAGTTCAAACTGATTTCAGAAGCTTAAGCAATATTAAAAAATCAGTAGCCCCGTCCTTCAGGTCGGGGACAAGAATAATAGTCCAATGCCCTCTGCAAAATTTTGCAGAGGCGGGGCTACTGAATAGACGGCTTTTAATTTTCTGAAATCAATTTGAGTTTACAGAAATTCTAGATAAAGTACATTAGTTTTTAAAATTTAATATTTTCCAAAAAAAATAAAATAACAATTGTAAAAGCGTTATACTTAGCACGTAATATAGTTTTGTGTTAATTTGTTTATTTTTGGAATTTTAAAAATTGAAATATTCTCTTTATAGTTTTTATATTTTTTTATAAATTGCAAAGTTTTAATTTTTTATGTTCTTTTGTTTAAGCGTATAATTTAGCAACCACTAATTTTATGAAAAATTTAATTTTAATAACGGCAATTTTTTTCTTTATCACATCAAATGTGCTTTCACAGACAGATGCAGAATATAAGAAAAAATATTACGAAGCAGAAAAAATGATTGAGTTTGGGAACTTTGAAGAAGCACTTATATTATATAAAGAATTATTAGTTAATAATGATAAAAATGCAAACCTGAATTTTAAAGTAGGATATTGTTATTTAAATACTGTTTTGGAAAAGAAATTGTCAATTCCATATTTTGAAAAAGCAATTACAGGAATTTCTGATGATTACGACCCTGATGATTACATGAGTATATCTGCTCCTTATGAAACTTATTATTTTCTTGGCGAAGCATATCATTTAGATTATAAATTCGAAGAATCTATTGAAATTCTTGAAAATTTAAAAGTACAATTACCGGACATTAACCCTGAATTTTTATCGCAAATTGATAGAAAAATAAAACAATGCAAGAATGGAATTCAGTTAATGAAATATCCTGTAAAGATGAATGTTACAAATCTTGGCGGAGGTATAAATTCAGAATATAAAGAGCATAGTCCTGTTTTTTCTGCCGATGAGTCTGTTTTGATTTTTACATCAAAAAAAGAAGGCACCGGCGGTAAAATGGAAGATGGTCAATATTTTGAAGATATTTATATTTCTAATAGCAAAGGAGATGGCTTATGGACAGAGCCTAAAAGTATAGGTTTAAATATTAACACAGATGGACATGAAGCAACAATTGGTTTGTCGGTAGATGGTCAACAATTACTTATTTATAAAGATGATAATGGAGATGGAAATCTTTATTATAGCGATCTTGAAGGAGATATTTGGACAAGTCCTAAAAAATTTGAAGATCCAATAAATACAAAGGCTAATGAAACACATGCCTCAATATCTGCAACAGGAAATGAAATATATTTTACAAGTAATAGAAAAGGAGGATTTGGAGGTTTGGATATATATGTTGTAAGGAAATTACCTAACGGAGAATGGGGATTAGCTCAAAATTTAGGTTCAGATATTAATACAGAATATGATGAGAGATGCCCATATATCCACCCTGATGGCATTACCTTATTTTTTAGTTCTCAAGGGCATTTTAATATGGGTGGGTTTGATATTTTCTTTTGCATAAAGTATGATGGAAAATGGCAAGAAGCTACCAATATGGGATATCCCGTAAATACTACAGAAGATGATGTCTTTTATACACCCACACCAGATGGAAAAAGAGCATATTATGCATCGCATCAAACAGGAGGAATTGGTTCAACAGATATTTACATGATAACATTACCGGGTAGTAAAGAAAAAGCTCTTACTGTTATGTCGGGATTAGTAACTTTAAGTAATGGGCAACAGCCGGAAGATGTTTACATTGAAGTAACAGATATTGAAACAGGCGAAATAGTTGGCTCATATACTCCAAATTCAAAAACCGGAAAGTATTTATTTATATTAACACCCGGTAGAACTTATCACGTATTGTGTGAAACAGAGGGATTTAAACCCTATGAAGAAGATATTACCGTTGACGAAAATTCGGCTTATAAGAAAATTCAGCGACCAATTATGTTAAAACCTATTGTTTTTATTGTAGCTGATGATAGTAATAATGATGAAAATAATTCAACAGATGATAACAGTAATAATGACGTAGTTGACAATAATGATAAATCGGGTGATACCTCTAATGACACTTCAGATAACACTGATAATGATACAACAGATAATACGGATGATAATCAGAATAATGACAATGTTGTTGACAATACCAATAATGACTCAAATAATGATGCAACAGATATGACTATTGAAAATGTGTTTTTTGCCTTTGACATATATACTACAAATTTATTTTATAACACCTTAGACAAATTGGCAAGCTTTCTTATTAATGATCCTGTTTCCGTAATTGAAATAGGTGGTCATACCGATGCACAAGGTGATGATTACTACAATATTTTATTGTCAAATAAAAGAGCAAAATTTGTTAAAGATTATTTATTAAAAAAAGGAGTGAAAGAAAATAGTATAAGTGTTAAAGGGTATGGTGAAACTCAGCTAATAGCTATAGATTACGCCCCATTTACAAGAAAATATAACAGGCGAGTTGAATTTAAAGTTATTAAACAAGGAAATGCAAAACTCAATATTGAAACAATTAGAGTTCCAAATGAGTATAAACTAAAAAAGTAAACAGTATTTAACTTTTAAAACAATTTTATATGAAATATATTATTCTAATATTTTTATTTTCTTTTTTGTTTTTTGGTAATTCTTTTAGTCAAGAAAAGGATAAAACGGAACCACAAAAACGCAAATTATTTATTGAAGCACATAAACATTTGCAATTAGATGATGTTCCTTTGGCACTACAAACATTTTTATCCTTGTATGAACTTGATTCTATTAATGCTAATGTAAATTATTTAATTGGTTACTGTTATTTTTCGCTTGAAAATGAAACAGATAAAATTAAATCAATTCCCTATTTAATTAAGGCATTAACAAGTATTTCTGAAGAATATAGTGAAGGTATTTATAAAGAAAAAAATGCTTCTGTAAAAACATATCATTATTTAGCACAAGCCTATTTTATTGATTATAAATTTGAAGAAGCTATTAAGTATTTTACCGAATATCGTAAATACGTTTCAGATCCTAAAGAATTAGAAGAAGTAGAACAACTGACATTATATGCAATTAATGGAAAAAATTTAATTCTAACACCTGTTAAAATTGATATTTTTAATCTTGGAGAAACTATTAATTCAGAATATGATGACCATAGCCCTGTTACTAATATTAGCGAAACAAAAATGGTTTTCACTTCAAAAAGAAAAGGAAGTACTGGAAATCTAAAAACAACAGATGGTCAATATTTTGAAGATATTTACGTCTCACATAAATCTGACGGAAAATGGGGTACCCCTGAAAAAATAAGTCATAATATCAACACAATGGAGCATGAAGCTTCAATTGCTTTATCTGTTGACGGCGATGAATTATTTATTTATAAAGATGATGTAGGAGAAGGAGGAAATTTATATAGAAGTTTTTATGAAAATGAAGATTGGTCTAAACCTGAAAAATTAGGTTCAAATATTAATACTGAATTTGATGAGGGACATGCAACAATTTCTCCCGATGGAAGAACATTATATTTTACAAGCAACAGGCGTGGAGGATATGGAGGTTTTGATGTTTATTATGTTAATCGTTTGCCTGATGGACAATGGGGATTAGCTCAAAATTTAGGTACTGGTATTAACACAAAATATGACGAAGGAGGTCCTTTTATTCATCAAGATGGTACAACACTATATTTTAGTTCAAAAGGATATAATTCTATGGGAGGTTATGATCTTTTTTATACGATAATGAAAGATAATGGAACTTTTTCAAAACCTGAAAATTTGGGTTATCCAATAAATACAATAGGTGATGATGTGTTTTATATTTTATCGGCAGATGGTAAAAGAGCTTATTATTCTTCAGAAAGAGATGATAGTTATGGAGGTAAAGATATTTATTTAATGGATCTTGTTTCATTGCCAGAAAGATCTTTGGTTGTTGTTAGTGGAAACATTGTTAAACAAAGTAATAAAGAAGTTGTTAATGGTGCTGTACTAACTGTAAAAGATTCTAAAACAGGGAAAATAATAGGAGCGTTTAAGCCAAATAAAAGCACCGGAAAATATCTTTTAGTGTTGCCAAAAGCAAAATCATTATATAAAATTTCGTGCAATGTTGGCGAATTTGTTAATGATGAATTAAAATTGCCAACTAACTCATCTTTTTATTATCTTCAAAAACCGGTTGTAATTAATCCTATAGGTGAACTTAAATAATAATGAAAATAGTTTTCTAGAAAGCAAGAGAATAAAACTCAGAGCTCTTGAACCTGCTGATGTGGAATTATTATATAAATGGGAAAATAATACTTCTTTATGGCATGTGAGTAATACGCTTACACCTTTTTCTAAATACATTTTAAAAAAATACATAGAAAATTCTCATTTAGATATATTTGAAGCCAAACAACTACGTTTGATTATTGATGTAATTGAAAATACTCCTTTTTCCGTAGGAGCAATAGATTTATTTGATTTTGATGCTTATAATAAAAGGGCAGGTCTTGGTATCCTTATTAATGACATTAATTATAGGAAAAAAGGTTATGCAAGCGAGGCACTCAAATTGATTATTGATTATGCTTTTAACTATTTGAAATTACATCAACTATATTGTAATATTTCAATTGATAATGCAACAAGCATTAACTTGTTTGAAGGTCATGGTTTTGTAAAAACTGGAGAAAAGATTGACTGGTTGAATGATGGAAAGAAATGGAAAAATGAAGCTATATTTCAACTTATTAACAGCTAATTCTTAATAAAAAATTTCATGCACAGCCGATTAATGTAAATAAAACCTGTATTTTGACATATTGAAAAACAAATATTTTTAAAACAAATATTCTTTTTTAACGTATTACAAATATAAATTAAATATCATTGATTATAACGGTATTAAAAAAAGTTATGAAAAATTTATTTGTACTTATAGTCATATTTTTCCTGTTCAATATTGTCGCTTTTTCTCAAATTTCAGGAGAATTAAAAGAGAAGTTTATTGACGCAGAATATTATTATCTATATGAAGATTTTACTAACGCCCTTCCGATATACTTGGAAATTGCAGAAAAATACCCTTATAATTCAAATGTTAATTACCGTATTGGAATGTGTTTCTTGCATTTGCCACAGGTAGATGATAAGGCGCGAGAAAATGCAATAAAATATCTTAAAAAAGGAACAACAGAGATTTCGTTAAGATATATAGAAGGCTCTCATAAAGAAACAGGCTCTCCTCCTGAAGTATTCTTTTATCTTGGTAATGCACTACGTTTTATGCATGTTTTTGATGAAGCAATAAAAGCTTATGAAAATTTCAAAACTTACCTTGATGTTTATGATATATTCTTTATAGATCTTGTAAATAGGGAAATACAGGCAACCCGTAATGCAAGTGAATTAATTTTATTACCTATTAAACTTGAAAGTGAAAATCTTGGAACAGAAATAAATTCTTCGGTAGAAATTGAAAATTGTCCTGTTATCTCTGGTGACGAATCCGTTTTAGTATATACTGCAGGTCAAAATAATAATTTTTCACCAGATATTGCACTTGATCTAATAAATTTTGATTATGAAATGGATAAAATATACTTTACACAAAAAATTGACACAGGTTGGACAAAACCAATAAACATTAATGACGATATTAGAGTTGGTGAAAAAGCAGTTCCTGTTACAATATCTAAAGATGGCAAAATTCTTTATATTGCACAAGACGACAATGATAATGGAAATATTTACACAACTCATTATGAAGATGGAAAATGGACTCCTGTTAAAAAATTAAATAAAAACATTAACTCCCGACAATGGGAATCTCATGCAAGTCTTACTGTTGAAGGAACAACTTTATACTTTACAAGCGACAGGGATGGAGGATATGGTGGTTTAGATGTTTATAAATCGGTACTTGATGAAAACGACGATTGGGGACCTGCTGAAAACCTGGGACCTACAATAAATACAATTTATGACGAAGAAACACCTTTTATTTTAGATGACGGAAAGACACTTTATTTCAGTTCACAAGGACATTACTGTATGGGTGGATTTGATGTTTTTCACAGCAAATTGTTAGATGATGGTAAATGGTCAACACCTCTGAATTTGGGATACCCAATAAATACTGTAGGAAATGATTTGTTTTATCTCCCTAAATCAAATGGTGAATATGCATTTTTTCCTCTTAATAATAATGAAAGAGGTTTTGGTGGTAATGATATATATAAAATAATGGTTGTAACACCTGAATCAGGAACAACAGAGATAAACCTAAAAGGATTAATTACTTTACAAGACCGAAAACCAGTATTACCTAAGAACTCTGCTGTTTATGTAATTAATAAAACTACTTATGATACAATAGTTACAATTACACCCGAATTACAATCAGGTGATTATTCCACAATTATAAACTCCGGTGATTTTAAGTTGCTTTATGCTTCTGAAGGATATTTTGAACATGAAGAAAACCTATTTATTCCGGATATCTATACTCGTACAGATGTTGTAATAAATGTTGAACTTATTCCAATGCAAGTTTCAACAGGAGAATATGTTGTTATTCGTAGTATATTCTTTAATTATGGAAAGCATGATTTGAGAAGAAACTCAAAAATAGAACTTGAAAAACTTGGTAAGTTAATGACCGAAAATTCTTCGTTGTATATTGAAGTTATTGGTCATACCGATTCAAAGAGTAGCGCTGAATTTAACCAAAAATTATCTGAAAAAAGGTCAAGATCAGCTATTGATTATTTGGTTAATATGGGTATAAGTGTTGAAAGATTTGTTTCAAAAGGTTTAGGAGAAACTCAACATGTTGCAATAAACACGAATGTTGATGGAACAGAAAATGAAGAAGGAATGCAGTTGAATAGAAGAGTTGAAATTAAAATTCTTAAATCAGATGATAATTTAGTTATTGTTGAAGATATACATGTCCCTCCAAGACTTAGAAAAAGAAAAGATGTCAGCATTCATAGTATTTTAGTTACTACATCAAAAGTTCCGCTATCTAAAAATGATTTTGCTGCAAAAGACCCCGAAGGTTTATTAAAAGATATCAGAGCAATAAATGGCGAAGATGAAATATTGTACGCACTTGGAGAATATAAAGAAAAATCGGAAGCACTAAAGCTTTTTAATAAAATTCTTGACTTAGGATTTACAGGAACAAAAATAGTTGACAATTTTGAATTAGATGAAATGAAACCTAAAAGTTTAATAGTTGATATTATGAATAATATTAATGATACATCAAGTCATACTTCTAAAACACCGCTTACAAATGATGGCGGGGAAGTTTATACTATACAACTTAAAGCTTTGTCAAAACCAATGAATTTGGATTATTTTAAAAATCTAAAAGGCGTTAAAGAAAATTTATGTGCCGATGGTTACTACAGATATACTTATTTAGAAATTACAGATCCTGTAAAAGCAAGAGAAGAAAGACAAAAAGTTATTGAACTTGGGTATCATGGTGCATTTATTGTCTTAAATAAACAATTTGGTCAAATTAAAGACAAAAAAGGTGAATTTACTATTCAGCTGAAATCACTTACAAAACCTGTTAATATTGGGTTTTTTAGAGGATTAACAGGAGTTAAAGAACATATAGCTAATAATGGACTCTATAAATATACTTACGGAACATACTCAAGTATGTCAGAAGCCAAAAAAGACTTGAAAAAAGTTGCAAAAAAAGGCTATCCCGATGCTTTTGTTATTAATGTGGAGAAATACAACAATTAATTGATTAAACTTTAACATCCAAATGTCAATCTCTCACATGCACTTGTTTTTCACTTTCGTGATATAGCAAAACTGTTTCATCCAATTATCAAGTAAAAATAGGCATTTAAAAAGTAGACATAAGCACTCGTCAGATAGACACTTTTAATGAGTAATGATAAACAATAATCAATAAACAAAAAACGCTAGTCCATAAATCCCTGTTCCTTTAGAACAGACAATAAAGCTTGTGAAAATGTAATATTATCAGCTTTTTTATATCTAACATCAGTAAAAACCTGAGCAAGGGTTTCTTTATTATTCTCAGTTATAAATTCTTTATTTTCAGTAAGACTTTCTTTGTTGGCATATATCCTGTTTATATCTTCAGTAGTATAGTTTTTATATGTTTCCTCATGTATAATACTATTTAAAGGCAATCTGTCAGTTTGTTCAGGTTTTTCATCAGGATATCCAAGTGTAATTGTTGTAATAGGAACAACACCTTTTGGTAACTGTAATACATCTATTATTTGTTTTGCCATGTATATTGTTGTTCCAAGATAACAAATACCTATTCCTTTTGTTTCTGCAGCTACGGCAACATTTTGTGCAACAAGCAAAGCATCAACAGCAGCAGTTATAAATGATAAAAAATTATCATATCCGGGTTCAGCTTTTCTGTTTTTACACCAAATATTAAAACGATTAAAGTCTGCACAAAAAGTTAAAACAACAGGTGCATCATTAATCATGGGCTGATTAAAATGCAATGGAGAAAGCTTCTTTTTATTTTCTTCATCTTTTGTTACAATTACAGAATATAATTGCATATTTCCTGTAGTTGAAGCACGACACCCTGCATTTAAAATATCATTTAAAATATCATTACTGATATTTTTATCTGTATATTTTCTAATAGTTTTGTGATCTAATAAAACATCTAACATTATTAAATTATATTAAATTAAACATTATAAGAACTTTAATTTTGATACTTTAAACAAAAATGTTTTTTTATCTTTGCCTCAAAATTAGCAAAACTTTATTTATATTTACGGTTTAAAATTTATTTAAATTTAAGATAAAATATCATGACAAAATTTTACACATTTTTAGTACTGGCATTTGTTTTAATTGCAGGAAATACCTTTTCTCAATCGCTTACAATAACACCTGATATTGCAATGGATGAAGCAAATCTTGATGCCAGGGTTTTAACTTTAACATTAACAAGTGAAACGTTTTTCGATGCAACACTTGACCAACTTAATTTTACATTAAATAATGTTCCTCCCG
>CAYTWH010000019.1:52327-61836 GCA_964442075.1 uncultured Bacteroidales bacterium
GCTTTTGACGGAACCGATTTTGATGTTGATTATACAACAGTTAATGTAACAATAGCCGGAGTAGAATTAACACTTGGCACTCCACTAACAAGTGATGATCTTACAATTACTGCATTAGTTGAATCTCTTTCAATAACACCTGATATTGCAATGGATGAATCAAATCTTGATGACAGGGTTTTAACTTTAACATTAAGCAATGAAACATTTTTCGATGCAACTCTCAATCAGATTAATTTCACATTAAATAATGTTCCTACAGGTACAACAATTGAAAGTGTATCATATACCGATGCAAACAATGCAGACCTTGCATTAGTCTTTGATGGAACCGATTTTGATATTGATTATACAACAGTTAATGTAACAATAGCCGGAGCAGAACTAAATCTAGCAGCACCATTAACAAGCGATGACCTTACAATTACTGCAATTGTAGAAGCCGCCATTTTAACAATAATACCTAATGTTGCAATGGATGAATCAAATCTTGATGCTACGGTTTTAACTTTAACTTTAACAAATGAAACGTTTTTCGATGCAACTCTCAATCAGATTAATTTCACATTAAATAATGTCCCTACAGGTACAACAATTGAAAGTGTAGTATATACCGATGCAAATAATGCTGATTTAGCTTTAGCATTTGATGGAACCGATTTTGATGTTGATTATACAACAGTTAATGTAACAATAGACGGAGCAGAACTAAATCTAGCAGCACCATTAACAAGCGATGACCTTACAATTACTGCAATTGTAGAAGCCGCCATTTTAACAATAATACCTAATGTTGCAATGGATGAATCAAATCTTGATGCTACGGTTTTAACTTTAACTTTAACAAATGAAACGTTTTTCGATGCAACTCTCAATCAGATTAATTTCACATTAAATAATGTCCCTACAGGTACAACAATTGAAAGTGTAGTATATACCGATGCAAATAATGCTGATTTAGCTTTAGCATTTGATGGAACCGATTTTGATGTTGATTATACAACAGTTAATGTAACAATAGACGGAGCAGAACTAAATCTAGCAGCACCATTAACAAGCGATGATCTTACTATTACTGCAGTAATTGAAACCCCTGTACTAATTCTTACAGTAGATTCATTTTTAACAGAACCAACATTAGATAGCAGAAGTTTAAATTTGATTCTTTCTAATGAGACTTATGCAGACAATGTTTTTGATGTAAACAATTTTACTCTAAACGAAGCACCGGCAGGTTTAACAATTGATACACTTATTTATATTTCTGTAAATAATATTACTCTCGAATTTGCTTTTGATGGTACTGATTTTGATTTGGACTCTACACATTTTAGTGTAACAATTGCCGGAGCAGAATTAACAGGAGCAAGTGATCTTACAAGTAATGAAACTACAATTTATGCACATGATGAAATAGCAGCAATTATAATTACATCTGATACAATTATGACTGAAGATAATCTTGATGATAGATATTTATCTATATCAGTCATTAACGAACAATTTATGGATGATACTTTAAGTATTACAAATTTTAGCTTAAATAACGTACCCACAGGAACAACAATTGATAGTGTAACATATGCCGATTCAGTTAATGCTGTCCTTTATATTGCTTTTGACGGAACCGATTTTGATGTTGATTATACAACAGTTAATGTAACAATAGATAGTGCTGAATTTATTGGTGGAGTTGACAGAACAAGTAATGACCTTACAATAATTGCTAATCCGGAAACACCTCAATTAACTGTAACATCTGATACAATTCTTTTAGAAAGTTATCTTGATACATTAGCAGTCAATCTTGAACTATCTTATGAAACATTTACTGACAATATTCTTGATTCAGCAAACTTTACATTTAATAATGCTCCACTAGGAGTATTTGTAGACACTGTTATTTATAATGATACCGCTTCTGCTAAACTTTATATTGCTTTTGATGGTACAGATTTCGATTTCGATTCAGTGAATGTTACTATATCAATTCTAGGAACTGAACTTACTTCAGCTATAGATATTACAAGCAATACATTTACAATATATGCAGTTTATGAAGAGCTTATTTCTGGATTAGATCAAGCTGCCGATTCAATAACACTCACAATGCCAGATTCAGTAACAATAGAGATTGGGAACTATGCAGATGTTGATATTGATGTAAATTTTCCAGATACTTTAAACTCACTTATTCCTACTGATTATCTTTTCGATTTGAAATTCGACTTTGATTCAAGTCTTGCATTTGGCGATAGCATAATGATACAGTACGAAGGAACTACTGTTGATACATTTATTGTAGCAGGTGGAGAAAATGAACTGTGGCTAAGCGAAATGCTTGGTACTGCCAGAACAGTTCTTATAAACGATACTAACGCCACTTGGAGTTTATTAGTGGGTATTTTGGACGAAGGACAGTATGCACTAAACACAAAAGCTTATACTGCATTAGCTTCCGACTTTGACGATGAGAATAAAAGAGTTTTACTGGAAGCAGATTCTACAATAATTACAGTTTACGAATATATTGCAATTATGACACAGCCACAAGACCTTACAGTATGTTCAAATTACCCTTCAACATTTAGTGTTAATGTTGCATCAAGTGTTCCTGTATATTATCAGTGGAGATTTGATGGTGTAGATATTTTTGATGCAATAGATTCAACTTATGCATTAGATAGTACACTAATAATTAGTTCAACACAATTAAGCGACGCAGGAGAGTACAGTTGTTATATTTATAATGATCATTTTTCTGTAATTTCAGATACTGTTATTTTAACCGTTTTGCCTTCTCCTAATGTTGGTATTGAAGACCATTACGATTTAGTTTCAGGACAAGTTCTGTTAATTGGAGTTACCGGAGGATACGATAATTACTTATGGAGTACAGGAGAAACAACAACCTCAATAATAGTTGAAGCAGATTCATTATTAGATGGAACTTATGATTATTGGATAAGTGTTATTGATAGTAGTAATGGCTGTGTTACTATCGATTCAACAATAATTGATATTAACCATGGAATATTTGTTGAGCAAAATGATGGATATAACTTTAACGTTTATCCAAATCCTGCCAACGATATTGTAAACATTATATATTTTGGAATTGATAATAGCCAATTAAAATTTGAGATTATTGATATAAGCGGAAAAGTAATTTATAACAACAAGTTTGAGATAGTTTCAAATAAACTTAATAAAACTATTAACTTATCTGATATTCAAAAAGGAGTTTATATAATAAAAGCTACAGTTAATGATAAGGAAATGATAGATAAACTGATTATTTATTAATTTTTCAATAATTTAAAAAAACCCGTTATCATATTTTGATAACGGGTTTTTATTTGCCAATTATTATAAACTTGTGTATCTTTGAGAATATTATAAATAATAAAAAACAATCTAACCATGAAAAAATTACTTTACACATTTATTGCAATAATACTAAGTATTTGCATATATGCACAGTCGCCTCAGGGATTTAGTTATCAGGCAGTAGTAAGAGATAATGGAGGATTGGTAATACCAAACCAGAGTGTTGGGGTGCTGATTAGTATTTTACAAGGAAGCTCAACTGGAACCTTGATCTATTCAGAAACCTTTACAGAAACCACAAATGATTTCGGACTGATGACACTGAATGTTGGAACAGGGGGAAATCAAGTTGGTGATTTTACAACTATCGCCTGGAGTGCCGATATATACTTTATTCAGGTAGATATTGATGTTACCGGTGGTACAACTTATCTAACCATGGGTACCAGTCAGCTTATGAGTGTGCCTTATGCTTTGCATGCAAAAACTGTAGAAGTAGATTTGGTTGATGATGCCGATGCTGACCCAGCCAACGAATTGCAAGATTGGAGTAATTTGCCCGGCATACCTGCCAACATTGATATAGATGTAACCGACGATTTTGACGGTAATTACAGTAGTTTAACAGGAGCACCTACAAATGTAAGTACATTTACAAATGATGCAGGATATATTACTGACCCTGATGATGCCGATGCTGACCCAAGCAACGAATTGCAAAACTGGAGTAATTTACCCGGCATACCCGTAAACATTGATACAGATGTAACCGACGATTTTGACGGAAATTACAGCAGTTTAACGGGTGCACCAACCAATGTAAGTACATTTACAAATGATGCAGGATATATTACTGACCCGGATGATGCTGATGCCGACCCAAGCAATGAATTACAAAATTGGAGTAATTTACCTGGTATTCCGATAAACATTGATACAGACGCAACCGACGATTTTGACGGGAACTATACCAGTCTTTCAGGTACACCAACCAATGTAAGTGCATTTATCAACGATGCGGGATATATAACAGCAGGAGTTGCAGGATGGGAACTTGACGGCAACGCAGGAACTATTGTAGGAACAGACTTTATCGGTACTACCGATAATAAAGACCTTGATATCAGAACAAATAATACCATAAAGTGGAGATATAAAACAAAAGGGACTTTAGAATTTCTTAATACAGGTAATTCTGTATTTATTGGTGAAGGTGCAGGAGCAGCAGATAACCTTACTGATAATAAAAATACTTTTATAGGGACACAATCAGGAACTTCAACTTCAATTGGTGATCAAAATACAGCTTGTGGTTATAATTCTCTAAACTCTAATGTTACCGGTTCTTATAATACTGCAATGGGTTCAGGAGCTTTGGCAAGTAATACTACTTCTTACAATACAGCTGTTGGGTACATGAATCTTACTTCAAATACTGTAGGTTTAGGAAATACAGCTATGGGAAATCAGGTTCTTTTTACTAATATTGGTGGACAACAGAATGTTGGTATTGGAACAGCTGCACTTCATTTAAATGATAATGGTTCTTACAATGCAGCTATAGGTACAAACTCTCTTCAAAAAAATGTTGATGGAAATAACAATATTGCTATTGGACAAAAAGCCATGTTTAACAATACCGATGGCTTTAATAATACTGCTGTAGGTGCTTTTGCTTATGAGAACGGTACCAGTTATTCAAATTCTTCTGCATTTGGTTATCTTGCTCCTATTACTGCAAGTAATCAGATAAGCATTGGAAATACGAATGTTACAAGTATACGCGGACAGGTAAGTTGGGGGACCTATTCTGACAAAAGATTTAAAAAAGATATTAAAGAAACTGTTCCCGGACTTGATTTTATTTTGAAACTTCGTCCTGTAACTTATCATCCCGATATGAATTATATTGCTGAATTTCTTAAAATACCTCAAGATTTACGTGATATGGAATCTGAAAAAGCTAAAGGATCAATGCTACAAACAGGTTTTATAGCTCAAGAAGTAGAAAAAGCTGCAAGTGACCTTGGATTTGAATTTAGTGGAGTAGATAAACCCAAAAACAAAAACGATTTTTATGGTTTACGTTATGCCGAGTTTACTGTACCTTTGGTAAAAGCTACTCAAGAACAACAAGCAATTATTGAGCAACAACAAAAGGAAATTGACGAACTGAAAGAACAATTACAAGAGCAAAAACAGTTGATTGAAGAAATTCAGCAGAGCATTGATAATAAATAATATTCTCTTTACAGGTTAATTTAATCCAATACGCAAAAGGTATATACTTTATAAAAGTAGTAACAGATAAAAGTGTTGCTATTGGGAAAATTATTTTGGAGTAAAAACTTTAGGCATTTTTTATTTTCTCTTCAATAAAACTTTCGCCAAGCAGTTTTATAGTTTCTGCAACAGGTTTAAATGTACAGCATGCTTTGCTATATAATTTGGGTTGCTTGAATCGTTCCATTATTTTTTTATTAGAATATAATAACTTTTTATGCGATGTTCTTGCAGATTCTTTTGTTAGCAAGGCTTGTTTGCCTGCTATTCTGCTTCTTAACAAATCAAGTTTCCACACTAAACCGGTTAAAAATGTAGTAGCATATTTTGCAGGTGGTTTAACATTTATTGAACCGGCAATCATTTCAAAAAGATTTTTATAACAAACATTTTCTGATGATAAAATAAAAGCTTCATTAACAATATCGCTTTCCATTAATTGTATCATTATTTTACAAACATCTGTAACATCAACAAATCCTGTGTATCCCTTAGTGTAATATTTGAATCCATTATATATCTTTTTAAACAAAGCAGAACTTCCCTTATCCCAATTGTTATAACCTAAAATAACAGAAGGATTAATGATTACGGTATTTAAACCTTCAGTAATACCGCGCCATACTTCTAATTCTGCATTAAATTTACTGATAGAATAACCGGAGTTACTATCAGTTGATTGCCACATAGTTTTTTCATTTATCATTTCATCATTCACAGCTTCACCAAGTGCTGCAATTGAACTAACATAGCAAAGTTTCTCAATATTATTTTGCAGACAAGCATTAACAATATTTGAAGTGCCTGTTACATTTATATTGTAAATTTTGTCTTTATCACGCAAATCGTAAGAAACACCTGCTGCTGCATGATAAACACGTGAAACACCTTTTAAGACTCCAGAAACATCGTAAAAATCTAAAATATCAGCTTTTACCCATTCAATTTTTTCAAAAAGGTTTTTGTTGTCGGTATAATATGAAAATATTTTTTTTACAAGATCCAAATTACTTGTGTTACGATAAATAGCTCTGATATTTTCACCTTTATTAATAAGATGAAATAATAAATGTGCTCCTAAAAAACCTGTACCACCTGTTACTAAAATCATTTATCTAGTAGATTTTAAAAACGTGAAGTTATAAAATAATTCAATAATATAATTTTGAAATAAATGGCTTATATACATTCGCTCAATTTTTTATTACTTTTGCTCTTATAAATGGCAAAAAAACTGATCTATATTATTGCAATAATAGTTTACGCTAATATAAACTACTTATATTCTCAGAATTCTTATTTGCCATTAAGCAATTCATCCAACTTCTATTATGAAGATGTAATTTATAATGAGATTGATAATTTTCATACTTCTATAAAACCATATTTTGCGAGAGAAATAACTTTTAAATCAAGAATAGATTCTTTGCTGATAACAAAAAACAACTCGTACATTTTTAATTCTCATCTGATATCGGAAAATTTCAATTTTAATATAAACCCGATAATAAATTCTATATCCTCTATTGGCTTCCTTGATTATTCATTATTCTCAGTTGGAGCAGCTCTTAATACTGATGTCGGCAAAAAGATATCTTTAAACTTCAATTATTTTGTTAATGCCGCAAGTTTTAATCAAGATAACATTAGAAGAATTGATAGCAGCTCAATAGTGCCTCATTTTGGTAAATATTTCCAAAAGTCAGACAATCTATATTTATTCAATAGCTTTAGCGGATATGTTTCTTATTCGCCGGCAGAATATATAAATTTTCAGGCAGGAAAAGATAAGAACTTTTTTGGCGATGGTTATCGTTCATTATTGCTTTCAGACAACTCAAATACAATGCCTTTTGTTAAAGCAAGTGTAAATATTTGGAAAGTAAAATACATTGTACTTTATCAGATAATGAAAGATATAAATTCCGATTATGATAATTATAATTTGGAATCAAAATATGCAACATCACATTACTTAAGCTGGAATCTGAACAAATTTATTAATCTGAATTTATTCGAAACTGTGATATGGCGAGGTAAAGATTCTCTTGGTTTTCGTGGATATGATATAAATTATCTTAATCCAATAATATTTTTTCGTCCTGTAGAATTTTCACTTGGTTCACCCGATAATATAATTATGGGCGGTGGTGGAAAAATTAAAATTGCAAAAAAACATCATTTATATGGTCAGTTTATTCTGGATGAATTCAAATTAAGTGAAGTTAAAGCAAAATCAGGATGGTGGGGAAATAAATACGGTCTGCAATGTGGTATTAAATCATTCGATTTATTTAAAATTAAAGGCTTGTATCTTCAGGCAGAATATAATTATGTGAGACCATTTACATATTCTCACGGTAATTCTCTCGAAAACCATGGACATTATTTACAAGCAAATGCTCATCCTTTGGGGGCAAATTTTGAAGAGCTTCTGTTTATTGCAAAATACAGAAAAAACCGTAGTGTATTTTTATTTAAAGCAATTTTTGCAAGACATGGAACTGATAAGGACAGTTTAAATGTAGGGCAAAACATTTATCGTTCATACGATGATAATAGGAATGAATATAGTAATTACATTTTGCAGGGAAATCTACAAGAATTATTGTTTACAGAATTAAAGTACTCTTATTTGCTTAATCCTAAATGGAATTTGCATTTTGAAGTAGGCGTAATGTTTAAAAGAAGGGTTATGGAATATGATGATTCATATTATGATGAATGTTGTCCCATACCAAACCCAATTATTAGAAACGGTATAAATATATTTGCAGGATTAAGAACCAATCTTTTCAATTATGATATAGATTACTAAAAAGGAATGAGCGAAAAGAACAAACAAATATTGGTATATACAGACTTTACTCAAGTTGGCGACAGGGCAGTTGAGCATGCAATACAGGTAACGAAAATTTTCAAGGGCGATTTGCATCTAATGCACATAATTGATGATAACACATTCCGTTTATTCAAAAAGAAAAATGCCGAAGAGGAAACGCAGAAGGAACTGGAAAAAATTAAAGCGGAAATTAAAAACAAACATAATATTGATTGTCAAATAATTGTTGAACAAGGCTGTACTTGTGAAGTAATTAATTCAACAGCCGAAAAAATGAATGTTGCAATAATTGTTTTAGGAATTCATCAGTCAAACCAATTGCAGTTTCTTACTCCAAAAAACGCTATAAAAATCATAAAGAAATCAAGAATTCCATATTTGTGTGTTAAGGAAAATACTCCTGTTGAAAATTCGTACGACAATATTATATTGCCGTTAAATTTCTTGAAAGAAACAAAAGAAAAAGTTTCATGGGCAGCATATTTTGGTAAATTAAATAAATCATCAGTAAAAATATTTTTGCCAAAAATTCTTGATGAATACATTAAAAACAATTTGGCATTTGCTAGAAAGCTGTTAAAACAATTTAATGTTGAATTTACAGAAATAAATAGCGATAAAAGTGCATTTAATATTGATATTGAAGCAATAAAATATTCCAATAAACTTTGTAAGTGTATGCTTATTGTGATGAACAAAAAAAGCTCATCCTTTTTTGACAATATTTTTGGTGCAAGCGAAAATAAATATATTAGCAATAAATATAATGTGCCTGTTTTAATCTTAAATCCAAGAGATGACTTATATGTGCCTTGTGTTTAATTAACTTTTTTTAAGTTTAATTCCAACTTTGTTCTTTAGGATTTACAATTCGAAAGATTAAGTATGATTGGAATATTTCGTGATTACTGAATGTTTTTCTTTTCAATAAACAAGATCACTTTTTTTTATAAAACCGGATTCCTGCTTTCGCAGTAATAAAAATATGGATTGAGAGGAACTATATCACAAAAGTGAAAAAACTAAATTAAGTCAAAAGCCAAAAATCAAAAGT
>CAYTWH010000020.1:0-61647 GCA_964442075.1 uncultured Bacteroidales bacterium
GATAATGTAATTATTACTGCTTCTCCAACAAATGAAGGTGCAACACCAAATTATGAATGGTTTGTTAATGGCTCATCAGTTCAAACAGGTGCTAATGATACATACTCATCAACTTCGTTTATTGATGGCAACGAGATATATTGTATAGTAACTTCATCATTAAGTTGTGCAACAGCAAATCCTGCAACATCCAATACATTAACAATGGCAGTTAGTACAAGCCTACCTGTTTCATTAAATGTTTCAGGAAACAATTCAATTTGTGATAGCGAAAATGTTACTTATACCGCAACACCAACAAACGGAGGTGCAACACCAAATTATGAATGGTTTGTTAACGGCTTATCTGTGCAAACAGGAACAAACGACACTTACACTTCATCCGGTTTTATTGATAATGACATTATTTCTTGTGTAGTAACTTCATCTGCATCATGTGCTACAGGTAATCCTGCTACATCAAACAGCATTATTATTACCGTTAATGCCAATTTACCTGTAGGTGTGAATATTATTGCAGATGTTAATCCAATTTGTGTTGGCGATAATGTAATATTTACTGCAAATCCGGCAAATGGTGGCACTACACCTGCATATCAATGGCAGATTAATGGCTCTGATGTGGGAACTAACAGTTCTACATATTCATCAACAATATTAAGTAATGGTGATTTTGTTTCATGTATACTAACATCTTCAGAAACATGTATTACTGGGAGTCCTGCATCATCAAATAATATTGTAATGACTGTTGACGATGTTCCTGTTGCAAATTTTACATATATTGATGACGAACTTATTGTTAGTTTTACAAATACATCTGTTGACGCAACAACTTATATGTGGTATTTTGGCGATGGCAATTCAACAAATATGACTGACCCAACTCATGTATACCCCGGCGTAGGATTATATACCGTTATGCTGATTGCAACTAATAATTGTGGCAGTGATACAACAACTATTGATATTAATATTATTATTGATAATATTAAAAATATCTCTGTAACAAACAGTCTGTCAATATTCCCAAATCCAACAAATGGAGAACTTAATATTGTATTTGAAACTTATAATAACACCGATATAAACCTTGAAATACACAGCATACTCGGCAAACTTATTACAAACAGAACTATTAAAAATGCTTTTGGTAAGTATAAGGAAGTATTTGACATGAGTACTTACGATAAAGGTATTTATCTTCTTATAATTAATACAGATAACAACAGAACTGTTAAAAAAATTGTTGTTGAATAATCAATATTGAATTTTTCAACTACTGGTTACTACAAGTGTTTTAATTTGTAATTCTATAATAATACAATTAAATAAAACGATTAATCTTAGAATTATGAAACATTTAATTAGACTAATTATTTTGCTTATTATAATTTCAGCAATTGCTTGTTCTAAAGACAAAAGAATAGAAAATTCTATTGCCAAAAATGGAGGCGAATGGAATATTTCATCAATTACTTATACAAAAATTGAACAAGTTGTTTCGGGAACTAATGTTGGACAAAGCATAACTTTAGAAAAAACAGAGTCGAACGTTGGCACATTTACTTTTGAAAAAGATAACCCAAGTGTTTTTTTCAATTATAAGATAAATGGAGAGCAAAGAGATGGTAAATATATATATCAAGTAGATAATGAAGATATTATTATGATTAAGGTTTCCATGAATTTAGCTAGTCTAATTAATTCTTTAAATGCAGGTGAAATTAGAATAGAACAGCAAACTGTTTCGTATGTTGGTGAACAACAAAGTAAAAATAATCTTGTTATTGAGGGCGGAGAAATTTTTCAACAAATAACAGATACATCAACAATTCAAGTTAGCATGGCTGCAACTATTAATCTTTCAAGATAAAAAACACCTGACAAACGAAGACACTTGTGGTAATTTAAAAAAATTTATTACTATTTTTACTCCCTATAACAAACAAATTTCGTTTTACATATTAAAATTTATCAAAAATGAAACCTAGTGTATTATTAATTATTGTATCCCTAATGGCAATAAGTATTTTTGCTCAGGACAAAAAAGACAAATCAATTTTTAAAGTTTACGATAAAGGACAAAGTTTTTATTATAACTCGATTCTTAAAGATGTTAGAAAAGCTGAAGAACTTAAATCAAGTAAAAAACCTTACAAAAGATTAAAAATTGATGTTACAGGGAAAAAATTTCCAAACAAAGTTGAAATTTATAAAGAACAAATTTGGCATAACAAACCAATATCGCAGGGAAATGCAGGATCGTGTTGGTGTTTTTCTACAACATCATTTTTCGAATCGGAAGTTTATCGCTTACATAAAAAAGAAGTAAAACTATCTGAAATATATACTGTTTATTGGGAATATGTTGAAAAAGCACGAAGTTTTGTCAATTCAAGAGGGAAAACAGCTTTTGAGCAAGGTTCGGAATCAAATGCTGTAACACGCATATATATAAAATATGGCATTATACCATTAAGCGAATATACCGGTTTACTTAACAACAGAAAATTTCATTCGCATGAGAATATGTACAATGAAATGGATAATTATTTAAAATCGGTAAAAAAGCAGAATGCCTGGAACGAAAAAGAAGTTATTAAAACTATAAAATCTATAATGGAACACTATATTGGCGAACCTCCTACAAAAATTACAATTGCCGGCAAAGAATATACTCCACATGAATATTTAAAAGATTATCTTAAGCTTAACATGAATGATTATATAGAAATTTTATCTTATATGCAGGAACCATATTATAGAAAATGCTCTTATGATGTACCCGATAACTGGTGGAATAGCGAAGAATATTACAATGTTCCCTTAAACGAGTATATGGAAATAGTTTATAAAGCTGTTGAACAAGGTTATTCGTTTGTTATTGGCGGCGATGTTTCAGAAGCAGGCCTTTTAGCATCTAAAGGCGATCCTCAGGTTGGTATTATTCCAAGTTTTGATATCCCATCGGAATACATTGACGAAAACTCACGACAGTTCAGATTTTCGAATAAAACAACCACCGACGATCATGGAATGCATGTTGTAGGCTCAACTAAAATAGATGGAAAAATGTGGTTTCTTGTAAAAGATTCAAGTTCGGGTTCAAGAAATAACGACGAAAATGCAAAGGAATTTGGATATTACTTTTTTCATGAAGATTATATTAAGCTGAAAATAATGGAATTTACTATACATAAAGATGTTGCAAAGGATATTATTAAGAAATTTAAATAAAATTTAAAAAAGGAAACATTGAAGATTTAAATTATGAAACTAACATTATTAATTTCAATTGCAATTCTATTTGCACAACTATCAATGGCACAATTTTCATCTAATGTTAAAAAAATATCAAGTAAAGCAAACGCTACGGTTTCTGTGAAAGGAAATTTGTCGCAGGGTGCAGTAATGATTGACCTTTCATGGGCATGGAAAAGTTCTGTTGCTTGTTTTCCGGGAACTCAAAAAACTAAATTCACAGGAAATCATGTACTATATTATACGTCGTTGCCAAAAAGAGCAATAATGTATATTACAGTTATACCTGACGATAAGAACGCAAATATGAGTATTTATGCTTATTCCATTGGGACAACAAATTATACAACTGTTCCTGCATTATCGTCGTGTGTTAGTTGCGAAGCAGAACACAAATGGGATTACCCAAAAAGTGGAAAAACACAAGACCATACAAGAACAATTAGGTTAAATGCAGTAAATAATCCATATAATGTTGTAATAGGTATTGCTGGAGCCGACGGATTAAAAACGGGTGGATATACAATTGAAGTTAAAATTGAAGGAGGCGAGGAATCTATAACAGGAGCACAGGCTGAAGTTAAGATTAATAAAGTTACCGCCGCAAAGGGAAATGTAACAGAAGTAAAAGGAAACCTTAGCAATGGCGTTGTAATTAATGATCTATCATGGGCGTGGAATAGTTCTGTTGCCTGTTTTCCTGAAACTCAAAAGAAAAAATTCACAGGAAATCACGTAATTTATGAAACAGAGATACCTAAATATTCAAAAATGGAAATTACAGTAGTTCCTGATAATAAAAATGCAAATATGAGTATTTACGCTTATTTAATTGGAGCAACAAGTAATTCTATAGTTCCAAATTTGCCTTCGTGTGTTGGTTGTGAAGCAGAACATAAATGGGATTATCCTAAAAAAGGAAAAACACAGGACCATACAAGAACAATAGGTAACATTATGGCAATTAATCGTCATTACAAAGTTGTAATAGGTGTTGTTGGTGCCAATGGACTTAAAACAGGAGGATATACTTTAAAAATTAATATTCAGGATAAATAATGTAATTTACAAGCTATATTGAATAGGTATATTTGGAGAATTAATTTTTAACTTTCCTAGATTGTCTCTTACAATTTTAAATGTTACTCTTCTATTATATTTTCTAGATTCAGAATTTAAGTCTTTTGAAATTTGATTTTTTTCTCCAAAAGCTTTAACAATTAATTTATTTTCTGCCACACCCCTTTTTAATAAGTAATCTTTAACAAAGTTTGCTCTTCTTTTTGAAAGTATAATATTATATGTATCATCGCCCTGCAAATCGGCATATCCCTGAATTTCTATTAAAATATTATCATCTGAATTAAGATAGTTAGCAAAACCATCTAAAGTTTTATTATAAATATCCGGGATTAATTTATTAAAGCCAAACAAAATAGTTTCAACAGTAGTTACTGTAGCATTAGATTTAATTTCATTTGGATTTGTTCCGGTGTCTGTATTTGTATTTTTATCTGTGTCTGTATCAGCAAGGACTTTAGTATGTTTTAGTTTAATATCACCAATATCAACAGGTGCTAAACAATACACTAAAGGAACACTTATCTCCTTATATGCATCATTCATATCATCGGCAGTAAATTTTATTTTAATGTTACCTGAAGGAACTTCAATTTCAAATTTACCTGATCTATCGGTTTTTATATTGTTTTCATTGTTATTTTCGTCTGTAATCTTAATATTTATTTCTTTTTCCTGATTATCAAGCACTCCTCTAATAAGTATCATAGGTTTTTCCTGAGGATAAAATGTTAACTCATAAATATCCAAATCTCCAAAACCGTCTTCTGTTGCTAATGAAATAAAAGCCTTACCTTCTTCCTGTAACGGGAATAAGAAGACATCATCACCTGTGGTATTTAGAGGGAATCCAAAATTAAGCGGGCTTGACCAATTGCCTTCTTCATCTATTTTAGACATAAAAACATCAGCACCACCAATATTATATGTATGCCCTTGAGAACTAAAATATAGTGTTTTGTTGTCCTTCAGCATAAAAGGTGTTATTTCGTCAAATTTTGTGTTTATTTTTTCACCAAGATTAACTTCTTTACCCCATTGTCCGCTTTCAGTTCTTTCTGTTTTATAAATATCTAAACTACCATAACCCCCTTTTCTATTACTTGTAAAATACAAAGTATTGCCATCAGGCGATAATGATGCATGGCGTTCTAATGCAGAAGAATTTATACTTAATTTTAATAATTTAGACCATTTTCCATCTATTCTTTTACTTACAAATATATTTCCTGTTTGCTCCAAAGCACCGGGTTTAAATACATATAGTTCCGTTCCATCCGGCGATAAGCATAATGAAAGTATACTTCCTTCTATTTGAATATCAATATTAAAATTTTTTGGAATTGAGAATTCACCATTTTCATCTTTTTCTGAATACATAATTGCTTCGTAAAATAACATATCAGATGTATATACAAGCATATTTTCGTCTGCTGACATTACAGCATTGTAATTCGCATATATATTGTTTATAGTCTTCCCAAGATTTTTTAGTTTGCACTTTACGGATATGCTTTCCAGAATTTTAGCACTTTTACATGTTTCAATTTTTCTGTCAACGATACTTAAATAATAGCTATCTTGTTTTTCACTTATAGTTTTATAATCATTGTATGCTGTAATTGCATTGTCTAAGTCATTATTTATCATATATGCATCTCCTAAATATATAAAAGCATCTTCGTGTGCGCTTGTTAAATCAACATCTCCTTCTTTGTAAACCTTTGTAGTTGAAGTTACAGCTTTTTCCAAATAAGGTACTGCTTTTATTTTTTCAGAATTTTTGTTATATCCTTTAAGATAACATACTCCTATTCTGTAATTAATATTGGCATTATTCTGATTATCATTATTATAAATATTATGATATAGCATTAATGCCTCTTTATAATTTTTATTGTAAAAAAACGATTCGGCGTTCCAAAACATATCTTTAGCTGATTGTTGTGTTTGGGCAAAAAGAAATATTGATATAAAAACAAAGAAACAGGTGAGTAAATTTTTCATAACATTGAGTTTAAGGCAACTACACAATGTGCCATTACACAAGTACAATGCTACTAATGTTTTATCAATAATATAAAGTATTGTTAAAAACTTTATTCTAACGAGGGAACAAACAAAATCCAAGCACATGACTATAAGCGACATGCATTCCATGTTATATATGTTATTGCTTGCTTAAAATAGTGTTTACAAGAAAACTTTTGGACGCTCAAACTGATTTCAAAAGTTTAAGCAATATTAAAAAATCAGTAACCCCAGCCTGTTCCGATTTCTCGGAATCCTTCAGGTCGGAGACAAGAATAAGAGCACAATGCCCTCTGCAAAATAACTTCGGTTATTCTTTCCAATTTATTTAATAATAATGCCTTAACTTTTGAATTTTACTTTTTTTTGTATAATATTGCAATATGGAAATAACAAGAATTTTTGATTTACTTGATAGATACTCATCAAAATATTCTGATAAGCAAGTTGCTTTTTCCGGAAAATACAATGGTGAGTGGAAAAATTTCAGTTCAACAGAATATATTGAACAATCAAATTTGATAAGTTACGGTTTACTTGCTCTTGGCTTTAACAAAGGAGATAAAATAGCTACTGTATTTGCAAATAACTTGCCCGAATGGAATTTTCTTGATATGGGAATATTACAAGCGGGCATGATTCATGTTCCGATATATCCCACAATTAGCAATGAAGACCATAGCTATATCTTAAAACATTCTGATACAAAATTAATTTTTATATCAGATAAAGTACCATATAATAAACTTAAACCTATTGTTGATAATACTCCTGACATTAAAAATATATATACAATAAATGATATTGAAAATGCAGGAAATTGGAATGAAGTAATTGATCTCGGGAAAAAAAACGAAGAAAAATATAAAGAAAAAGTTGAAAAAATAAAAACAGATATTAAACCCAATGATCTAGCTACAATTATTTATACATCCGGAACTACAGGTAGCCCCAAAGGAGTAATGTTGTCGCACAAAAACCTTGTAAGCAATGCTTTGGAAACCGCAAAATTGCTTCCTTTAGATTCACACGAAAAAGTATTAAGCTTTTTGCCTCTTTGTCATGTTTATGAAAGAATGTTGTGCTATAATTTTCAATCAAAAGGTATAAGTATTCACTATGCCGAAAGTATGGCAACAATTGTTAACGATTTAAAAGATGTTAAACCACAGGCATTTTCTACTGTTCCGCGTTTATTGGAAAAAGTTTTTGATGCAATTATGATCAAGGGTAAAAGTTTAACTGGCATTAAACGTAAGTTGTTCTTTTGGGCAGTTGATTTGGGATTAAAATTTAACCTGCGAAAAGGCAATTCTGCAATGTATAATTTTAAATTATCAATAGCCCGAAAACTAATATTTAATAAGTGGAAAGCTGCCCTTGGAGGTAATGTTAAAGTAATAATTTCGGGTGGTAGTTCTTTACAGCCAAGACTTGCACGAGTTTTTTGGGCTGCAGATATCCCAACTCTTGAGGGTTATGGATTAACAGAAACATCTCCGGTAATAGCAGTCAATAATTACGATTGGCCAAATCAAAAAATTGGTACTGTTGGGCTTGTTCTTAATGGAGTGGATGTGAAAATTGCTGAAGATGGTGAAATACTATGTAAAGGACCTAATGTAATGTTGGGCTATTATAAAGATGAAGATGCAACAAAATTAATTATTGATGAAGACGGATGGTTACATACCGGTGATATTGGAATGATGGATGAAGAAATATTTTTAAAAATAACAGATCGTAAAAAAGAAATTTTTAAAACTGCAGCAGGAAAATATATTGCTCCACAGGTAATGGAAAATAAGCTAAAAGAATCTATATTTATTGAACAGGCAATGATAGTTGGCGAAGACGAAAAATTTGTAAGTGCACTTATTTCTCCAAATTTTCAATATCTTCACGATTGGTGTGCACGAAGAAAACTGCGTTTTAGAGATAACACAGAATTAATAAATTTACCGGAAGTAATGAAGCAATATCAAGAAGAAATTAAAAACTTTAATAAAAACTTTGGACAAATAGAGCAAATTAACAGATTTAGAATTGTACGTGAAGAGTGGACAACACAAACCGGCGATCTTTCTCCAACACTTAAACTTAAACGTAAAATTATATATAAAAAATATGACCACATTTTACGAGAAGTATATAATTATACTAAAGGAGAAGTAAATAAAGCAGATAAATCGAAAAGGGAATCGGATTAACCACAAAAATTTACAACTTTTTGAAATTAATTTCTCAAAAGCATTTTAGCATTTTCTATAGCTGCATCGGTAAGGTTTTCGGCGCTAAGCATTTTTGCAATTTCAATAATTCTATCATCGCTTTTAAGCAGTTCAATTGAGATATTTGCATCCTTTTGTTTTTCGTCTTTTAATACCCTGTAATGTTGTTTACCACGACTGGCAATTTGTGGCAAATGAGTAATACTGATTACCTGAATATTTTCAGACATTTCGGACATAAGAATCCCCATTTTGTCGGCAATTTCACCCGAAACGCCAAGATCTATTTCATCAAAAATAATTGTAGAAATAAACGATGAGCTGAAAATAGTATATTTAAGAGCAAGCATTAGTCTTGAAAGCTCGCCTCCCGAAGCAATTTTGGTAATATCAGCAGGCGCTACTTTTTTATTTGCTGAAAAAAGAAAATTTATATCACTTCTGCCATGTTCGCTTAGTGTTTGATTTTCTGTTAGTTCAACCTTAAAAACAGCGTGTAACATTCCCAGATTTTTCAGTAAAATATTTACCTTATTTTCTAGATTCGGAATTACTTTTTTTCTTTTATCGTGAATTTCACTAGCGAGCTTATTAACGGTTTTTTCTTTAATATCTAACTGTAATTTTTGATTTTTCAACTTATCATCGTAGTTTACTATTGTAGAAATTTTGCTGTTAAGTTCATCTTTTATTTTAATAAGCTCCTCAATTGTATTTACTCTGTGCTTTTGTTGTAACTCAAAAATTGCAGAAAGGCGATCTGTTAATTTTTCAATTTCCTGTGGATTATAATTGATCTTTTCGCTTTCTTGCTCTGTTTCTTCTGCAATATCTTGCAATTCAATAATTATACTCTCAAGCCTGTCAGCAATTTCTTTTGCTTTTGGATATACATCAACAAGTTTTGATATTTCTGTTTTAACAGAGCTAATTTGGTTTATTAAATTTTTATCTTGGTAAATGAAGTTTTGTGAAAGAGCAAACAGTTTTGATTTGATTTCTTCGGCATTATTTAGTGTCATCAAGTTTCTTTCAATATTTTCCTGTTCGCCTTCAATTAGATTTAGTTTTTCTAATTGTTCGTACTGAAACTGAAAATAATCAAGATCGACTTTTGAACTTTCTGCTTTTTCCAGCAATTTTACATATTGCCGATTAAACTGCTTGAAATCTGTGTATTTTACAAAATATTTATTAATAATATCTTCGTTTTTTGCAAATAGATCAACTACCTTTATTTGAAACAAGTTATTGTTAAGCTCTAAATTTTGATGTTGAGAATGAATATCAATTATCATAGAGCTAAAATCTTTTAGCAGCGATAACTGAACAGGAGTATCATTAATAAACGACCTTGTTTTGCCGTTTGGAGCAATTTCTCTTCTAACTATTGTGGTTTTTTCGTAGTCTATCTCATTCTCTTCAAAAAAATCTTTTAAAATTTTTGGTTCAATATCAAAGTTTGCTTCAACAATACATTTTGATTTTTGATTTTTTAGCACACTAATATCAGAACGCTTACCGAGAATTAAAGATAATGCTCCAATAATAATTGATTTTCCCGAACCTGTTTCCCCTGTTATTGTTGAAAATCCTTTATGAAAATCTATTTCAAGAGAATCTATTAAAGCATAATTTTTTATTGAAAGAAATCTTAACATATTAAAATGTTAATTACTACTTGTAATTTTTTGATATTTGGTCATATTTGCGGGGTCAATTTCTTTGAGAATTGTAAAAACCCTGTTTTTTTCATCTGTAAACGATTCTGAGAAAACATTTACATATTCATCAGCTTTAGCATTAAAATATAATTGCATAATAAACGAATTTGGTTTTGCTCTGTGTACTTTTTGCAATAATTTCAGCGATTCTGCAATAACCGACCTGCCATCCTCGGGTTTTTCTGCCATTACATCCAAACCAAGACGATGATGTTCATAAATGCATTGTCTAATACCGTTGTATTTTTGTTCCATAATGTTTTCTATAATCCAATATCTGTTTTTATTACTTTCAAATGCTCTCCATCCTTTTTCGCGAGCATTCTGGGCATTAGTAACAATTGTTTCTGCTTTTTGAAAAAATTCAGTACCTCCTTCCAAAGAAAATGAATCATAATCTAATCCTAAAACCAAATATGCATAAAAGGCAAGAACAGATGTGAGGTTAGAAGTATGTGTACTTAATGTAAAATCTAAAGATTGATACTCAACATAGCGAAACTGAAAATTTCCATCTAAATAATTTAACATAACAGAATTATATGTTGAACCATAAACAGGTCGGTTAGATTGCACTTGTATTGTGGCTTTATATTCATCTGTAGATACTTGTTCTGTAAGATTTATTAACATATTGCACTCAATTCTTTCGTCCATGTCAACAACATGGTCTGTCCACTTTGTATTATTCATGAATTCAAATATTGCTTGTTGTAAGGTTTCAAATGCTTTAATATTTGTTCCCTGAATTTTTTGATGAGCTACCTGTACCCTGCAATTCAATTCTTGCGAAAAAACTTGAAAAGATAAAATAATTATAAAGAATGTTATTTGTATTTTCTTCATTTGTTAGTATTTTAGAAATTAACAAATTTTAAATTAAGTCAAATATTTTTTCAACTATATCTTTTGCAACTTCTGTTTTTGATTTTAACTCAAAGTTAGTAATTTTATTGTATTTATCTATTATTGTTATTTTATTTGTGTCGTATTGAAATCCTGCACCTGCATCGTTTAGTGAGTTTAACACAATAAAGTCAAGATTTTTTCTTTTAAGTTTATTTTTTGCATTTTGTATCTCATTATCGGTTTCTAATGCAAAACCCACTAATATTTGTTTTTCTTTTTTAAGTTTTCCAAGTTCTTTTAAAATATCGCTTGTTGGTTTAAGGTTTATCTGCAAGTTTGAATTTTCTTTTTTATGTTTTTTATCAAATGTTTTTACAGGAGTATAATCTGCAACTGCAGCAGACATAATTATGCAATCTACACTTGAAAAATGTTCGAGTACATTTGTCAGCATTTCATCAGCAGATGTAATATTAATTTTTTTAATGCTTTTATTTTTTGTTTCAAGATGTGTGGGACCTGTTATTAAAATAACTTCCGCATTTTTGTCGGCTAATTCTTCAGCAATGGCAAATCCCATTTTTCCAGAAGATTGATTACCAATAAATCTAACAGGATCAATATATTCGTGAGTAGGACCTGCTGTTACAAGAAATTTTTTATTTTTTGTTTTTTTTTGCATCAAAAAACTTTTTGATTGATGATACAATATTTTCGGGTTCTTCCATTCTGCCTTTCCCATGTATGCCACTTGCAAGTTCACCTGAAGCAGGTTCAATAATTAAATTCCCATAAGATTTTAATGTTTCAATATTCTTTAGTGTGACTGGATGTTGAAACATATCCAAATCCATGGCAGGAGCAATTATTACAGGACATTTTGCAGAAAGATAAGTTGTTAAAAGTAGATTATCGCAAATACCGTTTGACATTTTTGCCATTGTGTTGGCTGTTGCCGGAGCAATAAGCATGATGTCTGCCCATTTTCCCAATTCAACGTGATTGTTCCATGAACCATCATCGTGAACAAAAAAATCAGACAGAACTGTGTTTTTTGAAAGTGTAGCAAGTGTAACAGGAGTAATAAATTCTTTTGCCAAAGGAGTCATTAATATTTTAACGCTTGCTCCTTCTTTAACAAGTAAACGAGTCAAAAAAGCAGCCTTATAAGCTGCTATACTACCTGTTATACCAAGAATTATATTTTTGTTTTTCAACATTTACTTTTATTCTTCGTCAGGTTTTCTAATGTAAATCTTTTTTTCGATATATTCCTGAATAGCGATTAATGTTGATTTAGGTAATCGTTCATAGAACTTTGATATTTCAATTTGTTCGCGATTTTCAAAAATTTCCTCTAAATTATCAGTATAAGAAGCAAATTCATCTAATTTTTTGTTTAATTCTTCTTTTATCTCAATACTAATTTGATTAGATCGTTTTGCAATAATTGTTATTACTTCATAAATATTACCTGTTTCATCTTCTAAATCTTTAATGTTTCTGGTAATTGTACTTCCTTCTGCATTTGTTTTTTTGTAATCCATTATTTAAAAAATTATTTATTTAACTTAAGCTTTTCTAATTTATTTAATGCGTTATCATAAATTCTTTCAGCATTTTTTTGTTTGTCAGAATTTGAATATTCATCTGTAAAAGCATGATATTCTGTTAATGTACTATTATATCGATCTATTTTCTTCTTGTCTATACTATTTTCTGCCAGAAAATAACTCGATTTTAAAATAAGAAATAGTAATTCTTCTCTGTATTGTGTGTCAGGAAATTTAAGCAAACTGTTTTTTAGAGCAACAATAGCTGCTTTGTAATCTTTTAAATCATAATACAATTTTGCATTATTAAATGATTTAATTTCTAATTTCCCTCTTAACTTATCTATTAACTCGTTACTTTTTTCAATATGTTCACTCTCGGGAAACTTATTAATAAAAAGTTGCAATTCATTAATTGCTTTAGCAGTGTATGATTGATCCAGACTTGGTATTGGTGAATTAAGATAATGACAATATGCACTTTGATATAAACATTCTTCTCTTCGTTTGCTGTTTGGATATGTTCTTGCAAAATTTTTCAAATGATATCCAGCTAAAACATAACTATCTTGGTGATAATGACAATAACAATAATAGTAGTAAATATCTTCTGCTTTTTTGGTTCCCTTGTATATTGTTATAAGCTCTTCTAATAAAGACAATGCTCTGAAATAATCTTCATTTTCATAATATTCAATAGCTTTAGTATATTTCAGCTCGTAATCAGAACTTTTAAGCAATTTTTGATAATCGCTACAACCAAGTAGAATTAAGGCAATTACAACAATTGATATATGGATTATTCTGTTCATTTTTGAAAATAGTTTTGCAAAGATATACTTTTTGTTTTTAATCAGTATTTTTTTTTAAGATTTGTTAAGGTATTAGAGTGTATTAAACGTGAAAAATTAAATTATTATATATAATATCCATATTAATTTTCTTTTTTTAACTCTTTTGTAATTAAAACAACCTCATAAACAAGATAGGCAAAGTAAAGTCCAAAGAATTGAAAAATATATGAATATGTTGTAGGCTTTTGATTTAATATTTCGGGTAATAAAAATAAAACACAAATCATCATTTTAATTAAACTTGCACCGGTAAACCCATAGCCCATATATTTTGGGTTTTTTCTTAATAAAAAAAGCAATGTAATGTGTATAAATGTTGTTAGGAAAAAAAGGAAAATGTGCATTTCAATAATACCTCCGGGTTTTTGACTATCCGGTAAAAGCTTGAATACAAGAAGATGTAATCCTGCAAGGAAAACGGCAAATATCAATAAATTGATTATAAAAGATATTATTGGATTAATCTTTTTCATTCATTACTTGTTTAATGACAAGATATAAGGCTGTAAAAACAGACAATAATGACAGTATAACAGTAAATAATGGAAATTCGTTTTCAAGTTCTTCATCTATAAATACACCTCCATAAGTTCCTGCACCAATAATAAAAGCCATTTGAAAAACTAATCCTGAATATTTGGCATAGGAATTAAGATGTTTGAACGATTTGTTCTTTTTCTTCTTTTTGTTCTCTTGGTTTAACATTATTTATTGGTGTATTACCATCCATATTGCATGTTCCTGTAAAAACAGCACCGGGTTCAATAGCAATTTTATTTGTTGTTATATCTCCAATAATTTTACAAGATGATTTTAGTGTAAGTAATTCTTTAATAGTTGCTTTCCCTTCTAATTTTCCCGAAACATCGGAATTTTTACAATTTACTTCACCTTTAATTTTACCGGATGTACCAATAACAACTTTCCCTTTTGTACTTAAATTTCCGGATAATGTACCATCAATTCTTATATCTCCATCAGAAGTAATGTCTCCAACAATTGAAGTTCCAGTTCCGATAATATTTATAGCTTTATTTTCTATTTCAAAATTATTTTTTGCCATTATAAAGTTTGTTTAAATAATAATTTTATTTTGCAAAGATATGACAGATAATTAAAAATTAAAATTATTTATAAATCTAAAGCAATTTTATTTACAATATCACTTGCAATATTTGGAAAACTTGCATGGATAATTTCCTCAATATTATTTTGTTCTGCAGAAAAATCTGCATAAGAAAAACTACCTGTTATGTATTTTCCGTTTTTATTAAATAATGCAAAATGTATCTTCATTCTTCTTTTATATGTCATACTGCCAACAGCATACGGGTTTGAGTAATCGCCTTTTAATTCGAATTGTGTGATAATTAAAAAATAATTTGTTTTAAATTGTTTTGATAGATTTGATAAAAATGTTCTGTCAGAGAATTTTACATTTAAAAACCTATTTCTGTTGTTTGATATTTTATCTACAAGTTCTCCTTTTTGAGAATTAGTATTTTTATCGGATAGTTTGCTTTTTTCGGAGCCAAATAATAAATAATTTTTATCAATGTTATGAGCCTTATCATAGAAGTATGAACTTTTGGAGTACAAAATAAAAAGCTCATCATCAGGATTGTAGGTATGGGTATTCATCATGCTTTCCGATTTGCAATATTTATTTAATTCTGCAAGCAAATACTCATCAACAGAGACCCTAAATGTTTGATTTACTTTATCGGAATTTATATTATTTGCTTTAGTAAGATAAACTTCTTCGTAATTAATATATAATTCCGTGTTATATGGAACCAGTAAAATATCAAGGTCTTTTAATTTTTTTGATATTAACGCTGTATCTAATTGTCCAAAAGTTGTAATAACTTTAAAAAACAGAAATATTATAATTAAATTTTTCATAATATTTTATTATAAAAGACTGAAAATATCATTTCCAAATATAAAAATCATTAAGCCAAAAATAATAATTATACCAACCATTTGAATTCTTTCCATAACTTTTTCGGGTATTGGCTTACCCGTTATCATCTCTATAAGTGTAAGTATAACATGTCCCCCATCTAATGCCGGTATTGGTAAAATATTCATAAACGCTAAAACTAGAGATAGTAAACCAACTAGAGACCAAAATCTTTCCCATTTCCAGGTTCCGCCAAATAATGTGGCTATTTTTATTGGACCTCCAATAGATTCGCTGGCTTTTTCCTCTCCGGTAAATATTTTCCCAATGCCTTTAATATTGGCATATAGCAATTCATAAGCATCTAAAAGCCCATATTTTAATGAAGAACCAATTGAGTAATCGGTAAACTTATATGGAGGTGCTGAAATGGCAAATCCAATCATTGCAGAACTGTCAACACCAACTGTTATTGTATCGAAAGAACCATTTCTGTCAAGAACTAATTCTACATCTTTTCCAATATTATTTGACAATAATTCTTTTAGTCGACCATAACTGTTTATTTTAGTATCTTCAACAAATGCAATAATATCATCAACTTTTAACCCTGCTTCTTTTGCTTTGTATGTTGGGAGCAAACCGGCAACTTTAAATTTATAATTATGCGGAGCAATAAATAGTTTTGGCGATTTTTTATATATTTTATAAAGTGTATCAGGAATTTGTATTGTAAGTTTTTTGTTGTTGCGTTCTACTGTGATATCGGCTCCAAAAAATACTTTTGTTGAAACAATTTCACTAAATCGTTCAAATTCTTTTCCATCAATTTCAATAATTTTATCTCCGGTTTCAAATCCCATATCTCTGCCAAGTTCGTATGCGTAAATACCATCTTTATTTACTTCGTCTTTTGGCAAATATGATTTGGTGTAATTAAGCAAAACAAATGATAGTACAATAACTCCCAGAATTAAATTCATAATTACACCGCCTGTCATTACAATTAATCTTTTCCATGGAGATTTTGAACGAAATTCCCATGGCTGTGGTGGTTTTTTCATTTGTTCTTTATCCATTGATTCGTCAATCATTCCGGCAATTTTAACATACCCGCCTAATGGTAACCAACCAATGCCATAAGTTGTTTTTACTTTCTTCTTTTCTTCTTCTTCTTTTTCTTCTTCACTTAGTTTTTTATCAGATCTATGAAACTGGAAAAATTTAACACCATCACCTTTTCTATAAGTTAACAATGAAAATTTAGGATTAAAAAACATATAAAATTTTTCAACTCTAATACCAAATATTCTTGCGGCAATAAAATGCCCCCATTCATGTAAAACAACAAGTATTGAAAATGCTACAATAAGTTGTAATGCCATTATTAATCCGTCCATAATTTTATTTTATTAATTCTTTTGCAATATTTCTTGCTTCATTATTTGAAGCCACTAAATCATTATAACTTGGGTTTTTAATATGATTAACCTTTTGCATTGTTTTTTCAATTACATCCGACATTTTTAGAAAACCTATTCTGTCGGATAAAAATGCTTCAACAACTATTTCGTTTGCCGCATTTAAAATGCAAGGCATATTACCACATTTTTGGAGTGCATCAAAAGAAAGTGTAAGATTACGAAATTTTTTAATATCTGCTTGTTCAAAAGTTAAACTTGGATAATCGAAAAAGCTAAATCTTGGGAAATTTGTTTTAAATCTATCGGGGAAAGTTAGTGCATATTGAATTGGTAATTTCATGTCTGGCAGTCCCATTTGGGCTTTCATACTCCCATCTTCAAATTGCACAATAGAATGAATAACTGATTGTGGATGAATTATTACGTCAATTTGTTCGGGTTTTAGGTCAAAAAGCCATTTTGCTTCAATTGCTTCTAAACCCTTATTCATTAATGTAGCAGAGTCGATTGTTATTTTATTGCCCATGTTCCAGTTTGGATGTTTCAGAGCCTCTTCTTTTGTTGCTGTATTCAAATATTCAATATCTTTTTCTCTAAAAGGACCACCGGAAGCAGTTAAATATATTTTTTCAATATTATTACTGTGTTCACCAACAAGGCATTGAAAAATGGCAGAATGTTCGGAATCTACTGGCAGAATCGAAACCTTGTTCTCAATTGCAAGTTTTGTAATTAATTCGCCTGCAATAACAAGTGTTTCTTTATTGGCAAGTGCAATTTGTTTGCCTGCTTTTATAGCATTAATTGTTGGTAAAAGCCCGCTATATCCGACAATAGCAGTAAGCACAATATCAACAGTTTCCATTTCAACAACCTGATTTAGGGCATCAAGTCCTGCATATACTTTTATGTCTTCATTGGAAAGAGAATCTGATACGCTTTTATAATTATCATCATTTGCAATAACAACAGCATTTGGTCGAAATTTCATTGCCTGCTCAATAAGTAGTTCTGCATTATTGTTTGCTGTAATTACTTCAAGTTGAAAAAAATTGGGATAATTTGAAATTACCTCTAAAGTTTGTTTTCCTATTGAGCCTGTTGAACCTAATATTGCAATCTTTTTTTTCATTATCAGCAATATAAATTAAAAAATGATATATTCTTTAGGATCAATAGGAACACCTTTAAACCAAAGTTCGAAATGTAAATGCGGACCGGAAGAATATTCTCCGGAATTACCTATAATAGCAATGGCATCACCGGCTTTAACATGGCTCCCTTGTGCTTTAATTTGATGAGAAAGGTGCTTATAAACCGAGATAATATTATTTTCATGTTGTATTTGTATATTATAACCTGTTTCCAGTGTCCATGTTGAAAGTGTAACTGTTCCATCTAAAGTTGCTGAAATAGCTTTTTTAGGCGCAGCAACTATATCAATTCCATAATGGTTTTCAGCAATATTAAAATTTTCGGTTATTACTCCTTTAAGCGGTGGGAAAAAGCGAATATTTTTAAAGTCGCTATCTTGAGTATTTTCAGTTTTGAGATTTAAATTATAAGAATCTTCAATTTCAACTTGCATTCTAAGAATAGAGTCTTCTTTTGACTTTAGATATGAAATATTATTATTATTTAAGTTTGTGTCGGGAGTTTTAAAAAGTTGAGTATCTATTGATATATTGCCTTCAATAATGTTTTTAATATTTGTAAAATATTGATCTCTAATTTCTATTTCATACTCAATAGAATCTAGTTTAATTTCATTTAATTTAATATTTCTTGACATATTGCCATCGGGATAACCGGGTATAAATTCACGTAGAGGAGTGTAGGCAATAATCAGAATTACTATAATAATTAATAAAACAGTTATACTACCAAATATTGAAAATACATTCAATCTGGAAAGATGTTTGCTCCAAACTTTCTCAAAAGTATTATCATTATATATTATAAGACGATACTTATGACATAATTTGTTAATTAATTTCTTTTCTTTCTTGTTTTTAGGCATTTCTAACAAAGGTCATATAATTTTTGCAAAGATATATAAGTTTTTTGGACTTTTCTTATTTTGGGAGTCTATATGAAATTCCACCTGCAATATACCAGTCTTGTGTAATTGCATTATTAAAAAAGATTGGTTTTCCATATAAGTCAATTACTAAATTATGCAGTATTGAATAGGATACTCCAAAGTCAATATAGTTTGAAAACTCATCATATTTATTATATGTTCCATAAGGCTCAACAAAGCATGCAAAATTTTTAAACGGAGTAAAACAAAAAGCTAAACTATAAAAAGCTTGTGTTGTTATACCAAAATAGTAATAATAAGCGCTATACCAAGTACCACCAATATTATATCCAATAGAAAAATAATCATTTATAGTGTTACTGAATGCAAAACCAAATAGTGGCGTTATACTATTGAAATCACTGTCTCCATTATAAAAATCTGGCAAGTTTAGGTTTCCAAAAAAGCTAATATTAGGTAAAATACCTTTTTCTTCAAACATTAAAATTTTTATTCCGGGAGATAAGGGCATTGATTGTGATCTGGTTTCAACACCATAATAAACACCATTGAAACTTTCAAATATTTTAGTGTTGTCAGTCCAATTATACCCAATACTTAATCGAATTTCAGTATTCTTAAAAATACCATACCTAAGTAATGTTCCACTATTATTATCAATACTTTCAGTATAGTCTATACCAAAGCTTTCTGCAAATTTTGAATATAAGTAGCCTGTTTCAATATGAAAATACCCTTTTGGAACTATTGATGTTCCGGTAGTTTGTCCCGGTCTGTCAGGTGCAAATGTAGGTGTTTCTTCTTCTTGTGCTATTATAAAAATTGAGAATAACAATAAAATAATTGTGATTAACAGTCTCATAATAATTGGTTTAAATGTTTGAAATAAAAATGTAAATATAATTAACAATACCAAGTAAATGCATAGCAGCAATAATTAAGGTTATAAGTAATAAGATTCTAACAAATTTAGGTCCCCAGCTAACAGCTATTCTGGAACCTACAAATGCGCCTGCCATATTTCCAATAGCTAAAATAAGACCGATCTTGTAATCTACCTGATTGTAATACATGAAAACAGCAAGTGCAAAAAAAGTATAACAAAGAACTATTAAAACTTTAATGGCATTTGCTTTTACAAGGTTCATGCCGGCACCAAGTACAAGACCTGCTAATAAAAAAAAGCCTACTCCTGCCTGAATAAATCCTCCGTATATTCCAATAAAAAAGAAAATAATTATTTGAAGTATTCCGGGTTTTTCCTGAACATTACCTGCCTGATTTTTAATCCATTTGTCCGGTTTAAAAAGTATAAGAAAAAACATAATAACAAGTAAGCCTGCTATTGTGTATTTCATTATTTCTTCGTCAATATCTGTAGCAATAAATGCTCCAACAATAGAACCAACAACAGCCGGTATTGCCAACCATATTCCTTGTTTCCATTCAAAAACTTTTTGCTGTTTAAAACTTGCAACTCCAACAACATTTTGCAATAAAATAGCTATTCGGTTTGTTCCGTTTGCAACATTGGCATCCAGACCTAAAAACATCAATAATGGTAATGTTAATAATGAACCGCTACCTGCAAGGGTATTAATAAAACCTGCTAAAAAGCCTACTCCAATTACAGCTATTATAAGATACCATGTTAATTCCATAAGTATTGATCAAATCATCATGCATTTACACAGGCAACTACGCAAATATTTCCCTCGCTTTATCTATCAGGACAAGTAATTTTTGAAAATCTGCTTTATTTAATATCAGTTGTGATTCTTCTTCATTAGTCAACTTAACATACATAAACCACTGTTTATCTTTTTTAAACCAAAATGCACCGGCAATAAATCCCTCACTACTTGTAAACAAAAATTCGGTATAATCTTTGGGAGACTTAAGTGTATGTTTTTCAACAATTGATTTCATGGAAAAACTTAGTTGCTCCGCTTCTTCGGCAGGTATATTTACATAAAAAGAATAATCTTTTTTAGAAGGCGCTAACTCTAACCTAATAGCGTAACGAGAATAATTTTCAATAAGGTCAATATTTTCAATAACTCTTACCTTTAATATTCTTTTAAATTTTCCTATTTCATAATAAATTGATTGTGAAAATGAAAAACCTTCTTGTATTTGTTCTTGCATGATCTTTTTTTTTTAAAATTATTACATGAAAATAAAATTCTTTAAAATAACCAATTTGTTTATTTTATATCCAATTGTTTCATCTCTCCTGCAGGAGTAACAAGAATGTAATTGTTTTTAATTTCTTTCTCAGCTTTGGGTTTATCTAAAGTATATTTTACCTGAAGGATATAAATAAACTGAATAACTGGTTCAAGAATTGTCGGGTTTATAATTATATTAAATTCTTTATAAGGCAATTGGTCATAAGCAACCGTTTTTGGTTTTCTAATTTTTGTAACACCTGTATTCTTTTTTACTGCCTCAATAGACTGGCTCACAAAAGCCTCATAGTCATTATATTGAGTTTCGGGATAAATAGTGTGTAAAGCATCTCTTGTTATATGGTGTTTATCACTTAAATTAAGATTAAGTTTTTCAAATGCTTTAAGTTTTTTATTTAAAAAATCTACCGAGATTCCTATCAAAGTATCATTAATATTATGACAATCTTCAACAAAAAAGTCTATTTTAACCAGATCATAAATTTCATTTTTAGCTGCAAGTGTAACCAAATCATCTACAAGGTTGATGTTTCTAAAAGAAACATGAATATTTTTTTGCATTTCAAAACCGGTAGGAACCTCGTTATAAGTTTTACTAAATAACTTTTTTTCTACAGTAAATTCAAAAGTAGGAATAAGATAGATCATATCTATGTATATGTCTTTTTCAGTTATTCCAAGTAGCTTTATGCCGGTAATAAACTCGTTAATCCTTGAATTTATTAACTCATCTGTTTTAGATGCCGTTTCACCTACTTGTGTTAAATTAAAAACTGCTAAAAAATTACTTGCTTTAACATTTATCAATGAACGTACTTCAAAAATAATTTCATTTTCTTTTATATATTGAATTATTCCACCTGAACTACTTCTGTTGTATCCATCACTAACTTGAAAAAGATTGTCTTCATTTTCAAGCACTTCAAAATTCATGTTAATATTGCTTATTTTGGAACTGCTTTTAAATTTAGCTTGATTTGCATTTCTTTGCGACAATAAAGCTCCTGAACAAGTTGTTAAAATTATTGCTAATAAAGTAATAACTGTGTTTTTCATTTGAATATATTTTTGTTATTTATTTGAATTATCGGGTAATATTACTGAAACAAAATAATATATGCAAATTCGTTCCTTTATTTATTGACTTTAAAATGTTAATAAAAGACTAATATTACTAATCCCATTAATATTCAAATGCTGTACTTTTGCAAAAAGTATTATACATCTTAGATATGATTAAAATTGGAATATTTGGAGCCGGTCATCTTGGCAAAATTCACATTAAATTATTAAAAGAAATAAAAGAATTTTCTATTATTGGGTTTCATGATACCGATAAAACAAAAATTTCGGAAATAGAAAAAGAATTTTCTATTAAGCATTTTGATGATCAGGAACAATTAATAAACGAAGTAGATGCAATTGACATTGTAACTCCCACTATATCACACTACAATTGCGCTGCCAATGCTCTTAAAAATTCTAAACATATATTTATTGAAAAACCAATTACAAACACATTAGAAGAATCTGAATCTTTAATTAAAATATCTGAAGAAACAAATGTTATTATTCAGGTGGGTCATGTAGAAAGATTTAATCCTGCTTTTATTGCTGCTCAACCTTACTTTAATAATCCAATGTTTATTGAAACGCATCGCCTTGCACAATTCAATCCACGAGGTACTGATGTACCAGTTGTGTTAGACCTTATGATTCATGACCTTGATATTGTTCTTAGCACAATTAAATCAAATATAAAAAAAATAAATGCAAGTGGAGTTTCAGTGGTAAGTGATTCACCCGATATTGCCAATGCAAGAATTGAATTTGATAATGGATGTGTTGCAAATTTAACTGCAAGCAGAATTTCAATGAAAAATATGAGAAAAAGTAGATTTTTTCAAAAAGATGCATACATATCAATAGACTTCTTAAGCAAAGAAACTGAAATTCTAAAAATGAAAAATATTATTGGAGAGGCCAACCCACTTTCAATTACAATTGACCTTGGAAAAGATAAAGGTAAAAAAGAAATCTTGTTTGAGAAACCGGAAATTATCCCAAACAATTCAATTAAAGAAGAATTAATAAACTTCTTAAACTGTATTAAAAATAACGAAACCCCAATAGTTAGTCTTAATGATGGGCATAATGCTCTACAGGTAGCATATCAAATATTGGAGAAAATGAAATATACTACTACAAAACTTTAGAGGTAAAATTTGTCGTTTTATTGTTTGTCGTTATGTATTTGTGTAAAAATCAGCAATTAACGATTCGCGACTTAAACATTGTAAACATTTATAAAATTATTTACTTTTGCCACGCAATATTTCTAAACAAAAATCGTTATCAACGTATCAAATAAATTTTATTGTATTGATGAGTAAAATTTTTATTTTTTTGTTTTTTTGTTTAATATTTTTATCAGCTTGTGATATTATTAATCCTGCTGAAGATATTCCTTCATTTATACATATTGATAAATTTTCTTTAATTACCACAAGCGAACAAGGAACAAACTCCCATAAAATTACTGACGCATGGGTTTATGTTGATGGAAATTTTAATGGTGTTTACGAACTTCCTGTAACTTTTCCTGTATTAAATGAGGGAAAACACGAAATTAAATTATATCCGGGTATAAAAATATTTGGAATTGCTTCCAGCAGGGAAATATATCCATTTTATAAAAATTTTGTTGCTGAAAAAGACTTAAAGCCAAAAAATATTGACACAATTTCTCCAACAGTATATTATTTTAACGAATTAAATTTCTCGGAATTATGGATGGAGGATTTTGGAGATGAGGGAATTAAATTGGACACCATTTTCAATGGCAATGTTAAACTTGAACAAATTCTTGATACTGTTTTAAATTCAAAAGTTGGATTCATTAATCTAACTGAAGATAATAATATTTTTGATTGTAAATCAGAAGAATTAGATCTTCCAAAATATAGCAAGCGAGTATATCTGGAAATAAATTATAAATGTAATCATGATTTTACAATTGGCTTATGGGCAAATCTAAGTTCAAGCACCTTAAGGTACCCAATTATACAATTAAACCCACACCCTGACAGTTGGAATAAAGCATATATTGATCTTACACAGACTACTACTGCAAATCCCAATGCTTATGATTTTTCTCTTTTTATAACTGCTATATTAAATGATGGAAGTACTTCCGGAAAAATATATATTGACAATCTAAAAATTATTCATTTCTAATGAACAAAAAACTACAAACCATAAAATATGTAATTTTTGATTTTTTTACTGCCGGTATTGCTTGGAGTATGTTTTTTATTTTTAGGAAAATATTTATTGAAGCTGAAAAATTTGGATACAATATTCCAATTAAGCTTAACACAAAATATTATTTGGGCTTAATAATAATTTCGGGATTCTGGCTTATTGCATACTATATTACAGGATATTATAAAGATATATATAGAAAATCAAGATTAAAAGAATTAGGCCAAACATTTTTTATTTCAATTATAGGTGTAACAATTATTTTCTTCTTTTTAATACTTGATGATGAAATTGCAAGTTATAAAAATTATTATCTTTCATATTCAAGTCTGTTTTTAATACATTTTGTAATAACCTATATACCACGGTTACTAATTACAACCAGAACAAATCATAGGATACACCGTAGTGAAATAGGATTTAATACACTCGTAATAGGAAGCAGCCAAAAAGCCGTTGACTTATACACAGAAATAAAAAGTCAAAAACGTTCTACGGGCAATAAATTTGTTGGTTTTGTTAATGTTCATAATAAAGAAAAATATTTACTTGAAGAATATACAAAGCATTTAGGCGATGTAACAAAAACTGATGATATTATTAATAAGATGAATGTTGAAGAAGTAATTATTGCAATTGAATCTTCAGAACACGATAAATTAAAATCAATAATTACTTTATTGGAAGAAAAAAATGTTCTTGTAAAAGTAATACCGGACATGTATGACATATTAACAGGAAGTGTTAAAATGTCAACTATTTACGGCGCTGCTCTCATTCATATTTCTCACGATCTTATGCCTTTATGGCAAGTTCATCTTAAACGAATAATTGATGTTGTTGGCTCCATCTTTGGACTTGTTGTTCTTTCTCCGTTATTAATATTTTTAATAATTAGTGTGAAAATGTCATCAAAAGGATCTGCTTTCTATTCTCATGACAGAATTGGCAAATTTGGAAAACCTTTTACAATATTCAAATTCCGATCAATGTATGTTGAGTCAGAAAAAGACGGACCGGCTTTGTCAAGTAAAAATGATGCCCGAATTACAAAATTTGGCAGGTTTATGAGAAAATCAAGATTAGATGAACTGCCTCAATTCTATAATGTACTTATTGGTGATATGTCGTTAGTTGGACCAAGACCTGAAAGACAATTCTTTATTGATCAGATAGTGAAACAAGCTCCTCATTTTACACATTTACATAAAATAAGACCTGGCATAACTTCTTGGGGTCAAGTGAAATTTGGTTATGCAGAAAATGTTGAGGAAATGATACAACGTCTTAAATATGACATTATTTATATTGAAAATATGTCTTTATATGTTGATATTAAAATATTAATCTATACAATTAAAATTATTTTTAAAGGACAGGGTATTTAAACCCAAGCCCGTAGAAATACAAACCTGTTGAAAAAAGAGTTAGTTGTTTTTTAGAAAATGTATCTAACAGATAATGCACCACCATCTGGCCAAAATCCAAAATATCCAATAATATTAAATGATGGTTTCCAGTCTAAACTAATATTGATAGGTGCTTCTTCAAAATTATATTCTATACCAATTATTCCATCTACTCCAATTACGGTATATGCAGTATTATCATTTACCCAGTTTACATTATTACCATCCCAAAATCCAATATGCCCTCCAAGTCCATAATACCAATTTAAACGTTCTACATCAAAAGCCTGATTATGTATTTCGAAAAGTCCTGTAATTTCCAAACCTCTCCATCTACTCATTAATATACCTTCAACGGCTGTTGATTCTCCTAAAAAATGTTTAAGTGTAATACCATTTGAAAAACCACCTCTTAATCCGATTCCGGTATTATAGTCCTGAGCATTACTTAATGCCACAATACAAAACATAACTACTATTGTCATTAAAAAATTTCTCATTATTTCTCTCCTCATATTCTAATTTTATAGTAAATACAAACAATTCAATCCAACAAAAATAATAACTAATTTTCTTCTATTCAAAAGTTATTGCTTTTTTACCCCACTCCTATATTTCTGTGTAACACCTGCTAATGGTTATTGTTCACATTATTAATAATTCTTACACAAAAAATAAAAGAAACTAGAGGCTCAAATTGTGTTTATCAGGATTAATCCTAGAAATAATTATTTATAAAAGGGTTTGTTCTTCGTTCAAAACCAATATTTGTTTTCGGACCATGACCGGTATAAACAATTGTTTCATCATCTAAACTCATCAAGCTATCATTAATACTATTCAAAAGAGTATCCATGTCGCCTCCGGGAAGGTCTGTTCTCCCAATGCTTTCGTGAAATAAAACATCACCGGAAAAAACAATTTTTTGTTCGCTATTGCAAAATAATAAACTTCCTGGAGAATGACCAGGTGCCAATAATGCTTTTAATTCAGAGTTTCCAAAACGAATAATTTCATTGTTTTTTACTGATATTGTAGGTTCAGGCTGGTCTTCAACACTCATTCCAAACATGTCGGCAGATTCTGATGACATTTTGTATAAAGGAAGATCATTATTATGCATACCTATTTTGATATTATATTTTTCACTGCAAAATTTATTTCCCATGATATGATCAAAATGAGCATGCGTATTTAATATCAACTTTGGATTGAGGTTATTTTGTTCTATAAATCCAGTTAATTCCTCTTGTTCATAATCGAAAAAACATGCCGGATCAATCAATATACACTCTTTTGTTTCATCATATAAAACAAAAGCATTTACCTGTAAAGGGTTAAAAGCAAAGATTTTTATTTTTATCATAATTTATTTAATTGGATGTTCCTTTAAGCAATGGGACAAAAACAAAACTACCATGTTCTTTTTTATTATAATCATTTTTACCAATTTTAGTTACAGATGTCATTGCTTGCATATTGTTTCCACCAACTGGAGCAACAAGCATCCCGCCAATTTTCAACTGCTTTAATAATTCCGTTGGAATATATGGAGCTCCAGCAGTTATTAATATTTTATCATAAGGCATAAATGCCTGTTTACCAATATAACCATCGCCATAAAATAAATCTATTTTATAATTAAATTTATTTAAAATAATTTGGGCAGATAGAAAGAGTGGTCTCTGTCTTTCAATAGAATACACTTTTGCACCCATTTCAAGTAATATTGCTGCCTGATATCCTGAACCGGTACCAATTTCAAGAATTTTATCTCCTTTACTAATATTTAGTAATTGTGTTTGAAAAGCAACGGTATATGGTTGTGAAATTGTCTGTTCGCAGGCAATTGGAAATGCCTGGTCTTTATATGCAAACTCTTCAAACTCGCTTTGCATAAATAAATGTCGGGGAACATTATTGATAACTTGTAATACATTTTTATCTGTAATACCTTTTTTGAAAAGAGATTCTACCAGCTTTTTTCTCTGCCCCTTGTGTTTAAAGGTATCTATCATTTAATAAAAATTACCCTTAGTATTATTAAACTCACTCCGCTAAATTGCTCTAATACATTAAATGCTTTTTGGATGTGTTGCGCCATTCGGCATCATACTTGCTGTCAGAAAAATAGATAATAAGGTCTGCATCATATTTTGAATCACAAAAGAAAATCTTTTTATCAGCATCATATTTTGAATCACAGAAGAACCAAAGACCTTTGTTATCATCTGTATCATACTTTGAACTTACTTTATAAACTACCAAATCTGCGTCATATTTGCTGTCTGCAACATAAACTTTAACATCTGCATCATATTTTGAATCACAACTAAAAACCTTCTGAGAGAAAGAATTGTTTACAAACAACATAATTCCCAAAACTGTTAAAACAATAAAAATTAACTTTTTCATAGCAATATATTTTAATTCTAGATAAAATTAGTTATAAAAACCCAATCAGGCAAGTTTAGTTTCTATTATTCAAAATTTACAACAGCGTACTGCCTCTTCGTCTTTTATTATATGGAATATTAAATACCGCCGATACCTCAACAGCCCCCCTGTGATTGTTTGCACGTGATAGTGCAGAAGAATTAAAATCGTAATTAAAACCTACTTTTGTGTTTTTTGAACCTATAACTAAAGTAAAGATAAAAGAATCTTTAATGCGACTATACATGCCAAAACTTATATAATTTTCAATCTTTTTCTTCGCATTATTTAATTCACTTATCTGCAGTTTTACTAACATTCCACCTAATACCTCTTGTAGTTTTCCCTGTCGTTCGTATAAAAATGATGGTATAAGTGTTGCTCCTGTATTCTTTAAAATATATTGTAAATTTCCATGCAACAACAATTTTCTATCCAATATTTCATTACCTACATCTAAGTAACGTAATTTAATAGGATTGATATGATGTAGTGAAACCCCCAACATTGTTTTTATATATTTATCTTTTTTAAATTGCCAAGTAATTCCAGCCGATACATCTGGGAAAATATAGCTATCGTTTCTAGATGCAAATTCTGGAGGAATATTTATATTATAAGAATCATTACTATACTGAGAATCCCATCTCAAGTTTGAATAATCAACACTTCTTTGTCCAAACCCACCCTGAAATCCTAGCGAGAATATCTGATTTTCTATGAGTTCCATAAAATAAGCAAATGATACACCAACTTGAGTTATTCCCATTCGTGAATCACCAGCACGATCATTTATTAAAACAATACCCATACCCAAATAGCCTTTTCTTTTTGATTGGTTATTCAAATATTTGCCATCATAAAAAGCACTGGAGGTTACGTAGCCTTTTGTAAAAAATGAACCTTGTTCACGATAATTTAATCCGACTCTGTGTTCTCCATTACAATTTCCGGTAAGACCCGGATTAATTACTAATGGTGTTTGACTAAACTGTGAAAAATGAACATCCTGTCCAAAGGTAATGTTTACAATTATAATTAGGATATATAATACTTTTTTCATCTCTTATACTTAAATTTTAATCTATTACTCAAAACATATAACGTCATTTAATTTTATCTAATAAGGCTAATATTACCCTTTAATACTTCTGTTTCCAGATTCAAAAATGTTACTTGCAGATAATACAAAAATACAGCATCATCCATATTTCTCCCCTTATATCTACCATCCCAACCAACATTTTGATTTTCTGTTTCGAAGACTAACTTGCCCCAACGATCATAAATTGAAAGATGTAGAGTTTTAATACATTTTCCTCTTACATATAAAACATCGTTAAACCCATCTCCATTTGGCGAAAATGCATTTGGTATAAATAATTCGCCACAATCTATATTTACAAATACTTTAATACATGCTGTATCTTTACATCCATTATTATTATCTGTAACAACTAAACAATAATATATAGATTCTGATGGAAATACTTCAATATATTGGCAGTTATAACAAGATAAGTCTTCAGATGCCAACCATTGATAAGTTCCTATTCCTGATCCAATAAGAATAGTGTTTCCCCCGAACATTATTGTGTTATCTCCCGAAACACCAGCAGTAGGAATAGAATCTACATGTATATAGGTTGTATCTGCACTAAGGCATGCACCATTTAGAGTATAAATAATTTCGTGTATACCAGGTCCTGCGATATCCGGATTAAATAAACCTGTTGATGAATTAACAATTCCAACACCAGACCATACACCGCCATTAACCAATGACGAGTTTGTAATGCTTGCTTCATTTTCGCACAATGGGCCAATGGGTGTAATTGATACATCTACCGCATTGTCTATTATTAAACTTGTTATAATTAAACTATCACAACCAGCAACTGATAAAAGATTGTCGTAATATGTTCCTGAACTTGTTTGCCAGCTGCCGCCAACAAAAACACTATCGCCATTACATATTAAAATGCTCACATTCGTTGAGCTCGAATGATTTACAGTTACTAAAAAGCTTTCCTCATCATAACAGCTTGGCGTTGTGCCAGTTTTATCATAAATGTATATTGTTTGAGTTAATGTTATCGGGCTTGATACAATTGAACCACTACCATTTGTTGCTGAGTAAAAGTTTTGACCACCTGTTAGATTTGTTCCCGTTATTATTGGCAAAGTATATGTATCACATACAATTTGATCCACAATATCATCAATATCAGGATTTGGTATTTCTATAACTGTTACATTATTCGATCCTATACAACCATTTGCATCTGTAACTGTTACAGAATAAATACCACCACTAGCTACATTAATCGTTTGTGTATTTCCGCCAGGCAACCAGCTATATAAGATATATCCTGCACCTGCATCAAGAGTTGTATTACTACCAGAACAAAAAGCAAGTGTTCCTGTTATATTTGGAGGAGTTATTGTATTCTGTGTAACTATAGCGTTGTCTGTTCCTGTACATCCATTAGCATCAGTAACAGTAACAGAATAATTTCCACCACTGCTTATAGTTATTGATGGTGTAATATCTGTTGTTGACCATAGACAAGAGATATATGCACCAGCATCTAGCGTGGTACTATTTCCTGTGCAGAAAGATAAAACTCCTGTAATACTTGGTGTTGGATTTGGATTTTCTATTACCGTTGTATTGCCAATTCCTGTGCAACCATTAGCATCGGTAACTGTAACTGTATAGCTTCCTCCGCTAGTAACGCTTAATATCTGAGAACTTCCAGCTGGTGACCAGTTATATAATGTATATCCGGCACCTGCATCAAGAGTAGTGCTGTTTCCTGTACAAAAATCAAGAGTTCCGGTAATGCTGGGAATAGGATTTGCGTTTTCTATAACCGTAGTATTGTCTATTCCTGTACATCCATTTGCATCAGTAACAGTAACTGTATAGCTTCCTCCGGTTGTAACATTCAATGTCTGAAAACTTCCAGCCGGAGACCAGCTATAGGTAGTATATCCAGTACCAGCATCCAGAGTGGTGTTGAATCCTGTACAAAAATCGAGTGTCCCGGTAATACTTGGAGTAGGATTTGCATTTTCTATAACTGTAGTATTATCTATTCCCGTGCATCCATTTGCATCAGTAACAGTAACCGTATAGCTTCCTCCTGCAGTTATAATAGTTGTTTGTGTAATATCTGTATTTGACCATGACCATGAAGTATAAGCTCCTGCGTCTAGTGTTGTGCTAAATCCAGTACAAAAATCGAGCGTTCCAGTAATACTTGGTGTAGGATTTGTGTTTTCAATAACTGTTACATTATCTGTTCCTGTACATCCATTAACATCAGTAACAGTAACAGAATAAACTCCTCCAGTAGTAACGTTTACTGTCTGAATGCTTCCAACTGGCGACCAATTATAAACAGTATATCCGGCACCTGCATCTATAGTAGTACTGTTTCCTGCACAAAAATCAAGAGTACCAGTTATTGTAGGAGTTAAGCTAGAATTCTCAACAACAGTTACATTATCTGTTCCTGTACATCCATTAGCATCAGTAACTATAACAGAATAATTTCCCCCAGTAGTAACATTTAATGTTTGAGAGATACCAGCAGGAGTCCAGCTATATGTAATATATCCAGCACCGGCATCTAGAGTAGTACTAAATCCTGTACAAAAATCAAGTGTTCCAGTAATACTTGGAACAGGATTTGGGTTTTCAATAACTGTTACATTATCTGTTCCTGTACATCCATTGGCATCAGTAACTGTAACCGAATAGCTTCCTCCTGTAGTAACGTTTAATGTTTGAGAGATACCAGAGGGTGACCAGCTGTAAGTAGTATATCCAGCTCCAGCATCAAGAGTAGTACTGTTTCCTGCACAAAAATCAAGTGTTCCAGTTATTGTAGGTGTTAGTCCAGGATTTTCAATAACGGTAACATTATTAGTTCCTGTGCACCCATTAACATCAGTAACTGTAACAGAATAAATTCCCCCAATAGTAACATTTAATGTTTGAGAGATACCAGAGGGTAACCAGTTATAGTTTGTATATCCAGCACCTGCATCTAGAGTAGTACTGAATCCGGAACAAAAGCTAAGTGCACCAGTAATGTTTGGTATAGGATTAGGATTTACAGTTACATTTAAACATGTTTGAGGACTTGTTCCACAAGCATCAGTCCAATCAATACAAACTTGACCACCCGGAGCAGTATTCCAAGTTACATTTATTGAAGTTGTATTTTGACCACTTGTAATAGTAGCACCGGCAGGTACTGTCCAATTATAAGCTACTGCACCAGCTTGAGCAGGTACTGTATATGTAACAGCATCACCTTCACATACTGAAGTTAATCCTGTAATAGCAGGAATGGCAGGAGGAGCCGGGCAACAATCAGTATAAATTGTAACCCTTCCAATATTATAAGTATTTTCATTCCATACGTCGTGCATTTGTTGTGTAGCTAAGTCGAATTGCATACCACTTCTATATAAAGTAACAGGAAATCCTTGAATTGTAGTAGCACATGGACCATTCCCATAACTATTTACTGTAGCTCTTGAACCATAAACACCAATAACGTCTCCAGCATTTATTGTAATATTAGGTGTTGAAATCATGGTATTAGGAACAAAATTATTTTGATAAAAAAGAGAAACAAATGCATTTGTTACAGCTGAAAAAGCTGGAGGTGGACCAGCAGTAAATCTTAGAATTTCAACGCTTTGAGCAGAAGTAGAACGATCATCTTCTACATAAATACCACATATAGTAAAAGTGGTTGGTGCTGTAAAATAATACCCTCTTGTCATTGAAGTAAAAGAAGCTATATCCGGACAAATAGCTATTGGAGTCTGCGCTTTTAAATACAATGAGGATGATACTACAATTAATATTAAAGCTGTTATTTTATATAATATTTTCATTATTTTGTTTTTTAAAGTCGGTTAATTTTCTCTTTTACCATAAAGTTCATCATGAGCTTTTTGTCTTATTTTCAGAAACTTATCAATTATTAAAGGGTTCTCGTTAATCCATTTTTCTAATTGAATATCGTATTCTTGCTTTGAAAGATTTTGTTTTAACGGAAATGAAGCCTCTTTAATAAACGGATTAACATAGGCATTATAATTTGTAGGAGCATCAATTGCATCATTAAAAATCGCAATTAATTCAAGAACTTGGGCTTCCTTATTAGGAGCTTCTTCTATATAATCGCTAGGAGAAATCTCTTGCGCATTAGAAATACTGCCCCCAAAGAGACCCAATAATATCAATAAAACCAGATAATTTTTCATAATTTAAATAAGTTTTAAATTTATCTTCAACATGTTTATACGTAATAATTTTATTTTGGTTACTTAAAATATCATATTTATGTTTTTATATTATTTAGACGTAATAATTTTATTTTGGTTGCTTAAAATATAAGATTTTAAGTTAATTAATTTCTTTTTATTTTAATTTTATCTAATAAGGCTAATATTACCCTTTAATACTTCTGTTTCCAGATTCAAAAATGTTACTTGCAGATAATACAAAAATACAGCATCATCCATATTTCTCCCCTTATATCTACCATCCCAACCAACATTTTGATTTTCTGTTTCGAAGACTAACTTGCCCCAACGATCATAAATTGAAAGATGTAGAGTTTTAATACATTTTCCTCTTACATATAAAACATCGTTAAACCCATCTCCATTTGGCGAAAATGCATTTGGTATAAATAATTCGCCACAATCTATATTTACAAATACTTTAATACATGCTGTATCTTTACATCCATTATTATTATCTGTAACAACTAAACAATAATATATAGATTCTGATGGAAATACTTCAATATATTGGCAGTTATAACAAGATAAGTCTTCAGATGCCAACCATTGATAAGTTCCTATTCCTGATCCAATAAGAATAGTGTTTCCCCCGAACATTATTGTGTTATCTCCCGAAACACCAGCAGTAGGAATAGAATCTACATGTATATAGGTTGTATCTGCACTAAGGCATGCACCATTTAGAGTATAAATAATTTCGTGTATACCAGGTCCTGCGATATCCGGATTAAATAAACCTGTTGATGAATTAACAATTCCAACACCAGACCATACACCGCCATTAACCAATGACGAGTTTGTAATGCTTGCTTCATTTTCGCACAATGGGCCAATGGGTGTAATTGATACATCTACCGCATTGTCTATTATTAAACTTGTTATAATTAAACTATCACAACCAGCAACTGATAAAAGATTGTCGTAATATGTTCCTGAACTTGTTTGCCAGCTGCCGCCAACAAAAACACTATCGCCATTACATATTAAAATGCTCACATTCGTTGAGCTCGAATGATTTACAGTTACTAAAAAGCTTTCCTCATCATAACAGCTTGGCGTTGTGCCAGTTTTATCATAAATGTATATTGTTTGAGTTAATGTTATCGGGCTTGATACAATTGAACCACTACCATTTGTTGCTGAGTAAAAGTTTTGACCACCTGTTAGATTTGTTCCCGTTATTATTGGCAAAGTATATGTATCACATACAATTTGATCCACAATATCATCAATATCAGGATTTGGTATTTCTATAACTGTTACATTATTCGATCCTATACAACCATTTGCATCTGTAACTGTTACAGAATAAATACCACCACTAGCTACATTAATCGTTTGTGTATTTCCGCCAGGCAACCAGCTATATAAGATATATCCTGCACCTGCATCAAGAGTTGTATTACTACCAGAACAAAAAGCAAGTGTTCCTGTTATATTTGGAGGAGTTATTGTATTCTGTGTAACTATAGCGTTGTCTGTTCCTGTACATCCATTAGCATCAGTAACAGTAACAGAATAATTTCCACCACTGCTTATAGTTATTGATGGTGTAATATCTGTTGTTGACCATAGACAAGAGATATATGCACCAGCATCTAGCGTGGTACTATTTCCTGTGCAGAAAGATAAAACTCCTGTAATACTTGGTGTTGGATTTGGATTTTCTATTACCGTTGTATTGCCAATTCCTGTGCAACCATTAGCATCGGTAACTGTAACTGTATAGCTTCCTCCGCTAGTAACGCTTAATATCTGAGAACTTCCAGCTGGTGACCAGTTATATAATGTATATCCGGCACCTGCATCAAGAGTAGTGCTGTTTCCTGTACAAAAATCAAGAGTTCCGGTAATGCTGGGAATAGGATTTGCGTTTTCTATAACCGTAGTATTGTCTATTCCTGTACATCCATTTGCATCAGTAACAGTAACTGTATAGCTTCCTCCGGTTGTAACATTCAATGTCTGAAAACTTCCAGCCGGAGACCAGCTATAGGTAGTATATCCAGTACCAGCATCCAGAGTGGTGTTGAATCCTGTACAAAAATCGAGTGTCCCGGTAATACTTGGAGTAGGATTTGCATTTTCTATAACTGTAGTATTATCTATTCCCGTGCATCCATTTGCATCAGTAACAGTAACCGTATAGCTTCCTCCTGCAGTTATAATAGTTGTTTGTGTAATATCTGTATTTGACCATGACCATGAAGTATAAGCTCCTGCGTCTAGTGTTGTGCTAAATCCAGTACAAAAATCGAGCGTTCCAGTAATACTTGGTGTAGGATTTGTGTTTTCAATAACTGTTACATTATCTGTTCCTGTACATCCATTAACATCAGTAACAGTAACAGAATAAACTCCTCCAGTAGTAACGTTTACTGTCTGAATGCTTCCAACTGGCGACCAATTATAAACAGTATATCCGGCACCTGCATCTATAGTAGTACTGTTTCCTGCACAAAAATCAAGAGTACCAGTTATTGTAGGAGTTAAGCTAGAATTCTCAACAACAGTTACATTATCTGTTCCTGTACATCCATTAGCATCAGTAACTATAACAGAATAATTTCCCCCAGTAGTAACATTTAATGTTTGAGAGATACCAGCAGGAGTCCAGCTATATGTAATATATCCAGCACCGGCATCTAGAGTAGTACTAAATCCTGTACAAAAATCAAGTGTTCCAGTAATACTTGGAACAGGATTTGGGTTTTCAATAACTGTTACATTATCTGTTCCTGTACATCCATTGGCATCAGTAACTGTAACCGAATAGCTTCCTCCTGTAGTAACGTTTAATGTTTGAGAGATACCAGAGGGTGACCAGCTGTAAGTAGTATATCCAGCTCCAGCATCAAGAGTAGTACTGTTTCCTGCACAAAAATCAAGTGTTCCAGTTATTGTAGGTGTTAGTCCAGGATTTTCAATAACGGTAACATTATTAGTTCCTGTGCACCCATTAACATCAGTAACTGTAACAGAATAAATTCCCCCAATAGTAACATTTAATGTTTGAGAGATACCAGAGGGTAACCAGTTATAGTTTGTATATCCAGCACCTGCATCTAGAGTAGTACTGAATCCGGAACAAAAGCTAAGTGCACCAGTAATGTTTGGTATAGGATTAGGATTTACAGTTACATTTAAACATGTTTGAGGACTTGTTCCACAAGCATCAGTCCAATCAATACAAACTTGACCACCCGGAGCAGTATTCCAAGTTACATTTATTGAAGTTGTATTTTGACCACTTGTAATAGTTGCACCGACAGGTACTGTCCAATTATAAGCTACTGCACCAGTTTGAGCAGGTACTGTATATGTAACAGCATCACCCTCACATAATGTAATAGGACCAGCTATAGCTGCTATTGCTGGTGGAGGTGGACAGCAACTATTATAGGTAACCCTTAAATTACAAGATGTTGCAGTTAATTTTTTCCAGTTACTTGAAGGCTCATTATCAAATACTAGTCCAACTTGAAACCAATCAACAGGTAGTTGTGCTTGTAATAATGCATCAGCATTTACTCCTAAATCATAATATCCATAAGTTCCCACATCCGCAAGAGTGAATGAAGTGTATAAACCATTGGCTAAGTCCGCAAGTACAGCAGCATTAACTCCCCCATATGGTCCTGGAGCTCCAGTAATATCATTAGCATGCACTAATTCTGAAGCAGCACCACCAACACCATTTACATAAACCTCTAGTTCAACATTATCTATACAATAGTTGTCTGGGATAGAGGAAGTGTTGAATTTAACCCAAGCCCTATGATGGCCATTGCCACAACATTCTCCAATAAATGCAAAAGCTGGATTGTTAACTAAAGTAATTGTTGACATCCATCCACCATCTGCTCCAGCTAAAACAACCGTTGGATCAATTGAGATGGGGTATTTAGTACTCTCATTTTTTAACCATTCTATAGGAACCAGCGTGGCTAAAGTCCATCTGTTATTATTTTGCTTTAATAAATATTTCCCTTCAACCATGTTCGCACCATCTGATTCTAGCCCATAATTATCAAAAAAGATAGGTTCAGGAATCGTAAGAACATGATTACTATTTGCATCAAATATTATTAAAGAGGAAGAGGTTAATGAATTATCTGTTTTATCTAAAGTTTCTATAGTCCAACCATTGGGAAGTTCTAATATTTCCTGAAAACCAAAATAACCTGAAGATACATTGTCCAATAATGTTGGGGCAGAGCTTAAAATAACATTATTCTTAATTTTCCCATTTAAAACTGTAAATTCATCAGAAATTCCTGTGTAAATGTTAGAATAAATAATAGAGTTATCGGTAACATTTGCTATAGAGTTATTTGAATTAATATCTAATAAATTAAGATTGGTTTGGGAATTATATATTACTAATTTCTTTTCAGAATGGATTGATATTTCATCTATAGAATTAATCAGTAATTTTATTTTATTCGTACTATTTATATTGTTTGGGAAAAATGATTGAATTACATTTTTTTCATTTTTATAGCCTCCATTATTTGAAGTTATTTTTGTATTAATTGACTCCCAGATGCCATTCTTATTATAATGAACTGGAGAAACGGAATAAATAGCTTCTCTATCTCCATTCTCTTTCAAATATACTTTAGAATACATACCTCTTTCCTTCTTACTTTCAATGCCAGCATTAATATTAGAGTTTGATTGAGCGTAAATAACTCTTCCAAAAAGACTCAATAATATCAATAAAACGAAATAATTTTTCATCATTTAAATAAATTTTAAATATTAGCTTTTATATACTTAGATGTAATAAATTTATTTAATCTCTTATACCAATTGGACATTATATATAGTCATTTTGTTCTAAAATCATTTTATAAAAGTTCTAATATACTACTTTTTCATTAATAGGCAAAAAAATTTCAACTTTTATAAAATAATCTTCTTTACTGTTTTTTCTTTCTTAGTTATTATTTTTACAAAATAAATACCCGGTTTAAATGCTTTAGTATTTATAATAATTTTATTATCGACAATAATATCATAATACTTTATAAAATAATTGCGAGCACTAATATTTGATACTGAAATATTTACATTTTCATGCTGTGAGCTGAAAATAATTTCAATCTGATTATTATGATTATTACAGAAAATTTCAATTTGCTTATTTTCTGACTCTCTCTCAATATTGGAAGGCGTATAATTAAACTTCTCAAAATAAATATCGTTATCTGTAGCATAATCTACAGCATGTGTCCATGTTAGATAGATGATATTGCTTTCAATAAAAAATGATGATTGTGTATTCTCAACAAAATCCGTTGTAATAATTTCTTCCGTTTGCCAGTTTATTCCATCATCAGAAATTCTTCGGTGAATATTATATTTTGTCGGGAAAACTTTGGAATAATATACAATATATTTTCCATCAGGAGTAATATTGCAAAATGCATCGTGCGAATTTCCATTTGATGTTAAATCTATTTCTGACGACCAATTTATTCTATTACTTGATGTTTTCACATGAATATCATAATTACCTGAAATATTTCTGTGATATGCCATTAAATATGTGCCATCTGTATTTTTACATATTCTTGAACGATATACACCCGATTGTACTAATGTGAGATTTTGATCCCAGTTACCACCATATGGACAATTGGCAATATAGGTTCCACCTCCCATTTTTATATAACTCATGGTAAAAGAACTGTCTTCTTCAACAATTACAACAGGGTCGTAAATTTCCTGAGATATAATCCAACCAAGTTCAATAATGGTTTTATTCGTCCAGATTAATCCATTGTATGATGAAATAGAATATATTTTATAAATACCACTTTCATTTGAGGCATAAAATAACCTTAAAGAATCATCGGGTGATAATATTAATGAAAATGTTGATTGGTTTCCTGTTTCTGACAAAATTGCAGTTGGCGAACTCCATGTATCTCCATTATTAGTAGAAAATGACACGTAAAAATCTCCTGTATCCCAATTAGCATTTCTTTCAATCACAGTAATTAATGTACCATTTAACATTCTGCATGTTCTGCCAATAATATCGTTATCGCTACCTCCCGATATAGTTACTTGCGATAAAACAGGTGATGCTACATAAGTTAATAAAGAAATTAATATTAAAAGAAAACTTGTTGCTTTCATTTTTTAAAAATTATTTAACTAGCAAATTGACTATAAAATTAATCAATTTTTTTGAAAAATAATACTAAAAAATTTCAATTCTGTCAATTTTTCTAAAAACCAACAATAATTCTCTAATATCTTCAGGGATATCAGTATAATTCAATTTTTCTAATAATTCAACAGCAACACTACAAACAGGCTTTTGCTTGTAATAATCTGTATGCGAAAAATTTAAAAATTTCAATACTCTAAAAGCATTAAAATGATTATAAAAGCGTTTTCTAAAATTAATTAGTGAGCCTGAATTGTTGTTTGCATCTTCTACAATATTTGTAAAATCAATTTCTTTACAATATTCAGATAGTATTTGTGGTAGAGAACTAGAAAATTCTACCAATTTATCTTTTTCAATTCTAAAAAGTTTATCAATATTTTCAAACAGATTTTTCAAGTCGTAAAAAGCTTGTAAAGAGTATGTCATTACATTCTTAATTTCCCCATTAATCAGTTTATTTATTACAGGACCTGTTCCGAATGGGACTCTTGATGATGGACGTGGAGAAGGAATAACTCTTGTTGTATTAATTTCATGAAAATTGCCCAACGGGATTATTTTTTGAAGAAAATAAAAATCTTCACCTGCATTTTTTTTATTCATTCCCCCTTGTTTACAATAAATATTTGCTTTCACACTAAAACAAGAACCTATTGTTTGATATGCATAAGGAAACCCTATTGTTCTTAATGCTCTGTTGTAATATCTTAAATACAGTTCATATTGTGCAATTGCATCATAAACTTCCGGCATAAATTCATTGCCATCTAATGGGTGTTCATAATATATTGTGCATGCATTTGCATTTGGATTTTCAATATAAAGTTTTTCAATTTCCGTAAAATAATTCTTTTCACAAATACAATCTGCATCAAGCGATACAATTATTCCGTTTGTATTATTAATAATGTTAAATCTATTTGCTGCCTCGTCCATGCCAATTTTTCTTGCATAACCTGCTCCTGCCAATTTTTTACTTATATTCTCTTTTACAATACCGTATATTTTAAACTTATATGTTTGATTAATTAATTTCCATTCATTAATATCTTGCAATGTTTTTTTATTTTGTTCAATTGCTTTGTTAGAAGAAATTTCAGATGAGTTTACAACAATAATAACTTCCACAGAACATTTTGGAGAATTGCAATTTTTAAGAGAGTTGAGAATGGTTAAAACATCGGGTTCATTATAACATGGAATCACAACAATAATTCCAATATCGTTAGCAGGGCTTTCAGATATTATTGAATTAAAGTTCTGTTTTAACAAATAATTTCCTGCAAAAGACATTTTATTCTTCTTCAGCAGATGTTGTTTGCTCATTATATCTTGTATTGAGCGATGTTAGTATAGTATCTGTTATATTTAATGCTTCTTCACCGTATAAAAGATTTCCTCCATTAATAACATATGCGTATTTTTTATCTTTATTAAATTCCTTAATAAAATTCACAATGCTGTCGAAAATTTGTTGTTCCATTGCAAGACCTTCATCATATAATTGTTGAGTTAGGTCTTGTTCCGAGATCATTAAATTTTCACGTTTTTTCATTAAAGTTTCAGCTTGACTTTGATAACTTTCCTGACTTAAAAATGCTCCTGTTTGCTCTTTTTTCTGAAAATCAGCAAATTCTTTTTCAAGAACTGCAGCTTTACTTGTCAATTGAGCTTCTAAACTAGCTTTTCTCTTTTTAAGTTTTTCTTCAAGTTCAATATATAGGTCGTACCCAATTAAGAGAGAATCAACTTTTATATATGCAATAGTTGATGAATTTGCTGATTCAACAGCATCATTATTTGAAACCTCAACAACAGTTTCTTTACCTCCTGTAAACTTGTCAATAAACAAATAGACTACTGCTATGAGAAGTACAATGCTGATAATTAGACTAATATTTTTCATTGTTTTTGATGTTACTATTTATATTTCAACCACGCTTCGCTTGAACCTATTTTGGCTATTTCATTTAATGCATCTTGTTTTTTATCAAAACAACTAAAACAAACTGCATGTAACGAACCAATTTTACCAAATTTTTTAGCATCATAGCCTTCACCACGCAGTTTATTTACTAATTTATCTGCATTATTCTCACTGCTAAAACATCCTGCAACAACATAATATTTTTTCCCTGATGCAGTATAGGTTTCAACTGGCGTTGTTTCTTCAACAGGTTCAGTTTCTTCTACTACTTCTTCAATTTCTTCAACTTCTTCAATCCCTTCAATTGTTTCTTCAACTACCTCGTCAGTTTCCACTACTTCATCAACATTTACTGTATCATTTGTTGATGCAAGACTTGTATCTGTTACATTTTCAATTTCAACATTTTCTTTAACTTCATTTTCACTATCTGCAACTATTTTGTGTTCCCTGTGTTCTATGTCAACTTTAACTTGTTTGCTACAATCAATAAATGGTAGCTTTACATATTTACATGCAATTTCTGGTTTTAAAAATGCAAAACCATAAGCTCCTCCAACAATTACAACAATTATAATAATTAACCAAAGCCACCATTTAGATTTTTTCTTTTCTCCTTTTTCTTTAATTTTTTTCTCTTTTTTCTTAGGTTTTTCTTTTTTTTGTTTAGCTTTTTTTCCTTTTACCGGTTCTTTAATTTTGCTATCACTTTTCTTTTTTTCTTCAGGAACGTTTTCGGATTTTTCATCTTTTTTCTCATCACTTGGTGGTGGTGGTGGAGTTTCCTTTTTTTCTTCAACAACAGGTGGTGGAATAACTTCCTGTTTTTTATCTTTCTCTTTTTCGATTTCCTTCGGTTTATCGTCAGCAACAGCTTTTTTAAGTTCCTTTTTTTCTTCTTTTGCAATAGGAAGAGGAACAACTTCCTGTTTCTCGTCTTTTTCTTTTTTTGAAACTTTCTCTTTTTCTATTTCTTTTGGTTTATCGTCAGCAACAGCTTTTTCGGGTTCCATTTTTCCTTTTTTTACAGGAGGCTGAGAAGTAGAAACAGGTTCTTGTTTTTCTTCTTTTTTATCAGTTTTTGAACTAATACTTCCTTTATCATCCTGAGAAAATTTCAGTTTCCCTTTTTCATCTTTTAAAATGCCTCCAACTCCTTCAAAAACAAACGGTTTCCCGTCGTCAAGTGTTTTGTTAATTTGCTCAATAAATTCTATTACTTTTTTTCCGGCATTGGCTTTATCAATATTTTCTTTTTCAGCAATAAAATTAACTAATAAATCATCATTAAATTTTAAATACTCATTAAAATAAATTGTACCGGTATCCTTTTTTTTCATAAAAGCACCAAAACCGGGAACAATTAATCTTTCATTATTGTTTAAAAGTTCAAATATCAAGCCATTCATAATCAGTCAGTTTATAAGATAATTAAGTGAAAAAACAACGAATCTATTGTACTAAAAATACGAATTTAAATTTAAATAGAAATATTTTAACGAAAATATTTATCATAAATTATAAGATATGGAAAAAAATGTGTAACATTGCGGTCGATTTTTTTCAAAATATAGGTTAAATTTAAAATCTTTACAGTAATGGATTTAATGAAAATAGCTGAGACCGAATTTAAAGTTGAAAGTAATATTCCTCAGTTCAAAAGTGGTGATACTGTAACAGTTCACTATAAAATTAAAGAAGGCAGCAAAGAAAGAGTACAGCAATTTCGTGGTGTTGTTATTCAAAGAAAAGGCACAGGAGCATCAGAAACATTTACTGTCAGAAAAATGTCAGGTAGTTTTGGTGTAGAAAGAATATATCCTGTTTTTTCTCCTCTTATCGATAAAATAGAAATTAATAAAGTTGGGAAAATACGTAGAGCCAGAATTTATTATTTACGCGGATTAACTGGTAAAAAAGCTAGAATTAAAGAAAAAAGAGTTTAACAATTTTCAAATATATAGTAAAGAGCCTCGAATTTATTTTGAGGCTTTTTTTTTTGCATTTTTTTTCTTAAATTTATCCCAGATTTAAAAATTACAAATATGTTAAACATTGCATTATTCGGAGCACCCGGTGCAGGTAAAGGAACTCAGTCGGAAAAACTTATTAAAGATTACAATTTGGCATATATTGCAACGGGTGATATTCTTCGAAAGGAGATTACTGAAGGCAGCGAGCTTGGCTTACAAGCAAAACATATTATTGAAAAGGGAGGATTGGTTCCTGATGAAATAATAGTTCAGATAATTGAAAAAAGAATAAAAACAAAAACTGATGTTAACGGATTTTTATTCGATGGTTTTCCCCGAACATATGTTCAAGCATATATTTTAGAGGGATTATTACTAAAACTAAATACTGAACTTACCTGTATGATTAGCCTTGAAATTCCTGAAAAAGAAGCTGTAAAGAGATTATTAAAAAGAGCTGAAACATCAGGAAGAAGTGATGACAATTTAGAAGTTATTAAATATCGTTTAAAAGAATATAAGAATAAAACATTACCTGTTTCTCAGTTCTATAAAGACAAAAATATTTTTGTGCCAATAGAAGGTGTGGGAACAATAAAAAAAGTATATGAAAGATTGAACCATGCAATTGAACAGACTCTAAAAAAGGTATTGTTGAATGTTGTTATATATGGTAATCCAGGTTCAGGAAAAGGGACACAAGCTAAAATGCTTGCCAAAAAATTTAATCTTGTATATATTTCAACCGGTGATATGATCAGGAATGAGATTAAAAAGGGAAGCGAATTTGGTAAAAAAGCTCAACAATATTATAATAAAGGTTCTATTGTTCCTGACGAAATAGTGATACGATTAATTGAAAATAAGATAAGAAAACACCCAAAGGCAAATGGACTTTTATTTAATGGTTTTCCAAGAACAATGGTACAGGCATATATATTAGACGGATTATTAATGAAATTAAATACTTCTGTTTCATGTATGCTTGAAATTAATGTGCCTATTTTGGAGTTATTTAAACGACTATCTATCAGGGCAAAAACCACTGATATGAAAAATTATGACAAGCATACAGAGAGTATTGTAAAGCGATTAGAAGAATATGAGAAAATTACTGTACCTGTTGCAGAATTTTACAGATCACAAAAAAAGGTTTTTACTGTTGATGGCTTAGGATCAAAAGATGAAATTTTTAAAAGATTATCGAAATATATTGAACAAGCCTTTAAAAGAGCAAGATAAGCAAAATTTAGAATTGAAAAATTAATATATTTTCTAAACTATTCCTGTAAATCCCATAAAAGCAAGCGCAAGAATACCGGCTACCAATAATGCAGCAGGAACTCCTTGCATTCCTTTTGGTACTTTTACAAGGTCTAACTGTTCGCGTAAACCTGCAAACAAAATTAATGCAAGTGCAAATCCAAGAGAATTGCCAACTGAAAATACAACACTCTCTAAAAGATTCATATCTTTTTGAATAACAAGTATTGCTACACCAAGTATTGCACAATTGGTTGTTATAAGAGGTAAGAAAACGCCTAAAGCCTGATAAAGCGATGGACTTACTTTTTTCAATATTATCTCAACCATTTGAACTAAGGATGCTATAACCAATATATAAGAAATAGTTTGTAGATAAGCAATATCTAATGGTATTAGAATTTTAGTTTGAATAAGCCATGTAACAATAGTGGCTAATGTCATTACAAATAAAACAGCTCCTCCCATTCCTGCTGCTGTAGATATTTTATTAGAAACTCCTAAAAACGGGCATATTCCGAGGAATTGTGCAAGAACAATATTATTAACAAATATTGCTGATATTATAATAATTATATATTCCATAATAATTTAAGTTTTAACCCGATTTATTTAATTTTCTCATTAAAGCAATAAGATACCCTAACACTATAAAAGCACCCGGAGCAAGTACAAATACTAGCATTCCATCTGCTTCAATAAATTTATAACCAAAAATAGCATTACTACCTAAAATTTCTCTAATAGCACCTAATAATGTAAGTGCAAAAGAAAATCCCAAACCCATACCAAGTCCATCAATAATTGATGAAATTAAATTGTTTTTTGATGCAAAAGCTTCTGCTCTGCCAAGTACAATACAGTTAACAACAATTAAAGGAATAAATAAGCCAAGTTGTTCATGTAATGGCTGTAAATAAGCTGCCATTGATAAGTCAACAATTGTTACAAACGATGCTATAATTACAATAAATGAAGGTATCCGAACTTTGTTGGGAATAAAATTTTTCACTAAAGAAATTACAAGATTTGACATAACTAAAACAAATGCCGTTGCCAATCCCATACCTAGTCCATTAATAGCAGATGTTGTTACTGCAAGCGTTGGACATAATCCAAGAAGTAAAATAAAAACAGGATTTTCTTTAATAAATCCTTTTGAAAAATTTTGTAATTGATTCATTTATAGCTCCTCCTTTATTTTTTGTTATCAGTAAATGTATCGTAAGCTCTTTGAATTGCATCCAGAAAAGCTCTTGATGATATTGTTGCTGCTGTTATGGCATCAATTTCTCCCCCATCTTTTGAAACGGTAAGATTTGATGTGCCGGGATTTCTGCCATTAATATAACTGGATTGTTTATTTTCATTACTAAACCATGCGTCCATTTTGTCTCCCAAGCCGGGTGTTTCTTTATGTTCAATAACTTTGTAATTAATTATATTATCTTTTGTATCAAAACCTACAATTATCCATATTTTACCACTAAAACCATTATCTGTATATGTTTTAATTGCCGTTCCAACTAGTTTATCTTCTTTTATTGCCTCATAAAAAATAACTGAATCACTACCTGTTTTAGGCATTAAACTAAATGTATTCAAATTATCGAATTCTGGAACCACCTCGCTTATTGCATTTTCTAATTTTTGTTTTTTAGCAATTTCAATAGGTTTTTTTGTCATTTCATACATATAACCCAATGCAGTAGAGGCTATTGCCGTTACGAGAAACAGGGTTGATACCATATTGAAAAATGTAGATTCTTTTTTAGCCATCTTTTTTATTGATTAATGATTATTGTTTACTGTTAATTTTCTCTCCAAAACGTTTTGGTTTAAAACCTTTGTTAATTAATGGTACAAATGCATTCATTATTAAAATTGCAAATGAAACACCTTCAGGGTATACACCAAATACTCTTATTAATACTGTTATTACTCCTATTCCAACACCAAATATCAACATACCCTTTCCTGTCATTGGAGACGTTACCATATCTGTTGCCATAAATATTGCTCCAAGCAAAACACCTCCTGTTAAAATATGGAAACAAGGGTCAGCATATTGTTCGGGATTAATACCATATAATATACCTGTGAAAATTGCTATCGAACCAATCATTGCCACGGGAGTATGCCATGTAATTATTTTTCTGAAAAGCATGTATAAGCCTCCTAATATTATAGCTGCAGCTGATATTTCTCCAAGCGAACCTCCCATTTGTCCCAAAAACATATCGGAATATGAAGTAGGCAGATTGCTCATAAGGTCAGAGAATTTATCTCCTTTTGCAAGACCTTCTTTAATAATTGCAAGTGGGGTTGCCCCTGTTTCTGCATCAATCCCTGAAAAATTTAAAATACTAATTTTAGGCCAGCTTGTCATTTGAACAGGGAATGAAATAAGCATAAAAACCCTGCCTACTAAAGCCGGATTAAAAGGATTATTTCCTAATCCGCCAAACGACATTTTACCAATACCAATGGCTACTAAACTACCTATAATAATAATCCACCAAGGTAAATTACTTGGAACATTAAAGGCTAAAAGCATTCCCGTAATAATAGCAGAACCGTCAAATACCGTAGTTTTACCTTTTATCAAGAATTTTTGTATCAACCATTCAAATATCAAAGCCGATACAACTGCTATTAAAGTTACCTTAATAGCTCCTAATCCAAAATAATAGATAGAAACAGCAAGTGCCGGTATCATTGCAAGTATTACTCCATACATGATTTTTTTAACAGAACTATCGCTATAATCATGTGGAGAATGCGCTAATGTGAAAAAATTTGTACTCATTATTTTTGTTTTTCTCTTTTTATTCTCATTATGTTAGATTTTCCTAATCGGATATAATCTAGTAAAGGTCGTTTTGAGGGACAAGTATAGCTGCAAGAACCACATTCCATACAATCTAATGCTCTTTCTTTTTCAAGCATTTCCCAATCGCTTTTTTCTGCGTGTTGCATTAATAAATATGGTTCAAGTCCCATTGGGCATACTGAAACACATTTTGCACATCTTATACAGTTTTGTATTTCGTAACGTTTTGCCTCTTTTTTGTTTATTATTAAAATGCCCGATGTTCCCTTTGTTACTGGTATATCTATTGTATTAAGTGCTTTTCCCATCATTGGTCCGCCACTAATAACTTTTCCTGTATCCTCAGGTAATCCTCCTGCTGCTTCAATTAATTGTCTTACTGAAGTACCAATTCTAACAAGGAAATTTGAAGGTCTAACAAGTGATTTTCCTGTAACAGTAACAATTCTTTCAAATAATGGTTTGTTTTTTTGAACTGCTTCATAAACTGCGTAAACCGTTCCTACATTATGAACAACTGTTCCTACATCAATAGGTAATCCACCTGATGGTACTTCTCTTTTTATACAAGCTTTTATTAATTGCTTTTCACCTCCTTGCGGATATTGAACCTTTAATTTAACAATTTCAATTCCCAATCTGTTATCTGCAAGTTTTTGCATATACTTAATTGCGTCAGGTTTGTTGTTTTCAATGCCAATAATAGCTTTGTCAACATTAAGTGCTTTCATTAGAATTTTTGTTCCAATAATTAATTCATCACCTTTTTCCATCATAAGTTGATGATCAGATGTAAGATAAGGTTCACACTCCACACCATTAATTATCAATACATCGGCTTTCTTGCCTTTTGGCAGTGATAATTTAACATGTGTTGGGAATGTAGCTCCACCAAGTCCTACAATACCTGCCTCTAATATTTTGTTTATTATCTCTTCAGAGTTTAAATTGATTTGTTTTTGAATATTTGTTGAACGCTCAATGCTTTCTTCCCATTCATCGCCTTCAACATTAATGATTACGGATGTACGTTTGTAACCACTGCTGTCCATTACATTATCAATTTTTGCAACAGTTCCGGATACAGAAGAATATATGTTTGCTGATACAAAACCACTACTTTTGGCTATTAATGTACCAACTTTAATTTTATCTCCTTTTTCTACTACCGGACTTGCAGGAGCACCAATATGCTGTGATATTGGGATAGAAACTATTTTAGGCAATGCTAAAACTTCAATTGCCTTTCCTGCAGAAATTTTGTTTTCTGACGGATGAACGCCTCCTTTTGGAAATGTTTTTGCCACTTTTTTACCTCCTGTGTTTATTTAATTATCTTTCGTTTCTGTTTTATCTTCAATTTTAACTTCGGTTTTATTTTCAATTTCTTCTACCTTTTCAGTTTCTCTTTTAGTTTCTTCATTTTTATCGATTACAGGTTTTTCTTTGCGTGGGGGAAAATTTAATTCATGAATAGCACCTGTTGGACATTCTAAAACACATTTTCTGCATAATTTACATTTTTCATAATCAATATATGCTTTGAAATTTTCTATAACAATGGCATCGAATTCACACACCTTAAGACATTTGCCACAACCGATACATGCAACTTCACATGCTTTTTTAGCAATACCGCCTTTATCTTCGTTAATACAGCTAACAAAAATCCGGCGACTTTTTTTACCTATATTTCTTAATTCAATAATATTTTTAGGACATGCTACAACACAAGCGCCACAAGCAGTACAGTTTTTTTCCGATACCACTGGTAATAATGTTTTTTCGTCAATGTAAATTGCATCGAATTTACATACTGCAACACAGTCGCCCATACCAAGACATCCATATGGACAATCGGTATCGCCACCATACAAGCTATTTGCAATAGCACAAGTTTGTACTCCGTCAAATTTATTTGTGCGTTTACGATATTCCGGTGAACCCGAACATCGTATTACTGCAATCATTGGATCTTTTTCTGAGACTTCTTTTCCAAGAACTTTAGCAACATCTGTCATACAATCGTTACCGCCTACTGGACAAAATAAACTGTCAAGATCATCTGCTTTAACACATGCTTCTGCAAATCCTCTGCAGCCGGGGTATCCACATCCACCGCAATTTGCTCCGGGCAGAACTTCTTCAACTTCGTCAATTCTAGGATCTTCAAATACTTTAAATTTTTGTGCTATTAAATATAATATTACCGATAATACAATTCCTAATGAACTTATCGAAATAATTGTGTATAATACAATGTCACTCATCTTTTAATAATTTATATTATATTGTTTTCTTAATGTAAATGAAAAAGTTTTTTTAAACTTATCTTTTAATCTATATAAAATTATATAATATGGTATAAGTATAAGTATTGATAAAAGACCGGCAAGACCTTCGCTTTTAGATACCGATAATGTTATAATTAAAGTTAAAAATAATACTATAAAAGGCATAATGTATCCAAGAAATAATGCCTTAAACCCTAATCCCTGATGTAAAATTACCTCAACATGTTCGCCAATTGAATATGTTGTCTGGTTATTATTGTGGATTTCAATAATTTTTTCCTGCATTTCTGATGTACTACACATACCTTTTGCTTTGCAAGATGCACATGCCGATATTGCCATAATACTAACTTTGACAATGCCTTCATCAATACTATCAATTATTCCCTTATGTACTATTTCATTAGATGAAACCATAAAATGTGACCTTGTTATTTTAACAACAAATGTATAAATTAAAAAAAGAATTTAACCAAAAAAATATTGTAATTGAGTAAATATTCTATTAAAATAATATTTAGAATCACCACATTTGTTATATCCGATTTGGTCTTTATCCAAAATAATTGATTTCTCAAGAGTTTTTAAATACTCATCACCATATGCATCAACAATCGGTTTGTTTTCATATAAAAAATAATCCTGACCATATTTCATTGGAGTAACATTGGGCATAATCATATTTGCGCCGGCTATTAAACCACTATCAACTTCAAAATTATCTATTGAATACAAGGCAGTTGTAGAAGCCATATTAATATTTTTTAATATTTTATCAACTTCCGTTTTCATTTCAATCATAAATGGGTTCAATAAAATAAATTTTCTGAAAAATTTCAAAAAAACATTAAAGAACCCATAAAATGTTTAAAATTCATAATTTTTCTCTCCAAATTTTAAGTTAAAGCCATTTTATTTTTACAAGCCATTTCCGCTGCTTTAATTAAAGGGTATCCAACAGGAGAACCTGTTAATAAAGGATGTGTTCCTATTTGAGATGTTATTATAGAACTTAATGTCATTTTATTTTCAATAGCAAGACCAATTACATTTATTAATTCTCCAGTACTTACTCCACCCATAATTTCTCCGCCAAGTAATGTTCCTGTTTCTTTAGATGCAATTAATTTTATCATTTGTTTATGTGTGGCTGGTAATGAGCCGGGATGTTTATCGGGACCTTCAAAAACACCTGTAATTATATCAAAGTCTGCGTGTAATGCTAAAGTTTCTGTCATGCCGGCAGTAGCAAATGCTGTATCACCAATAGCAGTGGAATATATTGCAATGGTTCCTCCAAATTTTCTCGGTGTTGATAATTTATATAAGTTAAATCCAAGGACACGGGATTCTGCACAAGCTGTTGAAGCAAGCATTGTTGAGCATGTATTTCTTGTAAAAAAATCTTTTTTCTCAGCACAATCGCCTGATGCATACACATCTGTTTTGTTAGTTCTAAGATATTCATCAACTTTAATAAATCCTTTTTCATTAATTTCCAGTCCACATTTTTGAGCTAATTGTGTATTTGGAGCATATCCCATAGAAATTACTACTACTTCGGCTTGTAATTCTTGACCATTTTCCAGTAATACTCCCGAAACATTATCTTGCCCTATTATTTCTTTAATTCCTGTTCCTGTAATTAGGTTAATTCCTCTGCTTTTCAAAATTTCCTCAGCCTCAACAGCAAATTCTTTATCAAAAGCCGCACCTAAAATATTAGGTAATATTTCAACAAGTGTTACATTTTTTCCCGCTTTTTTTAGCTCGTCTGTTACTTCAACACCAATAAAACCTGCACCAACAACAACAATATTTTGTTTATCTTTTATCTTATTCTGAAAATTATCAAGATAAATTTTGTCTTTTGGAATTGTAAAAACATTATCCAACTCTGCCCCTTTTAACCATTTTGGCACAATAGGTGTTGAACCTGTTGCAATAATAATTTTTTCATAAGCTATTTCTTGTCCATCAGCTAACTTACAAATTTTACCGTCAAAATTAATATCAACAATCTCGCCTATTTGAATATTTATCCCGGCTTTTTCCAAGCCGGCATCCGGTAATATATTTTTTTCCGTAGTTCCTACTGTCCCAAAAATATATGGGATACCACATGGTATCATTACTTTTTCTTCTTTTCTGATTAAAAGAATTTCTTTATCCGGATTTTTCATTTTTGAAGTAGAAGCAGCTGTTGCTCCTGCTGCACTTCCTCCGATAATTAAAATATCTGTTTTTTTCATATTATTTTATATTTATGTAAATTTATATTAACTATCATTTTGTGAAAAAAATTATTTCGAAATCATTTCATTTTCAATTAGTTTTGCCAATGCTATTTCTGTGTCTTTATTAAAATCATTGCAATCATTATCTTTATTTGGAGGTTGAACAGTAATTCTGATTAATGAATTATCATCTCCGTTGATATTTGAATATTTTTCGTGATATTTTACAATAGTTCCAGAAATTCTATTCATGTTTTCTTTATAAAAAAGTATTATTTTGTCACTCTTTTCTTTCTCGTTTAAAAACATTTGTTTTCTATCAGGGTCATTTATAGTGGGGTTTTTTTCTGTAAGACAAATTTCAACTGGATAAGATTTTTTTAGCAAATTATTATTAAGCATTAATCCTATTCCTTTATTTCTTTGACAAATATTATCATAAATAAATAATGTTACATTTTGGCTATGTCTGTTTGTTATTTGCATTTTATAGATTGTTGTCGGTAGTGTAGTAGATTGTTTGCTTTCATTTATCTGCTCATCTTTTAAATAGAAAAAAGCATTGTTTAAAATACTGATAAGTTCAATTTGTGATACTGGTTGAACTTCATAGTAAAAAATTTTCTTTTGACGATATAATGTTTCAAATTTTGAACCTGATTTATCAAATACAATAGTTCTTACATCAGGAAATTTTTTATTAATTGTTGATACATATTTTGGTCCCGAATCAGATAAAGATTCAGCATCTAATAAAACGATAGAACTTCCTTCTTTTTTTATTGTATCTAATATATGCTCAATTGATTCCGCAGCATTAATTTCATAACCTAATTTAGTTATAAGTTTTAAATAATGATTTTGTTTTTCAATATCCTTACTAAAAAATAACAATTTTCGTTTTTCGGCTTTTGATAAATCATCTTTAAGATTTTCGGGAATAATACGTGCTATCCAATTGTCATTATTTTTATTGTTTTCAAATAAAGATGGATCGCTTATTAAACTTGTATTTAATTCCACAATTTTTCCTGTAACAATTGAAGGAATAGTATATTTAGCATCATTTGAAAGAGTAATTTCCGCAATGGGTAATCCCCTGTATATGTAGTCATTTACATTTGGGGTGCTAATTGATTTTACATATTTGTTTAGATATCCCTGTAATTGCCCCCCAACCCTTACATGACCTTTCTGTCCCTTTTGCAACCATGCTGAATTATGAAACCAGTAATTATTTTCAATGCTTTCCCATTCGAATAATTTTTTTAATTTTTCTTCTTTTAATGGTTTATTTTCTTCGGAAAAATTTATTTTTTCTAGAATATTTTTTACAGGAGATAGTATCTCATTTGGAGTAAATGGTTTTAAAATATAATTTAAAACACCAAAACTATTGGATTTTTCTTTACTTTTTGTTGTTGGATATCCTGTAACAATTATTACTGGTTGATCAGGTTTTTTTATTCTCAGTTTATCTAGCAATTGCAGTCCATTTAATTCTCCCATGATTATATCCAATAATATCACATCATAATTATTGTTAATTGCATTTTTAAATCCCTCAATAGGATTTGTACAAGTTTCTACTTTATAACCCTCATTTGTGAGGATACGTTTACAACTGTCGCATATGATTTGCTCATCATCTATAACCAATACTGAAGATTGTGATTTCATTTTTTTAATTTTTAAATGTTTTTTTACTTGTTTTCGATTTTGCAATATGTGTACCAAGTAAAAAATTGAAAAAAGAATTTAATTTCAAAAGGGCTCAAAACCCTTTAATAGGAAGGCCGTGCGAACAAACAAAATTAAGTAATGTGTTAATATCAAAAGGCAAAAACTGTATGGTTTTAACATACACTGTACCGTTAAACCATACACCAGAGTGAGCTGTATAATGGTATCTCTGCAATTATTTTCTTGTTATATACTTTGTCTTATAAGTGTTTTAATATCTGACAGAAAAACTAAAAAATCAAATAGAAAATTTCGAATATAATTTTGTTTAATGGTATATTAATTGAAAATTGTATTAAATATTTCATAATTTAGCATAATTTGAAAATTTCAATATGTAGAAAATATTTAGATTAATTTTTATTATGTCATTACGATTAAAAATAGTTTTTGGATTAATTATTATTATTATAACATCATATCTTATTTTGGCTTTTGTAACTAATAATTATGTAAATAATTTATATGTTGAAGAAGTCCAGAAACGCGTACGTCTGGATCTGAATTCTGCTCATGATATCTATGATAATTATCAGGAACGTATTAATAATATCTTACAGGTAACCGCTATGCGTCGCTCAATGGACCAACCATTACAAGAAGAAATTAAAGAAGATTTGGGCGTGGTGTTAAATAATATATACCAACAAAGCGGAATAGATATCCTGATACTAATTGATGTAAATGGTAATGTTATATACCGTGCACATAACCCGGATGTCAAAGGAGATAATATTTCCGAAATATCAATAATAAAAAAATTAATGCAGGAATGGAAACCTGTAAGCGGAACAATTATATTAAATGAACAGATGCTGGAAAAAGAAGGAACTGATTTGTTAAAACGTGCTGAAGTTAAAGTGAAAAGCACACCAAAATCGAGGCTAGAACAAAAGTCATCAGAAAAACGAGGAATGTTTATAACAGGGGCAGTACCGTTAACTTCTTTATACGGCAATAAAAAAACAGGAATTCTATTTGGTGGTTATTTAATCAATAATAATAATGAAATTGTGGATAAGATTAAATCCAAAGTTTTTCAGAGTCAAATTTATGAAGGGAAAGATATTGGTGCAATATCAATTTTTTTTGATGATGTACGTATAACAACGAATGTAAAGCAAAAAAATAATATAAAAGCATTAGGTACAAGTCTTAGTATAGAAGTTTATAATCATGTTATACGCAAAGGGAAAATATGGGCAGACCGTGCATTTGTTGTTAATGACTGGTATCTCACAGCCTATGAACCAATAAAAAATCCTGAAGGTAAAATAATCGGTTCACTCAGTGTCGGACTTCTTGAAGCTCCCTTTAAACATCCTTCAAGAATAATAATAATTTTCTTTATCATTGCCATAAGTATAACAGCACTGGCCAGCCTTATTTTAGTATTTTTCTATACAAAATTGATGATGCAGCCAATAGATGACATCGTTAAAATGAGCAAAACAATAATGGAGGGAGATTTTAGTGTTCGTTGCCGTCATGTCAAACAATCAGGAGAAATGGGAATACTATGCAAAACTATTAATCAAATGGCAGCATCAATAGAACAACACGAGAAAGAAATACAAGAAAATGCTCAGAAGCAAATCATCCAAAGTGAAAAATTAGCTTCAATAGGGAGACTTGCTGCCGGCGTAGCACATGAAATAAATAATCCTCTGACAGGTGTGCTTACCTTTGCTCATTTTTTAAAAGAAAAACGTGCAGATGATAAAAAGGATATGGAAGACATAAATGTAATAATAAGAGAAACGATAAGGGTGAGGGAAATCATAAGAAGATTATTAAACTTTGCACGTCAGTCACCTTCAAATAAGGAACCGACCAATATAAATGAAATCATTCAGGAATTGTTAAAATTAGTAAAAGGGCAAAAAGAGTTTAGGAATATACAAATTATTGAAAATTATTATGAGAAATTGCCGGAATTGTCTGCAGATAAAAATCAATTACAACAAGTATTTTTAAATATCGTACTTAATGCAGCAGAATCGATAACAGAGAAAGGAATAATAACAATAGAAACATCAATTATAGATCAAACCATACAGGTTGATATTTCTGATTCCGGATGTGGTATTAAAGGTGAAGATATGGATAAAATCTTTGACCCATTTTTCACAACTAAACCAGTAGGCAAAGGAACTGGCTTGGGTCTTAGCGTTAGTTATGGTATTATAGAACAACATGGAGGAATAATTAAATGTAGAAGTAATGTGGGCAAAAGCACAACTTTTAATATTGTCTTTCCGTTAAAATAATCATAATGTATATATGAAATAAATTGAAAAATAGTTAAAAATGAAGAATAATCAGAACGACATTCTAAATAAAAAAAAGATATTAATAATTGACGATGAAACAATATTAGGAATCAGCTGCAAACGCATACTGGAACAGGAAAATTATGAAGCGACTTTTCGAAATAACCCAAAACAAGGATTGGCAGATGCTTTAACAGGAGATTATGATCTAATTATTCTTGATTTGCTCATGCCAGAAATTGAAGGTTTAGAAATATTGAGAAAGATAAGAACAGAAGGCATCCAATCTGATGTAATAATAATAACAGGTTTTGGAACAATTCAAACAGCTGTAGAAGCGATGAAATTAGGAGCATCCGATTATGTAAACAAACCATTTATGCCTGATGAACTCAAAATTATTGTTAAAAAAGTTTTTAAACATTCTGATTTAATAAAGGAAAATATTTCTCTAAAAAAAGAATTGAATATTCACCAAGGTTTTAAAGGAATTATATGTGATAGCACTAAAATGAAAGAAATATTGTCTGTTGTACAGCGCATTGCTCCAACCAATGGAACCGTTTGTATTACTGGAGAAAGCGGAACAGGAAAGGAAATTATTGCACAAGCCATTCACAGAATGAGTAATCGTAAAAATCAACCTTTAATTGCATGTGATTGTAGTGCACTAGCTCCAACTTTGCTAGAAAGTGAACTTTTTGGACATGAAAAAGGTTCTTTTTCTGGTGCAATTTCAACAAAGCAAGGTCTTTTCGAAGTGGCACATACAGGAACATTGTTCCTTGATGAAATCTCAAATATCAGTTTAGAAACTCAGGGAAAACTCTTAAGAGTACTTGAAACTAGAGAACTGAGAAAAGTCGGTGGTACAAAAGAACAGAAAATTGATATACGATTGATAACAGCCTCTAATCGTGATTTGTTAACAATGGTTAAAAATGGCAGTTTTAGAGAAGATCTTTTTTATCGTTTACAGGTTATACCAATTCATCTACCCCCTCTAAGAGAACGTCCTGAAGATATTCTCAAATTAGCAATTCATTTCCTTAATGATGTGAAAAAGAAAAATGATGTAAAAGCAAAGCAATTTGCTCAGGAATCAATAAAAATAATGGAACAATACAGATGGTCGGGTAATATAAGAGAATTAAAAAATATAATTGAACGTATTGCATTACTTTGTGATTCAGAAATTATTGAACCCAAACATTTTCCCGAAGAGATGAAAATCCCTCTATGCGAGCCAAGTACCCGCAAAATACCTGACACATGGGAAGATTTTAAAATATATAAGCATCAGGCACAAAATGAGGTCATTTTAAAGATTGAAAAACATTTTATTATAGAAGCATTGAAACGAGCAAAAGGAAATATCAGTAATGCAGCTAAAAATGTAGGCATGCAACGTACAAACTTCCACTCATTATTACAAAAGCATAACTTAGATGGCAAGAATTATAAATAATACTAAATTTTAAACAATTTGTTGAATAAAAAAAAGGTAGAATAGTAACTTATTATATTTATATTGTCAACATTACTGGGGTAGCCATCGTAAAAAACGTGCATACTTAATTTAAGAGAAGAAAAAAGTTGCCAGATAAGATTTCGTTAAAGACAACTAAAGGCAAGACATTTACAATAAACAACATAAGAATCCATGTAAAAGCATATGTATGAAAAAAGGTTTCAGATGATTATATTTTTGTTGATAATTATTGGACTAATGTGCAATTCATTTTGTTATAAACAAAAAACCCTTTCAAAAAATGAAAGGGTTCTAAAAATATTATTTGAATGAATTTATAATTACATCATTCCAGGCATTCCGCCACCCATTCCTCCTGGAGGCATCATTGGTGGATCATCTTCTTTTTCATCAACAATAATACATTCTGTAGTTAACAACATGCCCGCAATTGAAGCAGCATTTTCAAGAGCAATTCGTGTAACTTTAGTTGGATCAATTACGCCCGCTGCAAGTAAATTTTCATACTTCTCTGTTCTTGCATTAAAACCAAAATCATCTTTTCCTTCTTTCACTTTCTGAACAACAACAGATCCGTCCATTCCTGCATTTTCAACAATAATTCTCATTGGCTCTTCAATAGCTCTTTTTATAATTTGAATTCCTGTTGTTTCATCATCGTTTTCTCCTTTTAGTTCATCAATTGCTTTAATAGCTCTGATAAAAGCAACTCCACCACCCGGCACAATTCCTTCTTCAATAGCTGCTCTTGTTGCGCTTAATGCATCGTCAACTCTGTCTTTCTTTTCTTTCATTTCAACTTCGCTTGCTGCACCAACATACAATACTGCAACACCGCCTGTAAGTTTAGCTAATCTTTCCTGTAGTTTTTCTTTATCATAATCTGATGTTGTGGTCTCAATCTGAGTTTTGATCTGATTTACTCTTGCACCAATATCTTCTTTTTTGCCCACACCATTAACAACAGTTGTGTTTTCTTTATCAATAATTATTTTCTCTGCAGTACCACACATTTCTAAAGTTGCAGCATCTAATTTCAAGCCTTTTTCTTCAGAAACAACAGTAGCTCCTGTAAGAATAGCCAAATCTTCCAGCATTTCTTTTCTTCTGTCACCAAATCCGGGAGCTTTTACAGCAGCAACTTTTAATGAACCTCTTAATCTGTTTACAACAAGTGTTGCAAGAGCTTCTCCGTCAATATCCTCAGCAATTATCATCAAAGGTTTTCCTTCTTGTGCAGCTGGTTCAAGAACTGACATAAGGTCTTTCATTGTGGATATTTTTTTGTCAGTTAAAAGAATGTATGGACTTTCCAATACTGTTTCCATTTTGTCAGTATCTGTAATAAAATATGGAGAAATATATCCTCTGTCAAATTGCATACCTTCAACAACTTCAACAGTTGTATCTGTACCTTTTGCCTCTTCAACAGTAATTACTCCTTCCTTGCCAACTTTTACCATTGCTTCGGCAATAAGTTTACCAATAGTGATATCATTATTCGATGATACTGATGCAATTTGCTCGATCATTGTATTATCATCGCCAACAGGATTGGTTTGTGCTATCAAACTTTCATTAACTTTTTTAACAGCTTTATCAATACCACGTTTCAAATCCATAGGATTTGCTCCTGCAGTAACATTTTTTAAACCAACATTTACGATTGATTGAGTTAAAACAGTAGCAGTTGTAGTGCCATCACCTGCATCATCGTTAGTTTTTGAAGCAACTTCTTTAACCATTTGAGCTCCCATATTTTCAGAAGTGTTTGCAAGGTCAACTTCTTTTGCAACAGTAACACCATCTTTTGTTACTTGTGGTGCACCAAATTTTTTGTCTATTACTACATTTCGGCCTTTAGGTCCTAAAGTAACTTTAACGGCATCAGCCAACTGGTCAACACCTTTTTTAAGCAAGTCTCTTGCTTCTATATCAAATTTAATTTCTTTTGCCATTTCTTTGATTTTTTATATTATTACTTATTTTTCAAATAATTAAACAATTGCTAAAATATCAGATTGAGACATGATTAAATAATCATCTCCATCGATATTAATTTCTGTACCTGCATATTTTCCGTAAAGAACATTATCACCAACATTAACTTCCATTTCTTCATCTTTTGTTCCTTTTCCAACTGCAATTACTTTCCCCTTTTGTGGTTTTTCCTGTGCAGAATCAGGGATATAGATGCCACTTGCAGTTTTTGTTTCTGCATTATGAGCCTCAATCACTACTCTTAATCCAAGAGGTTTAATTTTAATTTCAGACATATTATTTTAATTTTATAAGTTAAACATTATAATTTTAATAATGTCCTGCACTTTTCATAATTTGTGCCAAAAGACAAATCATAAATTAACTTGTTTAAAACAGGACATTATTTCATTATATCTACTACCTTATTATGTAAAATATTAAATCTTGTCAGAAAATATGACATACTGTCAGAAAATAAAAGTTGTTGAATATTTAACTCGTGTTAAATCAAAAATAGGATTATGCAAACTGTAATTAAAAATACTTTACTTCTTTCTGTTTCCCTGTTTCAAGCTTTCCAATTTCTGAGATCAGATTATTTGCTAGCCTGCTTGCTCCTATTCTAAACAGCTTGTTATTAAGCCATTTTTCTCCCAAATTATTTTTAACTATTGCCATATATAGTAAAGCATCATCTGCTGTAGAAATTCCTCCTGCAGGTTTGATTCCAATCTTCTTTTTTGTTTTTTTATAATAATCATTAATGGTTTCAGTCATCACATAAACAGCTTCGGGAGTAGCCGAAGTTTCAAGTTTTCCTGTTGATGTTTTTATAAAATCTGCACCTGCTTCCATTGCTATAATACTTGCAATTCTAATATCATTTAGTGATGGTAAAACTCCTGTTTCAAGGATAACTTTAATATGTGTATTTTCAACGGCTTCTTTTATAACTCCTATTTCTGTAAAAATCTCATTGTATTTTTTTTCAAGAAATGTTCCAATAGAAATTACAATATCTATTTCATCGGCTCCTTTGGCAACTGCCATACGCGATTCTACTACTTTTATTGCAAGAAATGTCTGTGACGAAGGAAATCCTGCAGTTACAGATGCTATATTTACATTTTCTTTTTTAAGATTTTCTTTTATTGTTTCTACAAGTGTTGGATAAACACAAATTGCAGCTACATCAGGCATATTAGGATATTCCTTTTGTAAATTATTTACATTTTCACAAAACTTTTCACCTATAGCTTCTGAATCTGTAGAATTCAACGTTGTCAGATCAATTAAATTGAATAACTTTTTTAAATTCTCAACTGTTTTAAGTTTTGGGATTTCTTTTTTAAGTTTTTCAATTTCTTTTTTAACATGCTCTGCGCTTATTTCCTTTTGGTATGCTTTTAATACTTCCTGCATTTTATTTTATTTTATTTTAAAATATACTTCAAAGATAAACTAAATATTATACCCGTGAAAATTCCTACACAATTTGCAATAAGATCATAAATATCCATACTTCTGCTTACAAAAATATATTCTTGCATTATTTCAATTATACTTCCATAAACAAACGATATAATAAAAGATAACATTAACGGATATTTTGAAAATATATTTTGTGTTTTTATCTGCTTAAATCCTGCTGTCAACAAACAAGTTAACAAAAAATACATATTAAAATGTATAAATTTATCGAAATGCGGTATTTTAAATTTTGGCAAATTATTAAAACTATCGCCCGAAACTGAGCTTAACACAAAAACTATTACTGCCCAAATTAATGCCAACCATAAATATTTTATTGATCTTAATCGCATTATAAGGTTTTACAATTTATG
>CAYTWH010000021.1:0-61491 GCA_964442075.1 uncultured Bacteroidales bacterium
AATACAAATTCTTAACTGATATACAAGTATTTAATTTTTAGAAGTCCCCTTAATAATGAAAAATAAAAAAATCACGAAAAAACATCAAAATTAAGAAACAAATTACTGTCAATTATCGTATAAATTTTATTGCATAAATGAAATTTTTAAATTCAAATACTCAATACCTTATGAAAAAACTACGCTTTATTTTAATTTGTATAATATTTTTCTTCTTTTCTATAAGTTTGTTACAAGCACAGGGAGATGATTGTGCATCCGCAGTTGAAATTATTACAAATGGCCTGTACACAGCCAATGGTCCATCCACAGGAGGCGGAGCAACAAATATCGACGCAACAAATGCCGATTGGTATTATTTTGTCGCTACCGACAACGGCACAATTGATGTTTCTGCATGCGATCTTTCAAGTATAGATACTCGATTATATATTTACGACGGTACATGTGGAACATTAAATGAATTAGGCACATCAGATGATGAATGTACTACTTTTCAATGGGCTTCTTTTCTAGCAGGAATTTCTGTAACAAATGGGGTAACTTATTATATTGAATGGGATGATAGATGGTCTACAGATGGTTTCGATTTTACATTCACATTTACTCCATTTGGTACTTGTCCGTCTCCAATAAATTTATCAGCAAGTAATATTTCCGATGTCTCTGCTGATTTAGGATGGACAGAGCAAGGTACTGCTACAACATGTAATATTGAATATGGTCCTGTCGGTTTTACACAAGGAACAGGTACTATGATTAATGGATCAATAACAAATCCTCATTCAGTTACCGGATTATCAGCATCTACTTCATATGATTTTTATGTACAGTCTGATTGTGGAGGTGGCGATCTAAGTTTTTGGGTTGGGCCTTTTACGTTTTCAACTATTTGTAATACTATTCCTGCTCCTTATACTGAAGATTTCGAAAATGGTGGTATCATTCCAATTTGCTGGGTCAATGATGTAGGTGATTTCTTTGATTGGGAATTTAATACCGCTACCCCATCACCAAATACCGGACCTCAATCAGGAGACCATACAAGCGGTTCGGGTTATTTTGCTTTTACTGAAGCTACTAATCCAAACAACCCAAATCAACAAGCAGATCTTCTAACACCCTGGATAGATATTTCTACCCTAACTACTCCTATGTTAACTTTCTGGTACAATATGTACGGTGCAGACATGGGAGATTTACATATAGATATTAATGATGGTACTTGGCAAAATGATGTCTTAGTTTTATCGGGAAATAATGGAGATATATGGACTGAATCTAATATTATTTTATCTACATATTCTAGCCCTGTACAGGTAAGATTCCGTGGAATTACAGGAACAGATTACAGTAGTGATATGGCTATTGATGATGTTAGCTTTATTGAAGCACCAACTTGTCCTGATCCAATAAATCTTGACGTATTAAGTATTACTGCAAATTCTGCAAATTTATCATGGACAGAAGTTGGAAGTGCAACTACATGGAATATTGAGTACGGATTACAAGGTTTTCCTCTTGGAGGAGGAGTTACTATTAATGGAGTAACATCAAATCCATACTTATTATCAGGACTAATGCCATCTGTAACATACGATTACTATGTACAAAGTGATTGTGGTGGTGGTGATTATAGTTCATGGATAGGTCCATTTACATTTACCACAGCATGCAATACTTATACTGCACCATATTTTGAAGATTTTGAAAATGCTGGATCTATACCTATTTGTTGGATTAATAATACAGGAGATGATTTTGACTGGGAGTTTAACACCACAACAGCCTCTGCCGGCACAGGACCTTCAGGTGACCATACTACGGGTATAGGATATTTTGCTCTTACTGAAGCCAGTAATCCAAATAACCCAAACAAACAAGCTGATATGCTAAGTCCATGGGTAGATGTATCAACACTAACTATGCCTGGTTTAATCTTTTGGTACAATATGAATGGTGCTACAATGGGAGACTTACATATAGATATTAATGACGGAACTTGGCATAACGATGTTTTAATATTATCGGGAGATCAAGGAGATGTTTGGATTGAAGTTTCTTTAAACCTTTCAGCTTATACCAGTCCTGTTCAGGCTCGGTTCAGAGGTATTACCGGAACCGATTATTTAAGCGATATGGCAATTGATGATGTTAGTTTTGATGAAATGCCTACTTGTCCTTCACCCGCATCATTATCAGCAACTAATATTACAGATATTTCTGCTGACCTTGCATGGACAGAAACCGGAAGCGCTACAATATGGAACGTTGAATATGGTTCTGCAGGATTTGTACTGGGCAGTGGCACATTGTTAACAGGCATTACATCAAATCCATACACTTTGATAGGATTAACAGGATTAACCGATTATGAGTTTTATTTAATGTCAGATTGTGGTAGTGGTGATACAAGCAATTGGGTTGGACCATCCACATTTACAACTTTAACTACACCATTGTCAAACCCTTCACCTTGTGAGGTTGGAATTGCAATACCTGATGCAAATTGTGTTGCTCAACCAATTGAGGTAATTGCTCCCGGAGTACAATTAGGAACAGATATATATCTTTCTGATATAAATATTATTATTGAACATCCATCATCAATGGACTTGAGCTTTACTCTTGAATCTCCAAATGGTGTTTTAATAGACATTTCAATGAATAATGGTGGCTGGGGAGATCCTGATTACGGTATTATAGATGGAACCTGTACTCAATATACAAACTTTAATATGGCAGGTGTTGATGGCGATATTACAGCAGGAACAGCTCCATTTTTAGGCTCTTTTATACCCCAAGGTGATTTCAACGATTTTAATGATGATAGTAATCCTAATGGCTTATGGACAATTCAGCTTTGTGATCAATGGAATGGGAATGTTGGCACACTTGAATATATTGAGTTGGTATTTGAACAAATACTCCCTCCCGTTGATATGATAATTAATGAAATAGATTGTGATCAGGCAACAGATACAAGTGAGTTTATTGAAATTTATGATGGAGGCTTAGGAAATTATCCGCTTGACGCATTTGTTGTTGTATTATATAACGGAAGTTCAGATCAATGTTATCAAGCATTCGACCTTGATGGATATTCCACTGATGTAAATGGATATTTTGTACTTGGTAATGCAACTGTTCCGAATGTAGGACTTGTATTTGCTGATGGACTGTTACAAAACGGTGCTGATGCTGTTGCTCTTTATGAAGATGATGCTACAACATTTCCCATAGGTACTCCAATTACTATTACAAATCTCGAAGATGCCCTAACTTACGAAACCAATGATGCTACAGATATTCAATTGCTTGCATTATTAAATGGTGGGCAACCTCAGATAAACGAAGACAATCTTGGCGACAAAGACAATCATTCTTGCTCCAGACTGCCTAATGGTTCTGGAGGACAAAGAAACACATTCACATATAATGCTGCCATGCCAACACCGGGAGCAATAAATAATGCTGTGCCCGAATTGGTTTGGAATAACAATACTTTTGTTGAAGCATTAACAAACGATGGAAGCATACAAACTATTATTGATATTGAACTTAACGATAATGATTTTGCTACAATTGGTGTTTTAGTTGAGAGCACAGATTATACTGTTGCAAATGTACCAATAGGATTAAGTGTTGTAATTACAATAACTTCAGATACAACAGTCAACATTGAGCTCACAGGAAATGCGGGTTCTCACTTAGATGTGGATGATATTAGCAACATGGAAATTACATTCCTTGACAATGCTTATGCAACATGGAATGCTATGTTTGTAATTGGTAATTTTAACTTAGGCTTAATTGTAGATTTCTTCGATTTACCTCCACCCACTTTAACCTGGGATGCTACAATATTTAATGAAGATGTGGCAGATGACGGAAGTATTGCAAGTGTAATTAACCTTATATTAACAAGTGAGACTTTTGCCGTTTTACCAGGTTTAATGACAGAATCAACACATTATACTGTTGCAAATGTTCCTACTGGCTTAATAGTTGAAATTAATGTTATAGATACAATAAATGCAACTGTTGAATTATCTGGCAATGCTGTTTCTCACGATAATATTGATGATATTAACAATATGAAAATTACATTTTTAGATACATCTTTTACTACAAACCTTGCTATTGATGTAGATAATTATTCTCAACCAAACCTAAGTGTAGACTTTATCCAATATTATAATGATTCAACTGATATTATTTCATACAGTTTTGTTGAACAAACAGGTCCTGCTATTATTGACCCAGTATGGCATACGGTATATATAGAAGTATTGTTTGGTACGGATATTTCAAATCTTGTTGCTACATATACTTTATCAACAGGAGCTACAGCAACAATTGCAACAATTTTGCAAATTAGTGCTGTTACAGCCAATGATTTCGCATTACCTGTTATATATAATGTATTAGCTGAGGATACTATTACAAATCAAGATTGGACTATAAATGTTTCTGTTGCTACTGAAATTAACAATGTAAACGTGAAAAATTATGAGATATCAATTTTTCCAAATCCTGCAGATGATAAATTTGTATTGAAAATTTTATCAGGTAGTGATAATAATTATCAAATAAATTTGATTAATGTTCATGGTCAAATTCTTTTGAACCAAAATTATTCAAATCAAAGTAACATTTATAAGGAATTTGATGTGAGCAAGTTGTCAAGCGGGATTTATTATTTGAAAATTAACAATGAGCATACAATAAGCATAAAAAAGATAATAATCCAATAAACAAAATTAATTTATTCTAAAACACTCTGATATATGAAAAAATTTATCCTTTTTTTAGCAACCATTACACTGATATTTGCAAATTCAAATGCCCAATTAACTGTAAGCACAGGTTACACAGCTCAAAATCTTGCAGAAATTTTAGCAGGCAATAACATAACGGTTACTAATTCGTCAATGATAGGTAATGCTGAACAATATGGGTCTTTTCAATTCACAGGAACAGGTTTAAATGTAAGCTCAGGAGTAATACTCTCAACCGGTGATATTAATGATGCTGTTGGTCCAAATAGTAGTGGCAGTACATCAAGCAACATGAATAACCCGGGAAATTCGTTACTTGATAACTTAGCGGGGTATAATACTTATGATGCTGTTGTATTTCAATTCGATTTTGAAGTACAAACCGATATGATTGAATTCAAATATATTTTTCTTTCTGAAGAATATAACGAATATGTTGGTACAGGTTTTAATGATGTCTTTGCTTTTTATATTAGCGGACCAGGAATTACAGGCGAAGAAAACCTTGCGGTAGTTCCCGGAACAACTACACCCATTACAATAAATACAATAAACAACGGTTCTTTTTGGCAATTCTATGTGGACAATACTGCCGGTGGAACAAATATTGAGTTTGATGGTTTTACAACATTAATGACAGCTAAAAAAGAGGGATTAATACCATGCGAAACATACACCTTAAAATTAATGATTGCAGATGGAAGCGACCATGCTTACGATTCCGGTGTATTATTAGAAGAAAACTCACTGGTTCAGGCCAATGTTTCTGCCACAGCATACACATATAGTGCAAATGATATTGCTCTTGAAGGATGTATTCAAGCTAGTTTTACATTCAATTTAGATAGTGCAATGATTGACCCTACAATAATTTCTTTAGGTATTGGTGGTAGTGCAACAAATGGGGTTGATTATGCATATATTGATTCATTAATAGTAATACCTCCGGGGCAAACATCTGCAACAATTACAATTGATTCTTATGCTGATGGTATAAACGAAGGGCAAGAAAGTGTTCAACTTTATTATTATCCAACTGTCTGTGGTGAAGTTGATACAATATTACTTTTTATAGATGATAATACTCCTATAGAATTTGGATTATCTGGTACAAATTTAATATGTGCTGGTGATGGTTCAGGTGAACTGGATATTACAATTACTGGTGGAACAGCTCCTTATACTATAACTTTAACAGATACTACTACAGGGATTGCAACAGATTATCCGTCTTCTGCACTACCAATAACCGGACTAGATGCAGAAACATATCTTGTAGAAATTAGTGATAATTATGGGTGTTATGCTGAAGCATTAGTTGTGGGAGGAAATTTTGACGCAGGTCAAACATTTCTTCCGGATGGTACTGGTGTGTCATATGATAGCGATATTATTATTTCTGGTTTTAATACAGGTCAAACATTAATCTCTGAAAATCAAATAAACAGTATCTGTGCGAATATGGAACATTCTTATGCAAATGACCTTACAATTGTTCTAGAAGCCCCAAATGGATCGCAGGTAATGTTAAAAAATGTTGGACCTACAGGTGGCGATTGGAATAAATGTAATATGGGCGAACCAGTAGCTTCGGGACCTGTTGATAACTGGAACTCTTCTAATATTACTCCCGGTGTAGGATATGAATATTGCTGGACAAATACACCTACCTTTTTGACTATGGGTGATGAGATTCAAAATCATAATGTACCATGGTATACTTATGTTTCAACTTGGGGAAATACCCTTTCTGACTATTATCTCCCAGCTGGAGCATATACTTCAGTACAAAGTCTTGCCGGTTTTATAGGAACAGAATTAAACGGAACCTGGACATTACATGTTACAGACAATTATAATCTTGACAATGGTTATATTTTTAATTGGAACATTAGTTTAACTTCTGACCTTCCCGATTCTACAATTACACTTACCGAACCAAATGATATTATTATTTTAGGAGGCGTTACAAGTGCAGCATGCGGCTCAACCGATGGATCAATAGATATTACACCTAGTGGAGACGAACCACCATTCACTTTCCTTTGGAGTACTGGAGCAACAACCGAAGATATAAGTGGAATAGGAGCAGGCTCATATACAGTTACTGTAACAGACAATAATGGATGTGAGAATGATACAACTTATAATGTTCCTAATTTCGGAGCTGTTACATTCTCTGTAGTTATAGCAGATGGAACATGTGTTGGCGCTAATGATGGAAGTATTGACCTTACACCATCTGGTACAGCACCTTTTACTTTTGTATGGAGTAATACTGAAACTACAGAAGATATTATAAATTTAGCTCCAGGAAACTATACCGTTTCTGTAACTGATGGGAATGGATGCATTGGAATTGAAACATATTCTGTAGGTGAAGCAAGTCCTATTGAAATAGTAGCAACAATCACAGATGAGAATTGTGGAGATGGAGAAGGTATTATTGACATTACAGTATCTGGAGGAACTTCAGCTTATACTTTTGTCTGGTCTGCAAGTGCTACAAGCGAAGATATTACTGATTTATCACAAGGAGAATATATCGTAAGTGTTACTGATGGAAATACTTGCTTGGCTGTTGATACGTTTACAATTGTTAATTATGTAGGTAATTGTGTGCCAAATTGCGACCTTGAAATATCTAGTTTTTTACTTTCTAATGAAACTTGTGGAAATGGAGATGGGCTAATTGATATAACAATATCTACAACATTTACACCTTATACTGTCAATTGGTCAAATGGATCAAGCTCTGAAGATCAATATAACTTAGTTGCAGGAACCTATACTGTTACAATTCTTGATGCTGAAAATTGCGAACACATCGAAGATTTTGTTATCAATAACCAAACAGGTACACTTGCTATTACTAGTGTAATAGCATCAAATGAAACATGTGGTAATGGCTTTGGCGGTGTAAATCTTACTGTTAGTGGTGGAGCACAACCATATACTTTCATATGGAGTAATGGAGCTTCTACAGAAGATCTAGTAAATATTTCAGCAGGAACTTATGATGTAACAATTATTGATGCTAATAACTGCTCGGTTTTCAATGGTACAACTGTCTATAATGAAGTTGGCACATTATCTCTAGATTATGGAAATGCTGCTAATGAAATATGTGGAAACGGACAAGGATCAATTGATATTATTGTTAGTGGCGGAAATACTCCTTATACTTTTAATTGGTCAAATGGAGCTACAACAGAAGATATTATTGGCCTCAGTGCTGGCAACTACTATTGTGACATAACTGATGATGATGGATGTGTAATGACAACACCAATTTATACTGTCAACAACGAGGCTGGAACATTATCACTCAACTTTATTGATATTGATAATGAAATTTGTGATAACAATCTTGGAGAAATTGTTATTCTTGTGTCTGGTGGTGCAACTCCTTATACTTTCTTATGGTCAAATGCAGCTACTACTCAAAATATTTATAATTTGTCGGAAGGTTTGTTTTCTGGTACGATAACAGATAATAATGGTTGTAGTGTCAATACAGGAAACCTTAACCTAATTAATGAAGCAGGAACTTTACAACAAAATGGTGTTAGCTCTACAGATGAAATTTGTGGAAATGGTCTTGGTGCCGTGAATATCGACATCTCAGGCGGAACCCTTCCATACTCATTCAATTGGAATAATGGTTCAACATCTGAAGATTTGATAAATGTAAATGCCGGCAGTTATTCTTGTACTATAACTGATAATGTAGGTTGTGAAATTACTTTAAATTCAACTGTAAGTAACGACCCTGGAACATTATCACTTTCTAATACTATTACTGCTGATGAGAATTGTGGTAATAGCGATGGTTCTATAGATTTGGTTATTTCTGGCGGAACTACACCTATTAATTATTTATGGAATTCAGGACAAACAACTCAAGATATTTCTAGTATTATAGCAGGTACTTATACTTGTACAATAACAGATAATTTTGGTTGTTCAACAACTGCAAATGCAAATATTACAAATCAATCTGGTTCGTTAAGTGTCGACAACTATTCGTTAACAAATGAGGTTTGTGGAAATGCGCTTGGAGCAATAGATATTATGGTAACAGGTCTGGAAACGCCAATAACATTTAATTGGAGTAATAGCGAAACAACTGAAGATATAACAGATTTATCTGCCGGCACTTACCAATGTACAGTAACTGATAACTTAGGTTGCAATGTTATTGCAGGCCCTTATACAGTTAATAATTCTTCAGGGTCATTATCTCTTGATAATGTATTAATCACTGACGAAAATTGCGGAGATGGAACAGGTTTGGTTGATTTGACTATTTCTGGTGGTACAGTTCCAATTACTTTTGCATGGAGCAATGCTGCTACAACTGAAGATATTAATAGCCTCTCAGCAGGAACATTTTCATATACTATTACTGATCTAAACAATTGTTCTATAATTGGTGATGCTGTTGTGAACAATAATGCTGGCTCATTATCATTAGATTCATATCAAATAATTGATGAATTATGTAATAATGGGTCTGGTGAAATTGATATCACAGTATCCGGAGGAGCTCTTCCTTATACTTTTGCTTGGAGTTCGGGGCCAAGTAGCGAAGATCTCACAAATCTATCAGATGGAACTTATATTATTACAATTACCGATAATAATGGTTGTCAGATTACTTCTTCAAGTCTCGAAGTTAATAATAATCCCGGATCATTCACGCTTGTTGATATAAATGTAAATAATGAATCATGTGGAGATGGTACAGGTTCACTTGATGTAATATTGGCTGGTGGTACAAATCCAATTTTCTACAACTGGAGCACTAGTGCTGTATCTCAAGATATTTCTGGCTTAAGCGCTGGTATTTATTCTTGTACTACAACCGATGCTAATAATTGCGAATTAACATATAGTGAAATAGTTGGAAATAATTCAGGAAGCCTTTCAATAGACAATGCGCTGGTAACTGATGAAACATGTAATGATTTTAATGGTGAAATTGATATTACTCTATCTGGGGGAACTTTGCCTTACACTTTTAGTTGGAATACAGGCGATCTAACTGAAGATATAGTTGGTGTAGACGCAGGTAATTATACTTGTGTAATTACAGATGCTGCTGGATGTAGTACAAGCTATAATGGTGTAGTTAATAATATTGGAGGAAACCTTAGTATTACAAATATTCTTACTACAAATGAATTTTGTGGCAACAATTTAGGTTCTGTTGATATAACAATTTCTGGAGGAACAATACCATATGCATTTGATTGGAGTAGTGGTCAAACGACTGAAGATATTGCTAATCTAACAGGTGGTACATACTTTGTTACCATAACTGATGGTTTAGGATGTACAACTGCTACTTCAATAACTATTATTAATCATCCTGGCTATATGTCGATTGATGATATAATAATAACTGATGAAAACTGTGGTGACAGTTCAGGAGAAATCGATATTACTTATTCCGGAGGAACAGAGCCAGTTGTCATTACTTGGAGTAATGGTTCTAATGACGAAGATATAGAATACCTAGGAGAAGGTACATATACTGTTACAATTGTCGATGTTGAAGGATGTCAGGTAATAGAAAATGCAACTGTTCTTAATGAAACGGGTGGATTTGTTATAGATAATTCAATAGTAGTGGATGAGAACTGTGGAGACGGACTAGGAGATATTGACCTTACATTAACCGGAGGTTCTTTACCTTACACAATTATATGGAGCAACGGTGCTACTACAGAAGACCTTAGTAATCTTTCAGAAGGAACTTATACTTGTTCAATTACCGATAACACTGGTTGTATGCTTACTATTACTGAACAAATCAATAATGTTACAAATGGGCTATTATTACAAAGCTATACTACTGGCAACGATTATTGCAATAGTGGTACTGGAAACATAGATCAGATTATTACTGGAGGAATTACACCGTATTCATTCACTTGGAGCAATGGAGCAAACACAGAAGATTTAGTTAATGTAGTTGGAGGCACATATGATGTAACTATCACAGATAATACAGGTTGTAATATTTATTCTCAATACACTATAATTAATGATGTAAATAACAATCTGGGATACACTAGTATTACAATAACAAATGATAATTGTGGCCAAGGAATAGGTGTAATCGATTTCCAACCATGGGCTACTGGTTATTCTTATGAGATTGATGGTATTGCCAGCGGGTCGCCTTTAACTCAATTTTCAAACTTAAATGAAGACACTTATATCATTTCTATTGTCGATTTTGGTTGTCGTATTGATTCTATGGTTACCGTTGGAAACGATGTTACATTCTCAGTACTTGTCGATAACATAGTTGACGAAAATTGTGGCAATAGTGATGGTGCTGCATATATAAGTGTTGTTCCCGGAACCGGTACTTATACTTACAATTGGAGTAACGGCACTTATAATGCAAACTTAATTGGAGTTAATGCCGGCACATATACTTGCAATATCTCCGATGGCCTTGGTTGTCATGATGTGATTACAGTAGATATTGTCAATAATGCAACTTTCACGGCATCAACTATTATTCTTGACGAATCTTGTGGAGATGGAAGTGGCAGTATTGATATTACTACATCAGGAACCACCGGAACAGTTAATTATTTATGGAATACCGGAGCTACTACAGAAGACCTTACCGGCTTAATTGCAGGTCAATATTCATGTACTATTACCGATGATAATTGTACTGTTTTTGTAAACGAAGAAGTAATTAATAATACAGGTATATTATATGTTTCTTCTGTTGTGGCTAATGATTTCTGTAATGAAGGGCAAGCATACATAAGTTTATCGATAATAGGAGGTTCGGGAAACTATGATATATTATGGGATACAGGTGCAACGCTTGATTCATTATTTAATCTTACTGCCGGTAATTATAGTGTTACAGTTACAGATTTAACTACTACTTGTGTTTACACCGATTCTTATATTGTGGAAAGTATCGGCTATTTCACCGTAACAGATGCAATAACAAGCAGCGGATGTCAGACATGTAGTGATGGCGAAATTGATCTTACCATTAATGGTAGTAGTCCTAATTATTATTTTATTTGGGATAACGGTGCTACAACCGAAGATATTACAGGATTATTACCGGGAACCTATACTGTAACTATAAATGATGATTGGGCTTGTGAAAGTGTAGAAACATATACTGTTGGCTATCTTTTAAATCAACTCTCAATTTCTTCTATTACTGGTAATGATTCATGCAATACTTCAATAGGTTTTATTGAAATAATGATTAGCAATGGTTCTGGCAACTATTCTTATATATGGAGCAATAGTGATACTACACAAAATATTTATGATTTAAATACCGGAACTTATTATGTAACTGTTAACGACAATATTACTTCTTTTACTATAACTGAATCTTATTCAATAATAAATATTGGAAACTATACTCTTAGCTCAGGAATAACTAATGCATCTTGTCAGACTTGTAGTGATGGTGCAATAAATCTCACAGTTTCTGGAAGTAGTGGATATACTTTCAATTGGAGTAACGGTGCAACATCAGAAGACATTACTGATTTATTACCAGGAATGTATACTGTTACGATTACAGATATTGGTAATTGCGAAACTGTTGAGACTTATGAGATAACTTATCCTTCAAGTCAATTCGTGGTTACTGCAACATTAGAAAATGATTCTTGTAATAATGCTCAAGGATTTATCGAGCTTGTTATAACTGGTGGTTCCGGAAATTATTCATATAACTGGAGCACAGGAGCTACAACATCTGATATTTACAATTTATCGGCAGGAACATATACCGTAACAATCACAGACAACATTTCTGCTTATTCGCAAGTTGAAACTCATATTATCAACAATATTGGAGGCTACACAGTCAGTGCTTTGCTTACAAGTGCAATGTGTCCAACATGTAATGATGGTGCTATTGACCTGACTCTTACAGGTAGTTCCGGATATACTTTCTTATGGGACAATGCAGCAACAACCGAGGATATTGCCGGATTATTGCCGGGTAGTTACACTGTAGCTATTACCGATGTTGCAAATTGCGAAATGGTAGAAACTTATATTGTCGGTTATCAGCCTAATTCTTTATATGCTACAGCTACTATTGTTGACGATTCTTGTAATCTGTCTCAAGGGTATATTGAATTGCTTATTGGTGGAGGTTCTGGAAACTATTCTTTCAACTGGAGTAATGCTGAAACAACTCAGGATATCTACAATCTTGCAATGGGAACTTATGATCTTACTATTACTGATAACATTACTAGCTATACATTAATTGAATCATATTATGTAAACAACATTGGAAGTTACACTGTTAGTGAAATGATTAATAATTCTTCATGCGGAACATGTAACGATGGTGGTATTGACCTTACACTTGCAGGTAGTTCGGGATACACATTCATTTGGAGCAATGCTGAAACAACTGAAGATATTTCCGGATTATTGCCGGGAAGCTATACTGTAACAATTACAGATGTTGCCGGTTGTGAAGTGATAGAAACTTATGTAGTAGCTTATCCTCAATATCAGCTTACTGTATCACATATTGTGGTTGATGATACTTGTAATACTGCACAGGGATATATTCAGTTAATAGTTAGTGGAGGTACAGGAAACTACTCTTATTTATGGAGTACGGGCGCAACTACTCAAGATCTGACAAATCTAACTACCGGAACTTATGATGTTACAATTACCGATAATATTACAGGTTATACTTTAATGGAATCATATACAGTAAACTCTATTGGTAGCTTTACGTTAAGCTCAAGTGTTTCTGATGCCTCTTGTGGTACATGTGGAGATGGTAACATCGATCAAACCTTAATCGGTAGTTCTGGTTATACATTCGTATGGGATAATGGAGCAACTACCGAAGACCTTACAAATTTATTGCCGGGTACATATACCGTTACAATTACAGATGGTAGCGCTTGTGAATCTGTAGAAACATATACAATTGGTTATCCTGCAAATCTATTAACTCTAACAGAAATCATTAGTAACGATTCTTGTAATAATGCTCTTGGCTTTATCGAGATTATTGTAGATGGTGGTTCCGGTGATTATTCATACAATTGGAGCAATGGTGCTACATCTCAAAATATCTATAGCCTTACAGCCGGGATTTATAGTGTAACGGTTACGGATAATATTACCGCTTATACAATTATTGATTCATATACTATTGTTAATATTGGCAGCTATACCTTAAGTGCTAGTGTTACTGATGCTACTTGTGGTACTTGCAACGATGGAATAATTGACTTAACTCTTGCCGGTAGCTCAGGATATACTTTTATATGGAGTAATACTGAAATAACAGAAGATATTACAAATCTGCTTCCGGGCACCTATACTGTTACAATATCGGATATTGGTGCTTGCGAAATGGTAGAAACTTATTTTGTGGGTTATCCTTCAAATCAGTTATCTTCTACAGCTGTTATCACTGAAGATACTTGTAGTGCATCTGTTGGCTCAATAGTTCTTACTGTTAGTGGTGGAACAGGAGATTACAACTATATTTGGAGTAATGGTGCAACAACACAGAATATTTACAATTTATTGTTTGGAACTTATGATGTAACTATCACAGATAATATAACCGCTTACACCTATACCGATTCTTATATTGTAAATTTCCTTGGCAGCTTAACAGTTAGTTCAAGTATTAATGATGCAACTTGCGGCACTTGTCCTGATGGCAGTATTGACCTTACAGTAACCGGTAGTGGTATCTACACATACAATTGGGATACCGGTGACACTATTGAAGATATATATAATCTTCTTCCTGGTACATATTCAGTAACTATTACCGATGATCTTGGTTGTGAATATATCGGATCATTTATTGTTAATTATTCAACTCTGATTGCAGATACAAAAGAGGAGTTTAATATTTCTGTTTACCCAAATCCAACAACTGGAATAATTAATATTGATTACGATTTAGGATTAAGCAATAAAGCAGAAATTGTTTTATATAATGTTATTGGAAAAATAATTATTGAAACAAAAATTGATAATAGTAGCGGAATAAAACAAATTGATCTTAAAGATAATTTGCCGGGATTATATTTTGTAAGAATATCAAATAACAATTTTACAAAAACAATAAAATTAGTTTTATCTCAATAATAATTAATAGAACTTATTATTATTACACTAATGCAATATAAGAAAATTTTTTGAATAAATATTATTATTACAGTTTACTTTTATAAAGTAAACTCCCGTTTTTAAATGAGATGTTGAAATTCTCAGCATATTTGTTTCTGTAATTATATTATCAATTTTTTCTCCCAAACTATTATATATTTGTATTTTATAACTTCCCGAAACATTGCTGATTTTAACTTGCAAATATTCATCAGAAGGATTCGGAAATATCATTAAAGCATCTTGATTTTTAATAGGATTATTAATTGATGAATTGTTTTTAGGGTACCTGCTCAAAAATTTCCAGATTTCTTTGGTATAATCAATATCATTTGTTGGAGTCCATAACCAATCATGATCTCCACCAATTATTTTAAAGAATTCAACGTCAGTATTATTTTCTCCGTTTTGATAATGATAATGAATCACAGATTTCCCATCAGCAGCATTATCAGGAATAGAATCAATAACAGGGATAGAATCACAATTATTAAAAGCCCTCCAGTATTCAACGACATCTTCGGCATCATTTCCATAGGAATTTCCTGTATAAGCTACTTGCGAATCAATAGTACCGTGAAAATGCAGAACAGAAATGGCATTAGTTGGTGCACAAACCATAGAATTGCCCATTGTACCCGAAACAGATGCAACAGCAGTAAAAGTTGAGTTTAAATCGCTGGCAATTCTATGACACATAAAACCTCCCATTGAAAACCCTGTAGCATATATACGTGTGGTATCAACATTATACAATGACATTGTAGTATCCAGAATAGCCATAAAAAGACCAATATCATCAATATTGTCATTTAATACAATTCCTGAAGTACTGGCACCTGAATTCCATGCTGTACCAACATCATAACCATAAACTGTAGCCATCAATGCTTGAGGAGTAATAACAATAATATTTGCCGTATCTGCAACATCGTGCATTCCAATATTTGAGAAATTACTCATATTATCTCCCAAACCATGTAAGCAAAAAATTACCGGAACAACGGTTGAACTATCATATATTGCAGGAACATATTCAATATATTCGCGAGTTATTCCTCCATAATCTATTGTTTTTGAAGTTTGTGAATAAGAAATAAGGCTAATTAAAATAATAGGGAAAATTAAAGCTAGTTTCATAGTTAAAAGTTTTACGGTTAAAATATCAAAGATATAAAAAAAATGTGGAAATCAAATAATGCGAAAATCCAAGCATTTTCATGCAAATCCATAATATATATAAAATTTGCAAATCAATTCTGTGCTAATATAAATTTTACTATTTTTAGCAAACTCTTTAGATAAAACAAAGCATTATGCGTAAATTGCTGTTTTTCACAACCATTGCTTCTTTAATCGCCCTGTGTAGTTATTCTCAATTAAATATTGAATTTAAAAAAGCGAATTTTGAAGACAAAAAAGAAGAATTAAAAATAATTCTTGAAAAAATAAAACTCGGAGATGATCTATACAAAATTGGGAACAGAGATGCATGTCTTAAGGCTTTGGAATACTATTTTGAGGCCAATGATTTCAATCCCGAAAATGCTTTACTGAATTTTAAAATTGGAGATTGTTATTTAAAATCTGATGAAAAAATAAAATCTATAGATTATTTTAAAAAAGCACTATTGCTTGATAAAGAAGTTAATCCTGATATTCATTTTAAACTGGGATATGCATATCATTTAGATATGGAACTTGATAATGCAATGTTAGAATACAAAGCAAGCATATTAAGAGAGGGTGAATCAAAAAGCGATTTTGAAAAAAGAAGAAGAATTTTCAGAAAAAAAATGAGAGAAGTTGGAATTGCAAAAAAACTTTTGGAAACTCCTGTGAGAGTATTTGTTGATAATCTAGGTGAAAATATTAATTCCGAATATTCTGATTATAGCCCTTTAATTATGGCTGATGAATCGATGATGATCTTTACTTCGCGAAGAGAAAACGGAAAACAACCCAACAAAAACGGACAATATGATGAGGATATTTATGTTTCATATTTAGAAAATGGAAAATGGGGAAAAGCTCAGCAACTTGCATCCCCAATTAATAGTGAAAAACATGACGCATCAGTTGGTTTATCTACTGACGGACAAAAAATGATCTTATATCAAGCAGGAGATTTATATTTGAGTGAATTAAATGGAGATACGTGGACAAAGCCAAAACCTTTTCCTGACCAAATAAACTCAAAATCTCAGGAATCTTCAGCTTGTTTTTCATACGACGGAAACACTCTTTATTTTGTTTCAATAAGAGATGAGGGTGCAGGTGGAAGAGATATTTTTTATTGTAAAAAAGATAAAAATAATATTTGGGGAGAAGTAAAAAGAATGCCACGACCAATAAATATGTCTTTCGACGAGCAAAGCGTGTTTATGCACCCCGATGGTAAAACCATGTACTATAGTTCTGATGGTGATGCTTCAATGGGTGGTTTTGATATTTTTAAATCAACACTTGGATGGGATAAAAAATGGAGCGACCCAATTAATCTTGGTTACCCGATTAACACTCCCGATGATGATATTGCTTTTGTAATTTCAGCAAGCGGAAAACACGGCTATTATTCTTCTGCCAGAAAAGATGGTTTTGGTGGATACGATATATATAAAATAACTTTTAGAGGACCTGAAAAATTACCTGTTCGTACAAATGAAGATAATCTTATTGCTTGCGAATCGAAACCAATTAAAGAGCAAATTATTGAAGAAGTTGTTGAAATTGAAATGGTGCGACTTACTATTGTAAAAGGAATTATTACAGATATAATAACAGGACGACCCGTAGAAGCTTCAATAGAAATTGTTGATAATGTTAAAAACGAAGTTGTTTATGTAGCAAAATCTAATAGTAAAACAGGAAAATATCTTGTTTCATTACCATCGGGTAAAAATTATGGAATTGCTGTTAGGGCACCGGAATATTTGTTCCTTTCCGAAAATTTTGATATTCCCGCTACAGAAACTTTTAGAGAAGTAGAAAAAGATTTTATTATGAGCAAAATAGATGTTGGCTCAAAAATCGTTTTAAATAATATATTTTTTGAAACAGGAAAATCTACTTTAAAAGATGAATCGTTTCCTGAATTGGAGAGATTTTATAAACTATTAAATGCCTATAAAACAATTACAGTTGAGATTAGCGGGCATACAGATAATACAGGAAGCAATGAAATAAACATAAAACTTTCAAACGACAGGGCAAAAGCTGTTACCGACCATATTATTGGCAAGGGAATTGCATCGGGTAGAATTAAATATAAAGGATATGCTTCAAGTCAGCCGGTTGCTACTAATTCTACAGCAGAAGGCAGACAACAAAACAGAAGGGTGGAATTTAAGGTTTTAAGTAAATAATGAAACTATTTATCACAATATCATTAAGTATTCTATTCTTGAACTTAATAGCTCAAGACAGCTATGAGGGTTGGAATATATCAAAACTTAATACAGCAGCAAATACTTCTTATATGAACAAAGAAGAAAAAGCTATGGTGCTTGAAATAAATATGGTGAGGTCAGACCCAAATAAATATATTCAATATATTGAGCCATATTTAAAAAGAGCAAAAGAAGATTACGAAAAACATGGCAAAGGCACAAAAAATTATGCTCTGTCAACAAGTTATGAAACTATTAATGGTGTTGAAAAAATAAAAACAGATACAATATGGCATAATCGTTATGAAGAAGAATTAAAAGCTATTGAAGGTTTAATTGCCGATTTAAAATCACTTGGGTCATTATCAATTTTAAAACCGAGCGAAGGTATTTATAAGGCTGCCAAAAAACACGGATTGGATAATGACAAACACAAGTGGACCTTAAGCCACAGGGGTAGCGATAACTCGTGGCCATGGGATAGAATATTAAAATATGCTCCAAGAATGGTTTCGGGAAATGAAAATATTGCAGGTAAGGGTCCCGGAGACGTTACTGCCAGAGAAATAGTAATTCAATTATTAATTGATTCTGGTATTCCCGGATACGGACACAGAACAAATATAATTAATCCTGATTGGACACATATTGCATGTTATTATGGGGGGTTAAAACTGGAAATGCACAGATGGATACAGAATTTCGGGAAACAAGAGTAAATAGTTTGTTGTTTATCGTTAGCCGTTTGTCGTCATTCCTTCCAGCAGATAAATTTGTTGTTTGTTGTTTTACAAAGTATTTTAATCCGCCTGAGGCAAATGGGGAATTTTAAGTATTTTGAACTTTAACTTATTTTAGTTATTTTGAATTTATTTTAGCTTTGAGCAATTTCAAAGAAATATTATTACAATATTGGGGATATTCTTCTTTCAGGTCTTTGCAGGAAGATATTATAAAATCTGTTTACGACGGAAAAGATACTCTTGGATTACTACCTACAGGAGGAGGAAAATCAATAACATTTCAGGTTCCGGCACTTGCCAAAGATGGAGTATGCATAGTTGTTACGCCTTTAATAGCCTTAATGAAAGATCAGGTAGAAAATCTTAAAGAAAAAAATATTAAAGCGGTAGCAGTATATTCAGGTATGACAAAACATGAAATAGATATTGCTCTTGATAATTGTATTTATGGTAAAAACAAGTTCCTTTATGTTTCCCCTGAAAGATTAGGAACAGAAATATTTGTTACCAGAATACAAGATATGAATGTAAATTTACTTGCTATTGACGAATCGCACTGTATTTCTCAATGGGGTTACGATTTCAGACCATCATATCTTAAAATTGCAGAAGTAAGACAGTATATTCCCAATGTTCCTGTTTTAGCCCTCACGGCAACCGCAACCCCCGAAGTTGTTGACGATATTCAGGATAAGCTTCTTTTTAAAGAAAAAAATCTTTTTCAAAAAAGCTTTGAAAGAAAAAACCTGGTTTACATAGTCAGAAAAATAGATGATAAAAACAATTATCTGCTTAAAAGAATTAAGAAAATAAAAGGGACTGGTATTGTATATGTCAGAAATAGAAAAGCCACAAGAGATTTTGCGATATTTTTAAGAAAAAACGATGTTTCTGCCGATTATTATCATGCAGGATTGGAGCCTAAAATAAGAGATACAAAACAACTCGAATGGAAATCGGGAAAAACCAGAATTATTGTTTCTACAAATGCTTTTGGTATGGGTATCGATAAACCCGATGTTCGGTTTGTTGCTCATATTGACCTTCCCGATTCTATTGAAGCATATTTTCAGGAAGCGGGAAGAGGAGGCAGAGATGAAAAAATAGCTTATGCAGTTCTGGTTTATAACGAGGCAGATATATTAAAACTTAGAGAAAACCTGCAAAAAACATATCCCGAAATAAAATTTATAAAAACGGTTTATAATTCACTGGGAAATTATTTTCAAATTCCTGTTGGAACAGGAAAGGAGCAGGTTTTTGATTTTGATATTGTTGACTTTTCAAAAAGGTATAGTTTTGATATTATGAGCGTTTACAGTTCATTAAAATTTTTACAAAAAGAAGGATATATTGAAACAACAGGCGTAATTGATAATCCTTCAAAAGCCCATATTATTATTGATAGAAATAAATTATATGAGTTTCAGATCAAAAACAAAAAATTCGATGGATTTATTAAATTGCTGCTACGTTCGTATGAAGGCTTATTTAATGATTTTATAAAAATAAATGAATCTTTTATTGCAAGAACAGCAGATATTAAAGAAGATATAGTTGTTCAATATTTAAAAAAATTAGATGAATATAATGTTTTAAGATATGTGCAAAAAAGAAAAGCTGCACTAATAGTCTATACAGAACAAAGGCTAGATGAAAAAGGATTAATAATTTCAAAAGAAAATTATCACAAAAGAAAAAAGATCAGTACTGAAAAAACAGAATCTGTAATAAGCTATGTTACAGGTATAAGTAAGTGCCGCAGTAAAACATTATTAGAATATTTTGGCGATAAAAATGCCTATCGTTGTGGCAATTGTGATGTGTGTATGCGTAGAAATGAATTAGAGCTCAGTAGATATGAGTTTGATCTGATACTGGAAAAACTAAAAGAAAAAATTAGGGAAGAACCAATATTTCTAATTCAGCTAGTTGATTATATTGAGTATAAGGAAGAAAAAACAATAAAAGTTTTACAGTGGCTTTTAGACAACAACAAGGTTTTTAATAACAAAGAAAATAAACTTGAATGGAAAAGCTAAATTTTCCCACATATAAATTCAAAATAATAACTGAAAATAACCAACTGTATATCTGGGATAATATTCGAAAAAAGCATGTAAGATTAACACCTGAAGAATGGGTAAGACAACATGTTGTAAGATATCTTATTGAAGACAAAAATTACTCATCTTCACTTATTGCAATTGAGCAAACAATTAAGATAAACAACAACACAAAACGTTGCGATATTGTTTTGTATAATAATAATGGCGAACCGATAATAATTGTAGAATGCAAAGCCCCAAATGTAAAAATTAGCCAGAAAACCTTCGACCAAATAGCAGTTTACAACATTTTACTAAAGGTTGACTATCTTTTTGTTTCCAACGGAATAGAACATTTTTGTAGCAAAATGGATTATAAGAGCAATACATATAATTTTGTTAAAGATATACCTGATAAAAAGTAAATTGATATTATTCATATCAACCGCCCAGCCCACCTTGCTGATTGTCCGACACTTAGGGGTGTTGGCTGAAAAATAATTTGTGAAAATCAGTGTAATCTGTGGTGTAACCTTTTATTTTCAATCTAATATTTGTTACACAATTTGTCATATAAATACTGCAAACGGTTACATTTTTAATTACTTTTGTTCGTTAAAATATTGAGTTAATTATGGAAACAATAGTAAGCGGGATCAGGTCGACAGGGAATTTGCATCTTGGTAATTATTTTGGAGCAATTAAGAATTTCGTTAAAATGCAAAACGAGAATAATTGTTTCTTCTTTATTGCAGATTATCATTCTTTAACAACACATCCAATACCTGAAAATTTACATGAAAATGCCAAACAGGTTCTTATAGAATATCTTGCAGCTGGATTAGACCCTGAAAAATCAACAATATATTTGCAAAGCGACTTGCCCGAAACAGCAGAATTATATTTGTTGTTAAATATGAATGCTTATGTTGGAGAATTAGAACGAACCACATCTTTTAAAGAAAAAATAAGGAAACAGCCCGACAATATTAATGCAGGATTATTAACTTATCCTGTTTTAATGGCAGCAGATATTTTAATTCATAATGCATCAAAAGTCCCAGTAGGAAAAGATCAGGAGCAAAATCTTGAAATGTGCCGTAAATTCGCAAAACGATTTAACAGATTATACAATGTTAAATATTTTAAAGAGCCTCAAGCATATAATTTTGGAAAAGAACTTATTAAGATTCCGGGACTTGACGGAACTGGCAAAATGGGAAAATCGGAAGGAAATGCCATCAATCTTGCTGATGAGCCAAAAATTATACAAAAAAAAGTAATGAGAGCAGTTACCGATAGCGGACCAACTAAAGCTAACTCTCCTATGTCGGAGCCGTTAAAAAATCTGTTTACACTATTAGAAATTGTTTCCGAAAAAGATACTATTCAGTTTTTTACAGAAAAATATAATTCTTGCGAGATAAGATACGGTGATCTTAAAAAGCAACTTGCCGAAGATATTATTAAATTTACTAAACCTATACGTGAAAAAATTCTTGAACTATCGTCTAACAACGAATATTTGAAAAAAATAGCAAAAGCCGGTGCAGAAAAAGCTCACGAAAGTGCTAAAATTACGGTTAAGGAAGTAAGGGAGATTATAGGATTTAAATTTTTTTAATAACTTTTTCATAAGCTAATACATTTAAGCAATTATTTATTGGTAATTTTATGCGCATATTTTGATTTGTTGAAATGGACAGAGAAAGAGATTATTTTATTGACAAAAAAGAAACTAAAATGCTTGTGCAACGATTTGAAAAAATGTTGCAAAAAAAAGAACAGCATTTTTTTGATGTAATTGAACTAGAGTGTATTGTTGACCATTATTTATATGAATTTAAAATTAATAATGCAGAGAAGTCTGTTGATTTTGCATTAAGCCTTCACCCTTATTCCATAGAATTAAAAATTAAAAAAGCGCAAGTGCTTTTTAGCACAGGGAACTACAAGTTAGCACATAAAATGTTAATAGTTCTTGAAAAAATTGAAAATACTAATCCTGATATTTTTCTTTTACTTGGTAATATTTATATAATTTTTGAAAAATACGATAAAGCACACGAAAAATTTCGTGTAGCAATAAAATATTCCGAAGAAGATGCAATAGAAATATTATTGGAAATTGCTTTGAATTTTGAACAAGTCAATAAATATTCCGATGCTCTAAAATATTTAACAGAAGCTTATTTGCTTGATAATTCTTTTTTACCAATAATTTATGAACTTGCCTATTGCTACGAAAAAACAGGAGAATTTGAAAAAAGTATAAGGTATTATAAAATATATTTAGAACAAGAGCCTTTTTCTTGTGATGCATGGTATAACCTAGGTCTGGTTTACAACAAAATTGATGACTATAATTCTGCCATAGATGCTTACGATTACGCCATAGCAATCGACAATAAATTTGAAACTGTATATTTTAATAAGGCAAACTCTTTGGCAAATGCTGAAATTTATACAGAAGCTATTGAAGTATATCACGAATATATAAAAATTGCAAAAGAATCCCCTGAAGCATTTTTCTATATTGCAGAGTGTTACATGAGAATAGATGATTTTGAAATGGCAGAAAAATATTATTCAGAAACATTAAAATTAGATGAAAATTTTTCGGATGCATTGTTTGGTGTTGGCATTATAAATTATTTTAAAGATAAGTACACAGAAAGTTTGTTGTATTTAAATAAGGCTATTGAAATTGATAATGACAATCCTGAATATTGGTTTTATTTGGGTTTGGTTAATTCAAAATTGAAATTTGAAAAAGCATCTGCCAGCGCATTTAAAAAAGCATCGGAATTAGACCCCTACGATTGTGATATTTGGCTTTCTTACGCAGAATTGCATTTTGAAAATAATAAAATTGATAAAGCAATTAATATTATTAAGAAAGCTGTTTCGCTTAATAACAATGCAAAATTGAATTTCAGACTTGCTGCATATTATTTTTGCAATAAAAATATTGGTTTAGCAATTGATAAATTTGAAACAGGATTAAGTATTGATTTCGAGAAACATAACGAATTCCTCAATTTATGCCCTGATGCAAATAGCAATAACGAGATTATTGAATTAATTGATAAATACAAATCTTAATAACTACTATGAATTATAAGCTGCCTTTTATTCCTGAGCGAAGTAAAAAGCCAAGAAACACAGGAATAAACATGATAATGGATAAAGGAATGAGTGTTAAAGACACCGAAAATTTTATTTCATCTTGTGCCGAACTGGTCGATTTTGTAAAATTTGGTTTTGGAACATCCTTGGTAACAAAAAACTTAAAAGAAAAAATTGCACTTTATAAATCTGCTGACATTAAACCATATTTTGGCGGCACATTATTCGAAGCATTTATTATCAGAGATATGTATGATGATTTTGTGAAATATATTGAAAAATATGATGTAAATGTTCTTGAAGTTTCTGACGGGGAAATTATTATCCCTCATGATAAAAAATGCAAATACATAGAAACCCTTTCAAAGAATTTTACTGTTTTTTCTGAAGTTGGTTCAAAAGAAGCAGGTGTGATTATTTCTAATGAAAAATGGGTGCAAATGATGAAAGATGAACTTAATGCGGGTTCATTTAAAGTTATTGCCGAAGCAAGAGAAAGTGGAACTATTGGAATTTACAATAAAGATGGTTCGGCAAATACAGAATTGATAAGTGCAATCTCAGAAAATGTTTCAAATGATAATATTTTATGGGAAGCTCCTATTAAATCGCAACAGGCATGGTTTATTAAAAATATGGGACACAATGTAAATCTCGGGAATATTGCCCCAAACGAAGTAATACCTCTTGAAACTCTCAGACTTGGTTTACGTGGAGACACTTTTTTCCAGCATTTACCTGATGAATTAAAAAAATTACAGCAAATTTAAAATGAAACAATTTGTTTTTTTAGTATTAAAAGGTGTCGGGATGGGTGCGGCCAATGTTATTCCTGGAGTTTCGGGAGGAACAATAGCCCTTATTACAGGAATTTTCGAAAAACTTATTAATTCTATAAAATCATTTGACCTTAAAGCTCTCAAGCTTTTGTTTACAGGGAAATTTAAAGAATTTGCATTACACATTAATCTTGGTTTTCTTTTTGCCGTTTTTTTAGGAATAGGCATCAGTATAATATCATTGGCAAAATTGCTTGATTATCTGTTTGTTAATTATCCTGTTTTTATTTGGTCATACTTTTTTGGTCTTATTTTAGCATCGGTTTACTTTGTTGGCAAAACAATTTCAAAATGGTCTTTTGGCGTTATTTTATTCTTTATTATTGGCGCAGGTATTGCTGTAATAATCACTTTTCTCACTCCTGCCACAGAAAATTCTGCTATTTGGTATTTGGGCATTTGTGGTGTTGTTGCGGCTTGCAGTATGATATTACCGGGTTTGTCGGGTTCTTTTGTGCTAATTTTATTGGGCAATTATCAATTGGTAATGATAAATGCTGTAAATGAACTTAACATTAAAATATTGGCTCCGGTTGTTATTGGTGCAGGTGTAGGCTTACTCGGGTTTTCTCATTTTCTTGCATGGATTTTTAAAAAATTTAAAAACCAGACAATTTCAATTTTAACAGGATTTATTCTTGGCTCTCTTGCTATTTTATGGCCATGGAAACAAGAGATAACAGTAGTTTTTGATAATAAAACAAAGATTATTGGTTACAATTGGAATATGCCGGCAAGCTTTGATAAAGAAGTAATTATTGCAATTTCTTTAATGATAGTTGGTTTTATATCAATCTACTTAATTGAAAAAATTGCTAAAAGTAAAGACAAGTCTTAATTTACAAACAGACCAATAAATGATTACTTACGGAATAATTGGAAATCCTCTTTCTCATTCTTTTTCAAAAAAATATTTTACCGATAAATTTCTTTATTTAAAAGATCAAAACCTAATATTTAAAGAATTTGAAATTGAAAATGTTAATGAACTTCAAAAAATTATTTCAGCAAATCCCCAACTTAGAGGATTAAATGTTACTTATCCTTTTAAAGAAAAAGTAATTGAGGTATTAGACGAAATAGATAATACTGCAAAAGAAATTGGTGCTGTAAATGTTATAAAAATTACAAACGGGAAATTAAAAGGATATAATACTGATATAATTGGATTTGAAACAACATTAAAACCTTTATTAAAATCAAATTACAATAAAGCATTAATACTTGGAACAGGTGGAGCAGCTAAAGCAGTGAGTTTTGTGCTGAAAAAATTAAATATCAATTATTTTTTTGTTTCAAGAAAAACGACAAATAAATTTACTATTAAATACGATGAATTAAATTCATTTATTAAAGAACATAAACTTATAATAAACACAACTCCGTTAGGAATGTATCCTGATGTTGATAATTGCCCTGTTCTGCCTTATGAAAACCTATCTGATCAGCACCTTTTGTATGATCTTATTTATAATCCAAAAGAAACCTTGTTTTTGCAAAAGGGAAAATTGCAGGGAGCATCTGTAATTAATGGCATGAAAATGCTTGAAAAGCAAGCTGATGCTGCTTGGCATGTTTGGAATAAATAATTTTTTGGCTTAAACGTCTATTTCTTCTCCGTTTTGATTTAAAAAACCATATTCAAGTAGAGTAAATGATGGAACAGCCTGAATAACTATTTTTATTTTATATTTTTTCTTCCACTTCTTTTTAACAGATTTATAGCCTTTTTCAATAAAAGCAGCAATATATGGATGAACTTTTAAAATCATTGAATTGGTTTTTGTTTTTCCAATAAAGTATTGAAGTTTATTTTCAAGCTCATCAATAAAAACTATACTTGAGGTTATTTCTCCGGAACCATGGCAGGTTGGGCATGTTTCAAGAGTTTGTACTTGCATTTCCGGTCTTACTCTTTGTCTGGTAATTTGCATAAGACCAAATTTGCTTAATGGCAGAATATTATGTTTTGCACGATCTTCACTCATGCAATCAATCATTTTTTGAAATACATCTCTCTTATTGGGAGCAGTATGAAGGTCAATAAAATCAACAACAATTATTCCTCCCATATCTCTTAACTTTAATTGTCTTGCAATTTCTGCTGCTGCAATTAAATTTACTTCTAAAGCATTTTTCTCCTGATTGTCGCCTCCCGATCTATTGCCACTATTAACGTCAATTGTATGAAGAGCTTCCGTGTGTTCTATAACTATATATACTCCGTTTTTACATGAAACTGTTTTACCAAATGATGATTTAATTTGTTTTTCAATTCCAAATTCATCAAAAATTGGGAGCGATCCTTCATAATGTTTTACAATTTTTTCTTTTTCTGGAGCAATTTTTTTTATGAAATCCTTAATTTCCTGATATACTTCACCATTATTAACATAAATGCTATTAAATGACGCGTTTAAAATATCACGCAAAATTGCAGATGTTCTACTTAATTCCCCAATAACAAGTTTTGGTGGTTTTATATTTACTATTCCTTTTAATGCATGTTCCCATTTTTTAATCAAAGATTTTAACTCATTATCAAAATCAATTACCTTTTTGGTTTCAGCAACAGTTCTAACAATAACTCCATAATTATTAGGCTTTATGCTTTTAAGCAAATTCTTCAATCTCTCTTTTTCTTCTCGCACCGTAACCCTTTGTGAGACAGAAACCTTATTTGAGAATGGCAATAATATTAAATTACGTCCTGCAATTGATATTTCTGCGCTTAATCTATGTCCCTTGGTTGAAATAGGTTCTTTTGCTATTTGTACAAGAATATATTGTCCGGGAACTAAAACGTCGGATATTTTACCTTCTTTTTTTATATCGGGTAATAAGTTGAATTTACTTAATGCGGGTGCATTTTTTCCTGAAGATAAAGCTATTTTTAAATACTTATTTAATGAAGCAAATTGAGATCCCAAATCAAAATAATGTAAAAAAGCATCTTTTTCATATCCAATATCTATAAATGCAGCATTCAACCCGGGTAGTATTTTTTTTACCCGACCTAAATAAATATCTCCCACAGAGTATTGGATACTAGTCTTTTCCTTGTTTAGCTCAATTAACTTTTTCTCCTCAAGAAGGGCTATACTTATTTCAAACGAAGTTACATCAACAACTAATTCTCTACTCAAAATTTTTGTTTTTCTGATTAATTTGTATAATCAATTGACTATACGACAAAAGCTTGTCTAAATAAATAATAGAAAGGTAAAAAGACTATTTCTTCTTCTTATGTCTATTTTTTCTTAATCTTTTTTTCCTTTTGTGGGTAGCCATCTTGTGCCTTTTTCTCTTTTTTCCGCTTGGCATATTAAAATATTTTTTAAAGTTTTATAATCAATGTATTATGATTTTCCGTAAAATGGACTGCAAAGATATGTCTTTTCTTTTAATAAATAAATAAAAATCCTAATTTGTTTATTTCATATCGGATCTGTTTGAAATTTTATTAATACAATTAGGGCAAAAACATACATTGCTTATAATATCTTTTAATTTTCGCAAAGTATCTGGAGCTAAACGATTACTGTTGTGGTACTGATTATCACCTTTAGTGTATTCAAAAAAAATTCCGCATTTTGAGCAAATTCTTTGCATTAGTATATATGAAATAACTATTATTTTATCGATAATTTTTTTGTAATATTTTCAGATAAGGCATCTTTATGTATCATAATAGCTATTGTTTTGAGCTTTATATACGATTCTGACATATATAAATAGCCATTATATAAATTACTGTCTTTTCCCCACGAATTTTTTGTAATATAATATTTATTCCCGTTTTGGTCTTTAGAAATTCCTACAATATGCATTAAATGATCATCGGTGGTTGTATAGTTGTCATACGTTTTTTGCCTTGATTTTTGTGTAATTTCTTTTTCTGCAACAATTGATTTAAACAAATCTTTTCTTTCTTTTTCTGATAAATCATTCCAACTTTTTTCAGGAACTATTGCAACACCATTTTTAAAAGAAAAACATTTTTCGCTAACATCACCATCCCAGCATATAGAATATCCGTTTTCTAAGGCATTATCTATTGTTTGCATAAAATCATTAAGAGGTAAATTATAATACAAATCTTTTGACCAATTATCCGGGATTTTAAGAATAAATTGTTGGTAATATGGATTGTGATTGAGCGAAGTAAGCTCAATATAATCAGACTTTTTAATCCCTAAGTGTTTTGAAAAAGATAATGGGGAATAATCATAATTATTGTATTTGAATTTTTCAGGTATTTTGCCCAAATATATGTCTAAAACAGATGCAATTGCATTGAACCAAACTGTTGATAGCTTATTATTTGGATTGCTAATATAAATATTTAGCATTGCTTTCATTACTGCTTCCATTTCAGAATGAATATGTATTTTCTCACCATATTCTAAACCATGATAAGCGTCTTCTAAAACAACTCCATATTTTTCAATAATATTAATTACATCATGGGCTTGTCCTCCTTCAGTGAAACTGTTCTTGCCATGTAATCGCACATAATCTTTTGCTTTTTGCTGATATGCCAAATGAACAAAAAACATTTCAGATAAGTCAAACTCTTCGTTTTTCATACGAAGTAATTCTGCTTCAAAAAATGATGTTGCCGCAAAACTCCAACATGTACCAGAACGTTGTTGGTTTTTAACAGGAGTATCTTTAATGCGTATGATTTCTGTAAATTTGTATGCTGATTTTTTCTCTTTTTGTGAAAAAACACATATAGGAATAATCAGCAATACAAATATTGTAATATTAATTTTCATAATTTTTATTTTATCATTTTTTCCTTTTCTTGAATTGCTTCCAATACTTTCTGTTGTGCTTCAATTTCTTTTAATTTATCTTCTTGGGTTTTTTCATTTGTTTTAATATCCTCTTTTGCTTTTTCAATATCTTTTTCCCAACTCTCTATTTTTTTATGAAAATTCTCATTTTCTTTAATGAGCGCATCTTTTTCTGCTGTCATTTTTTTCATCACTTTTTCAGCTTCCTTAAACTGCTTGCTCACTGCATCTTTAGCGGTTTTTACTCCGAATTCTTTCATGATTTTTTTTGCAGCTTTAAATTTATCAGAATGTTGTGATGATGAAAGAAAAGCACCACCAAGGTCAAATGCAGCAAATAATTCAACATCACCATCTTTGTTTTTTTCAGTTTTTGCATAAATATCGATTGAGTTTACTGAGATTTCTTTTATTTGAGCATCGTCAGCAAAAATCTCTTTTTTAACATTAACTTTTGCTTTATAATCTTTCATGAGTTTTTTCCATGATTTTTCAACTTCTTTATCATCGGCTTCAAATATCACAACAGATAAGCAATTATTATTCCCACCTGCTATGTTTTCGTTTGATTCATTTACTTTTATTTCTTTTTGAGAAAATACATTTAAAGTAAAAATTGACAATAATGTTATTAAAATAATCTTGTTCATAATGGTAGAATTAATATGTGAATTTTTTTGTTAATTAACATGTTACAGAGTTTTAATTAAACAACTGTAATTATAATATCTTATAAAGATATATATTATTTTATAATTTCTAATTCTTGCTGTTTAATTTTTGACATTTTGCTTACAACAAGTGTATAAGAATCATCAATCCATGATTTAATTAAATTATCATCTATGGTTCCATCAATCATAATTGTATTCCAATGGTTTTTATTCATGTGATATCCCAGATTAACAGCCTTATATTTTTCTCTAAGTTCAACAACTTTATCCGGCTTGCATTTAAGATTTATACTTAAATCCCCATATAAATTTGTTAGAGCAAACATTTTATCAAGCACCTTAAACACCAGGGTTACATCATCAAACGGAAAACTTTCTGTAACTTTTTTCTTTGATAAACAATATTCTCGTAATTTCTCTATATCCATAAGAACATATTAAATTAATGAATTAAAAGCATCAGGAATATGTTCAATTTTATATGTTTTGCCATGTTGAACAATTGCAATCACATCAAAGCGGGATTCGATATTAATATCATGTTTCATAATATAAGCTTCGGCTGCTTCAAGAATAAATCGTTGTTTAGATTTTGTAATGGCATCTTGTGGATTTTCAAAAAAGTCTGTGGAACGACTTTTCACTTCTACAAAAACTAAAAAATCATCAATTTCCGCAATAATGTCAATTTCTTTATGATTAAACCGCCAATTTGTGTTTTTTATTTTAAACCCCTTATTCCTAAGATATTCAGCTGCCATTTGTTCCCCTTTGACTCCGAGTTGATAATTCATTTAATTTTTTATATGTTAATAATTCTTAGTATAATATGCAAAAATTTGCATTTTGTTGAAAAAAAAAGAGTTTTTTATATAACTTTTTTTAATAACGAAACGTATAAGCAATATTAATAAGTGTATTTTTGCAAAAATTTCTTATAAAATTACAAATTATTTTTTAAATGATTAAGCGGGCATTTTTATTTTTTATTTTTTTTTGGTTTTATTCTTTACTAATAATTGCTCAACCGAGTAATATTAATCAAAATAATAAAGGGTCTATAAATAATGATCAAACTAAATCATTTGAAGGAAGTATAAAATTTATTCAGAAAATGTTTAATGATACCAATTATTATACATATCATATAAAAAACAATAAAGTTAGATTAGATGTTCATGAAAATTGTAATGACTGTGAAGAATTAGAAAACAGCATGTTGTTTGACCTTAATAAAAAAACTATTACAGCCATCAATCCTTCCCGAAAATTATACATTAATGTTCCAACTAAAACATTTGCTGATCCATTAAGTAAAAACTTTAAGATTATTAAATCAAAAAACAATAAAAAAATTCAAGGTTATAAATGTTATCAGTGGAGAGTTAAGAATATTTCAGAAAATACAGAAATTGCATATTGGGTAACAGAAGATAATTTTGATTTTTTTGAAGACTTGTTGTATTTATGGAATAGATCCGAGAAACACGCTCTTTATTTTCTTCAAATACCGGATATCAAAGGGTTTTTCCCATTATTATCTGTTGAAAGAACTGCATTAAGAGAACAAAAAATGCGACTAGAAGTAGTTGAAATTATTAAAAAACCAATTGACAATATTGTTTTTGAAATTCCCAAAACTTATCGTTCTTACGATCATTAATAATTTAAGAAAAACAGACAGAATATCCCCTTTTTTTAAATAATAAAGTCTAATTCGTCAATATTAAATTTAAATTGTGTTTTGTTCTTGTCAACCAAAACAATATTTCCTGAAGGCAAAACATCAATGATTTTGGCATAGAATTTATTAGAGTTATTTTTAAATAGATGATATTTATTAAACCTATACAGGTTTTCAAGGTAATCTTTATCTAACTGTTCAAATTTGCCCATTTGCAATTGAATATATCTTGATTCAATATTGCCACAAAGCTCCTCTATACTTTCATTAAGGTCAGTATCATTTTTCAAGATTAATTTTAAAGACGTAGGATTTGGTGCATCACTTTTGAAAATAGTTTGATTAACATTTAATCCAATACCAACAACACAACTTGTAATATTTTTACCTTTTATGCTATTTTCAATTAAAATACCGGATATTTTTTTATTTCCCACATAAATATCATTAGGCCATTTAATTGTTACATCGTCTGAAAAAGATTTAATATAGTCTAAAACTCCCAGCGAAACAGCTTTAGAAATATAAAATTGTTGTTCAATATTTATAAAATCAGGGTATAAAATAATGCTGAAAGTTAAATTTTTACCACCCTCACTTTCCCAAATGCTATTGTTTCTTCCCAGTCCTGCGGCTTGTTCCATTGCCCAAACAACAGCACCTTCAATTGGATCAATCTTTGGAATAAGTTCAATAGCATACTTATTTGTTGAATCAACGGATTTTAATTTTATTAAATTATGTCCAAAAAATTGTGTATTCATTTATTAATTTAAGTAAATTTTTTAAAATTTATTTTTAACAAAAATACGAAATTTAATAACATTTTTCAAAAGAACATAAAGTCGACCATAATGGGCTGATCTACAGTGCGAAAATATTTAGCCATTTCTATTTGTTATTGTAAGAATTAAAAAAATGTGCTAATTGACAATATTTTTATATTTTTGAGGTCTAATTAACAAAAAGTTGATATATGTATAAAAAAATATTTTATTTATTTATTGTCATATTATTTATCTTTATTACGTCTTGTACTCAGCATAAAAAAATAATATATTTTCATAATTTACCGGAAGAAAACGATACAACACAATATTATTCCAATAACCAGCCAAGTTATACCTTAAAATCAGGAGATATTATTTATATTAAAGTTATAAGTATTAATGAGGAAATATCAAATATGTTTAATATAAATACAGGGGCAATAAACTATACATTTTACTCAGATGCAGGTATGTATATTAATGGATTTTCAATTAATGATACAGGTTATGTGAGTGCACCCATACTCGGCTATATTAAAGTTGCCGGCTTTACTGTTGATGAGGCACAACTTATTGTTCAGGAAAAGCTTGATAAATATTTAAAGGGAGCAACTGTAATTGTTAAATTATTGACATATAAAATAACTATTTTGGGAGAAGTGAATAGACCCGGAGTTTATACCAATTATAATGATAATATAACTATTCTCGAAGCTTTAGGAATGGCAGGAGATATAACAGTATATGGTAATAAAAAAAATATTTTATTATTAAGACCGGCTAAAAATGGAATAGAAACAATAAGGGTAAATCTTAATGACGCAAAACTTTTAGAAACATCAAATTTTTATATGTTACCAAATGACATATTATATATTGAGCCGGTTAAAACAAAGGCGTTTAGGATGAATGCCCCAAATATTTCAATAATTCTTTCAACAATTACAACTTTTATTTTGGTATTGAATTTTATTAAATAAAAATGGAAATTAATTCGGAAAATCATATACGACAAGAAGATACTATTGATATTAAGAAGTTTATTTTTAAAATAATTTCTAATTGGTATTGGTTTATAATTACTGTATTTATTGCATTGGGAATTACATATTATATTAATAAATATGCGGACCCTGTATATAAAGTCAATGCAAGCATATTGGTTAAAGATAAAAATAGTTCTATGTCGGGTGGGGTTGAAAATATTGTACAAGAACTGGGATTATATAGTAGGATAAGAAAAAAGAATGTAGAGAATGAAATAGGGATATTAAAATCTTATTCTATAGCTAATAGAACAATAAACGAATTAGATTTTCAAATTTCATATTTTTCTGTTGGAAGAATAAGAACCCCTGAAAGATATAAAACAGCACCATTTAAAATTAAAATAGATACTTCAAAAATTAATGTTACAGCTTATCCAATTTATATTAAAATAATATCGGAATATGAATATCAGCTTGAAATAGATGACCGTTATTCAATTAATACTATAATGAAATTCGGGGAACAGTTTATTAGCGAGAACTTTAACTTTAATGTTATATTGACTGAACAATATAATGCAGATGATATAAATTTTAATTATCAATATTATTTTATCATTAATGATATTAATAGTTTAACAAATCGATATAAAAATAAACTCACGATTGAAACATCTGATAAAAAAAGCTCTGTTTTGATACTTTCAACACAGGGATATAGTCCTCAAAAAGAAGTTGATTATTTAAATAAACTTTGTGATGTATACATTAAAATGGATTTAGAAGAAAAAAATCAAATAGCAATAAATACAATTAAATTTATTGATGAACAATTAATGGATATTACCGATTCATTATCAGGTGTTGAAAACAAACTGCTTGATTTTAGGCAATACAATAAAATAATAGATATTAGTCAGGAAGGATCTGCAATATTTTTAAAATTTGAAAACTATCAAGCTGAAAAAGCAATAATTAAAATCAAATTAGGATATTATGATTATTTGAAAAATTATTTAACAGATAATACAGATTTTTCTGATGCTATTGCTCCTTCGGTAATGGGGATTGACGACCAATTACTTAATTCATTAGTTGCACAATTAAATTTATTAAATACTGAAAGAGGTGTTACAGCCTACAGCTCAACAGAAAAGAATCCCGCATTAAGTTTAATAGATTTAAAAATTGGAAATGTTCGACAAACTTTAATAGAAAATATTAATAATATAATTAAGGTAACCGAATTAACTCTTAATGCCGTTAATCAACAAATTGCCACCGTTAATGCAGAAATTCAAAAACTACCTGTAACAGAAAAAGAATTTCTAAATATTCAAAGAAAGTTTACATTAAATGACAATATTTATACTTATTTACTTGAGAAAAGAGCCGAAGCAGGAATAGCTAAAGCTTCTAATATCCCTGAAAATAGAATATTAGATTACGCAATAGTTCAAAATGTTTCACAAATTGCTCCAAAAAAATCGTTAAATTATACAATTGCAATTATTATTGCCTTGTTAATTCCTTTGATAATAATAATACTTCGCGATTTCTTTAATGATAAAATTGTTGAAAGAAAAGATATAGAAGATAATACAAAAGTACCACTTATTGGGACTATTGGGCATAATGATAAAAAAATGGAAAAAGTGGTGTATGAAAAACCAAAATCTTCTATTGCAGAATCATTTAGGACTATTCGAACAAGTTTGCAATATTTTGCCAATGAAAAAAGTGAAAAATGCTTAGTAATTTCTATTAATTCTACAATTAGTGGAGAAGGTAAAACTTTTTGTGCAATAAATCTAGCTACAATTTTTGCTTTATCAAATAAGAAAACACTTATAATGGGTCTTGATCTTAGAAAACCAAAATTGCATAAAGAATTTGACAATAACAACTCCACAGGATTAAGTACATATTTAATTGGAAAACACACAAAAGAAGAAGCTATTCATAAAACCGAAATAGAAAATCTTTATTTTTTACCTTCCGGGCCTATTCCCCCAAATCCTGCGGAATTAATTGATACTGATACAATGGGCGACCTTATGAAAGAATTAAAAAATGAATATGATTACATAATAATGGATACTCCACCAATTGCACTTGTTACTGATGCATTACTAATCAGTAAATTTGCAATGACCAACATTTTTGTAGTTCGTCAGAATTATTCAACTAAAACAGTTTTAAAGTTTATTAATGACCTATATCATGAAAAGGAAATGAAATCTTTAACTATACTAATTAATGATGTTAAAGTCCCAAGTTACTACGGATACAGAACAGGTTATGGTTATCGTTATGGAGGCTATGGATATGGGTATGGTTACGGATATGGTTATGGATATGGTTATGGATATTATGAAGGAGATGATGAAATAGATAAAAATAAAGGGATTATTAATTCTATTCTTAGAGTTTTAAAAATTAAAAAAATGAAATAACAGTATCTTATAAATGATTAAAAAACCAACTTTATTTCAGTCACTTATACCAATTATTTTTTTAATCATTTTCTTAGTTTTAAATGTTAGATATTTTGATGATACACTAGAAGGAGCTAACCAAATTATACTACTATTATCAGCTGCTGTTGCTGCAATAATTGCTATTTCCTTAAAAGTTAAATGGAAAAACATAATAAATGGTATGGTTAATAGTATTGGTTCAGCTATGCCTTCAATATTAATTTTATTAATGATTGGTGCCTTAGCGGGAACATGGTTAATCAGCGGGGTTGTTCCAGCAATGATATATTATGGTTTACAAATCCTTAATCCTACAATTTTTCTTTTTGCCACTGTTATTATATGTGCACTTGTTTCTATAGCTACTGGAAGTTCCTGGTCTACTATTGCCACAATAGGAATTGCTTTAATGGGAATTGGAATTACCCTTGGGTTTAGTAAAGGAGCTATTGCCGGAGCAATAATTTCAGGCGCTTATTTTGGCGATAAAATGTCTCCTCTTTCTGACACAACGAACTTAGCTTCTGCTATGGTGGGTACTGATATTTTTACTCACATTAGATATATGCTTTACACAACAATTCCTTCTTTAATAATAACATTATTATTTTTTCTAATTTTAGGATTTAGTTATAATCATGGGAACAATACGGCGGATATTAATGCTGTTTTGACAGCAATTGAAGCTAAATTTTATATTAGCCCTTTATTATTTATTGTCCCTGTGATATTGATAATTATCATTATTAAAAAAGTTCCACCATTACCTGCACTTTTTGCAGGAACTATATTGGGAGGCATTTTTGCTATTATTTTTCAGCCGGATATTATCAAGCAGATTGCCGGTGTACATGAAAATTATGCTATTTCTTCTTATATATCAATTGTTAAGTCGATGTATGGAAAAGTAAGTATTGATTCTAATGTTGAGATAGTAAAAAATCTTTTTTCAACAAATGGTATGGCTGGCATGTTAAATACAATATGGCTAATAATTGCTGCCATGGTATTTGGAGGAGCAATGGAAACGGCAGGATTCTTAAAACGCATTACAGAAACATTAATCAAATTTGCAAAGTCAACAGGCTCATTAGTAGCGGCAACAGCAGGAGCATGTATCTTTTTAAATACTACAGCTTCTGATCAATATATTTCAATTGTTGTTCCGGGACGCATGTTTGCCAAAATATACAAAGAAAAAGGATATAAACCCGAACTTTTAAGCCGTACACTTGAAGATGCAGGAACAGTAACAGCTCCACTTATCCCGTGGAATACAGGGGGAGCCACCCAATCGAGAGTATTGGGGGTTGACGTAATTTCTTATTTGCCATATTGTATATTTAATATAATTAGTCCAATTATGACAATTCTCTTTGCCTATTTAAATATTAAAATAAGGAGAATGGCAAATGGGAATGAAGAGAAAATGAAAAAAGAATAAATTAAAAAAATTAATGCAATTTCCCTCGCTTAATAAGAAAGGCGAGTAATACTTTGTCAAAATTTTCATTAATATCTGCTTCAACCAAATCGATATTAAACTGACCACATTTGAGTTTTAGCTCATTAAAATGTTTTGAAACGGAATTAATATAATGGGTTCTAATTTCATTAGGATTTAATTTTAATTCTTCTCCTGTTTCCATATCAATAAATTTATATGGACGGTTAGAATATTTAAAATCTTTTTCTAAGTTTTTATCAGTTACATGAAACATTATAACTTCATGTTTTTTGTATCTTAAATGTTGTAATGCAGAAAACATTTCATCGTTATTGTCTGTTTCAAACATATCGCTAAAAATAATAACCAAAGATCTTTTATGAATATTTTCCGCAATATAATTCAGGCTTTTAGCAGTGCTTGTTTTATTATTTAAAATATTATCATTTGGTTTAATTAATTGTTCTAGTTTTCCAAACAACATTTTCGAATGTGTTAATGATAATTTTGCATTAGTATGTGTCTGAATATCATCAGAAAAAAGAGATAGCCCAAAAGCATCTCGTTGTTTGCGTAATAATATTATTAAGGAGGCGGCGCAATAAACGGAAAAAAAGAGTTTATTAAATATTCCTTTATTTTTATAAGGAAAGTACATAGAAGAAGATGTGTCTATAACAATTTGACATCGTAAATTAGTTTCTTCTTCATATCGTTTGACAAACAATTTATCAGTTTTTCCATATAATTTCCAATCAATATGCCTTGTTGATTCTCCGGGATTATATATTCTGTGTTCAGCAAATTCAACTGAAAAACCATGGAAAGGGCTTTTGTGAAGACCGGTAATAAAGCCTTCTACTACATGTCTGGCAATAAAATCAATATTGGAGAATTGTTGTAATTCTTGTATTTCCTGAAGATTTTTCAAGATTAGTATTTATTATTATTTAATTATAACTACAAAAGCACCAAGAGATATTATTATTGGTGCTATTTATATTTTTCGAATAATAATTGATTATAATAATGCTTCGAGTTTTCCTTCCAAAACATTTTTTGGAACTACTCCAACTTGCTTATCAACAACTTCTCCGTTTTTAACAAAAAGGACGGTTGGAATATTCCTAATCAAAAATTTTTGAGCAACTTCAGTGTTTGCATCAACGTCAACCTTACCAATGATTGCTTTTCCTTCATATTCTTTTGATAATTCTTCAATGATAGGACCAATCATTCTGCAAGGACCACACCATTCTGCCCAAAAATCAATAACAACAGGCTTGTCTGCCTTCATTACCACTTCTTCGAAGTTGGCATCTGTAATTTCTAAAGCCATAATTTTAAGTATTTTAAATATTAATGTTTAATTTTTTACAACAACAATTTTTTTTCAAATCAACAATAAACAAAAGTAAGAATTAATTAATTTTAAATTCAACATCTGAATTATTTTTTAAGTAATCAATAAATTCATTAGATAAATAAACACTGCTTGTTCGTGAAAACATGTTGATATACAAATTGTTTTCTGTGTCATAAATTTTGAATTTCACAAGAGTTTTTCCTTTATTATTTTCTATTTGTTTTTGAAGATTACCTAATAATTCATCATTAATATTATTAATAGAAATTTTAATTGTTATATTTTTAATAGTTTTTCGAGCATCGGTCAGCATACTTATTCGTTCAATATTTAACTCATGTTCTGCATTTTCTTTTTTCCATTCAGGAAGACTTACTTTTCCTTTAAGTATAATTGAATACCCTATGGTACAGTAGTTTTTAAATTGCACCCAGCTTTTTGAAAAAAAAGTGTGATTATATGATCCTGAAAAATCTTCAATTTTAACTCTACCATAAGGATTCCCTGTTTTTGTAATTTTTTCAACTGAACCGGTTACAATACCTGCTATGGTTATTTCTTTATCATTAAGATTTTTTAGATCCTGAAGTTCTGATAGTTTGTGAGTACATATTGTTTCAATATCAATTTTATATGCATCAAGTGGGTGAGCAGAAATATACATCCCAACCATTTCTTTTTCTTTATTTAATGTTGCGAGTATTGACCATTCTTCACCTTGTTCTGCAACTGGTTTTTTAATTTCTATTGCCGCTGAATCGCCAAATAAAGATTGCTGATTTGTATTTTTCTCTTCTTGTATTTTATTTCCGTATCTAATTAAATTTTCGACAAACGAAGGTTCTTCAGAATTAGTGGAAAAATATTGATGTCTTTTAATTTCAGAAATAGTGTCGAAACAACCTGCCAGAACCAATGCATCAATTGTTCTTTTGTTAACAGAATGCAGATTTATGCGTTCAACAATATCATAAATATCTTTAAACGGTCCATTTTCATCTCTTTCTAATAAAATATTTTCAACAGCTGCTTCACCAACACTTTTTATTGCTGCAAGTCCAAATCTAAGATGTCCTTTTTTATTTACATTAAACTTCATTCTGCTTTCATTAATATCAGGGCCCAATACCTGAATTCCCATTCTGCGACACCCATCAATCAATAATGAAATTTTGTCAATATTATTCAAATTTCTACCAAGAACCGCAGCCATAAATTCGGCAGTATGGTGTGCTTTTAAATAAGCTGTTTGGTATGATATATATGCATAACAAGTTGAATGAGATTTATTAAAAGCATATTGTGCAAATGCTTCCCAGTCGTGCCATATTTTTTTTGCTTTATTTTCGGGATGTCCATTTTTTTTGCAACCTTCAGTAAATTGTTTTTGCAATTTCTCCATTTCCTCAGGTTTCTTTTTCCCCATGGCTTTTCTTAATGAATCTGCTTCTCCCTTGGTAAAACCAGCAAGTTTTTGTGAAAGCAACATCACTTGTTCCTGATAAACAGTAATCCCGTACGTTTCTTTAAGAATTTCTTCCATTTCTGGAAGATCATAATTTATTTTTTCTGTGCCATGTTTTCTATTAATATAATTTGGGATGTATTCCATTGGACCCGGACGATATAAAGCATTCATTGCTATTAAATCTTCAAACATATTTGGCTTAAGAGCCTTTAAATGTTTCTTCATTCCATCTGACTCAAATTGAAATAATCCGGTAGTAGCTCCAATACTATATAATTCAAAAGTTTTTTTATCGTCTAGGGGGATATTATCAATGTCAATATCAATGTTTTTTGATAACTTGATATTTTCAAGAGCATCTTTAATAATTGACAATGTTTTTAATCCCAAAAAGTCCATTTTAAGCATTCCCACTGCTTCGGTATGTTTTCCTTCAAATTGAGTAACATACATATCTGAATCTTTTTGAACACATAAAGGGATATGTTCTTCAAGGTTATCTTTGCCAATTATTATTCCACATGCATGAATACCTGTATTTCTCACGGTTCCTTCTAATTTTTCGGCATTCTCCAAAACAGCAACAACATCAGCATTATCGGATTTTCGTATTTGTTTTAATTCAGGAACTTCAGAATATGCTTTTTCAAAAGAGGTTCCCGGTCTTTCAGGAATGAGTTTTGCCAAACGATCTGCCTCGGAAAGAGGCAGTTCTTGTACCCTAGCAACATCTCTTATCGCCATTCTTGGCAACATCCTTCCCATTGTAATAATTTGTGCAACACGTTCTTTGCCATATTTTTTAACTACCCATTTTAAAATTAGATCTCTACCATCTTCATCAAAATCTATATCAATATCAGGCATTGAAATTCTATCTGGATTTAAAAATCTCTCAAACAGCAAATTATATTTTAGAGGGTCAATATCTGTAATTTTTAAACAATAAGAAACAACAGAGCCTGCAGCACTACCTCTGCCGGGACCAACAGAAACACCCATATCACGTGCAGCATTTAAAAAATCATGAACAATTAGGAAATAACCGGGATATCCCATTTTCTTCATTGTTTCAAGTTCAAAATCAATCCTTTCTTTAATTTCCGGTGTTAAGTCAGAATATCTTTTTTGGGCTCCTTCGTAAGTTATATGTTTTAAATAATCATCTTCATTATCAAATCCTTCCGGCAAGGAAAAATCAGGCATTATAGCATTGTGATTAAGCTCATATTCTTCAATTTTATCGGTAATTTCAAGTGTATTGGAAATTGCTTCCGGAAAATCAGAAAAAAGTTCACTTATTTCTTCAATAGATTTTAAATATTCTTGTCTTGTATAATGCAACCTATTTTCTTCTGAAACAAATTTTCCTGTATTTATGCAAATTAATCTATCATGAGCTTCTGCATCTTCATGCCCAACAAAGTGTACATCATTAGTAGCAATTAATTTTACATTTAATTCTTTTGATAATTTTGCCAATTCACGGTTAACAAGTTCTTGTCGTTCATACACATCCTTGTCCATTTGCATATTGCCTGTTTTATGGCGCATTAACTCTAAATAAAAATCATCGCCATATATATCTTTAAATTCATTTATAATATTTTTTGCTTTTTCGATGTTATTTTCCTGTATCGCCTTAGGAATTTCACCACCCAAACACGCAGACGAAGCAATAATTCCCTCCTTATATTTTCTTAATAATTCTTTATCTGCTCGCGGGTTATAATAAAAGCCATCTATCCAGCTATAAGAAACTATTTTAATTAAATTTTTATATCCTGTTTTATTTTTTGCAAGTAATGTTAAATGATACCCCCTGTCATTTTTATCTGTTCTGTCTGTTCTGTTTCCTTTGGCAACATATATCTCACACCCAATAATAGGTTTAATGCCTAGTGTTTTTGCTTCGTTATGGAATTCTTTAACGCCAAACATATTTCCATGGTCAGTAATTGCTATAGCCTTCATTCCATGTTCTTTTGCTCTACCAATAAGTTTTTTAATATTTGAAGCCCCGTCTAAAACCGAATACTCCGTATGAACATGCAAGTGTGTAAAATTCTCCATCATATAAACCTTTAACTATCTGAACATTGAAAAATAATCCCGAAGAGATATATTGATTGTAAATTTAGTTAAATGATTCAACAATTTTTGTCATGTTGATAAAAAGGGATAAATCGTTTTGATTTTTAAAACACCCTGATAAAGAAATATTAGGGTGACAATTGTAAACAGAAAGACTTAGATTAAAACTTGTTAGTATAAAGTTATTCTTTCAACTCGGCAATAGTATGGCACATAGCATATCCAACATATTTTTTGTCTTTTTTATCAATTCCAATATAATACCATAATACAATGTGGCTTTGCAATTCGGAGTCTTTATCACTCCAGTTTGAAGGATCAATATATTCAACATTTGCTTTTAGCACACCATTTTTGCAGTTTTTCCAACTAATAAAATCATTATCGGATTTTACAAAATACCATTGTTCAAATTCTTTAGTTGTGTATGGTTTATGGGTTATATTTTCGAGTTTCCAGTTTCCATTATCCATATAATATACTCCAAACTCAATTATTTTAAGGTATTCCAATTCAGTTTTAATAGTTGTACTGTGTTTCCACAAATAAATTGCAGTATCTTTTTCATCTCTTATAGCATACACAGTATCGGGTTCGTGTAAAACAGTAATTTTTACAGGAATTTTGGAAATTTTATTAGGAATTTCACCATTGTCAATAACAATTTCTTCAATTATGTCTTTGTCAATAATATTTTCATCTGTTGGAATATTTTCATTACATGACAGCAAAAAAATAATAAAAGGGAGGTAAATAAGTATTTTTTTCATTGACCGTAAAATATTTGAATTCAAAATTATTCTTTAGTAAGTTTATAGGAATATTTAGTTCCGCTTTCAGAACCAACATCAATAATCATTGTTGAGCTTGTAATTTTTGCTGGATAGGCATGAGAAAAATATCCCATAGAATGAAATTTTAAGGTATCGCTTACAAAACTAAACTGGTAATTTGCATTAGAAGTATAAATTGAGAATCCTGATTTTGTTTCATCGTATGCCCCATTACTATTATAATAATGATAAATATTTTCTCCGTAAGTACTGAATGAGCTATCTGTCCCATTTATCGAAACAAGGCTAATTCTTTTCCATGTTCCAATGATATCTGTATTATCAATTGTGGGCGATTCTTCTTCTTCCTCTTCTTTTTTACAAGAAAACACTATAAATATTATCAAAAACAGAATCAGAAATTTTTTCATTGTAGTAAAATTAATTTTTATCAAAATTATGCTATATAATAATATTATGCAAATATTGAGAAAAGATTTTAATTTTGTTAATTTATTAATTTTTTAACTAAAATTTAGTGTCTATAATTATTTTTCTTTTAATACAAATGTTGGAGTTTAACATAACAACTACAATGTCTGACAATTGTAATTATTTATTTTGTAATAATAAAAATGTGTTTTATTAGAAATAATCAATATATTTGCAGGCTAAAATTTATTCAATAAAAACTATTAAAAATTAAGAAATGCAGAATAAAGGAGCAATTACATTACTGGCAATTTTATTAGCATTAGCAAGTATTTATCAATTGTCTTTTACATTTGTTACAAATAGTGTAGAAAATGATGCGGAAGAATATGCTAAGGGAGATTTCAAAAAAGAACTTGTATATCTTGACTCGATGTCGAGCGAAAAAGTATATCCGGGTTTTAATTATACATTAAGAGATTGTCAAGAAAGAGAAATAAATCTCGGTCTTGACCTTAAAGGAGGAATGAACGTTACTCTTGAAATTTCTGTAATAGATGTTTTAAAAGCTCTTTCTAATTACAGTAAAGACACAACATTTATAAGTGCAATTAAATTAGCTAAGAAAAAACAACGAGACAGTCAGGAAGACTTTATTACTTTGTTTGGACAAGCATTTAAGGAAATTGACCCAAATGCAACTCTAGCTGCCATTTTTGCAACTTACGAAAACAAAGGATTAATTGATGCCACAACATCCGACGAAGAAGTATTGGCATTTATTAGCAGAGAAACAAGTTCTGCTATTGATAATTCTTTTGAAGTATTAAGAAATAGAATTGACCGTTTTGGTGTTGCACAACCAAATATTCAAAGACTTGAAACAACAGGCAGAATTTTGATAGAACTTCCTGGTGTTAAAGATCCTGAAAGAGTAAGAAACCTTTTACAAGGAACAGCAAGCCTTGAATTTTGGGAAACTTATGAGAATTCAGAAATTTACCAGTATTTGTTAGAAGCAAATGATGTTATTAAAGATTTGAATATTGCTGATGAAGCATTAAATAATGATAAAGACACATTAGTTACAGAAGAAATATTAAATGTTGAAGATGACACTACATTGGTTGAATCTGCGGAAGAAGAAGAATTAGGAATATTCTCATTGATTGGAAACGATACTGCTAAAACTGATACAACAAGTGATATATCTTTAATTGAGAAATTAGAACGTGATACATCTGAAGCCGACACCTCTTTATCGGCTGAAAAATGGATACAAGATTATCCTCTGTTTGCTGTTTTAAGACCAAGCGTAAGTAATGATGGACAATTATATCCGGGACCTGCTGTTGGTATGACACATTACAAGGACACTGCTAAAGTGAGCGAGTATCTTGCAATGAAAAAAGTAAAAGCAGTATTTCCTAAAGACCTTAAATTTTACTGGACATACAAACCTGTAAAAAACAGACAAGAAGGAATATTTACGGATTTTTATCAATTAATTGCCGTTAAAGTTACAAGTCGCGATGGAAGACCTCCATTAGATGGTAAAGTAATTACAAACGCAAGAGCTGTATTTGGACAAAATCAAGCTGTTGCTGAAGTTTCTATGCAAATGGATGGTTCAGGAACAAGTATATGGGCAAAATTAACCAAACAAAATATTGGTAAAGCAATCGCAATTGTACTTGATGGTTATATTTATTCGTTTCCTAATGTAAATGGAGAAATAAAGGGAGGAAGTTCTTCTATTACGGGTGATTTCTCTATTAAAGAAGCGCAGGATTTAGCAAATGTTCTTAAATCAGGTAAATTGCCTGCACCGGCAAGAATTATTGAAGAAGCTATTGTTGGACCTTCGCTTGGAGAAGAAGCGATAAATTCAGGTTTGATGTCATTTATTATTGCTTTTGTACTTGTGTTATTATATATGTTATTCTATTATAGCAGAAGAGCAGGATTAGTTTCAGATATTGCTTTGATAGTAAACTTATTTTTGATTTTTGGTGTTCTTGCCTCCTTACAGGCAGTATTAACATTACCAGGTATTGCAGGGATTATTCTAACAATTGGTATGTCGGTTGATGCTAATGTGCTTATTTATGAGCGCATTAAGGAAGAACTTCTTGGAGGCAAAGGAATTAAACTTGCTGTTGCAGATGGATATAAAAATGCATACTCTGCTATTATTGATGCAAATGTAACAACTTTATTAACGGGTATTATATTATACATATTTGGGACAGGACCAATAAAAGGTTTTGCCACAACACTTGTTATAGGTATTATTACATCTTTATTTTCAGCAATATTTATTACAAGGTTAATATTTGTTTATCTATTAGATAAAAATAAAAAACTTACATTTTCTACCAGGCTTACTAAAAATGCATTTAAAAATATTAATATTAATTTTATTGAAAAAAGAAAGATATTTTATGTTATTTCAGCTATAGTTATTGTTGTTGGTATTGGCTCTTTATTCACAAGAGGCTTGAATTATGGTATTGATTTTACAGGTGGTAGAACTTTCGTGGTACGTTTCGATGAAAAAGTTTCTACAACTGAAATAACTAATGCCTTGCAAGTTGCATTTGATAAATCGGTAGAAGTAAAAAAATTCGGAGCAGATAATCAGGTTAAAATAGCTACCAAATATATGATTGATAGCGATGACCCTAATGCCGATCAAATTGTAGAAGCAAAAATGTTTGAAGGATTAAAACATATTATTGGAAACGATATTGATATTGAAACATTCTTAAGTGAACACAGAATGAGTTCACAGAAAGTAGGACCTACAATTGCCGATGATATTAAAGTTGCTGCAATATGGGCAATTGGAATGTCATTATTATTTATATTTTTATACATATTATTGCGTTTCAGAAACTGGCAATTTGGGCTTGGAGCTGTTGTTGCGTTAATGCATGATGTTTTACTTGTATTAGGAGTATTTTCTCTTTTATATTCAGTTATGCCATTTTCAATGGAAATTGATCAGGCATTTATTGCTGCTATTCTTACAGTTGTTGGTTATTCAATTAACGATACAGTTGTTGTATTTGACAGAATTCGTGAATACATTGCACTTTATAAGAAAAGAAACAGAACGGAAATTATAAATTCAGCATTAAACAGTACTATAAGCCGTACAGTAAGTACTTCGTTAAGTACTTTCATTGTTGTTTTAGCAGTATTTATTTTTGGAGGAGAAGTAATACGAGGATTTACTTTTGCATTGTTAATTGGTATTGTTGTAGGAACGTATTCTTCTTTATTTATTGCAACACCTATTGTTTTTGATACAATTAAAAAAGATGAAACTACAAGAGTATTAAAAGGAAGACGTAAGCATTAGAAAATATTTTTAAGTAAAAAAAATCTGTTTTCACATAGTTTTTTTTACTTAATACCAAATTTTTAATTTATTATTAGTGTTTTTAATTTATTTAAAGTATATTTGAGCATTGGCTTTTTAAAATCATTAAGTTGCTTTTTTCAATTTTATCAAGTTAAATTAACACTTTAAGTAATCTTTTTTTAATTGAACTGCTCAATGCATTAGAACTTACTGCCTGAGTAATAGCCTGACATACAGGAAAAAAATATTATTTGATTTATTTAAATTTTATTTGATTTATAATCAGGCATAAAACAAAAAATTTAAAAAACAATAGTAAAAACATTTTTTTATAATTTTTTTTTTTACAATCTTGCTTGTAGAAAATAAAAACAAAGTAAACCTCATAAATTGTTGATTAAGAATGAATAAGAATCATGATGACGTTTGGAATAGTTGTTTAACCATTATTAAGGATAATGTGCCTTCGGTGAGTTTCAGAACATGGTTTGAGCCAATTGTACCTATTAAATTGGAAAACAGTGTCCTTACGATTCAAGTACCAAGTCCGTTTTTTTATGAATATTTAGAAGAACAATATATTGATATTTTAAGAAAAACACTACGCAAAGAATTAGGAACGGAAGCGAAACTCGAATATAACGTAGTAGTTGAAAATAATGCATTTTCCAATTCAAAACCTTATACTGTTAAAATTCCTGCAAATAATAGAGCAGGACTAAAAAATAAACCCGTTTCTATTCCTTTAGTTGAAGAAAATTCGATAAAAAATCCTTTTATTATACCCGGTATAAAAAAATTACATGTTGATCCTCAATTAAACCCTGATTATTCATTTGTAAATTTTATAGAAGGCGAATGCAACAGATTAGCAAGATCAGCAGGATATGCAGTTGCTAATAATCCTGGAGGTACTGCTTTTAATCCTTTGTTTGTTTATGGAGCATCCGGGTTGGGCAAAACTCATTTGGCTCAAGCTATAGGTATTGAAGTTAAAGAACGTTTCCCTGATAAAACTGTTTTATTTGTTAATGCAAATAAATTTATAACACAATTTGGAGAAGCAACAAGAAATAATAATAGGAATGATTTTATAAATTTCTATCAAATGATAGATATTTTAATTATTGACGATGTTCATGAGTTTGCAGGAAAAGAAAAAACTCAGGATATTTTCTTCCATATTTTCAATCATCTTCATCAGTCTGGAAAACAACTAATTTTAACTTCCGATAAATCGCCCGTTGAATTACAAGGATTAGAGCAAAGACTTTTGTCAAGGTTTAAGTGGGGACTATCTGCTGATTTACAAGTACCCGATTATGCAACAAGAATTGCTATTTTAAAACAAAAAATATATAACGATGGCATAGAACTGCCGGAAGATGTTGTTGAATATATTTCTTCGCATATTACAAATAATGTTAGAGAACTAGAAGGAGCATTAATATCATTACTTGCACAATCTACTTTAAACAGAAAAGAGATAACTCTCGACCTTGCAAAACAAATGATAGATAAGCTTGTTAAAAATACCAAGCGAGAAATATCTATTGATTACATTCAAAAAATAGTTTGTGATTATTTTGATATGCCTGTTGAAAATCTAAAATCTAAAACACGTAAAAGAGAAATTGTTCAAGCTCGCCAAATAGCAATGTTTTTTGCAAAAAGTTTAACAAAATCTTCGTTGGCTACAATTGGATCATTAATAGGAGGGAAGGATCATGCAACCGTTTTACATGCCTGTAAAACAGTCAATAATCTTATAGACACTGATAAACGATTTAGAGTATATATTGAAGAAATTGAGAAAAAATTAAAAATGTAAAAAATATAACTTATTAATATATTGAAACTCTCACTCAAAAGGTGGGAGTTTTTTATTTCCCTAATAAACGGAAATTTTTAACAATCGTAGAAATATCATTGAATATTTTATAATCTTTTGCATAAGCAATATTTATCCTGTCAGCTAATTCGTTAGATATATTTGATTGCTTAATAGTATCTATCGGGCTTAAAATGCCTTGTCGAATTTTGGGTAAATTAATTATTGTAGTGTCAATAGTATAATATCCAATCCACGATTTTATTCCAATTATTACTGAAAAAATATTTCCAATAAAACCGAGAGGTTTTTTTTGAAAAAAGATAAAAATCGGTAATAAACATAAAACAATAATAGAAACCGAAAAATCCAGAACTCTTTTATTTCTTTTATTTTTGGAATTAGCAATAGAATTAATATTAATAGTATATAAGTCGCCGGCAGTATTTATAGAATCGCTTCCAATAACAGAAACACTATCGGGTGAAGCTATTCTGTATTCAATTTTAATTTCCGATAGTTGCAACATGTTTTTTATAATTTTTTGTGCAGTAATATCTTTTGCACAAAAAATTATTTCATCAATTTTATTGATATTAATTATTTCATTTAATTGAAAAATGTTACCAATATATCCTTTTTGTTTTCCATTGTTTTCCGGTAAAACAAATCCCACAATTTTAGGATTTTTAACCGATTGCTTAATTATTGAGCTTACTCTTTTCGCTTCATCAGGAGATCCGATTATAATAACTCTTTTTTTCTTTTTAGTATGGAATTTATAGATGTTCAAATAATGAAATATTAGTCTGTTTATGAAAATTGTTAGAAACACCCATGCAGAACCGAGTAGTATCAGGGCACGCGAAAAACGAAATTCTTCGCTTAACAAAGCATATATTATTAATATAATAAGTGTGCCTGTCAATATTCCTTTTAGGACATTCCATATTTTTGTTGGTTTTTCATACCCTCCTGCAAGTAAAATTGAAGACAACCAAATAATTATATAGGAAGGAACAACATAGTAAAAAAATTCGTTGGGATAACTTCCTCCATCAGGAAATTTGTATGCTTCCCAGTATGGCTTTATTAAGTAATATCCGAGCGCAATAAAAGATGCATCAATAAGAGGCAGGAATATATTTTTGATAAACCTTGAAAATATTGCAAAAAAAGCACGAATATAAATTGCAAGTTTTATAAGAAATGAAAAAAGTTGCGCATTTTTTTTTGAAAAATGTTTACGGGCAAAAATTATCATTGCATTATAAAATACTTTCACATAATTTATACTGCTTTTTTTTGTGCTTTCTCCTTTGTAATGGATTATTGTTGTTTCGGGGAAATAATAATTTTTATAATCAGCCTGTAATATCCTATATGACAAATCAATATCTTCACCATACATGAAAAATGTTTCGTCAAGTAAGCCAATTTTATCTAAAACAGATTTTCTTAAAAGCATAAACGCCCCAACAAGTATATCAACTTCATGTATCTCTTCTTTATTAAGATAACCCAAATGATACCGTCCAAATATTTTTGATTTCGGAAACAATCTCGAAATGCCAAATATTTTGTAAAATGCAACCATTGGAGTAGGTAAACCTCTTTTTGATTCGGGAAGAAAATTTCCTTTACCATCAATTATTTTCACACCTAAACCACCGGCATCATCATTTTTATCCATAAAACCAATAATCTTGCTAAAAGTATCTTCTTCAACAACAGTATCAGGGTTTAATAGTAACACATATTTGCCGGATGATTGTTTAATTGCCTGATTATTGGCATAAGAAAATCCTGTATTGGTTTTGTTTTCAATAAGCTTAACATCGGGGAACTTTTCTTTTACCATAATACATGAGCCATCAACAGAATTGTTGTCAACTACAAATACTTCCACGTCAATATCTTTTATTGCTTTTGAAACTGAAAAAAGACATTGTTCCAGAAAATATTTTACATTATAGTTTACTATTACAATTGATAATGTCATGCGTTTTTTGCCTCGATAATTATCGAGATGGTTTTTTCTTTTTAATTACAAACCTAAGCGTAAAAATAAGTATAAATGTATTCATTAAAAAAACTTATTTTTTCAGGTTTAGATAACGAAAAAAATTCAACAATATTTTCTCAGCCGGAGCCTATTTTTTTTTAATATTAATAATTTTTTATTGCTGATATTGAAATGAGGTTCTGTTAACAATAGATTTACCAAGTGTTATTTCATCCGTGTATTCCAGTTCATCGCCAAAAGCAACACCTCGAGCAATTGTAGTAAATTCAAGAGTATATTTGCTTAGCTTTTTGTAAAGATAAAAATTTGTTGTATCGCCTTCCATTGTTGCACTGAGAGCAAATATTATTTCTTTTACTTTGCCATTTCTAGCCTTGTTTTCTAATGTTTCAATTCTAAGATCTCCAGGACCAATACCATCCATAGGAGAAATAATTCCACCAAGCACATGGTAAATTCCACGATATTGATGGGTTCCTTCAATAGCTAACACATCAGTAATATTTTCTACCACACAAATTATAGAACTATCTCTGTTATGATTTGTACAGATACTGCAAATATCACCATCAGAAATATTATGACACGAGCTACAAAATTTTATTTCATTTTTTAGTTCAATAATGGAGTTACCAAAAGTAAAAACATCTTCTTTTGTTTGCTTTAACAGATGAAGTACCAAACGTAAAGCAGTCCGTTTTCCAATACCGGGAAGGCTTGAAAATTCAGTAACAGCTTTTTCCAAAAGTTTTGAAGGTAGTGTGTTTATATACATTATTATAAAAAGGAAACGGTTTATAATTATTTGCTCAAAATTAATAAATTTATATGATTTATAATTAATATTGTTGTTTCATAGTAAAAGCCCCTCCTAATCCCGAAATAAATTCGGGACAGGCTCTCCCCAAAGGGGAGGAATTAGAAGCAAAACATTACGGGGCATTTACCATGTGCCAAGAGTGCAGGGCGTTAATGTTTAGTAAATCAACAAGATGACACCACTTTTAATATTTGGAGTAATTGCAGGATATTTTGTTTTATTAATGATAATTTCCTTTTTTACATCAAAAGGAGCAACAAATGTTACTTTTTTTACAGGAAACAAAAAATCCCCTTGGTTTTTAGTTGCTTTTGGTATGATAGGAGCTTCACTATCGGGTGTTACATTTATTTCTGTGCCCGGCGAAGTTGGTAATTCGGCATTTTCTTATTTTCAACTTGTACTTGGTTATTTGTTAGGATATTTTGTAATTGCTAATGTTCTGATGCCATTGTATTACAAACTTAACCTTGTTTCTATTTATGCATATCTTAACAAAAGATTTGGTCTATGGTCGTATAAAACAGGTTCTCTGTTTTTTATTTTATCTCAAACAATTGGAGCTTCATTCAGATTATTTTTAGTTGCTCTGGTATTACAACTTGGCTTTTTTGACAATTTCGGAATCCCGTTTTATGTTACAGTGTTCACAATATTAACTCTTATTTGGGTATATACATATCGTGCAGGAATTAAGACAATTGTATGGACAGATACTTTGCAAACATTCTTTATGCTTTTAGCGGTAATAATTAGTATTTTCATTATTGGAAAAGAATTAAATCTTTCATCTTCGCAATTAATTGATACTATTAGTGAAAGTAAATTTTCAAAAATATTTAACTGGGATTGGCAGTCTAAACACTTTTTTTTCAAACAATTTTTTTCAGGTGCTTTTATTGCAATAGTTATGACAGGGCTTGATCAAAACATGATGCAAAAAAATCTTACATGTAAAAACCTGAAAGATGCACAAAAAAACATGTACTGGTTTAGTGGTTCACTAATATTTGTAAACCTGTTGTTTTTAGGGCTTGGAGTTTTGTTGTATATTTTTGCTGCCGAAAAGGGAATTGTATTGCCTTTAGATGCTGAAACAGGAATGTTTATGCATACTGATGAACTTTTCCCAAATCTTGCTTTAAGTCATTTTAGTATTACTGCTGGTATAATTTTTCTTCTCGGTATTACTGCGGCAGCTTTTTCAAGTGCCGATTCTGCACTTACAGCACTTACAACTTCTTTTTGTGTAGATTTTCTTGGTTTTGAAAACAAGCCCGATATTAACAAAAATCGTATACGATTTCTTGTACATATTGGTTTTTCTGTACTCTTGTTTCTAGTTATAGTTTTGTTTAAATTTATTAACGATGATAGTGTTATAAATGCAGTATTTAAAGTTGCAGGCTATACTTATGGACCATTACTTGGACTTTATAGTTTTGGATTATTTACTAAATATAAAATTAAAGACAAGCTTGTTCCCATTGTTGCTGTGCTTTCTCCTGTTCTTACTTTTGTGGTAAGTTATTTTTCAGAAGATTTTCTTTGGGGATATAAATTTGGGTTTGAGCTATTAATTCTTAATGGTCTTATTACTTTTATTGGCTTGCTGATAATAAAGAAAAACAATTTGAAAAAATTATAATTTTGTCATAGAAATATGCGAGTGTGAAATTATTCTTCTGAGACATTTTTCAAACCCCCATGAAATTTAATGTCATTTAAAACCATTTTTATTTCACCATAAGAATATTTATCGTCTAATTTATTTTTTAAATCTCCCAAGCTCTCAAACTCGGTTTTTTTGATTTGTTGTTTTAATTCAGCACTCCTTTCTTTAGTCATTACTTTTTCGAGTTCCAAGTCTCCACTTAAGATATATGGATATAAATGCCCTTCAATAGTGCTAATGGCAAATTCTCGTTTTTTGGCAATTTCATTTATGCTTAAACCTTCATTTATCATTTTAAGACTAATTAACTTTGAATCTACTTTTTTCTTTTTTTCTTTTTTCGGTTTCTCGATAATTTCTTCCTCGTTTAATTCTATCTCATTTCCGTCACAATAATTTCTTATAATTTCAATAATTTCATCGCCATATTTTTTTACACGAACTTTGCCCATTCCATTAATTAAGCGAAGTTTACTCTTGTTAGACGGGAGTTTTTCGCATATTTCAAACAAAGATTTTTGAGTAAAAATCTGATAATGAGTTAAGTCTTCTGCATTAGCGGTATCATGACGCCAATGTCGCAATATAGAAAACAGTTTTGGATTTAATCCTGTGTCTACAATTTCTGTTTTCAACTTTACAGATTTGCTTTTTTTGAAGATAGAATTTGCTCTAAGTTCCAGATATTTTATTGTATTAAATCCATCTTTCAAGCCATTAAGACAATAAAGTTTACTTTCAAGTAACTCATTAATTTTTTGTAACTGTTCTTTTAAATCTTTTTCAATAGCTTTATTATCGGTTGTATAAGTGAGTTCTGATAAGGGTTTTGCAATATGTTCTTGTGTATGATTTATAAAATACGATACTGCTTTTTTAATCCTGTCTTGAACTGGTGTATTGGTTTCAGGTTTCACTTGGTCTGTATTCATTTGAATTAACTGTTTTTGAAAATTTTCACCAAGTTTTATTAATTCCTCAATTCCTTTTTCTTTAATAGTTTTAAGTGGTTCTTTAATGTTTCCTTGCAAACTGTTTGCGCTTTGATATGCAATTTTAATACATCGGACAACAGGATATATTAGTTGTTTGAAATTAAATAATTCTTCCATCAGGTTTAACTGATAGAGTTTTTGCGATTGATTTAAAGTGATAATATCAGGAGGATTATCTTCCACTTCTTTTGTAAAGGAAACTACTCTGTTATCATGAATAATGCTTTTTTTATCAATAGCTTTATTTAGAATTATTCCTTCAAGTGTTTTACACCTACTAAGTGCCACATAAGTTTGTCCGTGAGCAAAAGAAGATGTTACATCTATTATTGCTTTTTCGAAAGTTAATCCCTGACTTTTATGTATAGTAATTGCCCATGCAAGCCTTAAAGGCATTTGAGAAAATTTCCCCTTAACATTTTCGCTTATTTGATTCGTTTCTTTATTTATTGAAAAATTAATATTTTCCCATGTTTCAGGTTCTGTTATAATATCAAAATCATCATCAGGACATCGTACTATTACTTGGTCATCATCAAGGTTTACAATTTTTCCAATTTTTCCGTTAAAGTATCGTTTTTCAGGTGAACTGTCGTTTTTTATAAACATTACCTGAGCTCCTTCTTTTAGCACTAGCTCAAAATGTGTAGGGTAAATATGTTCCGGAAAATCATCTTCAACATTTGCATAATAACAATAAGATTTTGCCTTTATCTCAATCAATTTACATTCATTCATTTCATTTGCCTGATTGTTATGAGTGGTCAAAGTGATATAGCCATCATCTTTAGCAGGTTTAAAATTTGGGACATATCTCTGATTTAAGTCCTCTAATGATTTATCTGAAAGACAATTATTTCTTATTTCGTTTAGAATACCTATAAAGTGTTCATTTTTTTGACGATATATATGTTGTAGTTCAATCCCTATAGCTTCAGAAGCCTGAAATGCCTTACTGCTGAAGAAGAAAGCTGTTTTATAATAATCTTGTAAAATTTGCCATTCATAATTTTTTACCACAGGTGCTAATTGCTGTAAGTCGCCAATCATCAATACCTGAACACCACCAAATACTTTATCTTTGTTTTTATACCTTCTTAATACCTGGTCGATTCCATCAAGTAAATCGGCTCTTACCATACTAACCTCATCAATTATTAGCAAATCTAATGACCTTATTATATCAATTTTACGTCTGTTAAACTTCTTTTGAGAAGGAGGGATCCCACGTTCGTTTGCTGGCGTATTCGCAGATTGGGCTTCAATTGGTAAAATAGGACCGAATGACATCTGGAAAAAAGAATGTATTGTTACTCCTTTAGCATTAATAGCAGCTACTCCTGTGGGAGCTACAACTACTAATCTTTTTAAAGATTCAGTACGAATTTTGTGTAAAAATGTTGTTTTTCCTGTACCTGCTTTTCCTGTTAAAAAAATATTTCTATCTGTTTTTTCAACAAAATTCCAAGCTAATTCCAATTCTGAGTTGTGGTTCATATCAATCAGTAAATATTGCAACAAACTTATAATTTTATTTGTTATAATTGCTATTGCAAAATGGGTTTTTTATATATGAGGATTGTTAAAATCTGCCTGATCGGCAGGCGTAAGCAATCTGCTAATATAGAAAAGATTGTCACACTTCCCTATATTTCGGGACAGGCTGATTCTCGCTCGCAATGATGGCAAAATCCTATATCAAACTCAGCTTATTATTAATTTTTATTTTATAAATCCCAAAGCCTGATCTAAATCAGCAAGTAAATCTTCAACATCTTCAATTCCTACAGAATATCTTACAAGTCCATCTGTAATATTCGCTTTTAAAAGGTTTTCTTTAGAAACACCTGCGTGTGTCATAGATGCAGGATGTTGTATTAGAGATTCAACTCCTCCAAGAGAAACGGCAAGAGTTGCTATTTTAACATTGTCCATTAAAATAGTTCCTGAATTATGTCCACCCTTAAGTCCAAAACTAATCATTGTTCCCGGTCCTGACATTTGTTCTTTTGCAAGTTCATATTGAGGGTGAGACTCTAAACCCGGATATTTTATCCATTCTACTTTTGGATGCTCTTCAAGATATTTTGCAATTTTCATTGCACTTTCCTGTGCTCTGTCAATACGAATTGATAAAGTTTTCACACCGCGAATTACCAGATATGCCTGATGAGGATCCATATTTCCACCCATCATAACCATTGTTTTTCTAAGATTATTATAAACTTCAGTATCTTTTGCAATAATAGCTCCGCCAACAACATCGGCATGACCGTTTATAAATTTAGTAAGAGAATGAACAACGATATCTGCACCTAAATCAAGAGGTTTTTGTAAATATGGACTACAAAAAGTATTATCAACAACAAGTAAAATATTGTGTTTGTGTGCTATTTCGCTTGCTTTTTTAATATCAGTAAGCTGAATTGTAGGATTTGCAGGAGTTTCAATATATAAAACTTTTGTATTTGGTCTAATTGATTTTTCAATATCAGATAAGTTTGATGTGTCGATATATGTATATTCAGTACCAAATTTAGAAAAATAATTTTCCATAACTCCTCTACTGGGTCCATAAACTGCTGCTGTGCTGATTATATGTTGCCCTTGTCCGAGCAATGCCATGTAAACTGTTGAAATTGCCGACATGCCTGATGATGTAACAATTCCTCTAAAACCATTTTCAAGTTCTGCAAGTTTGTTTTCCAATGCGTTAATTGTAGGATTTCCAATTCTGGTATATATATACCCTTTTTCTTTCCCCGCAAATAAATCTGCTCCATGCTTTGCATTTTTAAACGAAAAAGTTGATGTTTGATAAATTGGAACAACAGCACTGCCAAATTCATCTTGAAAATCACCTGAATGAATAAGTTTTGAATTGAAACCTAAATTTTTAGTATCCATAATATTGTGTCTTATTTTTATTTAGACTTAATTAGAAATAATTTATTTTCAAAAGTAATTGAAAGAATTAAATAATTAAAAATATATAAGCTTTTTTTTGCAATTATATTTACCTTTGCAAACCTTTAATACAAAAAAGGTCTCTTGGCCGAGCGGCTAGGCACTGGTCTGCAAAACCAGCTACTCCAGTTCGAATCTGGAAGAGACCTCATTAGAAAAATGAAAGTTGCTGTAAATTAAAAAGATTTGCAGCAACTTTTTTTGTAATTTCGTTTCTAATTAAATTGCAAAATTGTGAGAAAAATATCTGCAAACTATATATTTCCTGTTAGTTCAAAGCCTTTAAAAAATGGAATTATTGAAATTGATAATACCGGGAAAATAACAAACATCATTGATACCAAAGGAGATTTAAAAGAAATTGCAGGTCTTGAATTTTATAATGGTATTTTAGTTCCTGGCTTTATAAATACTCACTGTCATTTAGAATTATCGTATTTAAAAGGAAAAATCAAAAAGCATACAGGTCTTACAGGATTTGTTAAGCAAATAGCGAGATTGCGAGACAAATTTAATGAGGTAGAAATAAAAAATAAAATTGCAAAAGCAGATAAATTAATGCAACACGAAGGTATTGTTGCTGTTGGAGATATAACAAATGACACAATATCTTTAGAAATTAAAAAGCAAAGCAAAATTAATTATCATTCTTTTATTGAGATTTACAATATAAACTCCGAAAAAGCTCAAACTTCTTTTAATAATGGGCTTGAAATCCTCAAAACTGTAAAGGAAAATAAATTAAAAGCATCAATTACACCACATGCACCGTATTCTTTATCAGAAAAATTATTTGAGATATTTAAAAATTATTACGCCGACAAACAAGAAGTCGTATCAATACATAATCAGGAAAGTGAGGATGAGAATAAGTTGTTTGAAAACAGAAGCGGTAAACTTGCAGAAATGTTAAAGAATATTTCCGAATCGTATGATATTGTTTCTAACAAAAATAATTCTTCATTACAATCATATATCTCATATCTGCCCAAAAACAATAATGTTTTATTAATTCACAATACATATACTTCTGAAAAAGATATTGAATTTGCAGAAAATTATTCTGATAATTTATTTTGGATATTCTGCCCAAACTCAAATTTATATATTGAAAACAAGCTTCCCAAAATAGATGTTTTTATTAGAAAAAATATTAAGATTACTATAGGCACAGACAGTTTAGGCTCTAATGAAAAACTATCAATTTTAGAAGAATTAAAAACAATATCAGATTATTTCCCCGACATTCCCCTTTCAAAACTAATTGAATGGGCAACAATTAATGGAGCAAAGGCGTTAAAAATGGAAAATATGCTTGGAAGTTTTGAAATTGGAAAAACTCCGGGAATTAATCTTATTGAAAATGTTGATATTAAAAATTTCAAAATAAACAAGAACAGTAAAATTAAAGTGATAGCGTAAAATAATGTTAGCTAAAATAAAATACCTATTATTCTTGACACTAATACTCTTATCTTTTTCATGCTTTTCTCAAAATTATATTGAATATCATAGTAATGGAAAAAAGAAATACGAAGTTGAACAAAAAGGCAATGACACAACATTTGTTATTTTTTACAAAAAAAAAGGCAATAAGTCTGTAGAAGCTTTTTATTATAAAGATACCTTAAATGGAAAAACAATAGAATGGTTTAAAAGCAAACAAATTAAACTTATTGGAAATTACAAGAGTGGAATAATAAACGGTAAATGGAAATACTGGTATAAAAACGGAAAAATACAAAGTCAGTTATTTTATATAGACGGCAAACTTGATGACTGGTGTTTTCATTGGTATCAAAACGGAAATATGAAAGAAAAAGCATATTATATTAATGGCTCACTTGAAGGAAAATGGAAAACTTGGCATAAAAACGGAAATATTAGCGAAGAAGGACAATGTGTAAATGGTCAAAAACATGGTTTGTGGGTAGAATATTATTATAAGGAAAAAAAAAGGCGAGAAACAGTTTACGAACATGGCACCCAAATTACTCGACCAATAAATTGGTTTTCGAACGGAAAACTTGACCATACCAGCAAACGTGAATTAGAACGAATTAAAGCATTACCTGAAAACGAAAGAACTGATGCAGAAAAAATTATTTTAAAACGCAACTTACACTATTTCAAATATGGTTCCTATGGATATTGAAAAATATTTGCATAATTAAAATTTGTTATTCAACTTTGTATCATTAATGGGGTGCCTTTACCAAACCATTTTAAAATAATTAAAATAATGTTGGTGTTAATATACGGGCTGAGATTACACCCTTTTAACCTGATTCGGATAATGCCGGCGTAGGGAAATGCAATCTCCGCTTTATTTATTATCCCTTAAACATAAGTAATTGTTAACAAAGAGCATAAAGAAATTAATAAGGGATGTAAAATTATTGAGATGCTTGAAATTCTCAATATTAAAAATACACAAGGATACGAAGCTGTTTGGAAAGATTGGGATACCTTTATGCAAAAGTAAGGAAAGGATTTATAATTGCATATAAAATCATAATATCCTATCTTTACATCAAAACCAATAACGTCAAACGAAAATTTTATTAAATGCTATCTGAAAAAGAAAAGATCCGTTATAACCGACACATTATACTTCCACAAATTGGAATTGACGGACAAATAAAATTAAAAAATGCAAAAGTAGTTGTAATTGGTGCCGGCGGACTTGGCTCGCCTGTGTTACAATATCTTGCAGCAGCCGGAGTTGGTGTTATTGGAATTGTTGATAATGATATTGTTGACGAATCGAATTTGCAAAGGCAAATATTATATACTACCAACGATATAGGAAAACCCAAAGTTGAGGTTGCAAAAAGAAATTTAACAGCCTTAAACCCCAATGTTGAGATTAAAATCTATAAAACATTTTTAACATCAGAAAACGCAGAAGATATTATAAGCAAATATGATATTGTGGTTGATTGCCCCGATAATTACGAAACACGATACATAACAAGCAAGGCTTGTGTAAAACTGGGAAAACCACATGTGTTTGGAGCAATTTCGGAATTTGAAGGACAATTATCGGTTTTTAATTATAATAAGGGACCAACATATCAGGAACTTTTTCCCGATGTATTGGAGCAATCGCAAATAGATAATAATGCCTCAGCAAAAGGAGTAATTGGAGTATTGCCCGGAGTTATTGGAAGCTTGCAGGCAAACGAAACAATAAAAATTATTACAGGAGCAGGCGAAATATTATCGGGCAAATTATTTATTATTAACCTAAACAACCTGTTTACAAATATTATTAATATTTGATAATGATTCAATTGCTTAATTGTTAAATTGCTCAATTGTTTTTTCATATTTCATTAGCTAAAATAAAATATGCACTTCATAAATTAAGCAATACAGCCTGTATATACGCATCTCCATGCCGGTTATAAGCAAACAGATGCCCGTAACAAGCCAATAGATTCCGTTAACAAGCAAACTGATTCCCGTTATAAGCAAATAGATTCCCCTTATAAGCAAACTGATTCCCCTTATAAGCAAACAGATTACAATAATGGGCAAACGGATGAACGTAACAAGCCATTAGATGGACCTAACGGGGTGCCAGACTGCCGTAGTGTCATGCCACAGCTCGGTTTTATGGCAACAGACTTTGGTTTTACGGCAACTGACTCCGGTAATACGCCATTAGACTTCGGTTTTATAGCAACTGATTTCGGTAATACGCCATTAGACTTC
>CAYTWH010000022.1:0-59903 GCA_964442075.1 uncultured Bacteroidales bacterium
GTTAATGGGTTCTACGATTTATCTTGAAAAAATGAATTTTTAGAACCCACCTGTATATTATACACCTACCTCGTCAAATAATCCCAATAGTCAGCTTACTACTGTTGTGCCTGTGCCGGCAGTTATAGCTCAGGGTGATTTTGCCATTATGGGAGTAAATTCAAACATAACTTGTATTGGAGGTGGAGCAGGCGATGATGAAATTAGTTTTGTTTGTTTTCAGGATATTACCACAGGTACAACAATAGATTTTACCGATAATGGTTGGCAGCGTGTAAACGCTAATCAATGGGGTAATACTGAGGGATTTTACAGAATAACAAGAACAGGAGCAACTATTACTGCCGGAACAGTAATTACTATCAGGTTATATGGTGTAGCACCGTTTTTTGCAGGAATATTACCTGATAATAGTTGGTCGCTTGATATAAAAACAGGAAGTGCTATTTTAAATTCTAATGGAGACCAAATATTTTTTATGCAGGGAGGAGTTTGGAACAACGGAACTTTTGGAAACCACGATGCAACATATACGGGAGGCTCTATTTTATTTGGGTTTAATACTTTTTCATCTTGGGATGATTTTGGAGCTTCAACTCAAAAGTCAGGATTAATAGGTGGTATGGACTGTTTTAGTATGATGCCAAGCGGGGGAACCGATTTTTTGAAATATACAGGAGACCAAACTGCTGCTACTCAAATTGAATGGATTGGAAGAATTAACGATAATACAAACTGGACATCATATGCAGGTGCTACAACAACTGATAAATGTAATAATTACTATGCAGGTTTACCCAACTATGAGCTTGGGCATACAATAATTATTTCATCAACAGGAATTGATGTAACATATAACTGGTATGGAAATAAAAATACAGAATGGTTTGATTGTGCAAACTGGGGACCTTTAAGAGTGCCTACTGCATCAACAAGTGTAGTTATTCCAAATGATGCAAATGTTGATAACGATATAGTTTTAATTGCAGGTGAAAATGCAGAATGCAGAGACTTTACAATTAGTCATCCAACTTATGCTATAAGAGGAGAGGGCAATGCAACTAAACTATTAACAGTTAACAGGCATTTTGTTATTAATGCAGGAACAGTTGACTTTAATGATGGAAACAATGCAACTGATGATGGAATTATTTATATAGCAGGAAGCTGGTATAATTATGCAAACACTACAGATTTTGACAGAGGAAATAGTTCTGTAATATTAAATGGTACAGGTACCCATTTTATTACAAGTAATCAGGGTGTGGAAAATTTCTATGACATTACTATAGTTTCACCATCTGTTTTGGATGTTGTTACAAACGATTTACAGATAAGCGGCGATTGGGTAAATTATAATCAATCGGGTTTTATTGAAGGTGCCGGAAATGTTGAATTTGATGGAACCGCTAATCAGGCAATCACAACAACAGGAGGAGAAATTTTTTATGATATGGAAGTTGATAATCCAACTTCAGTTACTTTGCAGAATAATGTTACAGTTTCAAATGAACTTATACAAACAAACGGGGAATTGATTATTAATGGCAAAATACTTACACTGCAAAGTGATTTAAGCAGAACTTCAGGAACGTTTACAGGGAGTAATTCATCAACATTGATTGTGAATGGAACGGGGAATCTAGCAACTAGTTTATATTTTACAGGAGGTTCAGAATCCTTAAGCAATTTAACGATTAATAGAAGTGCATCGGGAACTGTTACACTTGCTACAAATTTAACAGTTTATACAGCACTAACAATGACTAGTGGAGAATTAGATATTAATGATAATCTCTTAACCTTAAATGGTACAATATCAGGAATAGGAACATTAAAAGGCTCAGCAAACTCAGAAATGGTAATAGGAGGGAGCGGTAATTTTGGAACAATGTATTTTAGTTTAGGTTCACAAGAACTTGAAAATCTTACAACAAACAGAACTTCAGGAATTTCTACTCTTGGTACAGACCTAACTGTTAACACACAATTAACACTTACAAACGGATTAATAACAACTGGTGTAAATACATTAATTGTTTCTGATGCAACTACATCATCTATTCAAAACCATAATGTAAACAGTTACATAAACGGAAATTTAAGAAGAAATGTTAATGCTACAGGTTCTTATGATTTGCCTGTTGGTACTTCTGCTCAATACGAAGATGCAAATATTACACTTAATTCGTCAACGGGCATATCATATTTTGATGCTTATTTCACAAATCCGCATGTTACAGCAATTGATATAACGCTATTAGGATTATCAGTTGGTGGAACACCTGTTACAACCTTATTAGATTACGGTTTTTGGACAATTTCACCCGATGCATACACTTCAATAGATTATGATGTAACTATAGTTTCAAGAGGACATACAAACGGGGGAGCTATTGCTACTCAACATACTGTTGTTAAAAGAATTGATAGTGCCAATGATTGGGATGTTTATCCGTCAAATCATAATAATGCAACACAAAGTGGTAGCGGAGCAGCTGCAATTACTGCTAAGCTAACTAATTTAACAGCATTTAGCGATTTTGCTATAGCTCGTTCAGATAATTTCCCGTTACCTATTGAGTTAGTTGTTTTTAAAGCAAAACCAAGAGATAATTTTGTTGAATTAATATGGATAACTGAATCTGAAACCAATAATGATTATTTTCAAGTTGAAAGATCAGAAGATGGTATTGATTTTAATGAAATTATTAATTATGCTGGAGCAGGAAATTCAAATTCACAAATTTTTTATAATGTATTTGACAATAACCCAATTAACGGAATTAATTATTATCGTTTAAAACAAGTTGACTATGACGGTAAATATACCTACAGCGATATAATAGCTGTGGATATGAAAGAATCTGACACCGATAATTTTATTTTAGCAATAACTATTTATAACAATACAATTGATATTAACTTAAATTACCCACAAAAAACCTTATTACAACTAATTGATATTACAGGTAAAAGCATTTGCACTACAACACAATACGATAAACATATTTCTATGGGTATTGCTCATTTGTCAAAAGGAATTTATTTTATCAGAATTTCTTCCGATAAGGAAATGTTTAACCACAAGTTTTATAAGTAATTACCTTTTTTTGATTTGAATAAAGCATAAAAAACAACGAAAATTCAAATAGTAAGCCTAGGAACAAAGAAGTTTTTCACTTTCTTAATTTTTTATTACTTTAGCAAAGATAAGGATTTATGATGTATTAAGTGAATTAGTTTATGAAAATGAATACCAAAAAGAAGTTAATATCACATATTTAAAAAGTGTAGTTTATATCTTAAAATTTTATGACAAGCAAAATTCTGTTCTATCAACATTTAAGGTTATTAAACAGTAAGAAAATAATTAAACTAAATAATTTAGCAAAGGATAAGGTATCTAACAGGATATATGCCTTAGGAGTTGAGTGTTAATAAATACCTATGCTTTATTCTTGTTTAGCATCCAAAATAATTCTATTGCTTCCTTTTTTCTTTCATCAAGGAAGTGGTTAATGTTTTTGGTGAGATATGAGTTTAGCGCAGGCTTATTGATTGTAAGCATATTAATTTTACTAATACCAAATTGTAGCGCATTGTTAAAATTGTCGATAAATTCTATTGGGATTTCTTTGTTTTGCACCCAGCAGGCAAACACAAAAGGCAAGCCTGTAAAATCGTACCATTCGCCGGCAAGGTCGTAAACATAGGGGAATTTATCTCTTATTTCTAAAGCCCTGTTACCAATAATAACGCCTGCTTTATTGCCATTAATAGAGTTTTCGTATCCGGGTTTTGAAAAAACAAAATCAAAGTTTTGTTTCCAGTGCAATCTGGCAAGTATTTGTACCAATTGATTTGAGGTTTTAGACTGATAGTCGAGATACACTTGTTTAATTTCTTTTAAGGGAACATGACTTGCCAGTATTACCGATTTTACTTTGCCTTCGGATCCTATACAGTAGTCAGAAATAATTTCAACATTATTAAGCGTAGGGATTGTGGCAACAGGTATAAGTCCAATATCGGCTTCATTATTTTTAATTTTTTCGTAACAAATGGCAGGAGTATCTTTTGAAAGTTCAAAACTGTCAAGACTTAAACAATTGGAGTTCTCAATCCCATGTACAAATGGGATTGTGTTAGAATACGAAACTATTGATATTTTTACTTTCTCCATCAATTGTCAACTTAAGTTTTAACAATAACATTAATTTGTTCCTGTTTAACGATCTCTGTCATTGCAATTGATGCTGCCACTGTAGAAATAATAGCAGTAAACCCTGCAAGCGATACTCCACAAAACGGAATTATAAGAAAAAGAGAGAACATCATACCATTAGCTATTGCCACACCTTTTCGTTTCCTAATAAGATGAACACTTTTTTTAACATTTAACTTTTGACGTTCAATACTGTAATCCATAAAGGAAAATCCGTAGAAATATGAGGAAATAAAAAACATAAGAATCGGACTAAATAAACTAATGATCCAACCAATAAGAGGAATAATCCCAATAATTAAAAATATAAGCATCCAGCCTAATTCAATTGTCATATTTCTTATGGCAATTAACACGCCACGTACAACATCTTGCATTAGTTGCGATGCACTAAAAGGATAATCGTTTCCGGTAATTATTTTTTCGGTTTTCTCCGATAAGTATGCAAGTATAGGAGACATAACTATTAAAACAATGTATCCGCCAATAAAAGCAAAAAAGGCAAAAAACAAGAATCTTAATATTCCTCCAACTAAAAATGTTAATGTATATTTTAGAGCTCCCGAACCCCAAAATTCTGCACTTTCCAAACTTGTCCAGCCTATAACTTTTGCATTAAACCAATCAATTAAAATTCCAATTCCTTCTAATCCTCCCCAAAACAGCAATATATTTACAACAATGGGGAAAAAGAAAAACCACCAAAGTCCTTTTTTAAATATCAAACTAATTGCTTTACCATAGGTGTTAAAGCCTAAACCAAAATCTTTCCAAAAAGCCATGCTGTTAAATTTTATTTGTCATAAAATTAAGTATTTTTGTTTTAACAGAAATACAAAAGGTTTGAAAAACGAAATAATAATAACTAAAGATGGTTCACATTCTATTTATGTTCCTGTATTAGACGAACATTATCATTCTGTTTACGGTGCAATACAAGAGTCTCAGCATATTTTTATCAATTACGGATTAAGGTTTATAAAAAAGCAGAATATAAGTATTCTTGATATTGGTTTTGGTACAGGATTAAATGTCCTTCTTACAATTGTTGAGAATGAAAAGCTAAACAAGCAAATAAATTACACTACTGTTGAAAAGTATCCTCTTGAAAAAAGAATTTACGAAAAATTAAATTATTGCAATAAGTTAAAGTCTGATTATTATAGTGTTTATATGCAATTACATAATGCAGAATGGGAGAGAGGTATTAATATTTTACCCAATTTCAGTTTAACAAAAATTCAGACAGACCTTATAGAGTACAAACCTGTCGAAACTTTTGATATTGTTTATTTTGATGCATTTGCTCCTGATGTACAACCAAAGTTGTGGGCAGAAGAAGTGTTTGCAAAAATTTATAATGCAATGAACTTTGAAGGAGTATTAACAACCTATTCTGCTAAAGGAAGTGTGAAAAGAGCTATGAAAGCAGTAGGTTTTAAAATCGAAGAATTACCGGGTCCGGAAGGCAAAAGAGTTGTTACAAGAGCTATTAAGGATTAACTTCTTTAATCAATCTTTCAACACTATTCCAAAGTTTATCAGCTGTTTTTTGCCAGTTAAACATATTGCGTCTTTCTTTTCCTTTTTCAATTAATTGTATTCTTATCTCATTATCGAAAAAAAGTTTTTCCATAGCATCACAAATAGACAGAATAGAAAATGGGTCAGCATAAAGTACTGCATCACCACCAACTTCAGGCATTGAGGTGGTATTTGAAGTAATTACAGGAACATCGCAATACATTGCTTCAAGAATTGGAATTCCAAAACCCTCGAAAATCGAAACATAAGTTAAAGCAAACGCCGATGCATAAACGTTTTTTAGCTCATCGGAATTCATTCTCCCCGTAAATATTATTTCATCTTTAAATTTCAAGTTGTTATATGTGTTCTGCATTTTACCGTTCCACCAATATTTTTCACCAACTATCAATAGCTTAAAATCATTGTCAGTTTTTTGTTTAAACAAGTCAAATGCTTTAAACAGATTTTCAATATTCTTACGCGGATGCAACGAGCCAACAAATAGAAAGTATGGAAAGCTAGAACTATATTGTTTTTTTGTAGCAATTTTAATGTTTTCATCAACAGGTTTGAAACTTTCGTTTGCTCCATTATATGTAACATCTATTTTATTAGTATCAATACCATATTGTTTTGCAATATCTTGTTTTGAATATTCAGAAACTGTTGCAACTCTTTTCGCTTTTCTGGCAAATCGCGGGAAATAGTATCTGTAATATTTACGCATCATAAATGGCAGGTATTGCGGATAATGTTCAAAATTTATATCATGAATCACATTAATAGTAGGCACTTTTGTGCGAAGAGATATATATCCGTCGGGAGATAAGAAAATATCAACATTATATTTCTTCAATATTTTAGTAACAGAAAACTCAAACCATAAATAAAACAAAAATGGATGACGTGCTTGTGGTCCTATTACAACAGGGGTAATGTTATCGGAAAAAATAAATTCATCGGAATATGGGCGATCAAATATAAAAATAAACTCATGTTCAGGGTGTTGCTGGGTTATTCGTTTCAAAGTCTCAAATGTGAACCATCCAATTCCTTCAAGTTTGTTTTTTAATAAAAGCCTTGTATTTACTGCAATTTTCAATTTATTTGAATTTATTTTCAGCTTTGCAAAAATATAGAAGATTTAACTATAAGAAAAATAATTGAAGAGGTTAGTATGAAGTGCATTTCCAAAATTCGAAATTCTGTTCAGTAACTTTTTCAAAATAAACGTTTATAACCCTATTGTAATTGTCAGCATTAGTGTATGTTCTGTCTTTTAGAATTATATAAAAAGTTCCTGCAGTAAGAGAAGCAATATAATTACCATTTTCCACATTTGTGCTGTCGCTGTTCTTTAATAATTGGTCGTAACTGCCACTACCTAATGAGTCTAATGCAGTTTTGTCAACAAAATAAGCTATACCATCGTAATCATAATAATATCTGGCAGAATAATCTATTGGCGGTGCACAACTACCATCTCCAATTTTAATTGTTCCTTTAGCTCCTGCATCAATATTATCATCTTTGCATCCTGAAAAAAAGAGCATTGCGCTAATGAACAATATGGTAAATAATGTTTTCAAAAATAAATTCCCAGTAATAATTAAAACAAAAATAATTGATATTTTTAAATTATACCAATATTCAGGTTAATAATTAAACCACCAAATATTATATAAATTAATCACTTTTATATATTTTTGAATTGCAAAAAAACCAATAATATTTATTATGCTTTTAATTGCTGATAGTGGCTCAACAAAAACAGACTGGAGATTAATTAAGGAGACCGGTGAGATTATAAAAACATCTACAATTGGGCTAAACCCATTTTTTGTGAGCAAAAATAAAATTGAACAAGAATTACAAGACTTTAATAATAAGGCGAATGTAGATACTGTTTATTTTTATGGAGCAGGATGTGTTAACGAAGATAAAAAATCGGAAATAAAACAAGGTTTGTTAAAAGTTTTCAAAAATTCTAAAATATTTGTTGATGATGATATGATAGGAGCAGCCAAAGCCTTATTCAAAAATGATAAAGGTATTGCTGCAATACTGGGAACAGGTATGAATGTTTGTTATTACAACGGGAATGAAATTACACAAAGAGGTGTTTCCTTGGGATATATACTCGGTGATGAAGGCGGTGGGGCATATTTGGGAAAAGAGTTAATAAAAGCATATTTATATAATGATCTACCTGAAGAAATACACGCTAAATTTAAGAATAAATATAAAATTGAAAAGAACGAAATTCTTGAAACAGTTTATAAAAAGCCATTTCCAAACAAATATCTTGCAGGTTTCAGCAAGTTTATTTATGATAATATCAATAATCGTTTTATTGAAGATTTAGTGATAAAAAGCTTTACAGTATTTTTCGATAAACATATTATTAAAATTAAAGATTATCAGACCTTAAATTTAAGATTAACAGGCTCAATAGCATATTATTTTGAAAAACAGCTTAAACAAGCTGGAAATAAGTTTAATGTTAATATTGATGTGATACTTAACTCTCCAATTGATGAATTGGTAGAATATCATCAGATTTTAAAAACTAATAAGTAAATCAACAAAAATGAAAAAGACCTTAATATTATTCAGTATTGTTTTATTGCTTTCAAGTATTAAAATTAGTGCCTATACCGGTGAAATTGAAAAATCTATAAATACTCCAGGCTTGTTTTCAACAGGTTTAACTTTTGATGGAGAAAATTTATGGCTTGCAGACAGAAAAACAGATTCTTTGTATTGTATTAATAAAGAGACAGGGAGAGTTGTCAGGGCAATATCTTCTCCTGCTTATTGGCCAATGGGTTTAACCTGGGATGGTACATCATTGTGGAATATTGATGTAAAAGGAGGAATTCCTTTGGCAGAAAATTATAATGGTAAAATATATAAAATTGACCCGAAAAACGGAAGAATACTGCATACAATTCAGGCTCCTACAAGCAAACCTATTGGTTTAGCCTGGGATGGTAAATATTTATGGTGTACAGATAGTAGAAGCGATGAGATAATACAATTTGACCCCAGTGACGGAACAACAATAAAAACAATTAAGTCTCCATCATACAATCCACAGGGATTGACATTTGATGGTAAATATTTATGGGTTTCAGACAGGTCATCAAATAAGATCTATATGATTGATCCAAAATCAGGATGTGTTATAATAGTTGCTGATGCTCCCGGTAAATACAGCAGAGGTCTGTGTTATGATGGTGAAACAATTTGGAATGTAGATTATGAGGATAATAAAATATATAAACTTAAAATTCGTGATAAAGAAACACATCAGTTATACAACAAAAGAAGAGCTATTCTTAATTATTCTCATTTAACTACAAATTTTGGCCCCGGGAGTGTGAAAACCCTTGATGCTCATTTGGCAATACCGGTTGACAGACCTAATCAGAAGATAAATGATATTTCTTACTCATCAAATTTAACAGATAAAGTTACTGATAAATGGGGGCAGAAAACAGCTCATTTTCATAAAGATGATATTAAAAGTGGGAATTCTTTTGAAGCAAGTATGAAAGTTGATGTTACATCGTGGAATATTAGATATTTTATTTACCCTGAGAATGTTGGCAGTTTTGAAGATATTCCCGAAAAGGTAAAATCTATTTATTTAGAAAATAATGAAAAGTATCAGTATGATGACCAAATTATCAAGAATGCTTTAAGCAAAATAATTAACAAGGAAGATAATCTTTATTGGACAGCTCGTAAAATATTTAATTATCTGATAGACAATATGTATTATGAAATGGTGGGAGGTTGGAACACTGCACCAACTGTATTGGAGCGTGGTAATGGTTCTTGTTCTGAGTATGCCTTTGTATTTATTTCAATGTGTAGAGCAGCAGGTATTCCTGCCAGATACGTTGGTTCTGTTTCTCTGCGAGGTGATGATAAAAGTATGGATGATGTTTTTCATCGTTGGACAGAGATCTATTTGCCTAATTATGGGTGGATACCTGTTGACCCAAGCGGTGGTGATAGGAGTATGCCTGGTGAACAAGCTAATTATTTCGGATCATTATCAAATAATTATTGCATTACAACACAAAGCGGTGGAGGTTCAAAGACAATGAAATGGACTTATAATTCAAATGAGTTTTGGACATGCGACCCCAAAACAAATGTGGTAATTGAGTATTTTGGCGACTGGGAGCCATATATAAAATAAATTTAACTTTGAAAAAACATTCATCTTACTTGCATTTAATGAATATATATTTTAATTTTATATATTTAATTATTGGCTTAGTTTAACATTATAGGAATTGTTTAATTAAAGCAAATTTCGGCAAGAACGACAGAGTATTATGAAAAATATTTTTATCACATTTATTATAATTGTATCATCATTATTTTATGTGTATGGTCAATCAATTTATCCTTCAGTTGTCTCGCCAAGCGGAAATAATTTTTACGATAGCAATAATGAATTATCATGGACACTAGGTGAACTTGCAGTTAAAACAATAAATTCCGGCAATAATTTTATTTCACAAGGCTTTCAACAACCTGATTACAACAATGGAAATTTTATTAAAAAAGTTATTGATAATGTTGACTTTACATTATTTCCTAATCCTGTTAAAGATAATTTATATATCTATGTTGAAAGTGAAAAAAAATTAGACCTTAATATTGAAATTATAAATATTGTTGGAAATAACATCAGTACAACAATAACGCATAATTCAGATTATTATAAAATTAATATGGCAAATCTATCAAAAGGAATATATGTTGTAAAAATAATAGTGAATAATGATTCTGTACCAGTAAGCAAACAGAAAATGGAATCATTTAGAATAATTAAAATATAAACACATGAAAAATTTCAAGTATAGTTTTATAGTATTTTTCATTTTCCTGTTTGTTAATGTATTTTCACAAGTACCACAGGGAATGAATTATCAAGGTGTTGCGAGAGATATCTTAGGGCAGGCAATGCCGGATCAAGATATTAGTTTGCAATTAAGTATTTTAGATGCTTCTGCAACAGGCACATCTGTTTATTCTGAAATACATTATCTTACAACAAACGAACTAGGTTTGTTTTCTGTTTCTATTAGCGAAGGAACTACAGTCAACAATTTTTCTTTAATTCCTTGGTCAAATGGTAATACAAAGTGGCTTAAAGTAGAAATGGATGTTATAGGAGGAAATAATTTCACACTTATTGGCACTTCACAATTATTAACTGTTCCTTTTGCGTTTTATTCTTTGGAATCAGCAAACGGAACAAGTCAATGGTTTACTTCAGGAAACGGAATTTATTATAATACAGGTAATGTTGCAATAGGTACAAATTCTGCTGATAATTCAGCAATACTTGAACTTAACTCAACCAGTAAAGGATTTTTGCCACCCGTAATGACTGAAGCTCAGAGAGATTTTATATCAACACCTGCCATAGGCTTAATGATTTATAATCTTGATTCAGATTGCATAAATATATTTAAATCTAATGGTTGGTGGGAAATGTGTGGAAATTGTATTACTCCACCTACACCCATTGCAAGTAGCAACGATACTGTATGTGATGGCTCTGATCTATATTTATATGCAAGTACATCGGCAGGAGCAACTGGATATACATGGAGCGGACCAAATGGATTTTCTTCAAGTGATCAGAATCCTATAATTTACACTGTTAATTCATCGCATGCGGGAACATACTCTGTTTATGCTTCAAATTCCTGTGGTAACAGTCCTTCAACATCAACAAGCCTTATTGTTGATAACCAGCCTACAGTAGCAGATGCAGGCGCAGACCAAACAGGATTGTCAGGAAATTCTACAAGTTTAAATGGAAACACTCCTGTAATAGGAACAGGAACATGGTCAATATTTTCAGGAACAGGAGGAAATATAAATGATATTAATGATCCTGCAAGTACATTTACAGGACAACAAGGTAATTCATATGAACTTGTATGGGAAATATCAAATTTTTGTGGTGTTTCATCCGATACTGTTATTATTGGATTTGCTCCGTTTATTTTTGTTTGCGGTGACACTTTAACAGATATAAGAGATGGGAAAAAATATCCTACAGTTCAGATAGGTGCACAATGCTGGATGACAAAAAATATGAATATTGGTGTACGTTTAGACGGCGATTCTGTTCAATCGGATAATGGTATTTATGAAAAATATTGTTACGGTAACGATACTACATATTGTGATACCTATGGTGGTTTATACCAATGGAACGAATTAATGCAATATTCTATAAGCCCAAGTGCACAGGGTATTTGTCCTGTTGGCTGGCATGTTCCAAGCGATTGGGAAATAATAATACTTGAAATGGCTGTGGGAATGGATACTGCAACTGCAAACACAAATAATATATGGAGAGGAACAGATGAAGGCACAAAAATAAAACCAGGTGGAACTTCAGGATTTGATTTTCTTATGGGAGGAAGATGTAATAATGGAAATTCATTTAGTTTAGCCGGTAGTTATGGCTATCTTCATACATCAACAGAGAGTGGAAGCATGAATTATAGAAGATGTTTATCTTCTGCAGCATCAACAATTGGAAGATATAACACTTTTCCAAAAACATACGGACTTTCGGTTAGATGTGTAAAAGATTAAATAAAAGCCCCTCCTAGCCTCCCCAAAGGGGAGGAATTAGAGGCAATTGTTTAAAAACTTGAAACAAAATATGATTTAATGACCATTAAAAAACAAAAATCAAAAGCCCCCTTTAGAGCCTGTCCCGATTTCTCGGGAGGATTTAGTGGTCAAACAAACGACAAACGATATAAATTATAAACAGGAATATGAAAAATATCAAAAAATATCTGTCAATAATAGCAATATTAGTATTTTATATATTTGTTTTTTGCAAATGTGAAAAAGAACCGGAACCGGAGCCCGAGCCCGAGCCAATTCCAACTCCATTTTCTTTTACCAGTCTCACAGCAGAAGATGACACCTTATCTTTCCCTGAAACTACAAAACTTACTGCAGTTGCAACAGGAGAAGAGTTATCGTATGTGTGGATACCGGAAAAAGGAGATATTATTGGAGATGGAAATACAGTTTATTATGCTCCATCTGCCTGTACAGTGTTCAACACTACTATTACATGTAAGGTTAGTAATGAAAACAATTCCGCAACAAAAGAGATAACTGTATATGTTCAATAAACTTATATTTTTTCTGATATTATTATCTTTTTTTTATGTTGATTTATATTCGCAATGTTTTTCTTCTTCAGGTAATCCTATAGGCGGAACTGCGAATATGGGAACAGTAAACAAAAAAACAATAAGAATATCATCTTTTTATAAGCATGCCTGTGCCGATAAATATTTTAGTGGTGATGAAAGAACCGATTATAATTTAAAAAAGGCAAGATACAATTATATTGGAACACTGTTAGGATACGGATTAACCGATAAAATAACTATTGAAGCAGAATTAGGATACTTTGTTAATAAAATACAAGAATATCCTATGTTTAATATTGATCCTGATACAGGTAGAGGATTATCGAATGCAGTAATATCTGGAAAATTTAATTTATATAGTAATAAAGAAAAAAGATTTGAGATAACAGCAGGTATTGGAGGCAGAATACCACTGCAATCTTTTGCAATACAACAAAACAATAATGATTTGTCTATTGATGTTCAGCCAACAACGGGTTCGTATGGAATAATTGCTCAGCTATTTCTTATAAAAGAAAATTCCTTTAAAGGATTACGCTATTTTTTAATAAATCGATTTGAATATAATTTTAAAAATAAAGAAGATTATTTTATGAATAATGTTCAATATAAATTCGGGAGCGTATATTACACTTCATTTTTTGTTTCAAAACATTTATGGCTGCCATGGACAACAGGCGATGGAATATGGACTGTTATTTTTCAAGTTAGAAACGAAATAAAGGCAAAGCGAATTCAGAATAACGAGATTGTTGCAGCTTCGGGTGCCTGCCTTTTTTATGTGGCTCCGCAGCTTAATGTAACAATACAAAAAAAATGGAATATTTCCCTTATGTTCGATTACCCCATATATCAATATTATAATGAAACACAACTTGGAATAAATTATTCTTTCCTTATTAATGTTACAAGAGATATTAGTTTTATTAAAGAAAAAGAGGAAGAAAAAGAAGCTAATATGTAATTATACACAGTTTTTTCCTGTTTTCGACAATGAGACACCCTAATCAAAGTTCAATTATAATACGTTTGTATTTGACTGAAAACGAATGTCAAGTGCGTTAGCCCTGCAAAATTGCGAGCCATGCGTAGGCGTGAATAAAGAAAATAGCTAAATTTTCTTATAAGAGGCAGTCCTTGTTGTTAGAAAATTCTATTTTCTTTAGAGCGGGCTGAAGCATAATTTTGCATTGATTTTTTTGTTTCGTTTTTTTATCAAGAAAAAAATGATAAAAAGTTATATTATATTAATTATGAATTTTGACACAAATTAGTTACATATTTTTATATTTTTGCCAATCATATTTTAACGCATCCACCTATAGATAGGCAAGAGCATGACAACAAGCCATGTGAAATATACCTACTTAATATTTCTGTTTTTTATATCAGTAAATATTGTTTATTCTCAATCAGAGATTGAAGTTAGCGATACTGTAAAAATAAAAACCGACACAGCTTATATAAAGCAATATCCAGATCAACTAACATTAAAATTATTTACAATAACAAAATCGAATAAAATTTCATTGTTCGACCCTTTATTGAACAGCACTATTCAATATGGACCTAATCAGAAAGCAAATTTGGGAATTGGTATGAACTATAAGTGGCTGGGATTTGGGCTTGCATTTAATTTGGGAGGCTCAAAAAACAACGATGATGATATTTACGGCGAAACCAAGCAATTTGACATGCAAATAAATGCATATTCCCGAAAATTTACATTCGATACTTATTTGCAAAACTACACAGGCTATTATTTGTTAGACCCGCAAAAATATAATAGTATATGGACAGACACTTTGCCTTTTCCGCAAAGACCCGACATTAAAACTCTTGCTTTGGGTTTTAGCGGAATATATACTTTTAAATATAATAAATTATCGTATAGGTCTTCATTTATATTTAACGAAAGGCAAAAGAAAAGTGCCGGCTCATTTTTGCTTGGTGGATATTTTTCGCTTTTGGCAATAGTAGGAGACTCAAGTTTAATACCCCTTGAAGTAAAAAATAATATTAATCCCAAAAACGATATTGTAGCTTCGGTTGCATTAAATTACGGACCGGCATTTGGATACGTACATACCTTTGTAATTTATAAACATTATTTTATTACAATGTCGTTAATTCTTGGCATTTCAAAACAAAAAATTAACACATACACCGTTAATCCCGAATATAATGTAGATAAAGGAACAATATCGGGAAGAACTCAAACCAGACTTGCTTTTGGTATTAACAAAGACAAATGGTTTTTGGGAATATCTGCCATTAACGATAATTATGCATTTAACAACAAAAACGATAATAAGGATATTTCAAGACTAAACTATGAGTTTGGCAATGTAAGGTTTTTCTATGGCAGGCGATTTAATGTGAAAAAAACAAAAATAGAAAAAGACTTATAGTGCTGATATTGAATTATTACACAACCTTAATTATAATCATAAACCTGTCCCTAGTACTAGGTAAAAATTCATTTTTACAATAGTTTTTTAGTATAAAACGATAGTATTTTCGATATGTACGATAGTGAAAACGATATTCACTAAAGAACATCACCCCTGTACGATAGTACAGAGCCTCTGTACAACAAAACACGTGGCTTGCACTAAAGAACATTGCCCCTGTACATCAGTACAGAGCCTCTGCACGATAGAACATGGGGCTTGTACTACAGTGCGGGTCAATCGGACTACAGAACATCGCCTTTGTACGATAGTAAAAATGACTTTTACTAAATAACATTTTTAATTTTCCGTATAACATTTTATAAAATATTGCGTATCAATATATATAATACAAGAATGCACTTGTATTTAAAATATTTAAAAATATGGCTAGAATTATAATTCCAAGAAATTTCGAGCAACAAAGTACTCTTGGAGGAGAAGTCTTAAAAAGACACAAAGAGATGGGCGACAAAAGTCCGCTAATCAAAGTTTTTGATATGAAAAACTTAGAAAGTGCAAAAACAGATTCTGATGACCACAACAAAAAAAAGGACGAGCTTGAAAAGCTTGCCGAAAACGAAACCGAGTTGAGAGATAAAGAGTGGAGTGGTGCCGTTACAGTTATCAGAAACATTGCACAGTTTTTAAAAGCTATGTATGTTAAAAATCCTCACGAACTTGGAAAATGGGGTTTTGAAGTAGATAGCTCGCCTCAGAAAAAGAAAGAACAAAGTTCGTAAAACAAATTACAGACCGCTATATAACCCAATTGCAATTATGTTTAATTGGTATTGGCGGTTTTTTTAATTATTTTTTATTACTTTTATGCAAGCTTTATTAAAGATTTTGAGTCTGATAAGAAACCAAATGATATGAGAAAGTTAATATTAAATATTGCAGTATTATTTATTAGTGCAAATCTGTTTTCCCAGTACTTTGTACCTTTCAGTGAAGACTCCATTTATCGTGGTTCGGGTTATTTTTCCAATATAAGAAGTATGCATGTTGATGATTCTGTATTGTATGTTGGTGGCGGTGGAGCTGAATATGGAGGAGGAGGAGTTTTATTAAATGAAATTGGAATGTGGGATAATAATAATTGGCATTCGCTTGATAATGGATTTGGAAGTCTTAGTGGAGAAGTATATTGTATTCAAAAATATAATAATAATATATATATTGGAGGTAGTTTTAATGATATACAAGGAATTGGAGTAACAGAAAATATTGGCAGATTTAATGGCACAAATTGGGAAGGAATTTTTAACACTTATGGTTGTCCAAGTAGTCATGTCAATGATATGATAGTGTATGATAGCATGCTAATTGTGGGGGGGGGGTTTAATACTATTGGTCCAATACTTTTAGATTTTTACAATATTGCAGCATATAATGATATTGATTATATTAGTATAGGAAACTTACCAAATGAAGTATATGCTTTAGAAGTATATAACGGAGAATTATATGCAGGGGGAATGTGGACTACTTTAAAAAGATACATGGGTAGTCAACAATGGGAAGATATTGGTGGTCATTTTAATTGGTTTATTACTGATATGCATTCCGATACAATTAATAATTTTTTATATGTATGTGGTGGTTTTGGAGTGGTAGATGATAGTATTTTAACAGATAATGTTGCTATTTGGGATGGTTTTAAATGGACAAAAGTTGGTTATGGAAATGGTTATCAAACAGAATGTAAAAGTATAAAATTATATAAAGGTAATCTATATGCATGTTTGCAAGGTGCGTATTATGATACAATTGGAGGTGTTTGTACAGGTCCTTTTGCCAAATGGGATGGTGCAGATTGGACACAGGGAGTGCCTGGAGGCATTAAATTTCACCCAATGGCTTTAGCTGTTTATGATGATATGTTATATATAGGAGGTACAGGAGAAATTGGCGGTTCTGGTTATTGCCCAATGGACACAGCAAGAAAAACCCTTGCACGTTGGTATTTACCACCTGCAACAAATTGTAATTATCTAAAACCAAGGGTACAAACTTATACAGATACTTTTTATCTTATAAACGATACCGTAACAGTGCAATTTTATAATAACAACGCATATGTACAAACATGGGATTGGGATTTTGGAGATACAACAACAGACAGTGTAAAAGACCCAAGCCATATTTACACAAATACAGGAATTTATAATGTATGTGTAACAGTAAATGATACAGGTTGTGTAAAAACTGCTTGTAAGGAAATTGTTGTTGTACTGGGAACAGGAATGAGTGAAAATGAAATAAAAGAAACTGGTTTTATATTATATCCTAATCCTACAACAAACACTTTGTATGTTGAAATGACCCCTAAATCCCCTAAAGGGGACTTAAAGAACAAGAACTTACAGATTATTGATGTTAAAGGGAAACTTGTTTTGTCAATGTCATTAAAACATACCGTCATTGCGAGCAACGAAGTTGTGCGGCAATCTGTCGATATTTCCGACTTGCCAAATGGTGTTTATTTTGTAAAAATTGGTAAGCAAACAAAGAAGTTTGTGAAGGAATAAAGTTGTGTGTATTGGTTTTCTTTAGGAATTACAATTTGTTTCCGGCAATCCATCCTGTAGAAAAAGCAATTTGCAGATTATAACCACCTGTAGGGGCATCGAGGTTTAGCACTTCACCGGCAAAATACAAGCCTTTAACTAATTTCGATTGCATTGTTTCAGGATTTATTTCATTTATATCAATACCTCCGGCAGTTATAATTGCTTCAGAATATGGTCTGTGTCCTGTTATTTGAAAATTGAAATCTTTAAGCCAGTTTCTAAGTATCGTTCTTTCCTCGGGGCTTATTTTATATGCCATTTTATTAGATATTCTTGTTTCATTAATGCACACAGGAATTAACTTTTTAGGCAATAGCTTATTTAATACTGTTCTGAAATTATTAAGCCTTTGCTTATCAAATTCCCTTATAAGTCTGTTGTCTAACTTAATATCGCTAAGGGCAGGTTTAAGGTTAATACTAATAAATACTTTCTTATTTTGTTGTAATGCAAAAACAACTTTTCTGCTTAAACCAAGTATAATAGGTCCTGTTATACCAAAACCAGTAAAACTCATTTCGCCAAAGTCTTCTGCAATTTTATTACCATCAACAATAATAGTAGCTCTCACATTTCGCAAATCAAGACCATTTAAATTTTTTGCGATATCCTCATGAGTTTCAAGAGGAACCAAAGCAGGAAAAGTGGAAGATATCTTATGCCCAACAGATTCAGCTAATTTGTATCCATCGCCTGTAGAGCCTGTTGCAGGATATGATTTGCCACCGGTAGCAATAATTATTTTATCGGAATAATAGGAGAGGGGTACATTTTTTTCTTTATTGAACACAAAACCCTTAACGCCCACCACACTGTTTTTCTGCACAATTAGCTCTTCAACCTTAAAGTTATTCTTTATCTGAACATTATTCTTAACACACCATTTTTTCAGGCTTTTGGCAAGTTCAACAGCACTTCCGTTTTTTGGAAAAACTCTTTTGCCACGTTCAATTACTGTGTCAACACCAATTCTGTTAAAGAAACTAATAAGTTCTGTTGAGAAAAACTCAGAAAATGCAGTTTGTAAAAACTTGCCATCAGGCTCTACTTTGCTTATAAAATCCTCTAAAGTAGCAGTGTTTGTAATATTACATCTGCCTTTGCCGGTAATTCCGAGTTTCCTGCCTGTATAGCTCATTTTTTCAAGCAAGAGCACTTTGTTCCCAAGTTCAGCACTTTTCCCGGCAGCCATCAAACCTGCTGCACCACCGCCTATAACTATTGTGTCGAATTTTTGCATTATATGGCGATAAAGATAATAACTATTATAATTGTTTCGAGTTTTTTATATTACACTTTTTTTTAAATAAGAACCAAAAAATTAGATTTTCAATGTATAATATATAAATTTGCGCCTAATTAAAAACAGGACAAAACTAATTTTTAGAGGAGTCCTTTAACTAAATAACTAAAAATAATAAAATTATGAGAAAAAGTTTACTTATTAGTATTGTTATTTTGTTTGCTGTTACTATTAGTAGCGCAACAAGCATAACAGTAAGCGGAAACATTTCTGCAAACACAACATGGGATACCGATACGGTATTTGTTGATGGAGACATTGTTATTGACAGTAGCTTCACATTAACAATTAATCCAGGAACCACAGTGCTTTTTAATGATTTCTACGAAATTCTTGTAGAAGGAACTGTATTATCTGTTGGAACAGACATTGATCCTATAGTTTTTACAGTAGAAGACACAACAGGATATTACAATTTTAGCCATACAGGCTGGAACGGATTTTTATTCGATAATGAATTTGGAGTTCTTGATGGTGTAAACGATACATCTGTTTTTGAATTTACTGAATTTTATTTTGCAAAAGATTCTTACCAAGGTGGTGCAATTAGAGTATCGTACTTTAATAAAATTTTTATTAATAATTGTACGTTTAGCTATAATTATGCAGATTATGCAGGAGGAGCAATTAGCATAGAGTATGAGTCTGAATTTACTGTAGAGGATTGCGAATTTACTTATAATAGTGTTGGTGTTGACTGCTATGGTGGTGGTGCTATTAATGTTGGATGTGATAATGGAAATTTTAGTCAGCCTGTAATTAGAAATAATTACTTTGCAAATAATTCATCATTATATAGTCTTGACGAACGCTATGGAGGAGGTGCTGTAAAGCTTTCAGGATATACTTCAGCAATTCTTGCAAATAATGTATTTGAGGATAACTCAAGTCTTTCGCAAGGTGGCGCAATAATTTGTAGTGGGTATTGTACACCTCGTGTAATGAATAACCTGATTATTAATAATACATCAGGTCACAATGGTGGTGCAATTGCAATAAAATATTATGCAAGCCCTTATATTATTAATAATACAATTGCAGGAAATAATTCTGATAATTATGGTGGTGCTGTTTCAATAGGATGCTATGCTGACAGTGCTTTATTTTTAAACAATATTATTGGAAATAATACAGCAACAGTAGGAGGAGATCAATTTTTCATCAACAACACATATTATATTGATTTTTATAATAATGATATAGAAGGAGGTTTTGCTGATATTTATTTTGACGATATATATAATGGAGTATATGATACAACTAATATTGATGAAGATCCGTTATTTGTTGATGCACCAGGAGGAGATTTCTCTTTAGAGCCTTGTTCTCCATGTATAAATACTGGCAATAATTTTCCCGGTTTACCTCCTGTAGATTTAGACGGCAACCCACGTATTTTTGATATTATAGTAGATATGGGAGCATTCGAATATCAGTATGTTCAAACCATTATTGAAAATATTGCAGAAGGTGTTTGTATTGGCGATAGTCTTTTTCTTGAAGGAGCATGGCAAACAACAGCTGGAGTATATACAGATACTTTAGCAGGTGTTTTACATTGCGATAGTATAGTAATTACCGATTTGGTAATTAATGCATTACCTGTAGTTTATTTAGGAGTAGATACAACAATTTTAGATAATGGAACTGTAACACTAGATGCAGGTGCAGGATTTGTATCATATTTATGGAGCGATGCTTCATCAAATCAAACATTGTTGGTTGATGGTTCTGTAACAGGTCTTGGTACATTCCAATACTATGTTGTTATTGAAGATGGTAATGGTTGTACAAATTCTGATACAATATTAATTACTGTTGATCATTACAATGGTATTTTAAATGCTGATTTAAATACTATAAAAGTTTATCCTAATCCTAATAACGGACAATTTTTTATTGAGACTCAAAATGCAAGTGTTGAGATTTTTGACATTAATGGACATGTTGTTTACTTAAAAGAATTTGCTGAATACTCAAAAGAAATGGTTGATTTATCAACATTTACAAAAGGTATTTATTTCTTAAGAATGATAACAGAAGAGGTAGTTTATACAGAAAAGATTGTGATTAATTAGTTTATTAAAATACAATCTGTAAAATTTAAAAATGGGGAATCCTAAATGACTTGGATTCCTCATTTTTTTTATTCATAATAGGCTTTTATTTGTTGCAAAACTACAAATAACAATGCTATAGAGGTTTTTAACAAGTATTTTGTCATTAATTTCATATTAAATTTTCAATATATTAACACGATTAAAATCAGATGAAATAAATGGAAAAATTATTGTTATTTACTGATGGAAGTGTAAATACCCAAACAAAAGTCGGATTTGGGGCTTATTTGACTGTTACTGCACAAGAGACAGACATGGATTCATTAATTGTTAAGGTAAAACGTTTTGAGCATACATCTTCAACAAAACTAGAGTTACAAACATTATTGTGGACACTAAACGAAATTAAAACTTTTGACAACAAAATAATAGTTTATACAGATTCGCAAAATATTGTAGGATTATTAGGCAGACGAGATAAGCTTGAAAAAAGTAATTACCATTCAAAGAAAAATAAACTTCTCAATAATTATAAATTGTATCAGGAGTTTTACAAATTAACAGATCAGTTGAATTGTGAATTTCATAAAGTAAGAGGACATTTAAAATCTCATAAGAAAGGTGATATAGATAAGTTATTCACACTTGTTGATAAGGCTTCCAGAAAAGCATTGAGGGAAGATAATCAATAGCTTAGCTTTCAATTTAAATATATTCAAATGTCTTATAATTTATATTATGTTAAATAGGCTTATTAAAAAATATATATTAATCTATCCCATTAGCTTTCATTAATACTATAATTCTTTTGTAATCATCATCCCTATTTAAAAGTTTATATACTTCAATTAAACAATAATTTAATTTTCTGTCTTTTTGGTTCATTTTATATGCAATTTCCAAATATTTTAATGCTTGCATTATTTCATTATTGTATTTCTTTATTACAGTTTTATATTTTTCCAAATTAGATTCCTTGTATTTATCCGCTTCTATTTTGTATCTTACTGCACTATTATACAGAATTATTCCTAAACTTTGATTTGCGTTATAATTTCCAGGTTCATATTTTAATCCCTCAATATAAGGATTTCTAGCTTTATCATCCTGCTTCTGTGCCTTGTATAATTCTGCTTTATAGAAATAAAAACTCGCATTATCAGGTTCTACAGATCTGCCAGCATCTATATATTTTAGAGCCTCAGATGTTTGTCCGTTAGTCAAATAAATATTTACTAATTTGTTAATTAGCTCCATGTTTTTCTGGTTTCCTGATGAAAATCCTTTTGAATATATTTCTGCAGCTTTAGTGCTATTATTTTCGTTTTTATATATATCGCCAAGATTTATATAAATGTCAGGGTCTGTACACTTTAGACAAACAAGTTTATTGTAATGTTTTTTTGCTTTAGAAAGTTTATTTGAAAATTGTGCAGCCTTAGCTGAATAAAAGATCAGCATTGTATCTGCCTTGGCAACTAATGGTGTTTTGTTTATATCCAAAGCTTTTTCAAATGATCTGTATGCTAAAACATACTTTTCATTGTTAAAATCAATTGCTCCTCTCCTATAATAATTAGACGATAATAATTTAAATTGAATTATTATATTTTTCAAATATTTTTTGTCTGCGTCAAGTTTTAAAGCTTTTATAAGTGATACATAGGCAGAATCTAAGCCATATACATTATTTTCATTTTTTTGATATAATGCTTGATATATTTGTCCTCTGTAATACCATGTCATTGCAAGTTTTTTTGAATATGAGTTGTTTGCAGCAAAATTAATTTCCTTAACTGCTTGTTCAAAATTCCCTTTTTTATATAAAAAAATACTGTTTTCTACTTTGTTTATCTGAGATAATAAAACAACAGGAATAATAACTAAAACAAAAACTATTTTTTTTTTAAACATGTAAACATTCCTTATATCAATTTATGCTATAATATTACGTATTTAATTAAATTTATGTTTAAAACTCAATGAGTTTTTTTTAAATTAATACAATTTCTCTTCCATTGCTTTTGTCTTATCAGTCTCATTTAAACACTGATATATCTTCATTAATATGTTGATAAGTTTTTTGTTTGATGTTTGATGTTTATGGGCTTCGGTTAAATATGGTAATGATGAGTTGAATAATTTAGTCCACTCTTCTGTATTGCTTTCATCATGCTTAATATATAAACGTACTCCCCTGTTATAATATAAAAGTCCACAATTATAATTTATTTTAAATAACAAATCATTATCGCTTGGATTTAGAGCAATAGCTTTATTATATGTATCTATTGATTTAGCTCTGTATTTATCAGCCGTTTCGTGATATCCGCGTTTAATATATTGTTTTGATATTCTATTATAAGTCCCTGCAAGTACTGTAAGCAATTTTATGTCTTTAGGCTTGTTTTTTATCGCAAGTTCAAGAATATCTGACAGTTCATCTGTTTTGTTTTCCTGAAAAAAAAGATTAATGCACGAAATAATCAGGTCTGTATTGTCAGGGAACAACTTAGTTCCTCTTTCAACAATGATAATTGCTTCCGAACTTTTACCTTCGTCTATAAGAATATCAGAGTAATAAATATATGCAAGAGCCAGTCCTTTTTTTCTTGCTGTATAAATATCCGATTTTAAATCAATAAGTTTTAAATAATACCCTTTTGCTTTATTGTAATCACCAATAGATTGTGCCGAATATCCCGCGTAAATTATTACAGAATTGGGATTTATGTCGTTGAATTCAAGTAAGTGTTTAATTATTTTCTCATTATTACCCAGTGTTTCTAATGTTTCAAAAAACATCTGAAATTCACTTAAAGCTTCTTTAAAATGCTCATTGTTTTTGTTATTAATTCCTGAGTTATACCGCTTAATTCCTTTATCATAAAATATTGTACTTATATCAAATAGAACATTAAGGCATTCTGAGTATAATTTGTTTTCAGTATCTAATTGTTTACATTTTTTAATTGCATCTAAGGCCTCGAATGATGGATTGTTGCACAATGACTTATAGATTTCACTTTTAGCAATTTCTGTATATATATATCCTTTTAAATACCATGTTTCAGCTTCAGTTTTCTTTTTAACATCTAAGCAGTCTTTGTCAATAGCTTCTTTAGCTTTATCTATTTTTCCTGCTATCTGACTAATATAATCATCTGCTATACTACTCTGTGATTGTGAAAACCCAGAGTATAAAACAAAAAATATCAGTATATTAAAAATAGCAAACTTTTTCATAATATTGTACTATTCAAGGCTTTTGTATTTTTCTTTCATTTCCGAAGCTTTGTCCATATCTCCGAGAATTAAATAAATTCTTGTCATCATATCAATCAGTTCCTTATTGTTGTCAATAACTTTATTAGCATTTTCAAATGCCGAAACAGCTTCTTTAAAAATTGGAGTATATCTTTTTTCCATAGCCTCTCTCCCACTTTCGTCCTTAATTTTTGTATATTGCTTATAAAGATTAACCGCCGGATTATAATATAGAATACCAAGATTATAATGCAAATTGTATAACACATTCTTATCTGTTGGGTTTAGCTTTATTGCTCTATTATAAGTCTCTGCAGCCTCTTCTCTATATTTGTTGGCATTAACTACATCATTTGTCTCTGTGTAGCCCTGATACAAGCAATCGAATTTTTCAGCAAGAGCAATCATTAATTCAACATTTTCAGGGTCGTTTACTATCACTTTTTCATATTTTTCAGTTAAAATATCTACTTTATTTGCATTTTGATATATTTTTAATTCCGAAATAGCAAGTTTTTTATGTTGAGGCCATATTTTTAAAGCTTTTTCAATTAAGTTTATTGCTTTATCATGTTCTCCTTCTTCAGATAAAATATTTGAATAAACAATAAATGCATATGAAATCCCTTCTAAATCATGGCTTAACTCGTTTTTATCCATTGACGTTAATTGCGCATAGTATTTTTTAGATTTTTCAATATTATCAGATTTATACGCTGCATAGCCAGAATAAACAAGTATGTCGGTATATGGCATATTGTTTATTTTCAAAAAATCAATTACCTGCACACTATCAGGTCCCAGGCTGGTAAGTGTAATAAAAAAATTATCAAATTCTCTTAATGCTTTTTTATGACTGGCAACATTGTCATTTTTTATTGCATCATTATAGTAAACAGAGCCTTTGTTAAGAAACATTGTACTTAAATTCAATAATTCATTAAGATTTTCATTAACGAACAAGTCTTTTTTATCTAGTTTTTGACTTTGTATAATTGCCTTATAGGCAATTTCTGCAGGATAATATGTAAGTTTGTTTTCTTTGTCATTTTTGGCAATTTCTTTATAAATTATAGCTTTGAAATACCATGTTTTAGGATGATTCTTAGTTTCTGATTGATAACAGGTTTCATCAATTAATTGTTTTGCATTTTCAAGATCCCCCGTTTTAAAAAGTTCATAAGCTTTACTCCTTTTTTCATTTTGAGCATTGGAAGAAAAATGAATAATTGTGATCAAAATCAGAATTAATAATTTTTTCATAATAATTGAAGGATTTAATTATGAAAACAAAAATAAGTATAAATACTTAAAATAAAAATTATTACAAGCTTACTCTTGTTTTTCAAGTTTCAACTCTATTTCTTTTTGTTTATCTTCTTGCCTGGTAATTTTATACAAACTAATTAATAGTTTCATTGTTGGAATATCACTTTTTTGTAATTTATGAACTTTTTCGAAGTATGGTAAAGCTTTTTCGAATTTTTCATCTGCAGCAGCTCTTTCTGTTTTAGTTTTGGCATCAGTTCTTATATCTATTCCCTGATTATAATACATAGCACCAAGATTGTACAGTGCATCAGTATGATTGGGATTATATTTTAAAGCCTTATTGTAAAACTCTTCAGCTTTATCTGCCTCTTTAATCTGATCAAACAAACTAGCTCTAACATAGTAATTATTAGCATTATCGGGTTCTTGTAGCATCGCACTTTCAAGATACTTTACAGTATTTTCATTGTCGTTTACCGACAAATAATAATTAACTAATTCAATTATTAAAGCATTATTATCTTTAGAACAAATATCAACACCTTCTTTTAATGTTTTTATATAGTTCTCAATATCACCTTCTTTTTTTAATATTAATGCAAGCTCATTATACATTCTTGATTTTTCAAAACCAAGAACAATTAATTTTTTATAATACTCTTTAGATTTACCTAATTCATTTGCTTTTTCGGCAGCAATTGCAGCATTGTAAATTACCATAGTATCTAAATACATTATTGCAGGCATATTGTTTATTGAAAGGCAATTATCAAAACTTTGTAATGATCTTGAATATTCTCCTGCATTAAATTCATCAATTCCTTTTCTAACAAAAAGATTTGCCAAAATACCAAGGCTATTCAATGCTGCTTGCATATATTCCTTACTGCTGTCTAACTCAATTGAGTGCATATAGCTTTTATAAGATATGTTTAAAGGGTCATCATCAATGTCTGGTATTGTTACTTCGCTTTCAAATATTGATTGGTATACAGCGCCTTTAAATAACCATGCTTTTGCAGATTTTATTCCGGGTTTTACAGCAACAATTTTTTCAATTGATATTTGAGCTTCTTTTAGTTCACCTTTTTTAATGTTTTCAAGCACTGAATTTAAATCCTGAGAATAAAGCATTGAGGATAACATGCTAAAAATCAAAAGCATTTTTATTTTACTCATAATGTATTTTATTTTATATGATATAATTATAGACAAAAAACATACAAAAAAGGAGAAATCAAAATTTAATTTCTCCTTTTAAATTACATTTTCAAACAATATTATTGTGTTTTCTCTTTTAATAGCTTATCAAGAGCTTCATATTTTTCCATTTCTCCTGTCTTATAATATATAATTTTTAATGATTGCATGGTAGCAATATCGTTGGGATCTAAGTTATGAGCTTTTTCCAGATATGGTTTTGCTTTTTTTAAAGTGGCTTCATATTCTGCTATTATTATATCATATTTTTTATTATCGGATTCGTTTTGTGCTTTATCGTAAATTTCTTTTGCTGAATTGTTATACAAAGCACCTAAATTATAATTAGCAGACAAATGATTTGGATTAACTTCAATTGCCTTAGTATAAGACTTTATAGCATTTTCCGTATCATTTTCACCCTCATAAATAGTCCCAAGATTAAAATGAAGCAATGGATTATCGGGGTCAGACTCAATTGCCCTAATTATCATGCCCTTAGCTTCTTCTGCTTTTCCATCTGAAATTTTAAAGTTTATTAATTGAACCAATAATAACGATTCATTTGGATATTTTTCAATACCTTTTTCAAGATTTCTAACATATTTTGCTGTATCTTTTTCTGATAAGAAAATATTTGCAAGGAAATAATACATTGTGGCTTTTTCTTTATCATCTGCTCCGTATTCTAATTTTATTAATTGTCTGAAATGTTCCTTCGCTAATTTGTAGTTTTTAGCTTTTTCTGCTGATAAAGCAGAATAATATATAATTGCAGTATCAACTTTACCTGTCATGCCTGAAACAAATAAAGAGCCTTCAAAAGATTTGGATGCTTTGCTAAAATCTTTATTTTGAAATTGCACAACACCTCTGTTTACCATTACATTTGCCAAAGCAGGATATCTGACAGTTAAAATATCTATTAAAATTGAGGTTTCTACCAGGTTTTTCTCAATATTAATATCAGTAAATAATTTCATAAACTTTATTTGGTCTTCATAATTGTTTTCAATATCGAGTTCTGAGTAACCTTCTAATTTAACATTATAAAGCAAAGCTTTTTTATAAGCTAAAAAAGCAACATCTACAGCATCAAGGTCTAAATTTCTGTATTTTTCATTATCATCTGAATTTATTGCCTGATAGATCTGACCTCTATACCACCATGTTCTTGCATCTTTTGAAGTTTTAGGATGTAAAATACAAGCATCAATAGATTTTTTTGCATTATCTAATTCACCATATTTTAAATAATTTAAAGCTGTGGCCCTTTTAGATGGTTGGGCAAAAGAACTAAAAGATATACCTAATATTAACAAGCTAATAACAATTAAATTTTTCATAATTAAATAATTTTAAATTTCTACTAAACTACTTTTATACCGAAGTATCAGTATTACTATCAAATAATTTGCCATTATTTATTAAATAGATGTCAAAAATATAAATAATTCATAAATTATTCAGAACTTTCAGTGTTTTCTTCAGATTTGTTGTCTTCCTCTGTATTTTCATTCGAGTTCTTGATATCTACAACATTTTCGTCAGAAATAATTTCTCCGGCATTATTTTCTGTTCCTTCTTCAACAATAATATCTTCATCATCGCCTGCCTGTACCTTTGTAACAGCAGCTATTGAATCTCCATTTCTAAGGTTTATCAATTTAACTCCTTGCGTAGCTCTTCCCATAACTCTCATTGAGACAACAGCCATACGAATAGTGATACCTGACTTATTAATTATCATAAGATCATCATCATCTGTTACATTCTTAATAGCTATAAGTCTGCCCGTTTTTTCTGTAACATTAATTGTTTTTACTCCTTTTCCTCCTCTGTTTGTAATTCTATAATTTTCAAGTGCAGAACGTTTCCCATATCCTTTTTCTGAAACAACAAGAACATTATCTTCCTTATTTTCAATACATATCATTCCTATTACTTCATCTTTCTCGTTATCCAATTTAATTCCCCTTACACCTGAGGCAGTTCTGCCCATAGGTCTAACTTTCTCTTCAGGAAAACGAATTGCCCTGCCTGTCTTTATTGCTATAAGAACTTCATTTTCGCCATTAGTCAATTTTGCTTCTAATAATGTATCTCCATCTCTCACAGTTATAGCGTTAACACCATTTTGACGAGGTCTTGAATAAGCTTCCAACTTAGTTTTTTTAATAATTCCTCTTTTTGTACAAAGCACTATAAAATTGTTATTTATATATTCTTCATCTTTAAGATTTTTAACATTGATATATGCTTTTACTTCATCTCCCTGTTCAATATTCAGAATATTTTGAATTGCTCTTCCTTTTGATGTTTTAGAGCCTTCAGGTATTTTATACACTTTTAACCAATAACATTTTCCTTTTTCAGTAAAAAGTAAAATATAGTTGTGCATTGTTGCAATAAACATGTGTTCGAGAAAATCCTCATCTCTGGCAGTACTTCCCTTAGAACCAATTCCTCCCCTATGTTGTTGTCTGTACTCGGTTAACGGAGTACGCTTAATATATCCTAAATGGGAAATAGTAATAAGCATTTCATCATCAGAATAAAAATCTTCAGGATTAAATTCTTCCGCAGCATGTTCAATTTCAGTTCTTCTTTCATCACCATATTTATCACTAATTTCTATAAGCTCGTTAGAGATAATTTCCATTCTCAAGTCATTGTTTTCAAGAATACTCTTTAACTTTTCAATTAATTTTAACAATTCTTCGTATTCTGCTCTAAGCTTATCTTGTTCAAGTCCTGTCAATTGTCTTAATCTCATATCAACAATTGCTCTTGACTGTGTATCAGACAAGTTAAATCGTTCCATAAGTGATTCTCTTGCAATATCAGGACTTTTAGATGCTCGGATAATTTTAATTACTTCATCAATATTATCACTCGCAATAATTAAACCTTCTAGTATGTGTGCACGTTTTTCGGCTTGTTTTAGTTCGTATCCTGTTCTTCTAACAATAACTTCATGCCTGAACTCAACAAAATATTTAATCATATCTTTTATGTTGAGCATTTGAGGCCTTCCCTTTACCAACGCAATGTTGTTCACACTAAATGAGGACTGTAACTGCGAATGCTTAAATAATGTATTTAATACAACGTTTGCAGTAGCATCTCTTTTAAGAATAATTACTATCCTCATTCCGTCTCTGTCAGATTCATCATTTATGTATGAAATGCCCTCAATTTTCTTTTCATTAACCATGTCACCGATTTTCTTTATCATATCGGCTTTGTTAACCATATAAGGAATTTCTGTTATTACTATCTTATCTCTTCCTGTATCTGTTATTTCAATATCGGTTTTTGATCTTATAACTATTCTTCCTCTTCCTGTTTCAAAAGCTTCCTTAACACCCTGATATCCATAAATTATTCCACCTGTTGGAAAATCAGGAGCAATAACATGTTCCATTATTTCAGAAATGGTAATTTCAGGATTTTGAATATAAGCTAAAGTTGCATTTATTATCTCTGTTAAATTATGAGGGGGCATGTTAGTAGCCATACCAACAGCAATACCAGAAGCACCATTCACTAATAAGTTTGGAATTCTTGTTGGAAGTACTGTAGGTTCTTCAAGTGAATCATCAAAATTTAATTGAAAATCAACTGTATCTTTTTCAATATCAGCAAGTGCTTCTTCTGCAATTTTCTTAAATCTTGCCTCAGTATAACGCATTGCAGCTGGAGGATCTCCATCAACTGAACCAAAGTTACCTTGTCCATCTACTAAAGGATACCTTAAAGACCATTCCTGAGCCATTCTAACCATTGCATCATATACAGAAGAATCTCCGTGTGGGTGATACTTTCCTAATACTTCTCCTACAATTCTTGCCGATTTCTTATATGGCTTATTGGATAAAACTCCTAAGTCACGCATTCCAAATAAAACACGTCTATGTACTGGTTTCAATCCATCTCTAACATCAGGTAAAGCTCTTGACACAATAACCGACATAGAATAATCTATGTATGCCGATTTCATTTCATCCTCAATATTAACTTTCAGGATATTTTCTTTTAACTCCGTCATTTAAAATAATGTATTAATTTGATGATTTACTTACAATTATATGTTGTAATTCTTTTAAAAAAATAAAAATCTAAATTAGGTAATTCTCATATTTTTATGATAAAATAAATGTTATACTTATTAACAGTTTTATGTTTATAATTGAAGGTTTTTCGAAATTGTTATTTAACTTTGTATTTTTAAATTCGCTAATTGATAACAGTCATTATAAAAAAACAAAATGGACGCTAAATTTTCACAAAAAATTAAAGAGGTTTTAACTTATAGCAGAGAAGAAGCAATTAGATTAGGTAATAATTATCTAAGCCCCGAACATCTGTTTTTGGGAATATTGCGTGAAGGCGAATGTATGGCTGTAGAGATATTGATTTCTTTAGGATTGGATCTTCATGAAATTAAAAAAAATGTTGAAGAAAAAATTAGAGAAGATAATCCTCTAAATGAAGAAAACATAAGCAATTTACCACTATTAAAAACATCTGAAAGAATCCTTAAGCTTATTTATCTTGAAGCACAGGCTTTTAAAAGTTCAACTGTTGGGACAGCTCATTTGTTATTAGCAATTATAAAAGTTGACAATAATTATATAAGTCAATTATTATCTGAAAATGATATTGATTATGAATCGGTAAAAGATCAGATAAAGAAAATACAACCTATTGCTAAATCTGACGATTCTCAATTTGATGATGACGATGAAGATGATAAATCATCCGATATTAAAGGAAAAGGAGGAAGTGCTCTTTCTGCAAAATCTTCGTCAGATACTCCTGTGCTAGATAATTTTGGAATTGATCTTACAAAAGCTGTTGAAGAAGACAAACTTGACCCTATTGTTGGCAGGAACATTGAAATAGAAAGATTAGCTCAAATATTAAGCAGAAGAAAAAAGAATAATCCTGTTTTAATTGGAGAACCCGGCGTTGGGAAATCTGCTATTGCAGAAGGATTAGCATTAAGAATAGTTCAGAAAAAAGTATCAAGAGTATTATTTGGAAAAAGAGTTGTTACCCTTGACCTTGCTTCTATTGTTGCCGGCACAAAATACAGGGGACAATTTGAAGAAAGGATGAAAGCTATTATAAATGAACTTTCTAAAACAAATAATGTAATATTATTTATTGATGAAATTCATACAATAGTTGGTGCAGGTGGTGCTTCAGGTTCATTAGATGCAGCAAATATGCTTAAACCCTCTTTGGCAAGAGGCGAAATTCAATGTATTGGAGCAACTACATTAGATGAATACAGACAGCACATTGAAAAAGACGGAGCTTTAGAAAGACGCTTTCAAAAAATAATGGTTGAACCAACTTCTCCTGAAGAAACCATTGAAATACTTAAAAAAATTAAAGACAGATACGAAGATCATCATAATGTTATATATACAGATGATGCTTTGGAAGCATGTGTAAAGCTCACAATGCGATATATTAGTGACAGACATTTGCCCGATAAAGCAATTGATGCACTTGATGAATCTGGCTCAAGAGTTCATATATCAAATATTCATGTTCCTCAAAAGATTTTAGATATTGAAGTGCAGATAGAAAAAATAAAAGAGGATAAAATAAAAGCAGTAAAAGAACAAAAATTTGAATTTGCTGCGAATATGAGAGATAAACAAACAGAATTAGAACAATTAGTTGAAGAAGAAAAAATAAGGTGGGAAAAAGAATTGGACAAAAATAGAGAAACTGTTTCTGAAGATAATGTAGCAGAAGTAGTTGCTATGATGACTGGTGTGCCTGTTAAACGTATAGCCCAAGAAGAAGGATCACGATTACTTAAAATGTATGATGAAATAAGAAAAGGTATAGTTGGTCAGGATTATGCTATTCGCAAAATTGTTAAAGCTATTCAGCGAAATAGAGCAGGATTGAAAGACCCAAACAAACCTATTGGAACATTTGTTTTTCTTGGACCTACCGGAGTTGGAAAAACCCAGCTGGCTAAAATATTGGCAGAATATCTTTTTGACAATAGAGAAGCTCTTATACGCATTGATATGAGTGAATATATGGAAAAATTTTCCGTTTCGCGACTGGTTGGAGCTCCTCCAGGATATATAGGATACGAAGAAGGCGGGCAATTATCAGAAAAAGTCAGGAGAAAACCCTATGCAGTTGTTTTGTTAGATGAAATAGAAAAAGCACATCCAGATGTATTCAATATTTTATTACAGGTGCTTGACGAAGGAAGATTAACAGATAGTCTTGGACGTAAAGTTGACTTTAAGAATATTATTTTAATTATGACTTCAAATATTGGAACTCGACAGTTATCTGAATTTGGACAAGGTATAGGATTTGACACTTCAGCCAAGAAAAAAGAAGAAATCTCTTACACAAATAGTGTTATACATAATGCTTTGAAAAAAACATTTGCGCCGGAATTCCTTAACAGAATTGATGATGTGGTTATTTTTAATTCATTAAGCAGGGAAAATATTCACGAAATTATTGATGTTGAATTAAAAGGCTTATATCAAAGAGTTGAAGACTTGGGTTATAAGTTAAAGATATCGGCTACTGCAAAAGATTTTATTTGCGAAAAAGGTTTTGACCCTAAATTTGGCGCCAGACCACTAAAACGTGCCATACAAAAGTATTTGGAAGATAAAATGGCAGAAATTATTATTCAATCTGCTGTTAAAGAAGGTGATGTTATACGTATCAACTACAATAAAAAAACTGATGATATTAAAGTTGACATTAAAAATGTTGTGAAGAAGAATTAATTTTCAGGAGGTATACGCTTGCGTAGCCATAGCTTATCTCCAACTTTTACTTTAGAGTCTATAGGAATATTATTTTTAAAATATAGTTTGTTTAATTTTATTCCGTACTTCTGCGATATAGTGTATATTGTTTCGCCTTTTGTTACTACATGATATTCTTTTCCAAAATCAGCTTTACTCCTCTTTGGTTGAATGTATAGTATTTGTCCTTCTTTAAGACTCGTATTTTTATCAAGTTCGTTGTAACGATATAATTGTCCTGCCATCATTTCAAATTCCTGAGCTATTTTAAGAAATGTATCTCCTTTTTTTACTTTAATGTACTTAATTCTATTGTTAAGCTTTACTTCTCTTTGAAATAAGTTAACTGTATAATTGTCAACATCGCCAAGATGATGTGTTTTGCGCTTTTTATGTCTTTTATCTCGTTTGGTTTTAGGTTTTTTACTATCTGCAACTAAGTTGGTATTGTCATTGTCGGGTTTAATAACTTTACCCTTATCGAATTTATGAAGTTCATTATCTTCAATTATTTTTATCAGCAATATAGAATATTTTGAATTAGTAGCATATCCTGCTTTTTTCAAACCTTTAGCCCAGCCTTTATAATCGGTTGGTTTAAGGTCAAAAAGAAATGCATATCTTTTACCGTTTTTCAAAAAATCGGAATGGTCTTTATATGATTCGTGTGCTGACTTATATTTTCTAAAACACTCATGTTTTTCATCATCATTTTTATAAATTTTTTTGCCTGTCCACGATGAATGACATTTAATACCAAAATGATTATTTGCCTTTATAGCTAGTCTGCTGTTCCCATTATTCGATTCCAGCATTCCCTGTGCTAATGTAATACTTGCAGGAATGCCGTTACTTTTCATCTCTTTAACAGCCCATTCGCTATATTTTTCGATATATTCAGCTCTCGACATTTTTTTTTCCTGCGCTGAAACTTTTAAAGACAATAATAATATTGACAGCAATAAAATTTTTTGCATAATATTTTTAAACTTTGGAACAAAAGTAAATGCAATAGGAATGCAAAAACCGAAGAAAGAAAATAAATATTAATAAAAGCTTGTTAATAAACCTATATTATATTTCAATAACTGGTTCACCAAGCAATTTGCAGAATTTTTCATACTCTTTTGTATTCATTAACTTGGTGTTTTCATGAATTCTATCAATAAACAAAATTCCATTTAAATGGTCAGTTTCATGTTGAAATATTATTGAAGTGCAACTTGTATAACTCCATCCTTCTACTACTTCAACATAGTGATTTCCGTCTAATTTGTCGTATTCTACGCAAACAGCAGAACGCCTATCTGTTCTGCCGCTAATACCAGGAATAGATAAACAAGCGTCACCATTAAAAACAACTTCTCTATTTGAATAACCGGTAATCTTTGTATTTAAATAAACTTCATAAGGATTCCCGAGCAAATCCAATCTTTGTACCCAAATAACATTTCTACTAATTCCAACTTGTGGTGCAGCAATACCAATACCTGGGTGATTAGGGTCCATTACTGTTGTATATAATCTATCAATTAACCTTAATAAAACAGTATCAGTAGAATCTGCCCTTACATCCATTGATATTTGTCTTAAAAACAGAGAATCTTCATAATTTGTTATAGTATCAGTTGTAATTGTATGTATTGTTAAAACTCTCATTAAATCGGCAGAATCACCTTCCATAATTAAGTTTATTTCTGCATCAGTAAACGCTAATGAATCAACTTTTTCGGGTTCAATAACACGATGATTATCGCCCATATAGAAAACGTCATCCGGTTTTTTGCAATTTTCTAAAAATATTGCTGCAATAGAAAATAATACTATAATTGGTGCCAATAAAGTCTTTTTCATACCTACATTATTTTTTTACAAATATATCAAATTATTGTAAACAAAAAATTACCACAGAGCTAATTTATGTAAATCAATTGATATTCAGCCTATTCATTTATCAACTCTTTGTTAATATTGACTTAAATTTATTCCAATACTCTTTAAAGCTGTTATTGATATCTTCTGATATTTTTAAAGAAAGGATTAAAGCTACAAAGAGAGTGGTTATTATAATACTTCTTATAATAATATCAAGGTAAAACACAGTTATTGCATCATTTTTGACAATGATATCAATATAAAACGATGAAAAATGAGGAATAAGATATGTAATTCCATAAACAGCAAGAGCAACAATGATTACTAATATGCTTTTATAATCATAAGGTTGTAGTTTAAATCTATACTTTAAATAAATAAATCTTATAAAGTTGTAAACAAGCTTAGAGATCAAAGAAGCCATTGCTGCACCAATAATTTGATACTTGGGAATTAATATATAATTAGTTACAATTAGAAGTGTTATTAAAATTATTGTGAAAACAGCATGAACTCTGTATTTTCTTGAGGTTACAAGTATTGCACCTCCCACTCCCGAAGCCATATCCATTAAATATGCTAATGAAATAAGTAATATAACATACTTCCCTGCTTCATATTTATCGGGCAATAAAGAAAGAATATTATCAATATTTCCCCAAATTCCAATTAACAGAAATAAGCCAATTGTTAATTGTGCAAGAGCACTTTTATAATATATTTTATTGATGTTTTCAATGTCATTATTTTTCCATGAATCGGCAACTATAGCTGAAGATATTTTGCTTAAAGACCTTGCAGGAAGTATCATAAGTGTGCCAAAATAGAATGCAGTTGCGTATATTCCCACACTACTAAGACTAAGACCTTCTAACATATCTTTAATCATAATTTTGTCAATATTCAAAGTCATTATTCCTGTAGCACTTGAAATTAATCCAAACAGACTAACACTTATGAGTGTTTTTTTCATATCCTTAGTCAGGAACTTGAAATTAGGTCTTAAATTAAATTGTTTGTCTTTAATTAAAAGGAAAGATATTATAAGCGTAGGAGAACAAAATGCACAAAAGTAAGCAAATAAGAACTCATCAAAATTTAAAATACCGGACACATAAAGAATAATTGCTACAAGAATGAGCAATCGGGCAACAAACTCCCTTAATACAGTTCCTCTAACTGCATTGAAAAGCACTTTGTTATAATGGTCGAAAGCATTAAATAAAAGTGTAAAAAATAATATAGGAATAATATAAAAGAAATATTTCAATAATAATTGAGCATCTTCCCCAGCATTATTATTTTCAAATAAAACAGGTTTTAAAAACAGGAATATTCCTGATACCAAAAGAAAACCAATAAGAGTAACAATAACAAGTAAAAATAAATAACCATTATGTTTATTATCCTTGGTTTTAAAATACGGAAACATTCTTGTTGTTACACCATTAAATCCTAAGCTTCCAAATTGTGAAAGTATCATGGCATAAGCAAGAAGAATGCTGACTAATCCAACCTCATTAGGGCTAAGTATGGTGGGAAACAAAATCACCATATTTATTAAACCCAAAAAAGCACCGATATAAGTATAGACAGTTCCTTTAATAGCTTGTTTTTGAATTATTCCCAATTTTTCTTACTTTAAGATTAATAAACAAACATACAAAATAAGAAATTATTATTGTTGAAAATGTTAAATAATGTTATTTTTTTAAAAATCAAACATTGTAATGGTGAGTTTGTTCACTTTCTACGGAGTTCTAGCTAATGGCAAAAAAAAAGCAGAACTAATAGTTCTGCTTTTTTTGCTCCCCCTCTAGGACTTGAACCTAGGACCCCTTGATTAACAGTCAAGTGCTCTAACCAACTGAGCTAAGGAGGAATTTCCAATTCCTTGTTTTAGACTTCCAATTAAGTATTGGGAAAACTAAAAATTAAAAATTGGACTGCAAAATTAATATGTTTTTTCAAATTAAAAAATAACTTTGCAAAAAATATAATAAAAAAAATATGAGTTTAATTGTTGTAGGGAGTGTTGCGTTTGACGCTATTGAAACTCCATTTGGTAAAACCGATAAAATTATTGGTGGTGCAGGCACATTTATAAGTCTGGCTGCATCTTATTTTGGCTGTAAACCTAAAATTGTTTCCGTTGTTGGCGATGATTTCCCAAAAGAATATATGCAGTTGCTTAAAGAACATAGTATTGACCTTGAAGGACTGCAAATAAAAAAAGGTGAAAAATCTTTCTTTTGGTCTGGAAAATATCATAATGACATGAATACCCGTGATACTTTAATAACAGAATTAAATGTTTTGGAAAATTTTGATCCAATCGTTCCCGAAAGATATCAAAATACAGATTATTTAATGCTTGGGAATTTATCGCCAATTGTTCAGCGTCAGGTTATTGAACGATTAGAAAAACGCCCGAAACTTATCGTTATGGATACTATGAACTTTTGGATGGATATTATGCTTGATGAGCTTAAAAAAACTATTAGTATGGTGGATGTTCTTACAATTAATGATGAAGAAGCCCGTCAGCTTTCAGGAGAATATTCATTGGTTGTAGCAGCAAAGAAGATTATGGATATGGGACCGAAATATTTAATTATTAAAAAAGGAGAACACGGAGCTTTGCTATTTCACAAATCAAAAGTATTTTTTGCACCTGCATTACCCTTAAAAGAAGTTTTTGACCCAACAGGTGCCGGTGATACTTTTGCAGGTGGTTTTATTGGTCATATTGCAAAAACAGATGATATTTCTTTCGACAATATGAAACGTGCAATTATTTTTGGTTCAGCACTTGCATCATTTTGTGTTGAAAAATTTGGAACAGAAATGTTGCAAAATCTAAATCAAAAACTTATTAATAACAGGGTGCAAAAGTTTATTGACCTTGTTCAATTTGATTATATTTTGGAATAAAAAATCCCCTCTTAACCTTGCCTGCCTGCAGGCAGGTTGAACAATGTAGCAATATTGAATGTAAGCTTAAGATATACTTGCAATTGTTATAGTGAGAATTTAAGAAATGCTGAGTTCAGTTATTTCTTTTTAAAATATCTTTTTTGAAATATAATAAGCATAAGTACCCCGATAGTTATTGCTGAATCTGCAATATTAAATACAGGTCGGAAAAAAATAAAATGATCATCTGCCCAAAACGGGAACCATGAAGGAAAATGACCTTCAATTATCGGGAAATAAAACATGTCAACAACTTTGCCTTGTAAAAATGGTGCATATCCCCCACCTTCAGGAAATAATGATGCTACCTGATAATAACTGTCATTAAATATCAAACCATAAAAAGCACTATCAATAATATTTCCTAAGGCTCCTGCAAGTATCATTGAGATACATATTAATAAACCCATAGGAGAGTTTTTCTTAGCCAAACTGTGTAAATACCATACAATTGCAAAAACAGCAATTATTCTAAAAATACTAAGAATTAGTTTTCCTGAACTTCCTCCCAGTTCCATCCCAAATGCCATTCCGTTGTTTTCGGTAAAATGAATAATGAACCAATTGCCAAATACATTATATTCTTCTCCTATAAACATATTGGTCTTAATCAAAATCTTTAGTACTTGATCTATAATCAAAATCAATATTACTATTAATATGGCTTTATTAAATGGTTTTATTTTCATCAGTAAAAATTAAAACACGTTGAAAAATAAAAAATGATTAAGATTTAAATCCTAATCATTTTTTAATATGTTAAATTAAATATTTTTCTATTGTTTATTTTTAGCATCAATACTTAAAGTAGCATGTGGAACAGCACGCAATCTTTCCTTTGAAATTAATTTTCCGGTTACTCTGCACACTCCATAAGTACTATTTTCAATTCTAATCAAGGCTCCTTTTAAATGTTGAATAAATTTTTGTTGACGTTGTGCCAACCTTCCTGCTTCTTCTTTTGATAAAACATTTGCACCTTCTTCCAAAACTTTAAATGTAGGAGAAGTGTCTTGAATATCATTACCATCACTATTATCAAGAGATTGTTTTAAAATATCATAATCTTTTTGAGCTTTCTCAAGCTTATAAAGTAACAAATCTTTAAATTCCTTTAATTCCTCATCAGAATATCTCGTTTTTTTATTGTTTTCCATAATCCTATATTTTTGTTAGATATATAACTATCTATTTATGTATCTTAGTTAATTTGATATATGTATTAATATCATTATCAATTGTTACGTAAGAAGATTTATTTTGTTCCAATTTTTCACATAAATTAATTTCAAGCGCTAAAGTTTGAGAACAAATATAAGTTTTATAGTTGATTAAAGCACTATTTATTTCATCATGTTTTTGAATTTCGATCTTAATTTTATCAACAACATCAAAACCGCTATCTTTTCTAATGTTTTGAATTCTATTAATAAATTCTCTTGCTATTCCTTCTTGCTTTAGTTCTTGGGTAACATTTATATCTAATGCAACGGTTAATCTACCTTCGTTTGCAACTAATAAGCCTGGAATATCTTCAGAAATTATTTCTACATCAGCAATAACAATTTCAATTTTCTCATTATTAATATTCAATGTGTATTTTTCTTCTTCCTCTATTTTCCTGATGTCATCTTGTGTGAACTTATTTATTGCAATACTTATATCTTTCATTTGTTTGCCATACTTTGGCCCCAAGGTTTTAAAATTGGGTTTTATTTTCTTCACTAAAATCCCTGAAGTATCAGCAATATACTCAATCTCTTTAATGTTTACTTCCGACAAAATTAAATCTTTTACTTTTTCAAGCTGATCTTTAAAATTATTGTCTAATACAGGAAGTAAGATCTTACTTAGTGGTTGACGAACTTTTAAGCTTACTTTTCTTCTCAAACCAAGGATCATTGAGGATATTTTCTGTGCAATATCCATTCTTTCCTCAAGGTCATTATCAATCAATTTTTCATCAAATTTTGGGAAATAAGCCAGATGAACAGAATCAACATCCTGTTTTCCAGATACATTGTTTAGATCATTAAATAGTTTATCTGAATAAAACGGAGCTATAGGCGAAGTTAATACTGCAATAGTTTCCAAACAGGTATATAATGTCTGATATGCAGCTATTTTGTTTTTGGAATATTCTCCTCCCCAGAATCTTTTTCTGTTTAACCTAACATACCAGTTGCTTAAATTTTCTGTAACAAAATTCTGTATCGCTCTACCAACTTTTGTAGGCTCATAATTATTATAATTTGTTTCAACTTCTTTTATTAGTGAATTTAAAAGAGAAATTATCCAGCGGTCTATTTCAGGTCTTTCATTAACAGGTATCTCTTTTTCTTTATAAGTAAAACCATCAACATTGGCATATAGTGCAAAAAAAGCATAAGTATTATACAATGTTCCAAAAAACTTTCGTTTTACTTCATCAATAAAGCTAATGTCAAATTTTAAATTATCCCATGCCTGAGCATTGGTGATCATATACCATCTTAAAGGGTCTGAGCCATATTTTTCAATTGTAGAAAAGGGGTCAACAGCATTCCCAAGACGTTTAGACATTTTATTGCCTTGTTTGTCGAGAACTAATCCGTTTGAAATAATATTTTTAAATGAAACAGAGTCGGATATTATTGTTGAAATTGCATGTAGTGTAAAAAACCATCCTCGTGTTTGGTCTACTCCTTCTGCAATAAAATCGGCGGGGAAAGCCCCTTCCCACCGGGATTGTGCTTCAAACGGATAATGATGTTGTGCATAAGGCATTGCTCCTGAATCGAACCACACATCTATAAGGTCTGCTTCTCTTGTCATTTTTTTTCCGCTATCCGAAACTAAAAATACTTCATCAACCAATGGGCGGTGAAGATTAACTTTTTCGTAATTTTCAAGAGTAAAATCTCTTTCTTTAAAATCTGCAAAAGGATTTTCTTTCATAAAGCCTGCTTCTACTGCTTTATGAATTTCATTTTTCAGGTCTTCTACAGAGCCAATACATTTAATTTCTTTTTTATCTTCTGAAACCCATATAGGTAAAGGTGTTCCCCAATATCTTGAACGAGAAAGATTCCAATCCTGAAGATTTTCAAGCCATTTTCCAAATCTACCTGTACCTGTTGATTTTGGTTTCCAGTTAATGGTGTTGTTTAACTCAATCATTCTGTCTTTAACTGCAGTTGTTTTAATAAACCAACTATCGAGAGGATAGTATAAAATAGGCTTATCTGTTCGCCAGCAATGAGGATAATTATGTTCGTGTTTTTCCACTTTAAATGCCTTATTTTCTTTCTTTAGCATTATTGATATGTGAATATCGGCAGTTATATCTTTTTCGCTTAATGTTTTATCGTAAGCATTTTTAACATATAATCCTGAAAAATCTTTATATGTATCTGTATTTAAATAATCTTTAACAAATTTATTGTCAAGTTCATTAATTGGATAAAATCTTCCTTTTTTGTCGACCAAGGGTTGTCTTGTTCCTTCTTTATCGATAACAATTAGAGGTGGAATATCAAATTGTTTTGCAACTCTGTTATCATCGGCACCAAATGTTGGTGCTATATGAACAATCCCTGTTCCGTCTTCGGTAGTAATAAAATCGCCGATAATAACTTTAAATGCTTCTTTTAAGGGTTTAACCCACGGAATAAGTTGTTCATATGTTATTCCTTCAAGTTTTTTACCTGAAAATTCTTCAAGTATTTTAAATGGTATATTTTTATCTCCTGCTTTATAATCATCAAAAGATGATTTTTCGTTCTTTTCATCAAAATAAGAACCAACAAGAGCTTTTGCGAGAATTACTATAACTGGTTTTCCTGTATATTGATTACAAGTCTGAACTTTTACATATTTTATTTTTTTGCCAACTGCAAGAGCTGTGTTCGAAGGCAATGTCCATGGTGTAGTTGTCCATGCTAAAATGTAAACATCTGGCAAACTGTTGTTAAATAAAAACTCAGACTTATTATTTTTAATAAGTTTAAACTGTGCTGTTGCTGTAGTATCTTTAACATCGCGGTAACAACCCGGCAAATTTAGTTCGTGTGTACTTAAACCTGTTCCGGCAGCAGGCGAATAGGGTTGAATTGAGTATCCTTTATACAATAAGCCTTTTTCAAATATCTGTTTGAGCAAATACCATACAGTTTCGATATAACGATTATCGTAAGTAATATACGGTTCGCTCATGTTTACCCAATATCCCATTATACGGGTAAGCTCTTCCCACTGGTCGGTATATTTCATTACCTCTTTCTTGCATGTAGCATTGTATTCTGCTACCGATATTGTTTTACCAATATCTTCTTTTGTAATGCCAAGTGTTTTTTCTACACTTAATTCTACCGGTAATCCGTGTGTATCCCAACCTGCTTTACGCTTTACATGAAAACCCTGTAATGTTTTGTATCGGCAAAACATATCTTTAATTGTTCTTGCCATTACATGATGAATACCCGGAATCCCATTTGCAGAAGGTGGTCCTTCGTAAAAAACAAAAGATTTGTTTCCCTTGCGTGTTGATAGACTTTTCTCAAATGTATTGTTTTTTTCCCAAATCTCTAATACCTCTTTATTAATTTTGGAAAGGTCAAAATCTTTGTATTCGTTAAATCTCTTACTCATCTATTACTTGTGTTTAAAAAAAGACTTGCAAAGATATATTATTCTTTTAGAAAATTGGAAATTGGAAATTTAAAATTTGATACAAATGTTCGGAGCAACTGGATTAAATGGTGTTAAGTTACCCTATCACTTATCAATGTTAAATATTCAGCAAATGATTTTTTGTATCCAATACTATATGACTTTGAGGTCATTGTTAGACAATCGCGTTTAACATGAATTAAAGTTGACGATTATCTATATCTATGCTTTCTGAATTTCATCATCTCTTTGAGCACTATGGCTAATCGTTAGTGATGTTAATACTATTAACCGTAATATTTTTGCAAATATATTTTTTCATTTCTTTATTTTAATGATAAATATAAATAGTATAAGAATATTTAATTTCCTTCTCCTCTCCTGCTTTTAATTTCAAATCCCATATTACGCTATTCATAGGGTTAATATAGTAATAATAACTATTTGGTAATTTTGTAAAATCCCATTCTACGTTTGATGTTAAAAGTGTTCCTGACATATTTCTTTTAATATTGAGTTTAATTTCTTTTTTCTTGAAATTTTTAACAACTATACTTCCTTCCACAGTTACAAGGTCGTAATAGTCGCTATTTTTCTTTTTGCTTTTCTCAACTCTTTTAATTTCTTTATCTCTTTCTTTTACCGATATATCGGGCGAAATAGTAACTTTTAAGTAAGTATCGCTGCCAATTGGTGTGTATTTCATCATATCCTGACTAATTGGTTTTATGCCGTCTTTATCATTTTTCACAACCATTGCAGTACCTGTTGTCCATGGCATTTTGCTGCTGTTCTTAAGCTTTATTGAGTGCCATACTTTATTTACCGCAGGATCGGAATACGTTTTTGAATAAGAATAATAATTTGTACCATTAGGATTAATTGTAACATCGTAAATATGTTCAAAATCAACATTTGTTTTTAAAAGATTATATGTTGCTCTATCGCCTTTTTTTAGCGTTACATTTTTATGCTTATAAAAATACAGGTCTTCCTGATTAGTAAAATCGGAAGCAAATTCAGTATCATCAACAAAATACGACGCATCATTATTATAAGTATTGTTAGGTGCTATAGATTGTGTCATTATAGCATTAGATAAAGCACCTGAATTGTCGAAAGAATTATAGCTTCTGTATGCACCAGCGTTTAAACTCGAAACAAATGACAATAATGTAACATTTGAGGTTAAAGGAGATTCAATATAATTGTATTTAAAACTTGGCACCCCAACTACAAAACTTAATTCTGTATTTTCAATATCTTCTACATCATTTATTAATGTTGACTTAAGAGTAATTTCAGCATTATTATTATCATCAATTTCCACCAAATAACTTGGAAACCAACCTATACCCTTTTGCAAATACATTAAATTAAGGTCCTTTTTACCGTTAGAATTAAATTCTACAGATAATTGATTTGCATCTGTTTTATGGTCGTATGTTAAATTTGGTTTTTCATAAAACTCTATTGTTTTTACAGAAGATATATCCGTAGTAACCCATTTGTCTTTTGTTTGTAATGTTACTATGTCGTTTTGCACATCAACAATTGTTGCATCATAATCGCTACCGGAATATAGAATAATCTTTGCTTTTTTATTGATATTTCCGATCAAGAGGTCACTTATTTTTTCAGCATTTTTTTGTTCTACACTTTTATCCTGTAATGTGTGTAAGGATTTTACCTGTTCACCCATAGCACTTACCCAAAGCGAACCAAATAGCGCTTTTGGTGTTTGTTTAAAAATATAATTTCCTTCCGAGGCATCAATTTTACCCGATTTAATAAAAAAGCCTGTTCCGTTTTTAAAAACAGCAATTTTTTTTGTGTTAAAATCGTTTTGAGAAAATACAATGCCATAAATTCCAATGAATAATACGACACAAATTAATTTTAGGTTTTTCATAAGTTTTATAGTTTTAGAGTTAAAGCATCAAATTTATTGATAATTTATATTAATAAATCTTTAAAAATACTAAAAAATCATAAAAAACCCACACATTAAAATGCTTATAATGTATGTGCTGGAAAATATGAGAAAAATAATAGCAATAAATTGATTATATCTTTTGCAAAATTAAATTTGCTTAATATCTTTGCACTCCAATTTGAAAAAATAATAATTGATTGATTAGCTCAGTAGGTAGAGCATCTGCCTTTTAAGCAGAGGGTCCCGAGTTCGAGCCTCGGATCAATCACAGGAAAGCCTTTCAGAAATGAAAGGTTTTTTTTGTTTGGTAAGCATAGAATCCCGACTATTAAGTCGGGAGGGTCCCGAGTTCAAGCCTCGGATCAATCACGAAAAAGAGTCATTATTTTAGATAATGGCTCTTTTTTAGTTTAAAGCTAAGCTGATTTAACATTATTTTCTAACTTTGTCGAAAAATCAATTATTTACTATGGATTTAAACACATTAAGTTCAATTTCTCCTGTCGATGGCAGATATAGAGCAAAAACTGAAAAATTAGATAAATACTTTTCAGAATTTGCACTTATCAAATACAGAGTATTTATAGAAGTAAAGTATTTTGTTGCATTATGTAATATAAGGTTGCCTCAATTAAAGGATATTAAGAAAGAAGAGCTTGCATCAATGGAATTAATACACAAAAACTTTTCAATTAAAGATGCAACAAGAATTAAAGAAATTGAAGCTAAAATAAATCATGATGTTAAAGCAGTTGAATATTTTGTAAAAGAAAAATTTGACGAAACAGGATTATCTAAATATAAAGAATTTATACATTTTGGTTTAACATCACAAGATATTAATAATACCGCTGTACCCTACTCTATTAAAGATGCTTTGGAAGAAGTATATTATCCTGTATTAAATAGGGTAATAAATAAATTGAACGACTTGGCAGATTTATGGAAAGATATTCCAATGCTTGCTAGAACACACGGACAACCGGCATCACCAACACGATTAGGAAAAGAGATACAGGTTTTTATTGAACGACTTGAAAAACAAAAAGGATTACTTAAGCTAATACCAATATCAGCAAAATTTGGAGGCGCAACAGGAAATTTCAATGCTCATCATGTTGCATATCCTAAAATTGATTGGAATGAGTTTGGAAATGCTTTTGTAAATAACATATTAAATCTGAACAGGTCGCAACCAACAACCCAAATTGAGCATTACGATAATCTCGCTGCTATTTTCGATAACTTTAAACGCATTAATACAATATTAATTGACCTTAATCAGGATTTTTGGACATATATATCAAATGAATATTTTACTCAAAAAGTAAATAAAGATGAAGTTGGTTCTTCAGCAATGCCACATAAAGTAAATCCTATTGATTTTGAAAATTCAGAAGGCAATCTTGGAATGGCTAATGCTATATTTATACATTTATCTTCTAAGCTACCAATATCAAGGCTTCAGAGAGATCTAACAGATTCTACAGTACTGCGCAATATAGGAGTTCCTTTTGCGCATACTTTAATTGCTTTTAAGTCGTTATTAAAAGGTTTGGATAAAATTATTGTTAATGCAGATAAAATTAATGCAGACTTGGAAAATAACTGGGCTGTTGTTGCAGAAGCAATACAAACAATATTAAGAAGAGAAGGATATCCAAATCCTTATGAAGCATTAAAAGAATTAACAAGGTCGGGCAATAAGATAAATAAGGAAACAATATCCGGTTTTATTAAAGAATTAGATGTTGACAATAAAATAAAAGAAGAACTGAAAAATATCACTCCATTTAATTATACAGGAATTTAATGAAAAATATTTTTAAAATATTATTATACATTAAGCCATACAAGTTTCGTGTAATTATAAATGTGTGTTTTAATTTATTATCAGTAGTTTTTGGATTATTTGCAATTGGGGCAGTTATACCTTTTCTATCAACAATTTTCACTCCAGAAGAAGTTATACTTCACCCCGGAACTTTTGAAATGACTTCCGATTATCTTATGAATTATTTTAAATACTATATGTATGAAATAACTGTTGAACAAGGTCCTGCAAATGCTCTGTTATATATTGGACTAACAATGATTATTATGACATTCTTTAAAACATTCTTTAAATATTTTGCAATGTATAACCTTGCACCTATTAGAAATGGTGTGCCACGTGATATTAGAAATAGATTATTCGAAAAATTGCTCAGATTACCTTTGTCATATTTTTCAAATGAGAAAAAAGGGGATATTATGTCAAGAATGTCAGGTGATGTACAAGAAGTTGAATGGTCGCTTGTTGCTTCAATAGAAATGCTGGTTAGAGACCCATTAACAATTATTATTACAGTTGCTGTGCTTGCTATGATGAGCATAAAACTTACACTTTTTGTTCTCGTATTATTACCTGTCAGCGGATTAGTTATTGGGTTTATTGGCAAAAACTTAAGAAAAACATCTTTAAAAGGGCAAAGAAGATTAGGAATAATTGTATCTATTACGGAAGAAATTATTAGTGGTTTAAGAATTGTAAAAGCATTTAATGCAGAAGAAAGAGTAAAAAGAAGATTTAAAAGTACAAATAGTTTTTATACAAGACTAATGATAAAGATGTTTAGAAGAAGATATGTTGCAAATCCATTAAGTGAATTTATGGGAACAATTGTTATGGTTATTATTATGTGGTTTGGTGCAAAAGTAGTTTTCGATGGAACTATGTCATCCGGCGCATTAATCGCATACATGCTTGTATTCTACACCGTTATTAGTCCTGCGAAATCTTTTTCAAGTGCATATTACAATATTCAAAAAGGTTTAGCATCTGTTGACAGAATAAATGAAATTATAGATGCAGAAGAAACAATTACTGAAAAAGAAAATGCAAAGGAAATAAAAGAGTTTAAGCATTCAATTGAATATCGTAATGTTAGTTTTAAATACGAAGATGAATATGTATTAAAAAATATCAACCTTAAAATTGAAAAGGGAATGACAGTTGCTCTTGTAGGACAATCAGGTTCTGGAAAAACAACTATGGTTGACCTATTGCCTCGTTTTTACGATGTTTATGAAGGAGAGGTATTAATTGACGATATTCCTATAAAAGAGCTTAAAATTAAAGATATTCGTGATCTAATGGGTAATGTAAATCAGGAACCAATATTGTTTAATGACACATATTTCAATAATATTTCTTTTGGAACATATAATACCAGCGAAGAAGAAGTTATTAAAGCTGCTAAAGTTGCTAATGCACATGAATTTATTGCAGAAACAAAAATGGGTTATTATACAGGCATTGGCGACAGAGGCGTGAAAATGTCGGGTGGACAAAGACAAAGAGTTAGTATTGCAAGAGCTGTGTTTAAAAACCCACCAATAATGATCTTAGATGAAGCTACATCATCACTTGACACAAAATCGGAAAAAATTGTACAGGAAGCTTTAAATAACTTAATGCAAAACAGAACATCTCTTGTTGTAGCACACAGACTGTCAACAATTATAAAAGCAGATATGATCTGTGTTTTACATGAAGGTGAAATTGTTGAAAAAGGAAAACATAAGGAACTATTAAAACTTAATGGTCATTATAAAAAACTTCAGGATTTACAAATGTTTGCTGAATAATGAAAATTAGTGGTTTTACTATGGCAAAGAATGCGGATAAACTATATTATCCGTGGAGAGAAGCAATCCTTTCAATACTCCCCATTGTTGATGAATTTATTGTAGCCATTGGAGATTGTGATGCTGATGATAATTCCAAAAGACTTATTGAGAGTATAGATAGTCCGAAAATTAAAATAATTGATACTGTCTGGGATATTGAAAAATATCCTAATGGTATGGAAAATGCCCACCAAACTGATATTGCAAAAAAACATTGTACAGGTGACTGGTTATTTTATCTGCAAGCCGATGAACTTATTCATGAAAAATATTTACCGGTAATAAAAAATCGTTGTAAAGAACTATTAAACGATAAAGAAGTTGAAGGATTATTATTCAAATACAAGCATTTTTGGGGCGATTACAATCATTATCATAACTCACATGTATGGTATAAAAATGAGATAAGAATAATTCGTAACAATCCGGAAATTCATTCGTGGGAATCGGCACAATCGTTTAGGCGAATTCCTGATTTTGACGAAATTAACTATCGCCGGCAAAACAATACCTTTAAGCTTAAAGTAAAACCGCTTGATGCCTGTGTTTATCACTACGGATGGGTTCGCCCGCCGCATTTAATGGGCAAAAAACGCAAAGCTTTAGATATAATCCACAAAGGGGCTGAAGAAGTGCAAAAATTGGAAGCAAAAGGGCATTATGATTTTAATTACGGTGCATTAAATAAATTGCCTGTTTTTAAGGATTCCCATCCTGCCGTGATGAAAGCTGTAATTGAAAATTTTAACTGGAAAGATAAATTAAATTATACCTCAAAAGCAGAAGCCAACAAAGAAAAACATAAACACGATAAGCTAAAGTATAAATTAGTATCATTTATTGAAAATACTATTTTGGGAGGCAGATCTTTGGGCAGCTTTAAGAATTATATTGTTTTAAAACAACATTAATTCATCATACAGTTTTTGAACAGGTAGTCCCATTACATTAAAATACGAACCTTCAATTTTTTCAACTCCAATATACCCTATCCATTCCTGAATTCCATAAGCTCCTGCTTTATCATAGGGTTTGTATTTTTCTACATAATAAACAATTTCATTATTGCTTAGTTTTCTAAAATACACATCTGTTTTAGCAGAAAAAGAAACCTTTTTCTCTTTAGATATTATACAAACGCCTGTAATAACCCTGTGTTTTTTGCCTGATATATTGGTAAGCATTTCAATTGCATCGTTTTTGTCTTTTGGTTTGTTCATTACATTATCATTTAACAAAACAATAGTGTCGGCAGTTATAATAATGTCTTTATTGCTTAAATCGGTAATAAAAGCATTGGCTTTGAGTTCAGCCAGAAAAACAGCAATTTCTTCATTATTTATATTGTCGGGGTATTTTTCTTCAATATTATTCTTGAAATTAATCTTAAAATCAATATTAAGTTCGTTAAGTAAATTCTTGCGGCGTGGCGATTTGGAAGCTAAGATTATATTATATTCCTTAAATTTTTGATTTAGCATTGGCTTAGAATTAAAACTTTATTGCCAGCGAAAGGTCATTAATAAAGTACTTACTTAAATCAAAACTTTCTGTATGCCTTTTAACAAACATATAATCTTCATCAGGATATGCAAATTCGCCAAAGTAATAACCGAAATTAGCACCAAACTGAATACTTAAAAGAAATTGGTTGGAAATTGGGATTTTCCATCCATAGAATAAATTAACTCCTATTCTGTACAATATTGTTTCAGCATTATCTCTGGAATTTTCATCAAATATCATTGTGTCCTCAGTTTGAGTATAAATAACTGATGAATAGTCAATAGTATTTATATTAAATGTCAAATCAATACCATAAAAATCTTTTGTCCATCTTCCCTGTCTGTGCTTTTCATAACCAATATGTAAACCATAGCATTTTGGATTAAGCTCCTGACTATATGAAGTAGTTATAGAATCATCTTTTTCAATAACAAAAGTATTGGGGGCGTAAGGAGAATAGTAATGATACGAATAACTGGGAGTATAACTCAACCTAAATCTGAGTGCACCATTCTTGACCATTCTTTTATAAGTTAAGGCATAATTATAAAACAATCCACCACCAGTCATAAATACCGATGCTGCCGGTGCAAGGTTAATACCTATTTCATTTTTACAAGTATTACAACTATCAAGAAATAATGAATCGTTTTGTGCAAATATGCTGTTAAGAGAAAAGAGAATTAAAACAATTAATAGTAATTTTTTCATAATCATAACAAATTTTTAAAACACAAAAATACAAAAACTATTTCTTTTTTATTATTTGTGATATAAATAATCCTAAAATTACCAATATAATACCAAATATTTTATTCAAATTAATTAGCTCATTTAATATAAAATAGGAGAATATAGCTGTAAATACAGGTATCATGTTAGTAAATACATTTGTTTTTGTAATGCCAATTTTTTTAATACTATCAGCATAGAAAATAAAAGCAAGCGAAGAAGCAAAAACCGATAAAATAATTAAGCTTGATATTAACTTTATATCATAGTTTACATGAATAATCTCATCAATTCCATAAACAAATAAAAAAGGAAGAAAATATATAAAGCTTATAATATTTTGAACAGTGATAATTGTATACACATTATATTTTTGTGCCAGTTTACGTAGAAAAAAGTTGTAAAGTACCGCACAAATCACTGCTACTGACAAAAATAATAAACCAAAAGGGTCAACAGAAAGTTCAAAATTTTTGGTAATTATAACAAATAGTACACCTACAAAGGAAACAATGATACCTGCAATATTTATCAATGAAATGTTTTCTTTCAAAAATATTATTGCAGATAAAGGGGCAAATAAAGGAATTGTAGCAATAATTACAGCTGTTGTTGTTGGTGATGTTAACTGTAATCCATAACTTTCACAAATAAAGTAAATAAAAGGGTCGATAAGCGCAAACAACATAAATATTTTTATGTCTTTTTTTTCAATTTTCTGTAGCTTTTTTAATATTAAAGACAAGCTAAACATAAATATTGAAGCTATCATTATTCTTATTACTACTGTTGTAACAGGAGTAAAATAATTGAAAACAATTTCAAGCAAAATAAATGACATCCCCCATATAAGCATGGAGAAAGTAAGAAGTATGTATATTTTAAATTTTTGAAACATGTATTGTTACCGGTTGCCTGTATTTTTAAATATGCTCAATAGTTTCTTTATAAACTACATTTCTTTCGGCTAATTGTTCAAAAAGAAATTTAACGCATTCAGGGTGTTCTCCAATAAATTCCGGCACCGAAATACCTTTGCGTGAATAAAGTCCTTTAATCAACATGCGTATTGCCGATGTTGCCGTATAACCAGTTGTTCTTGCCATACTATGAATATTTGTTTCTGCATCATATTTATCATACAGATCGTATGTATAGCGTAATTTTTCATCATTCTTCTCCCCTTCTACTATTACTTTCATTACAGTTATATCAACTTCATTATTTTTCAATTCCCATTTTGGAAATAACAATTTTGCAGTAAGGTCTATAGGTTTAATTTTATTTCCCTTAACTTCAATTTCTTCATTACTGAAAAAGCCTGTTTCACGAAATATTTCCATTATTTTAATATGTCCGGGATAGCGAAGGGTCTTCTCTTTTATGTTATCAGCTTTAATTGTAGTTGCCAGTGAGCGAATTCCATCACTATTAAATGCTTCAAGAGTTCCAATATTTGGAAAATCAATAAGCTCAGGCTCCGATAATGCAGGCTTAATAACCATTTTGCCGTTTTCAACAATTCTGGCGGGCCTGGTATATTCTTCAATTACATCTATTGGAGAAAAAACTGCTTTATATTCAAAAGGATATTCACGAACTTCAGGTAAGCCTCCTACATAAGTTATTGCAGATACTGTTTTATCTAATATATGATGTACATATCCCGTAATGATATTACACATACCGGGAGCAACACCACAATCCATAATTGCTGTTACATTATTTTCTTTTGCAAGTTTATCTAATTCAAAAGGGTCTTCGGGGAAAAATGCAATATCTACCACATCTTTTTTTGCCTTTATTATTGTTTCAAGGGTTTTGTAGCCCATAAAACCGGGAACAGCATTTATCACATAATTGCAAGCGGATACAAGTTCAGTAACATTTTTTTCTATAGAAAGGTCTGCTTCTATGGTTTCAATATCATACTTTGTTAAACGATCAAGGTTCTTTTTACTGATATCTGCAATGCTAACATCAAGATTTTTGTCTTTTGCAAGGTCAATTGCCATTGGTCCGCCAACCAAGCCTGCTCCTAATACTATTATTTTCATTTGTTTATTATTAATTAGAATCAAATCCTCACTCCCATTATTGTAATATCATCTATTTGAGCATGATTACCTTTCCACTTATTTAATGTTGTATTTAAAATTTCACTTTGTTCGTCCATTGCTTTGCCTGAAATATTAATCAATAGCTCTTTAAAAGGTTTGTATTTGAACTTCCTTCCTTTATCTCCACCAAACTGGTCAGGGAAGCCATCAGTAAACAGATATATTACATCATTTTTTTGCAACTGAATTTCATGGTTTTTATAAGGGTCCATTCTTCTATGAATAGATATTGGCATTTTATCGGATCTAAATTCAATTAACTCACCATTTCGCACAAGATATAATGGATTATTAGCTCCTGACCATTGCAATATATTCGTTTCCTTGTTAAGTACACAGAACGATATATCCATGCCGTCAGTAGATTCGCCCTGCACACCTTTTTGGTTCAAAGCACTTATTACATTATCCCTTAATTTGTTTAATACTTGGTTAGACTGAGTTATTTCAGATCTTATTACAATTTCGTTTAAAAACGATATACCCAACATACTCATAAAAGCTCCCGGAACACCATGCCCTGTGCAATCAGCAACGGTAAAAATTACCATATTGTCAATTTTTGTTGTCCAATAGAAATCACCACTCACTATGCTTAATGGTTTAAAATAAACAAAATACTCCGATAACAATTCATTCATAAATTTATTTGAAGGTAGTACAGCCTGTTGAATATGTTTTGCATAAAAAATACTATCAGTTAGTTCTTGGTGAATTTCTTCTATTCTATCTTTTTGACTAATTACAGTATCCCGTTGTGTTTCTATTTCTGCTTTTTGTTCTGCAAGTAGGATGTTGGCTATCTTTTTATGCCTGAACATACGCAGGATTATTATTGAAAAAACTAAAACAATAACAAAACATGCCAGCATAAAGAAAATAATAATTTGCTGTTTCTTGTTTTCTGCATTTTTTATTTCAATAGCTTTTTGGTCTAATTGTTTTTGATTTTCCAGTTTTTCTATTTCAAGTTGTTTTTTGTCAGCTTCATATTTTGTTTGCATTTCTGCAAGTGCTTTTGTTTTTTCCGTGTTAAACATACTGTCTTGTGTAGCAATGTATACGTCGCCATATTCTATAGCTTCAGCATAATTTCCCAATTCTCTGTATGTCTCTCTTAAATGTTCAGATGCATCATTTAACAGAGGTAAAGCATGTACCTCCAAGGCCAAATCATAAGCTTTATTTCCATACTCCAATGCTTGTTGCAAGTGACTTTTTCTTTTTGCTCCTGTGTTTTCAGCACGAACAATATCCATGTGTAGCGCAGCTATATTAACATAAGCCACTGCTATACCATGTTTATCGCCCAGTTCTTCTTTTATTTTTAATGTTTTTAGATAAAATTCTATAGATTTGTTATAAAGCTTTTGTTCAGCATAAACATTACCAATATTGCCATAAGAGTTTGACATTCCTATTTTATCTCCCAGTTCTTCTTTTATCTTTAATGATTTAAGATAATACGATATTGCCTTATCGTAGAGTTTTTGAGAATAGTTAACATTACCGAGATTACCATAAGCATATGAAATTCCTATTTTATTGCCAATTTCTTCATTTATTTTTAATGCTTTAAGATGATATTCTATTGCTTTATCGTAAATTCCTTGATTTCCATAAACAAGCCCTATGTTGTTGTAGGATGCAGACATCCCTTTTTTATCGCCTAGTTCTTCTTTTATTTCTAATGATTTAAGATAATATTCTATTGCCTTTTTATAAAGTCCTTTTCTGTAGTACATACTGCCTATATTGTTATAAGAAGCAGACATACCTTTTTTATCGTTTAATTTTTCCTTTATCTTTAATGATTTAGAAAAAAATTCTATTGCCTTGTCATAATTACCCTGAGCCGAATAAGTAATGCCACTATAACGAAGCGCGGTGGCTTTAAGATTAAAAAAAACATTTGCAGGTGAATGTGAGGACTTGAGGTTTTCATCAGATAGATTTATGGCTTTTTCATAATAAATTAGTGCTGTATCGTTTATTGTTCCAAAATAATAATAATCACCTATTTCAATATACAGCTTAATTTTAGTGCTATCGATTTTGCTTGCTTTTATTACTTGTTTTAAGGAATCGATGTTTTGCCCAGTAACAGGATTATATATTAAAGATGAAAAATTAAATATTATTACTAATGCTATTGTTATGTGTCTTAACTGTTTCATGCTTTAATGTTTGTGTTTTGCAAACATCGCAAATATATAAAAACTTGTTGTAAGAGAGCAAATAAACCATTTATATCTCAGAACTGTTTTGAGCTACCCACTTGTTTTTTTACAAAATATTTAAAAAACATAAGATATAAATAAGCAATATTGTTTTTTTTGTTTTAATTTTATAAAAATATAAGATAAGCATAAATGAGAATAGGTTTAATATCAGACATACACGAAGATATAGAAAGTTTAGAACAAGCTTTTAATTTATTTAATAATCTTAAAATAGATAAAATAGTTTGCCTTGGAGATATTGTTGGTTTTTCTGCACCCTTTTATCAAAAATATGAAAACACAAGAAATGCTAAAAAATGTTTAAGCCTTGTAAAAGAGAAATGTGATACAATTATACTTGGAAATCATGAGTTATTTGCATTAAAGCAAACACCTAAGTATACAATACTATTTGATTACAAACCAAATTGGTATAACAATGAAAAAAGAATTGCCTTAAGTAAAAATAAGATATGGGATTATTCAAATGACTTACCCAATAATCTTGACAATAGCGATAAAGCAATACTTTCGGAATTTAAAGAGTTTGAGGTAAAAGAGTATGATGGCATAAATTTCTTCTTTTCTCATTTTAATTACCCCGATCTGTCAGGCTCTGCAATAAAATATCCTGCAAAGGCAAAGCATTTAAAACCACATTTTCAATTTATAAAAGAACATAAATGCAATATTAGCATGTCCGGTCATGCTCACTATCATGGAGCGTGTATAGCATATTCATCCAAGCTTAAAATTTATAGTTTTGGAAAATACAAAATTAAAAACGAAGCATGCTGGATATCTATACCATGTGTAGCAAAATCGGAACGTAAAAGTGGTATAGCAGTCTTTGATACAAACACATTTGAACTTGAACTTATTCAGACAGGTTAACAAAAAAATAAAGATTAAATAAACGACAAAATATAAACCAAAAATCAAAAGTCCCCTTTAGGGGATTTAGGGGTCAAAAAACATTAAAACATGAAAAAAAGCACAATAAAATTCTTTGTCAACATAATACTTCCAAGCCTGCTGGCTATGGTTTTATTTATCATTTCAATATTTTCAATTATCATACCCGATTTTGAAGATAATATATTAGACAAAAAGCATGAAATGATTAAGGAATTAACCAATACCTCGTGGAGTGTTTTGGCAAAATATCATAAAGAAGAACAAGATAGCATATTAACCAGAGAAGAAGCTCAGGCAAAAGCAATATCACGAATTGAATATTTAAGATACGGTAAGGAAGGGAAAGACTATTTCTGGATAACAGACATGGAACCTACAATGATAATGCATCCATACAGAAGCGACCTTGACAATACTAATCTATCGGAATATGCCGACCCTACCGGCAAAAAGCTATTTGTAGAATTTGTAAAAGCTGTTGAAAAAGAAACAGAAGGCTATGTTGATTATATGTGGCAATGGAAAGATGATTCTACTCGTATTGTACCTAAATTTTCTTTTGTAAAAAAGTTTGAACCCTGGGGCTGGATAATAGGAACAGGAATATACATTGAAGATGTTAAACTTGAAATAGCAAGTATGGAAAAGCGAGTAATTAAAATATCGCTGATAATTATTGGAATAATAATTATACTATTACTTGTAATTGCATTTCAGAGTCTTAGAATTGAAAAGAAACGACAAACGGCAGAAACCGAATTGCTGAAATCGAGAGAACAGTATAAGAAGTTGGTTGAAACAACCAATGAAGGAATACTAATGATAATTAACGGCGATATTATATATTCAAACAAAATAGTTCAGAATATTTTAAACTACAAAGGTGAAGAATTACACAAAAAATACTTTTTAAATCTGCTTACAGAAACTGAAAGAAGCGGAACAGAAGGTATAAGGTTTTTCAACAACGTTAGTGATAACGAATTAATTGCAAATCAATTTAACACTCAATTAATAAAAAAAGATGGTGAGAATATTGACGTAAGTTTAAAAGTTTCAAAAACATTTATCCTAAATCAAACAGCTTACGTAATAAAGATAAAAGAGATAACAGACAATGAAAATGAAATTGAAAGCACAAACAGATTCAAATACCTTACCGACAACATAAACATTGGATTATTTAGAACCACATTGGGCAGAAACGGTAAATTTATTGAAACCAATAACTCAAGTCTTGAGATATTGGGATTTAAAACAGAAAAAGAACTATTTATGATAAGTATTCTTGATTTGTTCCATAACAAAAAAGACAGGTCGGAGTTTATGATAGAGCTTTTTAAGAACAAGAGGATTAAGAATAAAATTATACGCTTAAATAAAAGCGGTGGTGAAATATCAACAATAGCAGTATCGGCGGTTTTGGCAAAAAACGAATTGGGAGAGTTTATTTATTGTGATGGAGTAATTGAAGATATTACAGAGCAAAAGAGTTTTGAAGAAAAGCGAGAGAAAATAATTACCGAATTACAAACTTCTCTTTTATACTTTAACCAAGCTGTTAAACATTTTCAAAGCTCAATACTATCAGTAAATCATAATACAAGCATTTTTGAAGCATCTAAAATAATGACTTCAAACATTAGCAAAACAATACTTGTAAGCGACAGCGAAAATAATATGATAGGAATAATTTCCGATTCTGATATTAAAACAAGAGTAGTTGCAAAACAATTAGATTATAACGAGCCCTTATATAAAATCATGAGCTCCCCTATTATTACAATATCTGAAAAATCATTATTGTTTGAAGCAATTGTTATAATGCAAGAAACCAACATTAGCCATTTGGCTGTTACCGATAATGAAAATAAAATAACAGGAATTATTAATAACGAAGAACTTTTACAAGTAATACAGTATTCTTCGGTTTATCACTTGCGCAGAATAAACGTATCGACAAATATTATTGAACTTATTGAACATAGCAAAAGATTGCCCGATGTTATAAAATCGCTAATAGAGGCAGGTGCCAACAGCAACAATATTAGTAAAATAAATGCATCGATATCTGATGCTATTATTAAAAAACTTATATCATTTGCTATTAAAGAAATTGGCGAAGCCCCTGTTGATTTTGCTTTTGTTGTTATGGGAAGCGAAGGCAGAGAAGAATCTACACTCGATACCGATCAGGATAACGCAATAATATATATCGACGATACAAACAACGAACAATATAAACAGTATTTTAATGATTTAGGAAATAAAGTATGCAATTGGCTCAACGATTTGGGTTACAAATTCTGTTTGGGCAACATAATGGCTAAAAATCCAAAGTATTGTCAAACACTTACTGTATGGAAAAAGTATTTTACTGCATGGATAAATACCCCAAACCCACAAAGCATTATTGATATTAGTATATTTTTTGATATCCGCGCTGTTTATGGCAACAATAAAATTGTTGACCAATTAAGAACACATTATTTTAATTTGATAAATAGCAGAGATGTTTTCTTCTATCACCTTGCAGAAAATATTATAAACTCAATTGTTCCTGTAAACATTTTATCTAAAAGTAATAATACATTTGATATTAAAAAAGTTATTTTTCCTGTTACAGGCCTTATAAGAGTTTACGCATTAAAACATAATATAATTAGAACAAATACTATACAACGATTAGACGACCTGCTTAAAAACAATTATATTAACAAAGACGAGCATAACAAACTGTTTCAGCTTTTTTCATATTTAATGCTTATGCGATATAAACACCAAAGTAATAGAATTACCCAAAATAAAGAAGCAAACAATCTTGTTGATATTAATAATCTTACAGAACTTGAAATTAACACTGTTAAGAAAAAGTTAATTCAAATAAACGAGTTTAAAACAAAGCTAAATTTTGATTTTAAAGCTGTGAGTTTTTAGGGTTTCCCAAAATAGTTTTAATAAGTATAGTAAATATTGCATACGGTTGCGGTAGCGGGGCTTCAAATAAGAACGGACAACATGTCCGCTCCAGTAGGGGTTGCAACTTGCATCCTGCTTTACACACCACACGCTACAAAGCGTGCGGTAGCGGGGTGCGGTAGCGGGGTGCATTTTGAATTTCTTCCTTTTTAATTGCAGCTCTCAATCGGATGAAATAAAAAAGTCCAACCAAAGGTAAAATGAGATGAATAGTCAATGCTATTATTATTTCTACGATTGTCATGTATTACAATTGAATTTCATAAATGAAACAAACACCCGTCAATGTATCTTTAAAATATCTCGCACCTTGGTCAAAATCACTATTGCCACCAAACCTAACTGAATTTCCAGATGGTTTAAACCAAGTCGGTGCATCGATTGGTTTTGTCCAGT
>CAYTWH010000023.1:0-56925 GCA_964442075.1 uncultured Bacteroidales bacterium
TGTCGGGGTAGCAAGATTCGAACTTGCGACCTCCTGCTCCCAAAGCAGGCGCGCTAACCGTGCTACGCTATACCCCGAAAAATATTTCCTTTTTTTAAGGAGGCACAAAAGTAAAATATCTTTTCACAATTGCAAAAAAATATTGACTTTTTAAAAAAACATATTCTTATGTCACCTTTTTCACTTTCTTTGCGTCTAATTAAAACAAACTATACAATAAACTTATGAAATTTAATATAATTACAAGTATTCTTGTTGTTTTAAGTGTTGTTCTTTATGGAGAGGTTGTTTTAAAAAACAATAATGATAAGGACAAAAAAAATTACGAAAAGCTTTCTCTGAACGAATATAAAAAAACTAGTACTCTGCCAATTATTAATATAAAGTCTGATTCTAAAATCAATTTCGTAGAGGTGTTTAACTTACAAGGAAAAATTATTTATGAAAAATATAATATTGATATAAATAAAATTGAAATAGATTTTGAAAAATATAATCAAGGGGCTTATTTCATCAGAATTAAAACAGATGATGGCTCATTTGTAAAGAAAATTGTATTGAATAAATAATCCTCCACTATTATTTTATAAATTCGTTTAAAAATTGATGTTTTTAAACAATCTCTTATATTGTTTTTCTATTTTTGCCACCTATTTAATGTCTGCAAAAACTATTTAAATTTTAATAAATTGAGCAAACGAAGAGGAAAACATCCAAAGCTGGAAAATCTTACAATTACCGATATTGGTTCAGAAGGTAAAGCTATTGCAAAATATAACGATATTGTTGTTTTTATTCCAAATGCAATTCCAGGAGATATTGTTGATGTTCAGATCAACAGAAAAAAGAAAAATTATATGGAGGGTTATGTTGTACAATTCCATAAATTTTCTGATGAAAGAATAAAGCCCGCATGTGAGCATTTTGGAGTTTGCGGAGGGTGTAAATGGCAAATGCTTCCTTACGAAAAACAATTGTTTTATAAACATCAACAGGTAAAAGATAACCTTGAGAGACTGGGAAAAATTGAATTACCGGAATTTTTACCAATTATGCCTTCTAAAAATACATTGCATTACAGAAATAAACTGGAATACACTTTCTCGAACAAACGCTGGCTTACAAAAGATGAAATAGACTCTGAAAATGATATCAAAGATATGAATGCTCTGGGATTTCATATTCCAAAAAAGTTCGATAAAATACTGGATATTAAAAATTGCTACCTGCAAGCTTCACCCTCAAATGATATCAGGCTGGCTGTAAAAGAATTTGCATCAAAAAACAATTATGATTTTTATGATATCAGAGATCATGACGGATATTTAAGAAATTTAATAATTCGTACAAGCACTACCAGAAATGTAATGGTTATAATATCTTTTCATCATTCCGACAAAGAAAAACAAGAGGCTTTATTAAATCATTTGCATGAAAAATTTCCTGAGATAACTGCATTGATGTATGTAATAAATCCAAAAAAAAATGAAACGTTTAAGGGACTTGAAATCAAACTTTATAAAGGAAAAGATTACATTATTGAAAAAATGGGGAATTTGCAATTTAAAATTAGTGCTAAATCATTTTATCAAACAAATTCCGAACAGGCATATCAATTATATAAAATTGTAGAAGATTTTGCAGAATTTAAGAACAATGATATTGTTTATGATCTTTATACAGGAACAGGAACCATTGCAAATTTTGTAGCTAACAAATGTTCAAAAGTAATTGGGATTGAATATATTGAAGATGCAATTATTAATGCTAAAGAAAACTCTAAACTTAACAATATCACAAATACATTATTTTTTGCAGGCGATATTAAAGATTTATTAAATAATGATTTTACCAAGGCAAACGGCAAGCCTGATATTATCATTACCGACCCGCCCCGTGTTGGGATGCACAAAGATGTTATTTCATCTATTCTGGAAATAAGTCCAAAAAAAATAGTTTATGTAAGCTGTAATCCTGCAACACAGGCAAGAGATCTGTCCTTGCTTGATGAAAAATATAAAGTAGAAAAAGTACAACCTGTTGATATGTTCCCCCACACACATCATGTTGAAAATGTTGTGAAATTGGTTTTACGGAATGATTTTTAAATTCAAAAACTGTTTATCCTTGTTGTCAACTTATTGATTTTTTGATTTTTTTATAAAGGTCTGATGCAAAAACAAAATCGTTGAGTTCTTTATTGTCTGATTTTAAAATCTCTTCCTTATTCCCTTCCCACCATTTTTCTCCCTGATATACAAACATGATATTGTCTCCTATCTGCATAACAGAATTCATATCATGTGAATTTACTACTGTTGTAATATTAAATTCTTCTGTTATTTCTTTTATTAAATTATCAATTACGATGGAAGTTTTTGGGTCAAGTCCGGAATTTGGTTCATCACAAAACAAATATTTTGGATTTAATGCAATAGCCCTCGCTATAGATACACGTTTTTTCATCCCCCCACTAATTTCATCAGGATAAAGATGGTTTACATTTTCCAGATTAACTTTTTTTAAACAAAAATTTACTCTTTCTAGTTTTTCCTCTGTGGTTTGCTTTGTAAACATATCAATGGGGAATTTTATGTTTTGTTCAATAGTTGCAGAATCGAATAAAGCACCTCCCTGAAAAATCATTCCTATTTCTTTTCTAATTTTTTTTCTCTTTTTAATGTTCATATTTGTAAAATCCCTGTCATCATACATAATTTTACCTTCATCAACTTCGTGTAAACCAACTATCGATTTTATTAATACTGTTTTTCCCGAACCACTTTGTCCTATAATAAAATTTGCTTTTCCTTGTTCAAATTTTGCAGAGATATTCTTTAACACATTATTTTCGCCAAACGATTTTGATATGTTTTCAACGGCTATCATGTAAGCATTATTTGAGTAATAATTAAATTGAAAACTAGTATCAAAATACTACTATAAACCACAGCTTTTGTACTCGACTTACCAACTTCTAATGCTCCCCCAATGGTATAATAACCATGATAAGCAGAAACAGATATAATTATAAAAGCAAATACTAGGCACTTGGTAAACGAATATGTTATATAAAAAGGATTGAAAGCATAATGTAATCCATAAATAAAATCATAAGATGTAACGGCGCCGGTTCCAACACCTGCAACCCAGCCTCCTATTATACCAACAAAATTACTGACAATAAAAAGCACGGGAGCAAATAATACCAAGCCGCAAATTTTTGGCAATATCAAATAACTGGCCGAATTAATGCCCATTATCTCAAGTGCATCTATTTGTTCTGTAACACGCATTGTGCCAATTTCTGAAGCAACATTAGACCCTACTTTCCCCGCAAGGATTAATCCAACAATTGTAGAAGAAAATTCAAGGAGCATAGAGTCACGAGCCGTTAAGCCTATGAGATACAGGGGGATTAGGGGGTTTTCAAAATTATATGCTGTTTGAATAGTAATAACAGCACCCAAAAAAAAAGAAATTATTACAACAATTCCAAGTGAATTTAAGCCTAAAGCATCAACTTCTTTAAATATTTGTTTTATATACACTCTTCCTTTCTCAGGTCTTGATAAAACTTTAGCAATCAATGCAAAATATCTGCCTATATGAAAAAATATGCCCATAAAACAAAAATAATTTTTAAAATTACAAATTAAATGAATAATATAGCGTTTGAAAAATAATTAATTCATTTATGTAAATGAATAATGAAAAAGAGAACATAAATTTTTTAGCAAAATACTTGCCTGAAAACGCGGTTGATTATGTTTACAATCAAATTATTAAACATAAGATACTTTTTAAAATTACAAAACCTCGTACAACTAAGCTTGGCGATTATATGTCACCTAACAATAACAATGGACATAAAATTACAATAAATTCAAATTTAAATAAATATGCGTTCTTTTTAACTTTTTTGCATGAACTTGCACATTTAAAAGCATGGGAAAAATATAAAAACAGAGTATCGGCACACGGCAAACAATGGATTTTAATTTATAAAAATTTAATACAAGAAGCTATAAGTCATGATGTTTTTCCTTGTGACTTAGTAGAAGTATTACAAAAGACAATGTTTTCTCAAAAAGGAGTTGCAGGCAATTATAAGGCTCAAATACATAAAATATTGGAAAATTATGATGATGATGAAAAATTACGATTAGGTGATATTGGAGCAGGTCACAAAATTACCTTACGCAATGGAAAACAATTTATAGTTTTAGAAAAAATAAGAAAAAGATATAAGTGCAAAGATGTTGTAAACGGTAAATTATATATCGTAAACCATAACGCGCAAGTTGTTGATTTCTGTATTATTAACGACAAATAAGTTTATATGTTAATTTTTCGAAAATTATAGGTTTATTTAATTTTTTTATATATTTTTGTTTTAAAGAACTTGGTTAAATAGTTGTAATATGGATAAAAACACTTATTGTGTGATAATGGCAGGTGGTATTGGTAGCAGATTCTGGCCTCTTAGCAAAACAAAAACACCAAAACAATTTATTGATATTTTAGGTACAGGAAAAACTCTTATAAGACAAACTTTTGAGCGTTTTCAAATAATATGCCCTAATGAAAATTACTATATTGTTACTAATAAAGAATACAAAAATATTGTGTTAGAACAATTGCCCGAACTCAAAGAAGAGCAGGTTTTACTTGAGCCAATGCGTAGAAATACAGCACCATGTATTGCCTATGCAAACTCTCATATATTGCTCAAAAACCCTGATGCAAATATTGTTGTTGCCCCCTCTGATCACTTAATATTAAAAGAAACCGAATTTATTAATGTTATTAATAATGGTCTTCAATTTGTAAAAAACAATGATGCCCTTTTAACTCTTGGAATTAAACCACACAAACCAGATACGGGTTATGGCTATATTCAAATAAACAACAAAGAAATAAAAAGTAAAAAAAACATAACTAAAGTAAAAACCTTTACAGAAAAACCTAATCTTGAATTAGCAAAATTTTTCCTTGATAGCGGTGAATTTTTTTGGAATTCAGGACTATTTATTTGGTCATTAAAATCAATAAACAAAGCTTTTAACACTCATTTACCTGATATAAATTCATTATTTAAAGAAGGCACAGCTCAATATAATACAAAAAATGAAGAAGAATTTATAGAAAAAACATATTCTAAATGTAAAAATGTTTCTGTGGATATTGGCATTATGGAAAAAGCCGAAAATGTTTTTGTTTTATGTTCAGATTTTGGATGGTCAGACCTTGGAACATGGGGATCATTATACGAACATTTTGATAAAGACAAGTCAAAAAATGCCATTTCCGGTAAAAATGTTATGTTGTACGATTCTAAAAACTGTATAATTAATGTGCCTAATGAAAAACTAGTTGTTATTCAGGGCTTAAATGATTTTATTGTTGTTGAATCAGAAAACACTTTATTAATCTGTAAAAAAGAGGACGAGCAGAATATCAAACAAATTGTTAATGACGTTAAAATCAAAAAAGGAGAAAATTTTATTTAAATTTTATTTGGAATTAAAAAAAAATAGTATTTTTACAATGTTAAATATTTAAAAACAAATTATTATAAACTATGAAAAAAATTACATTGTTGTTAGTATTGGCATTTTGTACGTTCATGCTTGTTAATGCACAAGAGGGCGTCGTTAATGCACAAGAAGACGGAGACGGTGAATTTGTTTCTAAACGTGGCATTAACATTTTGCCTGAAGCTGGCGATATTGGTCTTGGAATAAATGCAATACCAATTGTCAACTACTTTGGAAACACTTTTAACGGAACTGCAAATAACTCTGCTCAGTTTAATTTTACTGACGCAGCAAACACAATCTATGCTAAGTATTTTCTTGATGATGCTTCTGCTATTAGAATTAAGTTTAGGTATGCAACCGGAAAAGTAACAAATCTTGAATATATTATGCAAGATTCTATTCCTGTTCCTGATCCTTTAGTAGTAGTTGAAGACAAAGAAACTGTTGCAAATACAAATATTGCAATAGGCTTGGGTTATGAAATTAGAAGAGGTCATGGAAGAGTTCAGGGGTTTTACGGTGGTGAATTTATGTTTACATGCACTTCCGGTAACACAAATTATGAATATGGAAATCCATATTCTGTTGACTTTACTAATCCTCCTACAACCAACTTTGGAACAAACCTTACTGCTACGGGTAGAGTAATGAAACGAAAAGCAGGAAAAACTATTGGTTTCGGCGTAGGTGGTTTTATTGGAGTTGAATATTTCTTTGCTCCAAAAATGTCTGTTGGTGGAGAATTTGGCTATGGTCTTGGCTTAACTAAAACAGGCGACGGAGAAGCTACGGAAGAACAATGGACCGGCACTGAGCTTATTGAAGAAACAATAAAAACAGGCGGAGGAAACACCTGGGGACTTGATACAGATAATGCATTTGGAGCAATTTTCTTAATGTTTCATTTTTAAAAATAATTATTAATAGTAAATTAAATTATTAACATTAAAAATATAAAACAATGAAAAAAATATTAGTTTTATTATCATTAGCAAGTTTAGCTTTAATGGTAACATTTAGTGCATGTAAAAAAGATGAGGAAGAAGTTGTTCCTGATCCAATACCAACTGCAACAATTAAGGGAAAAGTAGAAGCTCAATTAGATGTTTCTAATGCATCTACAGATATTGAAAACGCTCCTTCGGGAACAACAATTATTGCAATAATTGATGCTTCTGAACTTGTTGATAATCCTGTAGCAGGCTATCCTTACAAGACCCTAACTTATGTGGGAGCTGTTGACGGAAGTGGTAATTATTCAATTGCTGTACCTGCAAGAGGTGGAAATGTAAATGTTACATTTATGTGTGTTGATTTTGAATATGACAGAGTTGAGAATCACTCAGTTAACCCTCCTCCAGCAACGGAAACAAATAGAAAAATATATTCTGCAAATACTGGTGGACTAACTGTTGTCGAAGGAATGATACATGTTGTTGATATTACATATAATTAATATCAGTTTTACAATAAAAAAGGGTGTTTTCATATGAAAACACCCTTTTTTATTTTCCATTTTATTAAAATTACATTCCGTCATAAGCCCATTTAATATAAATTGCACCCCATGTAAAACCTGCACCAAAAGAAGCTAAAATTATATTATCACCTTTCTTTAATTTATTTTCCCATTCCCAAAGACATATGGGTAAAGTTGCAGAAGTAGTATTTCCATATTTTTGTATATTTATCATCACCTGTTCCCGTTTTATTCCCATTCGTTTTGCAGTGGCTTCAATAATTCTCATATTTGCCTGATGAGGAACAAACCAATTTAAGTTTTCGGGAGTAATATTATTTTTTTTCATAATATCAACAGAGGTATCTGCCATTCTTGAAACAGCCCATTTAAAAACATGTTGCCCATCTTGAAAAATAAAATGTTCTTTGGCATCAATAGTTTCATGTGAAGACGGCTTAACAGAGCCTCCGGCTTTTTGATGTAAGTATTCACGACCAACTCCATCGGATTGCAACATCATATCAATTATTCCTTCTTCTTCTGTTGTTGGTTCCAACATAACAACTCCTGCACCATCACCAAAAATCGGACAAGTAGCCCTATCGGTATAATCAACAATTGATGACATTTTTTCTGCACCAATTATCAATACTTTTTTATATCTACCTGTTTCAACAAATTGTACGCCTGTTGCCAATGCATATAAAAACCCCGAGCAACCGGCATTAATATCAAATGACCATGCATTTTTAATACCAACTTTATCACTTATTACATTGGCTGTTGCAGGAAATTGCATATCAGGAGTAACGGTAGCACAAATTACCAGATCAATATCATCCGAAACGATATTCATTTTTTTCAAAAGATTATTAACTGCTTCTGTTGCTAAATCGGATGTGCCTTTTCCTTTTCCTTTTAATATTCTTCTCTCTTTAATACCAATTCTAGTCATGATCCACTCATCACTAGTGTCAACCATTTTACTTAACTCTTCATTTGTAAGAATATAGTCAGGCAAATATCCTTCAACTCCTGTTATTTTAGCTTTTAGTTTTTGCATTACTTAAATCTTTCTCTTATTTTTTCTGATAAATTAACTTCTGCAACTTTTTGTGTTTGTAATAACATATTTTTTATAGCAATTTCATTAGAAATTCCATGTCCGATAATTACTGTTGAATTAATTCCTAAAATTGGTATTCCTCCATAAGTCTCAAAATTAAATCTGTTGAAATATTCATCATTTTCAAGGCCTCTTTGTTTCATTAATGAATAAAAGTTTTCTGCCATTTTCAGAATTATATTTCCTGTAAATCCATCACATATTATAACATCCGCAATTGAATCGTCAAATAAATAATTGCTTTCAATATTACCAATAAAATTAAACTCATTATTATTCTTCATTAAGGAATGTGTTGCTTTTGTTTGCAGGTTTCCTTTTTCTTCTTCTTCTCCAATATTTAATAATCCAACTTTAGGATTTTCTATATTCCTAACTACTTGCGCATAAAGCGAACCAATTATTCCATACTGATAAAGGACATCGGGCTTGCAATCAATATTTATTCCAACATCCAATAATATTGCATCTTTGCCACTAATTCGAGGCAAAGTAGTCATTATGCAAGGTCTTATAACTCCCGGTATTTGTTTTACAGAATACAAAGCTCCAACCATCATTGCCCCGGTATTGCCAGCACCACAAAACCCTTGTATTTCTTTTTTTTCAAGAAGTTTATATCCCACAGCAATACTAGAGTCAGGTTTTTTGGGAAATACTTTAGCGGGAAGTTCTCCCATTTCAATTACTTGACTTGCGTGTACTATTTCAATATTATTACCGGTAAAATTTTCTCTTGAAATAATATCTTCTATCTTTCTTTTGTCTCCAATAAGAACAATAGTTGTATCATTTAATATTTTAACAGCCATTATTGCTCCTAGAACAATAGTTTCAGGAGCATAATCACCACCCATAACATCAATACCTATTTTCATAAATATTCTATTTAGATAGCTACGTCTTTTTCAATAACAAGTTTTCCCCTGTAAAATCCACATTCGGGACAAACTCTGTGATAACGTATTACTGCATCGCAATTTGAACATTTTGCTAATGTTACCTCTGTAGCTTTATAATGCGTTCTTCTTTTATTCCTTCTTTGTTTAGAAATTTTTCTTTTTGGGTGTGCCATTTTTTAATTTATTTAATTCATTCCAAATTGAAACGTTAATATTTTCATTATTACCTATACTGTACTCTTCAATTTTTTCAAGCATTTTTTTATTACAAGTACTATTGCCCTCTTTATCTTCCGGATGCACCTTCTGATGTGGTAAATTTAATGAAATAAATTCATGCAAATGTTGTGTTATATCCAAAATTGATTCTGTTTTTGGTATTAAAATCATGTTTTCAGATTGCTCTTCACTACTACCATCACTCAATTTAACAAACACCTCATTTTCATGATCAATATTAAGTTTAAAGTTTTCAAGACATCTGTCACAAGAAACATTAATATTTCCCGATATTTTGAATCTTAAAATTATAATATTAAACCTTTTTTCAATATTTATTTCTGCAACAATATCAACATCATTAACTTCTGTAATTTCAAAATGCTCAAAGAACTTTTTATCTATAATATAATTAAAGCAATTAACTCCTTCAACCAGCTCATTTAAATGGATTTGGTATTTATCAAGAAGTTCCAATGCTTAAAAATAATTCGTGCAAAAGTAAAAATAAAATTAAAATAAAAAAAACTATACTTCGACTAAATAGGTTTGCATAAAAAATGCAAACCTATTTGCTCGGCATAACTGATTCTATGCAATTTTGGTTTTGTAAAGCCTATCCAGAAACAGTCTATACTGAAATAAATATTTTACAACTGAATAATTACGCCACTTTAAATATACAATCTTAATAAATTCTTTTGCTCTTTGTGTTTTTAACATTAATTTTATTCCGATTAAAAATGGCTGACAGTTCTGATAAAATATTAAAAAAAATAAGACCCACACGCATTATTTTCCCCATATTACTTGGGTTAATGGTCGTTGGGTATTTATTATACAAAGAATTTGACCCTAAAGCATTTTCTCTTATAACTTTTTCATGGTATATGTTGCTATTTATTTTCATGTCATTGATCATGATGTTTATAAGAGATTTCGGATATATGATCAGGTTGCGTATACTAACAGAAAAAAAATTAAATTGGCGAAAAAGTTTCAATATAATTATGCTATGGGAATTTACATCTGCTATTACACCCGGAGCCATTGGCGGAACAAGTGTTGCGGTTGTATTTATACACAAAGAAGGTCTTAGTGTTGGTAAAAGCACTGCCGTTGTAATGGCAACATCCTTATTAGATGAATTATATTTTATAATATTATTTCCAATTATTGTTTTAGCAGTAGGAAGTTCAGACCTTTTTACTATTGGAAGCACAGATACTGTTGCCTCTATTGATTTAACAAATAAATATTTTCTGTTTGCTGTTGTTGCATATTCAATAAAATTTTTATGGGTATTATTTATGAGCTACGGCTTATTTATTAATCCGGGTGCTATAAAAAAAATAATTGTGCAAATATTCAAATTGCGGTTTTTTAAAAAATGGAAAACAAAAGCTGAAAATACCGGAAATGATCTAATTCTGGCATCAAATGAATTGAAAAAAAGATCTTTCACATTTTGGGCTAAAGCTTTTTTATCAACCTTTTTTTCATGGACAGCAAGATACTGGGTGTTAAATTTTCTTTTACTGGCTTTAATTTTTGGATTGCCCAATTCAATAGCTCAAACCATTCCTTCGTTTGGCGAAAATTTATTAATATTTGCACGCCAATTGGTAATGTGGTTATTAATGGTAATAATACCAACTCCAGGAGGAAGCGGTATTGTTGAATTGGTGTTCTCCGATTATATGGCAGAATTTATTCCTGCTCTCGGCTTGGTTACTCTTATGGCTATTTTATGGAGATTAGTAACATATTATCCTTATTTATTTATTGGTGTTTTGGTTTTGCCAAAATGGATCAAAAGAGTTTTTGGGAAATCAAAATAATAAAAATACGTAAAAATTTATTTTCATTTATCTAATTTGATTGATAAGAATAATTAAAAGAGCAATTAGTCCACTCAGATATATTGCAAAAACAGGTCTTTCCTTATAATTTTTCCTGTTTAAGAAATAAATATGAAGCAAACAAAGTAAAAAAGGAGCAAGTTCTATATAAACAGGCAAGTGGTAATCTTTTATAATAAGGTAAATTGTTACATAGGAGAAAAGTGTAAAAACACTGATAATTATTTTTGAAATACTTAATCCGAAAATTACCGGCAAAGTTAATATACCCATTGCTTTGTCTCCCCCGTAGTCTTTTAGGTCAATAAAATTACTCGCAAGCGACAAGGGGACAAGAATAAAAAATGCGTACTCGGAAGGAAAAGTTAAAACCGGACCCCCAAATACCGCATAGCCCATCAATGCCATTAAAAATGAATTGATACCAACAATAAACTTTGACAGTATGGGTATTTTTTTAATCCTTAAAGGCGGACATGAATAAACATAATAACTGCCTATTACCAAAGAAATTAGGATAAAGCATGTTCTGTTAACTAAAAGTGATGCCAAAAGTGAAATAACTAAAGCTAACCAAGCAATACGTTTATATGACACTAAAGGAATTTTTTCAGAAACCAACGGTCTGTTTATGTTTGATATCCTATCTCCTTCTACATCCTGAATATTGTTTATCATTATGGTAAATAATGCAGCAAAAACAATAGAGATAGGAATAAGAATAAAATAATATATAATTTCACTATTAATAAATGCTATTGTAGAATCTGGATCTTTCTTGAAATTAAAAAAAAGTATAAACCCTAAAAAAAACATAAGAAAAAAATGAATTAACCTTTCATACCTTAAATCTTTCATTAGCGCTTTAAAATATTTTTTATTATAAAAATAAAATATCGGTATGAGAAATATTACTGAAATGAGAAAATAGAATTTAGCTAAAAAAAGAATATCTAGAACACTTTCAATATTAAAACATTGAATTAAGCTGTTAACTAGAAAAGTGAAAATTCCGAAAATATAAATGCTTGTATATACAGATAAAGCACAAAGTATCGATTTCCAAATGCTTTTAATCTTATAATAAAAGTAGAAGAACGACAATATTGTAGTAATAATTATTTCTACGCGTTGACCAATAGATTGTTGGTTGTTTTTAAAAGAAAATAAGATAGTGAAATATTTTTCAACAATGCTTTTAAAGTCACTAACTCCAATATATTTCATACGTACAGGACCTCCCCATGTGATGATACTGTCTAATACAGGAGGTATAATAATAAGAACAAAAGAAACAAGCACAATCCGTGCAATTTTTTCTATTCTCTCTTTTATAAAAAAACGAAATAATAGAATAAACCAAGCTGCTAGGGCAAAGTAAAAAGGGGTATAAAACAGTACTTGTATAAGATAATTATCCTGCCTGGTTGCATATAGCTCAATAAAATTTCGAAATAAAACAATAAAAATAAATCCAACAAAATAATGAATAAATGGAATTCCTTCGTTCTCAAAGTAGCTTATAATTTTTTCAACAAATTTCATATAAGTAAAAATAATGATTACAAAATTGTTATAATTTACTAAATAAAAAACCCTTCATCAAAATGAAGGGTAAAAAGTAGTTTTTATACACTTTATAATTTTATAAATTTATTGCTGGCTATAACTTTCTGATTATTTTCATCTTTTATAACGATGTAATACATTCCTGGCTTAAAAAAAGAAACATTATATTTAAAAAAAGAATCTCCTTCTAACAAATCTATGTGCTGAACAACAAGTTTCTTGCCTGAAATATCGCTGATTTCGACATAACAGGAATTTTGAACAACAGCATTTATTATTACAGATAATGAGTTGGAAATAAGATTGGTTTGCAAAGAAAAAATATAATTAGACGTATCATTATTGTTGATAACAATGGTTTTTGAATACTGAAAATCTCCATTATAGTCCACTTGTTTAATCTTATAATATGAAAGTTTGGATTCTGAAGAACTTGAAAAATAAGAATAAGATCTCAATTTATTTGAGTTTCCACCACCTTTTACTTTGCCAACATTTGTAAATTCCAGACCATCACAAGATTGATGAACTTCAAAATAATCATTATTTGTTTCAGAAGCTGTCTCCCATTTCAAAGAAGTTACATTGTTTGCATTATATCCTTTAAAAGACAACCATGTAACAGGCATTGGTGCAGTATATTGTAAAGTAATATAATCAACAGCAAATGAGGGATCAGTTTCACTTGATGCATCATTAATCCAATTAAAAGCTATTCTAAAATTAGTAATATTATTACATGTAGCAGGAAGTGTATATGAACGAGCGGTCCAACGTCCTTGTGATTGTCCACCACAAGGACCACTAGGACAACATACAGCTACTGGGATAGGGTTTTCTAAAACCAACCATGCAGCGCCACCATTAATGCTATAAAGTAATTGACATCTATCCCTGCCAGGTTCACCATATCCAATATATGTAAACGCAAGTGTAATAGTGTTTGCTCCTGCAGCTGTTGTATTAATATTTGGAGATTCTGTACGCCTGTTAGTAGTTTGTGAGGCATCATAAGCAGCACCACCATCAAAAAAGAATGTTTGATCTCCAACATGAAGTGAAGAATTTCCCGGTGTGCCGCATCCTGTTCCACAAGCTAAAGCCACATGTCCTTCTTCTGCACAACTTACATACCATATATTACATGATCCTGAATTTGTTCCGGTTGACACATTCATATTCCATGCACCATTGGGTCCTGTATAAGTTGCACATCCGCTTGCACAAACATTGCTGAATGTTTCAGACCAAAGTGTAGTTTGTGAAAATCCACATACATTAATTACAGAAATAAGTAATATAAGTAATATATTTTTTGATTTTAGCATCTTATAAAATAAAGAATAAGGATAAAAGTAATAAAATATAATCCTTAAACCAAATTAAAACATCCTATAATACGTTTGGATTTCTAAATTAAAACTAAATAAATGTATAGAATCAAAAAAATAATCGATAGAAAATCCAGAAATTTTTCGTGTTAACAATTTATACCTCTCAAAACATCCTGCCTATCAGACAGATAATGTTTGCAATAAACATTACCTTAACTATTCGTTGACAATACTTAATATATCAATTAAATTTCGTATATTAGACAAAAAAATTTAGGATTATGAAACGTCCATGACTTGATTTAAACACAAACATATGAAACGAAGAATGACAGCAAAGAAAATGATGCAGGAATTGAACAAGGAAAAAATTAATACCTGGTTCGACCTTGGTCTTTTTATTGATAAGCTTAAAGAAAATAAGCCAATTCCAACAATTGAGTGCAAATCGTCGTACAATACTTTTAAAGACCTTATAGGTAAAGGCGGTCTGGCATTTATTACATTCTATTATTCTATCGACGGAGTTACTTTGGAAATTGAAAAATATGCAAAAGTAATTAGTGGAATTTTTCCTGAAATTCCTTTACACTATATAGCTGGCAAATTTTATCCTAATGCAAATCAAGTAATTCATCCCGATGCAAAAAAATTTGAAATAAAAGAAATAAAAGGTTTTGACGACTGGGATCTGTATCAGGATTTTTTCTTCACCAAATTAGAACGTGGCAGCAAAGAATATAATAATCTTATTATTAAATACTGGAAACAGGTTTTAAAAATTGCAAACAAACTGGGAAAATATATTGAAGATAATAATATAGGACTTTTATATTTGATCAATACAAATTCTAATCCCGGAAACGTTTCTTTAGCTTTAGCAAATGTATTGGTTTCAGAATATCTGGGAATTCCTGTTATTAATAATAATCATGATTTCTACTGGGAAGGTGGAAATAGAAAAGTTGATATTAAAGAACGCAGTTTAAAACCCGGACCTCGTGATTTCTTTTTTACAAATTCTGATGTTGGAGAGTTTTTCTCACAAATTGAGGTATTGTATCCATGGGAATCAAGGTCGTGGATAAATCTAAACATTAATAATCAGCAAACCGATCACCTAATTAATATTAATGGTCATAATCCTGCAAATGTTACAGAAGTTGGGACAGCAATTAATATTGAAGAATATACAAGCATAACCAAAAGACAAAAAATAAATGCTTTTTTACAGTTTGAACAAATATTTAGCAGATATCAGGAAACTTTAATAGGATATTCTGTAATAGATGTTATAAAAAATAAACTGGTAAGCAGTAAAAACCCTCGTCCCATATTAATTGGCAATAAAACAAAAACACTAAATAATTTCTTATCGGAAAATATTGTTTTTCTTCAGCCAACAAGAATTGTTTCAAGAAAAAAAATTGAAATTGGATTTAAGTTGATTAAGAAACTTTTAAATTTTCCGGAATTTGCAGAAAAATTTGGCGAAACAAATAAATTAAAACTTACTATACTTGTTACAGGACCTATACCTGAAGGTCAATACGAATATTTTGAAAAATTAATAAGGCGTTTTGCCGAATTAATAAATAATATTCCGCATAAATTCAGAAAAAACATATTTCTGGGTTTCTTGTTTAGTGAATTAGATAGTGAAGAATTTAAAAATAAGTTTGAAAAACCTATTGGCATTCCCGAACTTTATAATATTGCTTCACTAATACTTCTGCCAAGCGAAACAGAAGGCAGAGGATTACCGATTATTGAAGCAACAGCAACAGGAGTTCCAATTTTTTGTCGCAGATATCACCCCGAAAATGTTTATGCAGAGGTTGTTGGGGAACATCTTTCGGAAAAACAAAGGTTAAAAATTATTGAGTATGATGGCATTAATATCACATCAAAACATTTGCAGGATATTACCTCAAGAGTATTCTTCCCCCATAAGTTTATTGATGAAATAAAGCATAATCGTTATGCTGTTAATAGTAGATATAGTATTAATTCTTTAAAAATAAATTTCGAAAATGTTATTAAACAATTATATCTTCAATTACAACCAAATGATAAATCAATTGAAGTTGTTAAAAATGAATTAGAAAAATACAGGAAAATATCTAAATTCACCAATAAAGACCTTGAATTTATCCTGAATACAGACAATAGAGAATATATGCCCGGATATGGCAGACTGGCATTTATGATCTATTTAAAATCACTTATAGATCCAAGTTTCTTCAGAGTTGAAAAACAACAAATAAAAGGTATAATTTTAAAATTTACAAAAAACCTTGTTCAAACAAATCCTGACAAAGACAAAATTCCTGAATCAAAATTATCAGAGTTTTATAATGCTGCCGACAACATATTTAATTATAAAAACGGAGAATTTGATGTTCGGCACGACCATTCATTATCATACAGGCACAGAAACAAAAACTACTATCCTTATCATGATTTTACTTTGCAGGAACTAACCGGGTTAATCAATCTTTTATATAGTAAAATTATAGATCCTGAAATAATAAAAAATATTGAGCAAAGTTCACACTTTTTTACCGACTGGAATCTTGCATTGTCACAATTAACCTCAAGTACTTATCTTGCAATTGACGATAGACCATTTCTTGTAAAGAGATTAAAATCCAATGCCCCAATTGCATATTTTCCAGGAAAGTTTGTGAAATATGAACTTGAGCTATTTGCATTACAATCTGTTAGGGGAAGATTAAAATTGCCTATTCAACAAGAGTTAACAGAAAAAATTTTAAAGAAAAACTTTAAAAATATAGCCCCTATATATGTTTTTGCACAAGAAAAATCTATTGGGCGATGGCCAACTGCAGATGATATAATTAATTATATTATTAAAAAAAATGATACTGAATTAAAGCTGCTTTACGATTATCAAATACTTAAGGTAATTAAAACACAACAACTGTGTGTTGGAATTCATTTTGCTCAATTAGGAGAATTGGCATTAAGCAAATTAAGGCATGTAAAAGAAAAAGGAGGCTTTATTATTTCCAATAGAAGGGAAGCAGCAATTATGACTGATATTGTTGATATTGATAGATTTCATATTGGCAAAGCATCATATCCCATTGCTGCTAACATTATGGGTATTCCTGTAGATAGTGGGTATGTTCAATTTATACCTGCCGGGGTTAGGGCTACCTTGGCTTACCCTACTCCTATCCAAACAGCAAAAGATTTTCACTTAACTTTGAAAAGTGATTTGTTCAAACAACTTTGCGAAAAACATGGTGAACAAAAAGTATTTGATGAAATTAGAAAAGATGCCGAAACCAATGGTTCTCCAATAGATACTGTTTTAAATAATATGAAAAACACATCAAAACAAAAAGCTGATGTTGATTACAAATATGTGAGTGGAGTTTATAAGGACGGAAATCCGTGGAACGGCATAATGGCAAATACCAATAAGCTTAGCGGTAAAAAATGGGAATTTGAAATTGTTTCAAGTCCCAACAACACAAAACGTGTTACAGCATTTATTAAAGAATTTGAAAAGCAAACAAACTGCATTTCTAAAATTGCATGGAATGGCGGTTATATTCTTAACCCCGAACTTGTTGGTAAACTTGGTTTGCCAGAATCGTATATAGGTTCACCATTGGGATTATTAATATCTAAGGGAAAAACAATTAGTGCTCCATTATTTAATAAACCTGCTCTTATTTTTTATAATAACAATAAAATTGATATTAAGCTTGTAAGCGCATCAAAAGGAATGGTAATATCAGATAATACTGCTTCAATAAAATTTACCGCTGATAATTATAATGCTGTTAAACCAAAAAACAATTCTGTATGCTATTATGATCTAATGCACAATGAGGAAGATATTTTTGGCGATGGCAGAATAATTGTGCGATTAGCAGGAAATGTTATCAAAGAAATCATTAAAACCAAAAAAGGCGAAAATGTAAAAATAATTCCGGTTGGAGTGATATTATCGTTTCCTGCAAATATGTTTCCAAAAACGTGGAACGAAATTGATAAAGAGCTTGAAATTAAAATTGTTGGTTTAGAAAATATTAAACATGCTGTTGAGGCAGGACCAATGCTTGTGGATAATAACAAAAACTGTATTAATATGAAAAAAGAAGGTTGGAAAACAGCTTTTTCTATAAGTACACAAGCTGCCCGATTAGACTTTGTTGATATGCGAGGACCAAAAATTGCTGTTGGAATTGATAAAAAAGGAAACCTAAGTGTACTTACAATTAACGGCAGAATTCGTGAATCGGTGGGAGCTACACATATCGACATGGCAGATATTATGTTGAAATTTGGTATGCAAAAAGCAATGGGTTTTGACCCGGGAGGTAGCAGCACACTTGTTGTTGAGGGAAAAACACTAAATATTTCGCCATATAATAGTGAATACGAAAAAAATATTTTCTCATTACCACCGGAACCAAGAGCTGTGGCAAATGCTGTAATTGGGTATGTTGTTTAACCCAATTAACCAACGTCAATACAAATAGTTAGACATAAAAAATATTTTAAAATATTGATACGATGACCACCAAAATACTAACAGCAGACATGCAGATTCTATGATTTTTTGTATGGTTAGAGATTTATAAACAATAGAGTAATCCGAAAACAATAAAAGAAAAACAAAACTTCATAACATTTTCACAAAATATCATAACACGATAAGCTTATTAAATCCTTAACTTTGTTGAAAAAAATAAAGAACACTCTTTTGAAAGCATGTATGAAAAACAATTAATAAGTGGATGATTTTAAAGAAATACTAAAATCTATATCCAACGGAGATAAGAAAGCGTTTCAAATATTGTACAATTCATTCTGCAATAAAATATATAATACATCACTCAGTTATCTGCAAAACAAACAAGATGCAGAAGAAGTTATGCAAGATGTTTTTATAAAAATTTATCAAAAAGCAGCAACATTTAAAGGAGAATCTTCAGTAAGTACATGGATATATAAAATTACAGTTAATACTTCTCTTAATTTTTTGAAAAGAAAAAAACGATTTTCATTTTTTAGAATTAGCGAAACGGAAATAAATAAACACGATTTTGAACATCCTGGAATATTATTGGAAAATAAGGAAAAAGCAAAGATTCTATTTAATGCTATTGATACTCTCTCAAATAATCAAAAAACAGCTTTTATTTTAAGTTTTATTGAAGGACTACCAAGACAAGAGGTGGCAAATATTATGGAAATTTCATTAAAAGCTACAGAATCCTTATTACAGAGAGCTAAAAAAAATCTAAGAGAAAAATTAAATATTTGGTATTACAACGAAAGAAAATCAATAATGAATTGTCTAAAATAAAAAGTAAACAAAATGGATGCAAATAATAAAATAGAACAATGGGAAAAATCCATATTAGATAGTTTGAATGGAATTGAAAGAGCAATGCCGGATTCAGATCTTTATTTAAAGATTAAAAACAATATCTATTCTGCAAAAAACAAAACTATTACAATGGTTAAGCTGAGAATGTCTGTTGTCGCTGCCATAATTTTGATAATCTTAAATGTTTACTTTCTAAATAATTATATAAAAGACAATACAAATAATACAGAAGTCTCTGAAGAAATAATTTCCCAAATATCTCTGACATCTAACTATAAACTTTATGAATGATGAAACAATTACAATTTTATAAGTGGGCTTTACTTTTTATGTTTATACTAAATATTGGATTGATAAGTTTTTTTATCATAACTAAACCTAAACACCATGAATTTCCTCCACATCCACCAAAAGATTTTAAAATAGAGACTATAGAAGTACTGCAATTAGATAATAAACAAAAAGCTTCATTTCTAATGCTTACTAAGCAACACAATCAACAAATGGAATCTATAAAATATAAACAAGAAGAATCATTAAAATTGTATTTCAATAGCTTATTGGAAACTAATAACAAGAATAATGAAGATTCCATCCTAAAAGAAATACAAGTATTTGAGAAACAAAAAATAATTATAACATTTCAACATTTTGAACAAGTAAAATCACTGTTAATCAAAGAACAACAAGTTAATTATAAAGAGTTTGTAAATAAGGCTCTGAATTTAATAATTTATGATAGAAAAAAATCTCATCCTAAACGAAGGAATTAATACTTATCAATGTCTAACAAATATCATTATAACTATTGATTTTAACATTAAATAATTATTGGGGTAACAATGAAGACATTAAGCCTATAATACTAATCGGATTTCATAACATTTTTACAAAATATCGTAATTATTTCACACTAAATTTAAATATTTTTGTTTTAATAAATTCTAAAAATTTATAATTATGAAGAAAAATTACTTTTTAAAGACTACTTTATTATTAGGAATTATTTTACTATTATCTTTTCCTATTTCATCTTATGCACAACAATGGGGTCTTTATACGCTTTATGCTACAAAAAATGGTACAAAGGCCTATTTAGTTGATACTGCAGATTCTCCTTCTATTTATCATCAATGGACTTTTTCATCATCTGCAAGATCTGCTTATTCTGCATATCTAATTCCAGGTGATACTTTGGTTCGAACATACAAGCCTGATGGTAACACTAGCTGGTCGGGTGCTGGTGCTCTTACAGGTGGCATACAAAAAGTTACTTGGGATGGAACAGTAGCCTGGGACTATACCTACTATAGTTCTACCTATACTGCTCATCATGATATATGTCCAATGCCAAATGGTAATGTTCTAATTATTTCTTATGATAAAAGATCTTCTACAGAAGCAACTCAAGCAGGTTCATCATCAGCTAGCGAATTTTGGGCAGAAAAGATAATTGAAGTTAAGCCTACCGGATCAACTACTGGGACAATAGTTTGGGAGTGGTATTTATGGGATCACCTATGTCAAGATTATAATTCTTCAAAAGATAATTATGTTACATCAATTGTTAATAATCCGCAATTATTGGATATAAATTATGGAGGTACTTTGCCTGACAGATACCACATGAATGGATTAGATTATAATGAAAATCTTGATCAAATAGCTATAAGTATGCACTATATGGATTGTATATTTATTATTGATCATAGTACAACAACAGCACAAACTGCTGGACATGCCGGAGGTAATTCTGGTATGGGTGGTGATTTTCTTTATAGATGGGGTAATCCTGCATCATGGGATGCTAGTGGTAGCACAGTATTTAATACGATACATGATGCACATTGGGTTTCAAGTGATAATCCAAATTACCCTGATTATCTTTGTGGATATAATAACAATGGTGGTACAGGAGGTAAAACAGCAGTTGATGTATTTAACCCACCTTATAATGGATATAACTATAATATGACAGCTGGTCAGATGACACCAAGCTCATCTGCATATCAATTCACAAGTGTATTTACAGCAAATAATGAAGGTAATTCACAACAATTGCCAAATGGAAATATGCTAGTAAATAATTTTATGGGAAATATTTATGAAGTGAATTCAACAGGAACACAACTTTGGACAAAATCATTTGCACAATCAACACATGCATACAGGTATACAAAGTGTTATGTTAGAGGACCAGTAGCGAGTGCAAATGCTTCTTCAGAAAATATTTATTCTGGAGATCAAGTAACTCTAAGTGGAGATGCAATTTCAGTTACAGAAACAAGTCCAACTTATACTTATAACTGGGAGTCAATTCCTTCAGGATTTACCTCTACAAGTCAAAATCCAAATGATAACCCTACTGTCTCTACAACTTATCTTGTTACAATAACCAATACTGACATAGGGTGTTCTGATACTGCAAGCGTATTTGTAAATGTACTTGGTACTGTTTCTCCTACTGCTGCTTTTAGTGCGGATGTTACTTCTACATGTACTGGTGTCGTTAGTTTTACAGATGAATCAACAGGAGGCGTTGATTCATGGTCATGGAATTTTGGTGATGGAAATACGTCCACAGACCAGAATCCTATTCACACATATACTACTAATGGAACTTATTCTGTTTCATTGACAGCTACAAATACATCAGGCACCGATACCTATACTGAAACCAATTATATTACAGTTGCGCTTCCAACCGCACCTATAACAATTGATGCCTCAAGATGTGATGATGGAAGTGTTACATTATCTGCAACAGGTACTGGTACACTTGATTGGTACGATGCATCAACAGGGGGTAATCTTGTTAATACTGGTGTATCATATACAACACCATCCTTAACCTCAACTACTACTTATTATGTAGAAGATGTTACAGGTGCTGATATATATTATGTTGGTAATACTGATAGTGACGCAAATGGTAATAATTACACTACAAATACTAGATATTTAATTTTTGATGCACTAGTTGACATGAAAATTGTCTCTGTAGAGGTTAATGCTAATTCAACAAGTGATAGAGAAATTGAACTTAGAAATAGTGGAGGTACAGTGCTTCAATCTACAATAGTAAATATTCCTGCGGGAGTAAGTAGAATTACACTTAATTTTGATGTCCCTATTGGAACAGATTATCAATTAGGACTCTCTGGAACTTCTAATGTTGATTTATGGAGAAATGATGCTAATGTTTCATATCCATATGAAGTTGCTGGTGTTGTTTCTATTACTGAAAGTAGTTCTGATTTAACGCATTATTATTTTTATTACGACTGGGAAGTTAAAGTTGGTGATGATTGTATTAGTAGCAGAACTCCAGTAACGGCTACAATTGAAACACCTGTTGCTGTTAGTGTTAGTATTGTTGCTAGTAATTCAACTATATGTGCCGGTGATAATGTTACATTTACTGCAACTCCTACAAATGAAGGGTCATCTCCAACATATCAATGGTACTTGAATGGTACATCAGTTGGAACAGGAGGTTTGATTTATACAAATTCAGCTTTATCCGATGGTGATATTGTTACTTGCGAATTGACTTCATCAGAGGTTTGTTCTAGTAATAATCCTGCATCGTCAAATTCATTATTAGTGTCAGTTACCACTTCTCTTACACCAACAATAACAATTACTGCATCTACTACAACAATTTGTGTTGGCGATAATGTAACTTTTACTCCAACTGTAACTGGAGAAGGTAATACGCCAAGTTATGAGTGGTTTGTAAATGGTAGCTCAGTTGGTACAAGTAGTACATATAGTAGTTCTTCACTTAATGATGGTGATGTTGTTACATGTGAATTAACATCTTCATCTAGTTGTGCTACAGTTTCTCAGGTTACATCTTCACCTGTAACGATGACGGTTACATCAAGTGTAACACCAACTATTTCAATTGTTGGTTCTGCAACTACAATATGTGGTGGTGACAACATTAGTTTTACACCGACTGTAACAGGAGAAGGAAGTGCACCAACTTATGAATGGTTTGTAAATGGTAACTCAGTTGGTACAAGTAGTACATATAGTAGTTCTTCACTTAATGATGGTGATGTGGTTACTTGTGAATTAACATCTTCGTTTGCATGTGCTACAGCAAGCACTGTCAGTTCAAATAATCTAACTATTTCAGTAACTTCTCCATTAACTGTTGGAGTTTCCATAGCCTCTAACCTTGGTAACTCAATTTGTGATGGTGATATGGTAATATTTACTGCAACAGGAACAAATGAAGGTGCCACTCCAGTTTATGATTGGCATTTAAACGGAAGTCTAGTTTATACAGGTTCAGCTTATTCTACATCATCAATTAATGATGGTGATGTTGTTTCCTGTACTTTGACTTCTTCGGAATCATGCGTTGTTTCTGCAACTGCAAACTCAAATGCAATTACAATGACTGTAGAAGCATTCCCAATAGCAGATTTTTATTATAGTACTTCTGGTTCTACAGTAACATTGCTTGATAACTCAACAAATGCAACGTCTTATAACTGGAGTTTTGGTGATGGAAATACTTCTACTATGCCAAATCCTAGTTATACATACTCAGCTGATGGAACATATACAATTACTTTAATTGTAACAAATAGTTGTGGTAGTGATACTTCAACTATAGTCATAGATGTTGTGACAGAAATCAATGAAAATCATGTGGTTAACAATGAGGTTTTAGTTTATCCAAATCCAACCCATGGAGAGATCAATATTTTAAATTCACAATTAAATAAAGTAATTTTAACAAATTCTATAGGAGAAGTTTTAGAGACGAATGAAAATGTTAATTTTATGGATTTGTCAAAATACTCTATTGGAATTTATTATCTTTCAATAATATATGAAAATGGCACTGTAACAAATCATAAAATAATTCTATTAAAATAAGAAAAGATGAATATGAAAAAAATAATTATAATAGGATTTCTGATATTTCTCTCAAATTTTCTAGCAGCTCAGGTATTTACTAATTATACCTCTGCTAATAGTGGTTTGCCAGATAATTATATTAATGGAGGTGTAGCTATTGACCATAATAATAATAAATGGTTTGCGACTGGTTCTGGAGTAGCAAAATTTGATGATGTTAATTGGACTGTTTATACGACTATAGATGGTCTAACTGATAATTATACAACATGTATTGCTGTTGACGTTAATAATAATATTTGGGTTGGTACAGATTTAGGAGCTAATAAATTTGATGGCACTATATGGACAAACTATACAAGTACAGATGGACTTCCTGCAGATGGAATAAATGATATTCGTGGAGATTCGCTTGGAAATGTTTGGTTTGCCACTTATTCTGGACTATCAAAATTTGATGGAACAAACTTTACAAACTATACTACTGCTGATGGTTTATCTATTGATTTTTTGACAAATATAGCTCTTGATTCACAGGATAATATATGGATAGGAACCATTGGTGCTGGTATTTCAAAATTCGATGGCACAAATTTTACAAATTTTGGAGCATCTTCTAATATCATTGATACCAATATTACATCTTTAAATGTTGATCACAATGATAATAAATGGGTTGGAACATTCTATGGAGCATCGGTTTTTAATAGTAGTGATATATGGACTACTGATTATACAGTTGCTGATGGATTGTATGGAGAGCAAGTAAGAGATATTGAAGAAGATTCTCAGGGTAATATTTGGTTTGGAATATTTGTAGATTATTTATTCGATGGTGCAGTAACAAAGTTTGATGGTACAACATGGGTTTCTTATGCTGTAACTGATGGATTAATTGATAATCAGGTGAAAAGACTGGCTATTGATAATCAGGATATTATTTGGATAGCAACAGGAAATGGAGTTTCAAAATTAGAGTTTCCTACTGAAGTTAAGAATGCAGGTTTTAATAATCAAATCAATATTTATCCAAACCCTGCAAACCAAATCTTAAATATTGAAATTGAAAATGATCTTGGTCAAGACAATAATAAAATTAAGATTTTAAATTCTTTAGGTCAGACAATGGATGAGTTTTATGTTGTTAATAACGACAAATTATCTATCTCTTTAGAAAATTATTCTAATGGAATTTACTTAATCAATACAGGTCAAAAATCTTTAAAATTTATTGTAACCAAATAAAATATGTGTCTAAATATAAAGGCTAAAATGTCTAAATTATTTTTATTCATTATAGTTTTAACTCTTTTCTTTAGTGGTATAAAGATTAAAGCTCAAAGTGATTTTTATGATAACAATTATATAAGAGAAGTTAAAATCTATTTCAGTCAACCAAATTGGGATTATATCCTTGACAGTTTATTTATTGCTGGACAAGAAGAAAGACTACTTGCTTCTCTTGAAATTGATGGGGTTTCTTTTGATAGTGTTGGTGTTAGATACAAAGGATATAGCTCCGTAGATACAGCAAATATTAAAAACCCTTTTAATATCAAACTTGATTATATTATATCAAATCAAGATTATCATGGAATTGAAAAGCTTAAATTAAGTAATGTTATACATGATCCTTCCTTTGTACGTGAAGTATTATCGTATGAGATTGCAAGAAAATATATGCCAGCTTCAAATGCAAATTATGCAAATGTTTATGTAAATGATACACTTTTAGGTCTATATAATAATGTTCAGGCTGTAAATAAGAATTTCTCAGAAACTTATTTTGGAATTAGAGACAATGTATATTTTAAAGGTAATCCAGATGTATTAGATTATCCTATGGGGTCAAATTCAAATTTACAGTATTATAATTCGGATACTACTGCTTATTACCCATATTACACTTTAAAATCTGATTCTGGTTGGACAGAACTTTATAATCTTATCAATATTTTAAATAATCAAACAGATAGTATTGAATACATACTGAATGTTGATAGAACATTGTGGATGCTTGCTTTTGATTATTCATTGGTTAATCTTGATAGTTATATAGCCTATGCCCAGAATTATTATTTGTTTATGGACCAAAATGGAAGATTTAATCCTATATTATGGGATTTAAATATGTCTATTGGGAGTTTTCGTTTATCAGATGGAGGAACATCTGCAATGACAGGAGGGATATCAATTCCACAAGCTAAAAATCTTAATCCATGTGGACTATTAACATATTCTGTATCACCCCGACCATTGATAAAAAAAATTATAAATGATCCTACAAAGAAAAGAATGTATCTTGCACATATCAGAACAATTGTAAATGAGAACTTTGTTTCTGGCGAATATTATACTCGATCACAAGCATTACAGATGCTGATTGATACCAGTGTGCAAAACGATTCCAATAAATTTTATAGCTATAATGATTTTGTTTTCAATATTGATGTAACAGTTGGTGGAACAAGCGGAATGATTCAGTATCCCGGCATACAGGACTTTGTTGAAGGAAGAACTAGCTATTTAAACTCCTATTCTGGATTTCAGGGAGAACCTTCAATCAATATTATTTCTGATACTGTTGTTACTGGAAATAATATTTGGGTTTCTGCTAAAATAAATTATCCAGATAGCTGTTTTCTTGCTTATCGTTATGGAATTTATGATGTATTCGATAAAGTTAAAATGTATGATGATGGTGCACACAATGATGGTATTGCTGGAGACAGTATTTTTGGAGCATCAATTCCTAAAGAGGTATTAATTCAATATTATATTTATGCAGAGAATACAACAGCTGGGGCTTTTTCTCCAAAAAGAGCAGAATATGAATTTCATACAATTCAGCAAATTTTACCTAGCAATATTGTAATTAATGAATTTATGGCAAACAATCAAAGTTATATAACAGATAATGCTGGTGAATATGAAGATTGGATAGAGCTTTATAATAATGCAAATGAAGATTTTAATTTATCTGGGCTTTATTTGTCAGACGATAAATCAAATTTAATGAAATGGCCATTCCCTGATACTATAATAGGGGCTAATGATTATCTGGTAATATGGGCAGATAATGATATTTTGCAAGAAGGCTTACATTCTAATTTTAAATTATCTAAATCGGGTGAAGCTATTTATTTATCTTATTCCACAGAAAATATTTTAGATTCTGTTTTATATGATATTCAAATACCAGATTTCACAACTGGTAGATATCCAAATGGAACTGGGTCTTTTGGAGTAATGGAACCAACAATTTCTGCTAGCAATTCACCTTTTTCTGTTGAAGAACTTGAAGATATATCAGATATTAACATTTACCCAAATCCTGTAAATAATATTTTGAATATTGCATCTAATGGAAATTTAATAAATACAGTTGAAATATTTGATCTTTATGGTAGATTAGTACTACAAGAAAATAATGAAACAGACTTTTTAAATATTGATGTATCTAGCTTAAATAAAGGAATGTATGTAATTAGAATTAATGAAAACTATATTGAAAAAATTATTGTTGATTAAATTTTAAGTTAACTTTTTTTCAGGAATTCATATTCTCAATTTCAAGTATTATCAACTAAATAATTCAACTTTTTTTCAAAATATCATAAAGTTATTGCATGCTTAACTTTGTTAAAAAATAGTAAGTTCAAACTGATTTCAAAGAAAATTAATAGCCGTCTATTCAATAGCCCCAACCTAAACATCCTGAATTTCCTCCGCATCCATTATTTTAGACTAATATCTATTGAGATATTAGAATTAGATAGTAACCAGCAATCTTTGTTTTTGGTGCTTGCTAAACAACACAATAAACAAATAGAAACTATTAGATCTAAACAAGAAAATTCATTAAAACTGTATTTTTAACAAGTAAAATCACTTTTAACCGAAAAGCAAAAAATTAATTACAAGGAATTTGTAGACAAAGCTCTGAGCTTTCTAATTTATGATAGAAAAAAACAGCATCCTAAACGAAGGAATTAATAATTAACAATGTCTAACAAGTATTATTATAACTATTAATTCAAATAATAAATAATCCTCAGGGTAATCCTTGAGGTATTAAACCTAAAAACGAATAAAATTTCATAACATTTTCACAAAATATCGTAAGCTATAAAAATAAAAATTTTCGTTTTTTTGTTATATTATTAATATTGATTATTAATTAACTAAATTTAAAAATTATGAAAAACATCAACATTCTATGTTTTATTATTATAGGCATTACTTTTCAGCTATCTGCTCAAAGTTTTGACGGATTTGCACTTTACAATCAACAAAATCAAAGTACTGCATATCTGATAGATGAAAATGGAGATATTGCTTATTCATGGAGCACATCCAGAAACTGTAACTATACAGTTCAACTCAAAGATAATGGAAACATTGTAAGAGGAACTGTGTACAGTGGCAACTCTTTAAATGGGGCTGCAATTGGTGGTTTGATAGAAGAACGTGATGCAAATGGAAATGTTGTATGGGACTTTGTATATTCAACTTCAGATTATTGTCAACATCATGACATTACTTTAATTGGAGATAATATTTTGATTACTGCTTGGAATGTAAAATCAACATCTGAACTACAACAAGCAGGAGCATCTGATTATGGTAGTGAATTATGGCCAACCAGTATTGTTGAAATCGCTCAGAATGGAACTGGAGGTCAGGTTGTTTGGGAATGGTATATTTGGGATCACATGATTCAGGATTATGACGCCTCTAAAGATAATTACGGAGTAGTGTCTGATCACCCAGAACTTATAGATATAAATATGATTGATGCAACGGCACCACCGCCTCCTGTTGTTAAATCGGGAGATCGACCTCCACCTAGTGGTGGAGATTGGTTTCATGTAAACGGAATTGATTACAATCCAACTTTAGATCAAATTGCTTTTTCATGCAGAAATTCAAGTGAAATTTACATTATTGATCACAGTACAACAACAGTTGAAGCAGCAACTCATTTAGGAGGAAATTCTGGAATGGGTGGAGATATTTTATACAGATGGGGTAACCCTGGAAACTATGGAGCATCAGGCACACAGGTTGTTCCAGCTGCTGTTCATGATGTGCGTTGGTTAAAAGATGGAAGACCTAATGCTGGCTACCTTCAGGTATTTAATAATGAAGGAAGCAGTGGCAACTCAACTGTTGATGCTATTTTAACTCCAGTAAACGGTTACAATTATGATTTAGTCTCAGGACAGCAATTTGAACCTACTTCTTATTCATGGAGACATAATTGCCTTGATAATGCAGATGGGCAATCAGCATCAGATAGAATGTCAAATGGAAACACTTTTGTAAATCTATCGCAATCTTATATGTATGAGGTAGATTCTCTTGGAAATACTGTTTGGCAATACAATGGAGGAGGCCCACCTAAAGCATTCAGGTACGAATGTGCTCACCCTGGAATCATGACCTTATTAAACAATCCTTGTGGACTAACCAGTATTTCATCATTAGAAATGAAAGAATGGTCGGTATACCCAAATCCATCAAATGGCGTTTTTACAATAGATGGAATAGCTGGATCAAATTATACAGTTGATATCATTGATTGCACAGGAAGAATAATAAAATCACAGAAATTAACAACAAGTATTAATCTTTCTGAATTGCAAAATGGGATTTATATTATGAGAATTTCTGATATTAATGGTGCAGTCTCAACTAAGAGTATTTCATTGATTAAATAAATATGAAATTTAGAATATATCTTGTTCTTATACTTATTCTAGCTGGTAAAAGTCTGTTTGCTCAAACAGACTTTTATCATACAGATACAATACGCGAAATTAAGCTCTATTTTTATGAAACAGATTGGGATCATGTGCTTGATAGCCTTTATGTAGATGGTCTTAAAGAAAGAACTCTGTGCTCTCTCCTAATTGATGGTGTTTTTTATGATAATGTTGGGGTGAGGTACAAAGGCTATAGTTCAGTAAGTGTAAACAGAACAAAAAACCCTTTCAATATTAAGCTAGATTACATGATAAATGGGCAGAATCATCAGGGCATCGACAAACTCAAGCTGGGAAATGTTATTCAGGACCCTTCATTCGTGCGCGAAGTTTTAACTTATGAAATTGCTCGTAAATACATGCCTGCATCCCAAGCTAACTACGCCAATGTATATATCAATGACACTCTTTGGGGATTATATACTAGTATCGAAGCTGTAAACAAGGATTTTGTTTCAAAACATTTTGATTCACGTAATAATGCATTTTTTAAATGCAGCCCAGAAAACTTAGATCTTTACGGTGAAAATGCCAATCTAGGAAATTCTCCAGGTACTGATACTTCTGATTATTACTCATTGTATGATATGGAATCGGACTTTGGCTGGACACAATTGTATAATTTAATTGATACTTTAAATGACCACCCCGAAGATATTCAACATATTTTAAATGTAGACCGAACTCTGTGGATGCATGCACTTAATTATACTTTCGTGAATTTTGATTCCTATGTTGGTTATGCACAGAATTATTATATTTATCAAGACGACAATAGAAGGTTTAATCCTATTTTATGGGATATGAACATGTCTTTTGGTAGTTTCAGACTAGCTGACGCTTCCGAATTTTATTATGATGGCTTTACCATTCAGGAGGCTTTTACTTTGGATCCGCTAACACACTACAATTCATTTTCTGTTTACGAAAGACCCTTGCTACGAAATCTATTTGAAAATGATCGATTCAGAAGAATGTATATTGCACATATTAGAACAATTGTTGAGGAAAATATTTCAAATCAGGAATATGAAAATAGAGCCATAGTTTTTCGAAATATTATTGATTCTTCAGTTCAAAATGATACAAACAAATTTTATTCTTATCAAATGTATCTAGATAATCTTGACATGACTGTTTCTGATTTGATAGACTATCCGGGTATTACAGAGTTAATGAGTAATAGAGAACAGTATTTGTTATCATACCCCGGCTTTCAGGGATCACCAGATATAGATTCAATTCAACATTTCCCCGAACAAGTCTTATTATATGATGACATTTATATTACGGCTCAGGTACAGAATGCTTCTTCAGTATATCTAGCATATCGATTCAGTACTAATGGTGTTTTTCAGGAAGTAGAAATGTTTGACAATGGTTTACTAAATGATGGTGCAAGTGGTGATGGTACTTTTGGGGGTATGATTTCCGTTTCTGGAAATACTATCCAATACTATATTTATGCTGAAAATGATTCTGCCGGACGATTTTCTCCTGAAAGAGCAGCGTATGAATTCTATACCATTCAAAGTCAAATTCAACCAGGCGAATTGGTAATCAATGAACTGGAGGCAAACAATACCATGATACAAGATCAGAATGGAGAATATGAAGACTGGATAGAGCTTTATAATCCTAGCCTTAGTGATATGTCAACTAGCGGGCTCTTTTTAAGTGATAATTCAAGTATTCCGACAAAATGGCCTTTACCAGATGTTATAATACCTCCCGACAGCTATTTGGTTATATGGGCAGATGAGGATAGTCAGCAAAATGGCTATCATGCTAATTTCAGATTGTCTTCTTTAGGAGAAGAATTAATACTTGCTTATGGTGACAGCACCATTATTGACAGTGTGTCTTTTGGAGTACAGGCAGCTGACAGTTCTTATGGTAGATCTCCAAATGGAATTGGAGGTTTTACAGAACTAAGCCCTACTATTGGTTCAAATAACGATTATGCAGGTATTGATGAGAAATATGTAGAAAATCAATTCTCATGTTTCCCAAATCCTTTTGGGAGCAGAATAGTTATCGAGCATCAACTCAAAAAAAATTCAACACTTGAACTTAGTGACATTAATGGTAGATTGCTCATGAGAGAATCCATTTCAAAAAATGAAAACTCCATTGTTCTTAACACATCTACTCTCGCCAAAGGAGTCTATTTTATAAAATTGTACAATACCGATTATATAGAATCTATTAAAATAATTAAAACTCAATAATATGAAAAGCTTATACATACTTATAGCATCATTATTAATTATTGGTTTAACCCAAGCTCAAACATTTACAAATTATACCACTATAGATGGCCTAGTTAATAACAGTGTAAATTGTGTTGTTGTAGATGCACAAGACAATGCATGGTTTGGAACGCAATTTGGTATCTCAAAATTCGATGGTACCACCTGGACTTCTCATACAGTAGCAATGGATTCAGGATTGGTAGACAACTCTATTTTCTCCATTTGTGTAAGAACAAATGGAGACGTATGGGTTGGGTCCGATTTTGGAGCTAGTAAATACGATGGAAGTTCATGGACTACGTATACTATTGCAGATGGATTGGGAGATAATCGTGTAAAAATAATAGAAGAAAAATCAAATGGGGAACTTTGGTTTGGCGACTATGATGGACTTACTATTTTTGATGGAACAAGTTGGACCAGTTACAACATGTCTGATGGCTTACCATTTGGAGGTATAGTATCAATTGATTTTGATTCGAATGGTGACGCTTGGATGGGATCAGGCCTTGGTGGGCTTATAAAATTTGATGGAACAAACTTTACAGAATATACAGAAAATGAGGGCTTACTAAACGACATCGTGCGGTCTGTAGCTGTTGATGCAAACGATAATAAATGGGTTGGTACAGTTTATGGTGTTTCAGTATTCGATGATAATAATCTTTTTGTAGAAAATCATACAATGATGTATATACTACCTGCTCCAGACACATTGAATCCAACAGTTGATGTGGAAATAAATTCTTTAGGATGTATATGGGCTGGTATTTATGTTGATTATCTGGTAACTGAAGGAGGAATCGCTTTTTATAGTGGTGGACAATGGCATGATTTTGATGTGTCAAATGGATTAATAGGTCCCGTAATTAGGGATTTGGAGATAGATTCACAGGATGACCTTTGGGTTGCCACTAGCACAGGTGTATCAAAAATTTCTGATTACTCTGGCTCTTCAATCAATGAAGTCTTAATCAATGAGTTCACAGTTTATCCCAATCCTGCAAGCAACAGAATATTTATACAATCGCAGGCAACAATAAATAATGTAATGATATATAATATACAGGGCAAGCTGATAAAAAATAAAGAAATTACAAACACCAAAACAGAAATATCGCTGGCAGAGTTTCCTAAAGGAATGTATATACTTAGAATAATAGGAAACACACAAACAATTTCGCGAAAACTAATAGTACAGTAAAATACCGGTACTTTATGCATGTATGTAATGCTCTTGCTCATTTATACCCCAATAAATTCCATGTATAGGCAAACGGACTCGTGAATCACTTGCCCCGAGCTTTATCTTAGGAAATAAAGCACAAAAATTAAATGAGCTTTAGCCCAAAAAGAGAAAACTTCCCTTTTTTTGTTTATTCTGGATTTATATTTAGTTTTTTAGTACATTTGTTTTATCAATAAGTTGTATACAATTAATAAAACATTGCGAAAAGCATTTAATTTCATTACAAGATAATCAACAAAATTTAATAAAATGAAAAAACTTATAACAACAAAAGTTTTATTTTTATCACTAGCCTTTATTGGCTTGAACATAGTTGTTAAAGCACAGAATGTTAATATTCCTGATACAAATTTCAAAACTTATCTTTTGAATAATGTGACAATAAACACAGATAGTAACGGAGAAATTTCGGTGACGGAAGCCACTGCATATGCTGGAACAATAGATGTACACAATTTATCTATTTTAGATTTAACAGGCATTGAGGCTTTTACATCTCTTACTTCTTTGCTTTGTCATTATAATCTATTCACAAGTTTAGATGTTTCAGCAAATATATCTCTTACTTCTCTCACATGTAGCCATAATTCATTAACCAACTTAGATGTTTCAGCAAATACTGCTCTCTCCGTGTTAGATTGCGATTGGAATCAATTTACTAATTTAGATGTTTCAAATAATACTGCTCTTACTACTTTGAGATGTGCAGGTTATTTATTAACGAGTTTGGATGTTTCAGCAAATACTGCTCTTACTATACTGGATTGTAGCTATAATTCATTAATAAGTTTGGATATTTCAGTAAATACTGTTCTTACTATGTTGAATTGTTATAGTAATCCATTAACAAGTTTGGATATTTCAAATAATACTGCTCTTACTTTTTTGAAATGTAATCATAATTCACTAATGAGTTTAAATATGCAAAATGGAAATAATTCTAATTTCAGTTATTTCAATGCAACTGACAATTCAAACCTTATTTGTATACAAGTAGATGATACTACGTATATGAATTTAAATTGGTCGGGAGGAAAAGATATCACAGCAAGTTTTAATGAAACAACTTGTCCTAAAAATACAATTTCAGCAAATGTAAGCCCTGCAAATTCAGGAAATATAACAGGTGCAGGAAATTACTATCCAGGCGAAAAAGTTTCATTAACAGCAATACCTGAAATAGGTTATATGTTTACGAATTGGACAGAAAACGGAACAGAAGTTTCAATAGATACTATTTATTCATTTATAGTAACTCAAGACAGCACTTTCATTGCTAATTTTACAATCACATCAGATATTTCTGATTTTAATGAAACTAATTCATTAATAATTTATCCCAACCCAACAACAGGAAAAATTTCAATAAATACACATGATGTGCAATACATAGAAGTAATAGACTTACATGGAAAACAAATATACGCTGGCAAAGAAACAGAAATAGATTTAAGCTCACAGCCAAAAGGTATTTATATAATAAAAGTAATTACAGATAAACAAACATTAGCAAAAAAATTAATAAAACAATAAATACGCCTGGTAACATAACCTAAACTGCATTAAAACGCAGTTTAGCCAAACGTTAGCCATTATTTAGAACTTGACATTTATAATTTTTATTAAACGGAAAATATGAAATCAAAAGACATTTTTAATAGAATAGAAGATATAATTAATAATAAAATTAATAAGTCTGATGATTCTAAAACAGAAAAGGAAACAGACTCTGAAAATAATTCTGACAAAAACAGTTTTAAAGAAATTATATATTTAGTAATGCAGATATTTCTAAATGTATTGAAAACACCATTTAAAATAGTTGCAAAATATTTAAAAAATGAAATTATTATAGCAGTAAAAAAAGATGCTAAACTTTATGCTTTGATTTTGGGGATAATGGGTGTCTTATTTGTGTTTTTTTCTGTAATATGGCTTTTTATTTCTGTTGCGATCGGCGTTTACTTTTATGAACAAGGACACTCAATACTAATTTCAATAATTTATTCTATCGGATTTCAAATAGTTAGTTTTATTTTGATTGGTTTAATTGGTTTAATTTCTTCAAAAAGACTTAAATCATTTAAAATTTTGAAAAAACTTGCTAACAATAAATTGAAAATAGACTGATTTTTAATATAATATAATTGTCATCTGATAAAATTACCCCCAGCTGGTGCGCGACTCCTGTCGAATTCCATAAATAAAAAGTAGTTTTTAAACTACTAAAGTAAAAGCATTTCCACAGGTATGCGGGCAATATGAAAATAAATATGAGATTTACACAGGATAATGCTTCAAGACCTCACTCCCACACATAAGAAACCTGCACCCTTTGGGATTTTCAACTTACTCTTTTGCTTTTGGAAACTTTATTTGTATTTTTAAAGTTTTTATAGAGCTTAGGAATAGGTATGTTCTGCTCATAATTGGCACACATAATATGTATAGTGCAATTGAGTGAGTTGTAAAACTTGAAATTATTGAATTTGCTATGTATATGGGTTAAAAAAGTGCATTTTTTCAACTCCCAACCGCTCCACATATTGATCGTTTGCGTTCATGTCAAAGAACTCATAACATAATAATTATAAATGGAAAATATTATGAATGAATTAGAAAAAACAATCAGTAGCATGGATTTCAAATATTTTGGTACTGGACAACACAAAATAAATACTGAAACCTTTCTTGAAAGAGAAAACGCTGTGCTGTTGGATGTCAGAGCAAAAGAAGAAGTTGAAACAGTAAAATTACAACTAAAACATCATTTTACTGTTTTAGAAATACCTTTCCACGAACTACCATCAAGAATTAGTGAACTACCTAAAGATAAATTTATAGGCGTATTTTGTTCGAGTGGAATAAGAAGTACAATTGCTTTTGCTTATCTTAAAAGCAGTGGCTATGAAAATATTAAAATAATTGAAGGCGGATATTATGAATTTATGCAAGCAATATTACCAGGCCATTTATTTAAACATCTTAATAAGTAAGAAATGAATATTTGGCTATTAGCATTGATTGTATTTTCAATTGCCGCAATAATGACTATGTCTGGTCGAGGTGGAGGAAATTTTTATGTTGTAACTCTTGCTTTTACAGGATTAAGTATGCATGAAGCAGCAACAACAGGACAATTTATTTTGGTGTTATCTTCTTTATTTGCAACTATTTTTTTCGGTAAAAATAAAGTTATTAGTTGGAAATTGGTATTAATTATTGGAATTATGACTATTGTTTCGGCTTTTTTAGGTGGTTTTCTATCTGATATTTTTAATGATAAAATATTGAAAATTGTATTTGCTGTATTTATTTCATTGGCTGCTTTTTTAATGCTAAAGCCTTTAGGAAAGGAAGTGAAGGCTGAAGGCAGATTTATAATAAAATTACAATCAAATAATGAAACATATTTTTTAAACCTATTTTTTGTAGTCCCAATTGTCTTATTTACAGGCTTTATTTCTGGAATGGTTGGTATTTCTGGCGGTTCTTTTTTGGTTCCTTTAATGGTATTACTTATTAGAGTTCCAATGAAAATTGCAGTAGGGACATCAACTGCATTAGTTATGGTTACTGCATCATCTGGATTTTTAGGACATTTGAGTTCTGGACATTTCGATATTAAATTAGCCATTCCATTGGCAATTGGTGGAATTATTGGAGCAATTATTGGTACTAAACTAACATTGAAAACTAAACCTAAATTTCTAAAAATTATTTTTGCTACAACTTCTATTATTGCTGCACTATTAATGATATATAATGTTTTTTATTAAATAATGACAAAATAAAAACGCAATACAACAATGAAACAAATCAAACTACATACTATTTTTGTCTTACTATTACTCGCTATAGTAGGATGCAAATATTCTAAACAAAATGGCGAAAAGAATTCACCAAAAATTAACGTTTCAACTGACTCAATTGTAAATGAAATAGAACAATTTGTTGAGGAAAGCCAAAACTACCTTGAAAATAGAGATTTTGATGGAGATGGAATAAGCGATTATCTATCATTTAGCTATTCGGGAGGTGCTCATTGTTGTTATAAAATGAGTATTAAATTATCTTCCACAAAAGACACTATTCATTACCCTTTTGAAATGGATGGGGGATATGAATATGGAATTGATGGAAGCCAGCCCAATCAATTTAATATTGAGGATTATGACAAAGATGGATTGCCGGAAATATTTATGCGTATTTCAACATATAATCAGGAATTATATCCAATTGATGAAGAGTGGACTAAAGAGTATGAGATTAAAACAAACTACATCATTTTTGACTTTCATGACGGTAAGGTCATTTTAAGTGATTATAATAATAAAAAACGGAATAATTAAACAATCTGATATTTTGAATAATAAGCGGTATTATTTACCTTTGAATTTTTAATTAATATTGATAATCAATTATATTAAACTTAAATAAATATGTTAAAACGCTATTCCAATAATCCGGTAATTACGCCTTCAATGCTTAAACCTTCAAAAGAAGGATACAATGTATTAGGTACATTTAATCCCGGCGCTACTGTTTACAATAACCAGATAATTTTATTAATGAGAGTTGCCGAAAATTGCATAAAAGAGGAAGGCTATGTTTGTGTTCCTTATTATGATTTTAAGGATAACGTTGGCACAGCAAAAATATTAAGGATATCAGAAAACGACCCCGATGTTGAATTAAAAGATACGCGTGGAGTTTTTTATAAAGGGAGAGATTATCTTTCAACAATGAGTCATATACATATTGCGAGAAGTGATGATGGAATTAATTTTGAAATTGATGAAAAACCATTTATTTATCCATGTATAGAAAGTGAAACTTACGGCGTTGAAGATGCACGTGTATCTAAAATTGGTGATGTTTATTATATAAATTATACCGTTGTTTCACAAGATGGATACTCAACAATGTTGGCAACAACAACAGATTTTAAAACAATAGAACGTAAGGGAATAATATTTCCTCCTTTAAACAAGGATGTAGCAATTTTTGAAGAAAAAGTAAATGGTAAATATATTGCTCTTCACAGACCCCATAATCAGGGATTTGGACTACCTTCAATTTGGTATGCAGAATCACCCGACCTTATACATTGGGGAAACAACAAGTGTATTTTACGTCCCGATGGTTCAAAACTTGAAAGTCATAAAATTGGTGGAGGCGCTCCTCCTATTAAAACAAAAGACGGATGGCTTACAATTATTCATGGAAAAGGAGATAACAGCGCTTATTCATTAAGACTTCTTTTGCTTGATTTAAAAGATCCGTCAAAAATTCTTAAACGAGGTAAACATCCAATATTATTGCCTGAAGAACCTTATGAAAAAAAGGGATTTTTTGGTAATGTTGTTTTCACAAACGGCACAGTTGTTAAACCAAATGGTGAAGTGTTTGTATATTACGGAGCATGTGATGATACTGTTTGTCTTGCAACCACCACTATTGATGAATTAATGAATAGTCTTGATGAATAAATCGTATTGAGATTGTTTGAAAAATAATCTGTGGTATAAATACTAAACAGGTTAAGAAAAAGGAATAATTTTAACTATTCTCATAAACAGAACATCGTTCTTATAATTTTCGTTAATCTTTGCTTTTTTCGATAGTTTCTCAATAATCACTGCATCATCAATTTTCTTTAACAACATGCGACCGCCCCTGTATAGGTCTTTCCATGTTTTCCCGTTTTCTGCATCTATGTAGAAAGAAAACATGGCATACTTTCTTGCATCAATATTTTTTCTGGTAAGAGCATCAGCAGGAATATAAAACAATAGAGTATTGTCGTCAACAACATTGGGGTCCATATATGCTGCATTTGGCAAACCATCAGCGTTAACTGTACTTAATACATGTGCTTCTTTCGATTTATTAATTATTTCAAACAATTCTTTTATAGGTAAAGAATCGTAATACATAGTTGATGCTCCTGTAGTAGCGTCAAGAATTGGTGGTACAACCAAATCAATTTCTGTTGCTCCGGTAATTGCATCAAGTTCGGGAACTGTTTCTTTAACGGTTTTGGTTGCTGGTTTTACTGTTTGCGACAATAATATTCCTGAGCTTATAATTATTAATAACACAAGAAAAATAGTTTGTTTTAATGTTTTCATAGGTATAAATTTAATAATTACTATTTAAGGGTCATTCTCATTTTTATTTGGTTTTTAGATCAGAGAATTCCCTTTTCCTTTATTATATGGGGCAGTAAAAATCAACGAAAGTTCCAAACCTCCCCTTCCATAACTTATATTAGTCAGCCTGGATGTATTAATGTCATAACTAAGCCTAAAAGCATAGTTTCTATAGCTAAAACCCGAGGTCAAAATCAAAGCATCCTGATTTCTGTAATAAGCGCCTATTGAAAATAGTACCTGCTGAATAAAACCTGTATATTTTGAGCTTTGCTGTAATTCATACCTCAACCTGCTCCCAAAAACAAATTCATACTGTAAACCCTGCATCTGGTAAAAAGCTTCGGGGATAATAGTAAGATTGGTAGATTTCTTATGAGATTCGAAAGAAAAATATGCTGTATATTTCCTGTTTAGATTTTCCCTGAGATTAGAGTTAAAATTCACTTTGGCAGGATTAATATGATACATACCAAGTCCAAGTTTGGCTTTATTATGTCTATTGAGCTGAGCTTTATAAAGCAAGCCTGCGGCTAATTCATATCTGCCAACAGTTTCGGTATAATCCGGTTCGTATGATGGCATGGAAGCATCATAGCCATTTTCGTCATGCTGATTATCCCATGTAAGGTTTTGAGATGTCATAGAATTCTGGGCATATCCCCCTTGAAAACCAACAGCAAGAATGTGTCCGTTTGAAAGCTCCATAATATATGAAGCAGAACCCATAATGTATGTAACTCCAAACCCTGAGTCGCCTGCAACATCTTTCAATGCAACAAAGCCGAGTCCAATTTTATTGTGGGTAAACGATAGTCTATTCATAAGGTGGTCGTATTGTAGTGCCATAGTTTTATATGGCGTAGTAATACTTGCCCATTGTGATTTATAGTTCAACTGCGCCCTGTGACTACTATTGAAATCACCCGTAAGGGCAGGATTTACAAACAATGGTGCCTGACTGAACTGTGAAAAATGAATATCCTGTGCATAAATGCTACTGCTAATCATCATAATAATCAAGAATCTTATTGTTTTTTTCATAATATTATGATTATTATTTTACTATCTGTTTAAATTACCTTACAAGGGTTACATTACCCTGATTTTTATATGTAGTGTCGTCGTTAAAAGTTACGACTACATAATATACAAATACTCCGGGATCAAGTTCTTTTCCTCTGTAGGTTCCATCCCATCCGTATTCAGTACTGGCAGTTTCATATACTTTTTCGCCCCATCTGTCAAACACAATAAAAGTTAGTGTTTTTATACCTTTACCTCTAACAAACAAAACATCATTCTGCCCATCACCATTAGGGGAAAATGCGCTTGGTATAAATATATCCTGCGATAAGTCAATATTAATGGTAATATCATCTGAACCCATACAACCATTAATATCTGTACCCACAACAGTATAAGTAATATTTGCATAAGGTGTTGAAACGGGATTAGCACAAGTAGTACAGCTAAGATAATCAACAGGACTCCAAGCATAGCTGATACCACCATTAGCATACATAGCAATACTTGTTCCACTATTTATGGTAGTATCGAAGCCTGTAGATATTTCAGGATTATTGTAGAATACAACATGCATTGTATCAGAAAATGCTCCACAGCTTGAATAAGCATTGAGAATCAGATTAACACTACCATTATCCAAATCGGTTTGAGTGGGTATATAATCAGGAATAAGTACCGAATTATCAGAAAATGTTCCACTTCCATTTGTAGTCCATTGTATATATGAATAATTTAATATCGTTGAATTTTCAACCGCAAATGAACTTATCTTACACACATTAAACAGATCTACAACATTTACAGTTGGTATTGTTTCCATAGTAACAAAAACACTATCTGATCCGGTGCAACCATTTACATCAGAAACAGTAACAGAAAACATACCACTGCTGTTAACATCAATCGACTGTGAAGTTTCTGTAGTAGACCAGCTATAACCGGAATAACCTGAACCGGCATTTAATGTAGTAAAACTACCATCACAAAAAGTTGTATCCCCTAAAATATTAGGTAAAGGACTTGAAATAATAGTAATTACAGATTGATCAGTTGCTGTGCAATTATTCCCGTCGGTGATGGTTACAGAATATGTTCCTGTAGAGAATACATCAAGTGTCTGGTTAGTTGTGCTTCCTGTCCACAAATATGTAAATCCGGTTCCTGCATCAAGCGTAACAGGAACAGCATCGGCACAGATGGTAAAATCGGCACCAAGATCTACTACAGGATTAGCATTTACAGTAATATCAATATCATCGCTTGCGGTACAGGAATTACCATCACTTATTGTAACTGAATAGGTTCCTGTAGTACTTACATCAAGGGTCTGATTAGTTGAACCGCCTGTCCACAAATATATAAATCCCGCTCCGGCATCAAGAGTAACAGGAACAGCATCGACACAGATTGTTTGATTAATTCCAAGGTCTATTACGGGATTAGCATTTACCGTAATATCAACATCATTTGTTGCAGTACAAGTATTACCATCTGTTATGGTAACAAAATAGGTTCCTGTGGTATTCACATCAAGAATTTGATTAGTTGAACCGCCTGTCCATAGATATGTAAATCCCGCTCCGGCATCAAGCGTAACAGGAACAGCATCGGCACAGATGGTAGAATCGGCACCAAGATCTACTACAGGATTAGTATTTACTGTAATATCAATATCATCTGTTGCAGTACAAGTATTACCGTCTGTTATGGTAACAAAATAAGTTCCTGTAACATTTACATCTAGGGTTTGGTTAGTTGAACCGCCTGTCCATAGATATGTAAATCCAGATCCGGCATCAAGGGTAACAGGAACGGCATCGGCACAAACAGTAGAATCAGATCCGAGATCAATAATGGGATTAGCATTCACTGTAATATCAATATCATCTGTTGCGGTACATGAATTACCTTTTGTTATGGTAACAAAATAGGTTCCTGTGGTATTAACATCAAGGGTTTGATTGGTCGAACCGCCTGTCCACAAATATGTAAATCCGGCGCCAGCATCGAGGATAACAGGAGCAGCATCGGCACAAATAGTAGAATCGGCACCAAGATCTATTACAGGATTAGCATTTACCGTAATATCAACATCATCTGTTGCGGTACAGGTATTACCATCACTTATTGTAACTGAATAGGTTCCTGTAATATTCACATCAAGAGTTTGGTTGGTTGAACCGCCTGTCCATAGATATGTAAATCCCGCTCCCGCATCAAGGTTAACAGGAACTGCATCGGCACAGATAGTAGAATCGGCACCAAGGTCTACTATAGGATTAGCATTCACTGTAATATCAATATCATCTGTTGCAGTACATGAATTTCCATCGCTTATTGTAACAAAATAAGTGCCTGTGGTATTAACATCAAGGGTCTGGTTAATTGATCCGCCTGTCCACAAATATGTAAATCCGGATCCGGCATCAAGGGTAACAGGAACGGCATCGGCACAAACAGTAGAATCAGATCCGAGATCAATAATAGGATTAGCATTCACTGTAATATCAATATCATCTGTTGCGGTACATGAATTTCCATCACTTATTGTAACAAAATAAGTGCCTGTGGTATTCACATCAAGGGTTTGATTGGTCGAACTACCTGTCCACAAATATGTAAATCCGGCGCCAGCATCTAATGTAAAAGGGATTGCATCAGAACAAACAGCAGAATCAGATCCGAGATCAACTGTTGGATTTAGGTGTACAGTAATATAGTTTACCATTATTGTATCGTCAACACCGTTAGCATCGGTTACATCCAGGGTAACAGTATAGGTTCCGGCTGTAGTATAACAATTTGTAGGATTTTGCAGATTTGAATTGTTGCCGTCACCAAAATCCCAGTCCCAGTTTGTAATACCACCAACATGGGATGAGGTACTCTGGTCTGTAAAATCAACGCAACCATTTTCACATACAGTAGTTGTTGAAGAAGTAAAGGATGCTACCGGGGGATTTCCGGAAACAGGTACAGTCAATGTAATATCATCAACAGCAAAAGATGGATCAGCTGCACTTCCGTCATCATTATTTATCCATCTAAAACCGATTTTTACATTAGCGTTATTATTTGCACTTGCGGGCAACAGGAGATTATAGTTTGTCCACAGACCCTGTCCTCCACCACATGTAACAGCTGTTTTAGGCAAATCAACCAGTTGAGACCATGTAGTTCCGTCATAATACCAGAGAGTAGCATTATCTGTTGCTCCCCACCCATTTTCTATATAATTAAAATCGAGTGTAATATTTGATTTTCCTAAACAATCAATAGTAGGTGATTCTGATCGTCTGTCAGTAAAAGCACTAAAGAATCCTGAACCGTCAAGATATGCAGCACCGGGATCATACATAAAATATGTAGAACCAACATGGAGCGAGGGATCTGTTATGCCACAGTCTGTACCACATACACCTGCAGCATTACCACATTCGGCCCCACTTACAAACCAGGTGTTTGATTCTGCTCCGTTTCCACCAGTATTAGTAACAGACCAGGCTCCGTTGGGTCCAATGTACCCTGATGCCAAGCAACCGGATGCACAGACATTCTGAAATGATTCAGTCCAGAATGTCTGAGCCAACATGCGGTTTTCAGAAAACAATAAGATTACTACAAAAAAACATAATACTTTCATATTTTTCATGGTCAATAATTTTAACAGAGAAGTTGATTATTTCCCAAATGTACAGATAATATTATTATTTCTAAAAAAAATGATGATTTAAAAAATAGAATTTTTTTAAATTGTTGACACAATGCTCTGATTATGTATTCTGTTATTTTGAAATGCTAATTATTTTTGCATTAATTTTTCATTTAGTTTTGCACTTATCTCGTTTAAAACATCCTTATCCGGTATATAATTAACTTTATAAGTATCTATTATTTCCAGTCCTGAATTTTTGAAAAATTCAGTAATTTTTGGTATACTTTGATCTCCCCAACCGTAAGAGCCAAAAGCAATTGCTTTTTTCCCTTTTGGTGATAACCCTTGAAAATAAGTAAGAAATCCTGCAACAGAAGGCATAATATTTTTATTCAAAGTTGGTGAGCCAACACAAACATACTCCGCAGTTAAAACTTCTGTCATAATATCAGACATGTGGTTAAATTGCAGATTATATAAAGGCACATTATAGCCATTATCTTCGAAAACCGATTGTAGTGTCCTAGCTATTTTTTCGGTAGATTTCCACATTGTATCATAAATAATAATGGCTTTTTTTTCTTCTTTATTAGAAACCCACTTATGATACTCTCCTACAATTTTTGCAACATTTTTTCTCCAAATAATTCCATGGCTTGGTGCAATAATTTCAATATCAAGATTACCTGCTTGTTCTAATGCTTTTTTCACAGGATTAGGATATGGTAAAACAATATTTGCATAGTATTTTTTTGCTTCCAACATCAGAATATCTTCTGAATATTCGTCGTCGAATCTTTCTGTTGTAGCCAAGTGTTGTCCAAAACCATCGTTCGAAAATAATAATTTCTCTTCAGGTATATATGTAAACATATTATCGGGCCAATGCACCATTGGTGTTAAAACAAATTGTAATGATAATTTGCCCAAATTAATTTTATCTCCGGTATTTACAATTTTGAAATCCCAATCTTGTTTATAGTGTTTTTTTAAGCCTTTATCCCCATTGGGACATGTAATTATTGTCGTGTTCTTAGCAAGCTCCATAATCTTTGGCAAGCCTCCGGAATGGTCCATTTCAACATGATTAGATACTATGTAATCTATTTTTGATGGATCTATAATATCTGATATTCTTGCCAGCATTTCATCTTCCATACCGGGTTTTACTGTGTCTATCAACGTGATTTTTTCATCAATTATCAAATATGCATTATATGTTGTACCTCGCTGAGTAAGATATCCGTGAAAATTCCTAACACTCCAGTCAATTGCACCTACCCAATAAATATTTTCTTTTATCTTTTTTGCCTTCATTTTATTATAGCCTTACAAGTTATTCATCAAGCTCAAATTCTTCTTTACCAACCCCACATTCAGGGCAAACCCAATCATCGGGAATATTTTCAAATTTAGTTTCTGAAGCTATTCCGTTATCAGTGTCTCCTTTTTCAGGGTCATAAACATAACCACATACGATACAAACATATTTTTTCATGATTTTTGGGTTTTAAAGCTTTGAATATTTTTTAATTTAATAATTACTAGCTTTAATTTCAAAATATGCTTTTGGATGTACACATGCCGGACATTTATCAATAGCTTTTTTCCCTGTGTGCAGATAACCACAATTGCGACATTTCCAAACCATTACTTCATTTTTTTCAAAGACTTCACCATTCTCAATATTTTCATATAATTTCGTAAACCTTTCTTCATGTGCTTTTTCTGCTTTCGCAATCATTTTAAAAGCTGTTGCAATTTCTTTAAATCCCTCTTCTTCTGCAACTTTTGCAAATTCAGGATATAGCTCTGTCCATTCTTCATTTTCGCCTTCGGCTGATGCTTTTAAATTTTCTAATGTTGTTCCTATTTTACCCGCAGGATAAGTGGCTGTGATCTCAACCATATTTCCTTCAAGAAATTTAAAAAATCTTTTAGCATGTTCTTTTTCATTCAAAGCTGTTTCCATAAATATTGCCGAAATTTGTTCAAAACCTTCTTTTTTTGCTTGCTTGGCAAAATAATCATATCTCATTCTTGCTTGTGATTCACCTGCAAAAGATTTTAAAAGATTTTGTTCTGTTTTGGTTCCTTGTAATTTAGTCATAAAATCCTCCCTTTTTAATTTATTTATAATTGTTTTAATTTATTTTTCCATCTATTGATATGTTCATTTTCATCCTGTTGATTTTTCTCTATCATTATACGTGTATCATTATCCCATTGTATTGAGTTAAGTAATTTTTCATAATGATGAACTGCTTTCGCTTCTACCCAAACACCTGTTTTTAATATACTTCTCTCTCCAAATAATCTTGAAAAAATTCCAAAAATTATTCCAACAAAAAGATAAGCTGGTCTTAAAATGCTTGGTTTTTTACCATATTCAAAAAGTTTTACTTGAAAATCCTGCAAATGAGTCATTTCATTACACATAGAAGCTATTAAAATTTTATTTAACTCGTTTTTCTTTTTTGTTATTTGAAAACGATAAATATTAACTGCCATAGATTCAAGATTATGAAAAGTAACCAGAGCTTTTTTTATATTACGTAAACTTGATTTTGGCACATTTTCTCCCCTTAATTTAATATCGTTAATTAGTATTTGTGGTCGTATTATAGAATTATTTTGCATAATATTTTTATTAATTATAATTGTTTTTTCCAATTTCCATGTATGTTACAATAAGCCCTTGCAATAATATTATCAGCATCTATTTTAAATATAGCTTCTGGTTTATCGTTTGGATTTAAGAATTTTGTATAAACTTTATTTTCCGTAATTAGTTGAATCAATTCAATATAATGACTATCTATCATTGGATGCTCAATTTCACCTATGCTTATTTTCCATCCATTATCTAATTTTTCAATTACCGGAACATGTTTTTCAACCGATGCATCTGCAATATTTTCAGTAAGCAATGTCATTTTTTGACCACAGCATACCAAAGCTGGTGCCCCCGTGTGCATTACTTCAATAATATTTCCACAAATTTCACATTTGTATAATTCTAATTGTTTTGTCATAATTTAATCCTCCAATTGTTTTTCTAATATTATTAATTATATCATTCTGAATAAAATCCTTAAACAAGGATATAAAGATAAGGAATTAATTTATAACTATATAATTAAAGATAAAACTATCAAAAAATATTTGTAATTTTTAATCTTCAAAATCTTTTTCTTCAAAAATAATAGCTCTGTAAATATACAAATCGGCATCTTTCCAGCCTGTCCAACCAATACCTGCTTTATCTCGGGCACAATGACCAAGAAATTCTTCTTTTGTCCAACCTGTTGAGGTAGCTACTTGAGGTAAAAAAGTTCCGCTCTGATAACCTTTTTTAATGTAAATGCCATGTTTACCAAGTTCAAATTCATCAATCGATTCAATTTTTTTAAGAGGAGTAAGTACCGATATTTCTATTTCAATATCTTCCAATTCATCTTTACTAACAAGCTCAAAACGTCGATCTTGTGTGGCAGACGAAATTGCCATACTTTGTACCACATCATACAGAGGTATTTTGGGCTCAAATCGCCCTATACAGCCACGCAGCTTTCCATTTTTATGCAGGGTTACAAACGCGCCACAATGCTCGTTAAGTGTTTCCGATAAATCCTTGGTTTTTATCTTATACATTTTTTTCTCATTAGTGTATAAGTCTATTGTTTTACGTGCAATTTTTAACAGGTCTTTTTTATCTTTTTCGCTTAACGAAAATTCTTTTTCTGTGTTTTCTTTTTCGCTTAATGCTATACTGTAATATCCTACAACTTTGTTGTGGTCGCCGTATTTACTATCGCCTGAGTTTTGATATTGTATTTTTTTGTAATTAATATCATCGTTTTGTTCGGTCATATACATTAATGTAAGCACCGAAGTCCATCCACAAATACTTGTAGAAAGATTGGCTATTTTTTTGCTTTTATTGTCATCTATGATATTTAAAAAGTTTTCTGTTTTATTTGATACAATTGCATCTGCTGTCAAACTATCAATAATAACAGCTTTTTCATATTCGGGATAATGTGAGAAATCTGTACTTATAATAAAAAGATTTTTATTGTTTAAATATGGCTTTAACACCTCTGCTATTATTTTGCATTCTTCAGATGATTGTGTTCCTAAAACAATTGGTACAATACTAAATTCTTTTTTCATTTTGTACTGTAAAAAGGGAAGTTGAACTTCAAGGCTGTGTTCTTGCGAGTGCGCATTGTAGTGATATTCAAAAATATTATTTTCTTTTATCAGTTTATTTGCTATTGCGGTATCAAGCTTAACAAGTCCAAGCGGGGTTTCATAATCGCCAAGGTTATATATTGATGCTCCTTTGAAATAAGCCCTGTGACTTGATGCAATTATAAATATGTGTTCATATTCTTTGTTTTCATCAATCTGATTAAAACTTGACGCAGCTACCTGCCCCGAAAAAACATAACCCGCATGCGGAGACAATATTGCTAAAATATTATCGCATTGTTTTTTTTCTGCATTAGCAAAATAAAGTTCAAGGTCTTTATTGAGTTGAGTTTCGTTAGCAGGGTAAAATTGTCCTGCCACCACAGGTTTTCTGTTCATATTATTTGTTTGTTTTTCGGTTTGGATATTGTTATCATTATTTTCCTGAGCATTACAGCTTGCTTGAGAAAAGATAATTGTGATCAATATCGTATAAATTAATTTTTTTCTCATAGGCTTATAATTTAGAGAGTACTAAAATAATAATTTTAAAAAATTAAATAGTGAAAAAAATTAATAAAATATGGTTTTGTTAGTAAACTTCGTAGTTATATAAAAAGCCATCGTTACTGCCAACAAAAAGATTAAACATTTTTGCTGAACTTTTCAAATGTCCCACAGAAAACATGGTCATGCCTCGTAATGGGAAACCTTCGTATATTTCTCCATCACTATCGAATAAATAAATTTCATTGTTTGCCCTATCAACAACACCAATTTTTCTATTATTATTGGGAAAAATATATAATACCGGTTTGTTTTTTATTTCAGATGTAAAAGTATGCGACATCAATAAAGATGCTTTTCTATTAAATATTTCAATTTTGTTGTTGTTTACATAAATAAAATCTTTCCATCCATCGCCATCAAAATCCTTATTTTCGAAAAAATGACTGGGATTACATTTTTTAACTTTTTTTGTTTCTACTTTACCGTCAAAATAAACATATATTACATTTCCATTAATATCTGTTGTTACAAGTCTTGCTTTGTTTTTGCTCGACTTTCCTTCAAATATAAATGAATTATTATGCGAAGCTGGAAATTGCCTTTTAACTTTTACTTTTTCGGCACCTCTTCTGTCAACTATATATGTGTTTAAACTATCTTTAAAAACAATATAGTCTGTAGTTTTTATCCTAAAATGCTGAACAGGGTTATAAACAAATTTTTCTGTTTGCTCAAATTCCCATCCTTTAATTATGTTGCCTTCAATATCGTAAGCATAAACTTTTTTGTCGGCACATGCTACAAAAATTCTGTAATCTCTGCTATTATCATAATCAAACAGGGCAATTCCGTTTGTGGCAGGCGAACGAAGATTTACAGGATAACGTTCAACATTATTACCAAGACGATCTATTAAATAAATTTTTGATTTTGTACTAAACAAATATTGTAATTTTTTATTTTTGAAAACATCAATTTGATAAACATTATTTATTATTTTTTCGTCTAATTTAACTTTCCAAAGTATTCTGCCTGCATAATTTATCAGATATATATTATTGTTGTCATCTTGTATAAAAATTTCTTTTTCATCAGTTTTGTGATTAATAACAAGTTTTGGTTTAAAATTTATTGTTGTATCAAGATGGCTTTGCCATATAGTGTGCGGCTTTTCTTTTATAACCGGATTATATTGTAAAATAATGTTATTGTAAATCATGTCCTTACTTGGGAAAAACTGATAAGCAATAAATTGGAATTTTTTTATAGTATTGATATTGCTGTCAAGACCTATTTTTAAATCGTCTGATAAAAAATTCTTTATAAATGTTTTTGATGTGCTGATATTTGTATAGAAATAAAAACTTGATTTTGACGATAAATTATCGGTAAATTCACTATAGGCAATATCACCTTTTAATGTTTTTTGCAAAATATTGGCATGTATAAAAGTTGTAAGAGATTTTACGTTTGTAGAAAATATCAAATAGTTATCATAAAACGAAAAATACTTGGTTTTGGCATTTTTAAAAATATCTCCAAACAATAAATCAATAATACCATCAATCGGCATCTTGTAATATGGGTATGATGTTTCGTTATCAATTTTACAAACACCCGATAATGATGACAATTTAGTGTTGCTGTGTTCCGAATAAGCTATTAACAATTCCAATAAATTTTCTTCTGCCTGGCTTTTACTTTTTGTTTTAATAACCACAAATGAATTTTGATTGACATTAAGATCGTTTATATCGGTATAAAGTAATGCTATTTCTTCTTCAAAAAATAATTCAAATAGTTTTTGAATATCAACATCATAATTGTTTTTAATTTTATTAATACTGCTTTTATATTCTCCATAAATACCTTCGTCTTTTAAATATTTAATACGGTCTTTTGAGAATTGTTTAAAATCACTAATTCCCAAAGTAATAAACGTAGAAGTGTTTGCGGGAAATACTTTTTCGATTTTTAATTTAACAGGAGATTGATTGAGAAAAATATTCATGTAATTTGAAGCACTGTCATTGGTATAAGTAAAACCATTAAGCAATACCATATTATCTTTTATATTCAGGTCTAATTCACTCCAATTAGAGAAATTTTTAATAACCTGAATATATGGCTTATATGATTTGTCAAGCATCAATCCAATAAACTTCGGGAAATAATAGTAGTTTATATAAATATTGGCTTCAGCATTTATTCCAACAGTATTAAAAACCTTTTTAAAGTTTTTATCATTGTTTAATGATGCGTTTGAATTTATTTGTCTTACAGCATCTTCAACCAGAATTGAAGAAAAACTAAATATAAAAATCCCATTGGAAACAGTATATGAGAAATTATCTATATCTGGCTTAGATACTTTAACATCATATATTATTGTATTGTTGTAATTTCGTTGAGATATTATCCCCTTACCTTTTAACAGTTCTTTTATCAGGTCAGAAATTCTGTTTTCATCTATATTGTTTGTTAACCCAATCAAAAAAAGAAAATTTACATTATCTTTTCCTGTAATATGGGTAGAAATAACAACAGGCCTTGCCAGTACATTTTCTTTGAGGTAGTTTTTCCTTACAAATAAAGTATCAAAATAATTTATTTGTTTATTAAGTTTTTTAAATACGGGAATTGTTTTAAAATCTTTCCAAAAACTGTTTTGGTTTTGAAGTTTGTCAAAAAAATCAATAATGTTATTGCTTTCAAAAATTAAGGGAGAATTTATGGGCACAGCATTAATTACTGTTGAATCAGGGATGGTTTGTTTTTTTAAAAAATGAATACCTGCAAAAACAATTATTCCAATTACAATAATTATAATAATGGCTATTATTCCTTTTTTTAACATAAAAAATGTAATTATTGAACTTTTAAAATTATAAAATAAATTTTGTTTAAAAACAGCTTTGATTTGCAACTTATACACAAAATATTGTGCATATACTCCAAATTATAATGGCTTGAATTTTTGTGTTTTATAATAGTTAATTGGAATTCTAATAAATGATATGATATTTTAAAGTAAAACCCTGTTTATTCCTAGATTAAACTTTTTCAAAATCCATAATACATTTCTTCCACTTATCAGGAATTTCAAAAGAGTAGTTTTTCTTATAATGATAGCCGACAAGTATTGTTTTATTTGTCGATTTTATCTCTTCAATATTGTTTTTCAAGCGTATTTGCTGAACCATTTCAATGCTTTTATTTCCAATTTTATTGATCTTTGTTTCAACAATTATTTCTTCATCAAGGTAAATGGGTTTAAAATAATCAATATTAATATTGACTATTACAAAACCTTTTTCACCCCAATTAATAATTTGTTCAAAAATTTTATTAAAATACTGCATTCTTCCATAATCAAAATAGTAAAGATGTACAGCATTGTTTACGTGTCCTGCAATATCAATATCATTAAAACGAATTTGAACCTGTGTATTGTGATAAAATTTTATTTTATTGTCCACCATTATCTAAGGTTTCGTAAACAGAATTTTTACTTTTAAATTCAGGAACTAATTCTTTCATTTTGGCCACAATCTTATAATTATCAAATGTTTTGACAAGTAATATCAAGTCATTTAGCTTGTTAATGAAATTTTCCTGATCAATATCAACTACTTTTGCTATCATTATTTGAGAATGATGAGTTGAAATACTATTTTCCTCATTACAAAGTAGTTCTTCGTATAATTTTTCACCAGGACGCAATCCTGTAAATTTAAGATTAATATCTTTTCCTAATTCTAGGCCCGATAATTTAACCATCTTTTTTGCAAGGTCAACTATCTTTATGGATTTTCCCATATCAAAAAGATATATTTCTCCTCCTTTACCCATTGCTCCAGCTTCAAGCACTAATTGACAAGCTTCGGGAATAGTCATAAAATATCGAGTTACATCGGGATGCGTTACAGTAATTGGACCTCCATTTTCAATTTGTTTGGCAAAACGAGGGATTACAGAACCATTAGAACCTAAAACATTCCCAAAACGTGTTGTAATAAAATTTGTACTATGATGATGATTTAATACTCCGGTATAGGTTTCTGCAATTTTTTTTGAAGCTCCCATTACGTTTGTTGGATTCACTGCTTTATCAGTTGAAATCATAACAAAATTTTCCACATTATATTCTACTGCAAGATCCGAAATTGTTTTAGTCCCAACAACATTTGTCATTATTGCTTCTGCAGGATTTTTTTCCATCATGGGAACATGCTTATAAGCTGCAGCATGGTAAATTACTGTTGGTTTATATTTTTTTAAAACAAATCTTAATCTATCTTTATTTGTAATATCACCAATAATTATTTTAAAATTTTGAAAATTATGTCTTTCTTTAAGTGTAAGTTCCAAATCATATAAAGGAGATTCTGCCTGATCGAATAAAATAATATTTTTTGGATTATACTTTGTAAGCTGATAAACTATTTCGCTTCCAATAGAGCCTGCCGCACCTGTTACTAATACAATTTTATTTAATATTTGCTTCTTGATCTGTTTTTTATCAAGCTTTATTGTTGTTCGTCCAAGTAAGTCTTCAATTTTAATGTTTTTTATCTGATTAAAACTAAGTTCTCCATTTATCCATGTGCTTACTTCCGGAACTGTTAATACCTGAACATCAAAACTTAAACAAATTTCTATTATTTTATTTCTTATATCTTTTTCAATATTTGATTTCGCTATAATCAATTTTGAAACATTATTTTTTTCAAGAATATCTTCCAAATTATCAACCCCGTATATTGTTGTTCCTTCAAGTTTACTTTTTATAATTTGTCCTTTATTTTCAATAAATGCTATTACTTTGTGATTTGTTTCATCATCACGATCCAGAGTACGCTTAGTAATCAATCCTAATTGATCTGTTCCATATATTACAACGTTTGTACGATCTTTTTTTGGATGGTTTATTTCAAAATACAAGATTTTTACCACAATCCTCAAGGTTGTCATAATAAAAACAGTGGTAATAAAATCAATAATAACTATTGATATTGGGATAACAAATGCTCCATCAATAAAATAGTATCTTATAGCATTACTAAATAAAAAGAAAAAAGTACCAATAAAAATTATAATGAAAATTCTTTCTGCATCCTTAGTACTGGTAAATCTAATAATTCCCGCATAAGATTTACCAATAATAAAACTTATTAATCTTATTACAATTACAAATGGAATTACAAATTGTAAACTTTTAATTTCATCATTTTCGATATTAAAATTAAAACGCAAAAGATAGGCTAATACAATAGCAAACAGACAAATAAAAATGTCAATTATAAAAATTATCCATCTCGGAGTATGGTGTTTTAAAAAAATCATTATTTATTATTTTTAGCTGCCATTAAAGTATTCTTCATTAAAGAAACGATTGTCATTGGTCCAACACCTCCCGGAACTGGTGTAATATAGCTACATTTTAGTGCTACTTCATCAAATTTAACATCGCCAAGTAATTTCCATCCTGACTTTGTTTTATCTGATTTAACTCGTGTAATTCCAACATCAATAACTACTGCACCTTCTTTTACCATATCACCGGTAACAAACTCTGCAGAACCAAGTGCAACAATTAATATGTCTGCACTTGCAGCAAGTTCTTTTATGTTTTTTGTTTTGCTATGACACATTGTTACGGTAGCGTCAATCCCTTTTCTTGCCATTAATAAACTAATTGGTTTCCCTACAATATTACTTCTGCCAATTACAACACAATGTTTTCCCGATGTTTCAATATTATATCGTTTTATAAGTTCCATAATACCATATGGTGTTGCCGAAATATATGCAGGTAATCCAATCAACATTCTACCTGTATTTTCCGGATGAAATCCGTCAACATCTTTTTTGGGATTAATTGCATTAATAATTTTTTGCTCATCCATATGATCCGGTAAGGGCAATTGAACAATAAACCCATCAATATTATTGTCGTTATTTAATTTTTGTATCTCATTAAGTAGTTGTTCTTCGCTTATATTATCATCAAACCGCAATACTGTTGATTCAAAATCGGCCTGATTACATGCTTTTTCTTTGTGCCCAACATAAGTTTCGCTTGCGCCATCGGTTCCGACTAAAATAGCAGCTAAATGTGGTACCTTTCTGCCTATTGCTTTTAATTTTTCAACTTCTAAAGCAATTTCGTTTTTTATTTCCTGTGCTATTTTTTTTCCATCAATTAACTCCATATACTTACTTATGTATTAATTTCGATTTTGCATGTTTTGCATATTTTGCATTACTTTTCTCATATTTTTATTTCCACCTGTCATCAAACGCATCATTTTGCGTGTTTCGTCAAATTGTTTTATCAATCTGTTTATTTCCTGAATAGAGGTACCGCTTCCTGTAGCTATGCGTTTTCTTCTGGATCCATTTAATATAGTAGGATTTACTCTTTCGTTAGGTGTCATTGAATAAATAATAGATTCTATGCTCTTAAATGCGTCATCATCAATATCAATATTTTTCATAGCTTTTCCAACTCCTGGAATCATTCCTGCAATATCTTTAAGATTTCCCATTTTTTTAATTTGCTTTATTTGTTTAATAAAATCATTAAAATCAAATTGGTTTTTAGATATTTTTTTCTGCAGTTTTCTTGCTTCTTCTGTGTCAAATTGTTCTTGAGCTTTTTCAACAAGAGAAACTATATCTCCCATTCCAAGAATACGATCAGCCATACGATCAGGATAAAAAATATCCAAAGCATCAAGTTTTTCACCTGTACCAACAAATTTTATTGGTTTATCTACAATAGAACGTATTGACAAAGCTGCTCCACCACGAGTATCACCATCAAGCTTTGTTAATACAACACCATCAAAATCAAGTCTATCGTTAAATTCTTTAGCTGTATTAACCGCATCCTGACCTGTCATAGAATCAACAACAAACAATATTTCTGAAGGATTTACGGTATCTTTTATCGATTTTACTTCTTGCATCATTTTTTCATCAATAGCAAGCCTTCCGGCCGTATCAATAATTACAAGATCATTTCCATTAGATTTTGCGTGTTTAATAGATTCTTTTGCAATTTTAACAGGATTTTTATTTTCCTCATCAGAATATACCGGAATATTTATTTCCTCTGCAAGTATTTTTAATTGTTCAATAGCAGCAGGTCTATATACATCGCAAGCAACAAGAAGAGGATTCTTACCCCTCTTACTTTTAAGATGTTTGGCTAATTTTCCTGCAAAAGTTGTTTTACCCGAGCCTTGTAAGCCAGCTATTAAAACAATGGCAGGACTACCTTTAATATTTACATCAACACTTTCTCCCCCCATTAATTTGGCTAAATTATCTCTAACAATTTTAACCATCATTTGTTCGGGTCTAACAGCACTTAATACATTTTGTCCAAGAGCTTCTTCTTTTATTTTTTCAGTAAAAGTTTTGGCAATTTTATAATTAACGTCAGCATCAAGCAATGCTCTTCTGACATCTTTAAGGGTTTCTGCAATATTAATCTCTGTTATTCTTCCTTCTCCCTTAAGTAATTTAAACGATTTTTCAAGTCTCTCCGATAAATTTTCAAACATATTTTTCTATTTTTTATTGAAATAACAAAAGTACATAAAATATAAAAATTTAAAACATTAACATTAATTTATCTTGTACATTTATAAAATGTAATTTTTTCAACAATTGTTAAGTAATTAGATTCTACTTTTTTAATTATAATTAATATTATAATTAGTTAATTTTCAATAATTTTTACACATATAAAAATTGTTAATTATTTTGTAAAAACTTTATAAAAAATATATAAACTTTTTTTGTTTTTTACATTTTAAGATAGT
>CAYTWH010000024.1:0-55053 GCA_964442075.1 uncultured Bacteroidales bacterium
TATGCACTAATATCAATTAATACATAATATCGTAAGAATTGTAATATTTCAAGGTCTTTACATAAGAATAATATTAAAATCATTATAAAATATAAAACTTGCCATAAGCTATATATCTTAATTTTTTCAAGAGCAATAAAAATAACACTCAATGGTGAAACTATTAGTGTTATTGCATATTTATACACTAATATTGTTGAATATGTTCCTGATTGAATCCAATTGTTGCCAAAAAAAAATGCAAATAATGATTTTCCAAAAAATGTAATTACAAGGATTTCCATTATACCAACTATAGTTAGTATGCTTATTAGGTATGTCATATCTTTTTTTATACTTAATTGTTTTTTCTTTTTTTCTGTAAATCTTTGCAGCAAAACCTGCGAAATTGAGACGGAGATTAAAGCAATTGGAATTGCCAATACAACTCTAGAAAGATCATAAAATCCTGTTGTCGTTGGATTATAAAACTTATTGATTAAAATAACTGGCAGGAGCAAACTTAATGTGTTAAGTAATGCAGGAATTGTATTAAATTTTGAGTATTCACTATATTTTTCAGAAACATCTCTTATGCGCTTTATATTAAAAAGTTTAAATCTAAATCCTGACTTTCTCAATTGATAAAACCCTGAAATATTATTTGCAATCATTCCAATAATATCTCCAAATAATAATCCAAAAGTATTACCTAATTTCCCAAAAGACAACTGAGTTAGTGCTTCAAATCCTCTTCTTGAAATTTTGTTAATAGAAGCTGCTTTAAAAGCTTTCATTCTAATTAACCAGTAGGTTATACCCTGATAGGTACATAAAAGGAATAAACTTAAAGGTAAACAATATAACCAATTTGAATATTTATTTTGAAATCCTACTAAAGTAGTAATTGAATCTTTCCAAAATATTATTATTAATAACAGTAATATACTAAAAATTATTGTTATAATAAACACAAGATAAACTAAGTTAATGGCATCCGTATTTTTTTTTGGATTAACAATGGCAAGTTCATATCTTAAAGTAAATATTACAGACAATATTCCGACAATACTTATATAGACAGAGAATGTGCCAAATACATCAGGGTCAAACATTCTTCTTAAAAAAGGTTGAACTATAATTGGAATTAGTTGTGCAAGAATAGTCCCTGAAACAAGAATTGAAAAATTCTTAAAAAAACTTGACTTTAATATTTTGCTAAATAAGACCATCTCTTATTTCATATTTTTATCCATTTAAAAAAAGAAGATTTAAAAAACAATTATAAATGATTTTATGATATACTTAAGATTATTTTTTTTGCAAATGTATATATTTTAGTAATTAATGATTGCTTCTAAAATATAAAAGTTATTTTCAAAATTCTATTGCCCCTTCCTCTTTTTTTATTGAATAAAATATTCCTGCTTGCCCTTTTTGCAACATTTTTATTTAATAACATCTAATACCAATTTATATATAAATTTCAAATGTTTATTGTTATTATGCCAAAGCAATTGCATTGTGCCATTATATTTTTTTATTACAGATGCAATATTATTTACTTTATTCAAAAAATCATCTTCATTAAAATTTTTATCATAAACATAAGTGCTATCCATTGCAATTAATGGATTAATTATAAGATTTAATTGGTTACGACTAATTATATTGAATGCAGGATAAGAATAACAAACGCCTGTTCTAAATCCAAAATCATTTTCATAAGCCATGTTATTATCTATTTCAATTCCAATATTATTATATATTTGCCATGTTGTGGGGTTTTCAAATTTTAAGAAATGTTGCCTACACTCAATAATATCTGTTGATACATTACTTAGTCTTTCAAATTCACACTGAAATATTTTTTCATTATTGTTACTATCAATAGTTCCATGTAAACCAATATTATGTCCTTTTTTTTTAATTTTTATTATTAACTCACGTACTTTTGAATTGTTTATGCTATAATGAATATCTGAATTTTTAGTATCTCCGGCCATAAAGAAAAAAGTTGAACAATAATTAAGTTTTTCAGATTCATTCATTAAAAAGTCATAAGTATAGTAAGGGTCATTCTCAATATTAAATAATGAATTTATGTATTCATAAGTAGTTTTGAAAGTTAATAGTGGGTTTTTTCGTTTTATTATATCACCCCCCAAAGATTTAATATATTTTTTAAAAGAATTGTATTTTATAAAAAAATCAATATCATGAGTAATTTTTATATTATATGACTGTTTTTTTCTTTTCTCTTTATATCCAAGATGTATTAGCATTTCCCATAGTGTTTCAACATATTCATTAACAATTGCTCTGTAATGAATGTTATGTTTTTGGAGTAAAGAGATTTTTGAAGGAAATCGTCCATAATTATCTCTTTCTTTAATAACATATTCTTCCCAACGTGTAAGCATAAAAAAGGAAGATGCAAAAATATCTAATCCACAATATATTTTATTGTCAGATATTTCTAACTCAGAATCACCATATATTATTGCAATTTCTTGAATTGATTTGAAAGTTAGCTTTTTAAAAATGATTTTGTCCGGAATATTTTCTATGCTTAAATAACTTAATTCTTTATCAAATTTTGAGAAAAAAGCATTATTCAGTATTAATATATTGTTGTTAGGTAATACAATTTTGTAATTCAAATCATTTGATACGGAAATATTAAAATTAATACCTAGAAATTCTTTAAAAATAACACCAATAATATATTTGACTTCATTTACATTGTTATTGGGTATCTCAATTTTTAGCATTGTGTATTTTACTATTTTATAATTTCAATTGGTATAGCATCTTGTAAAAGTGTTATGTGATTATAAACTCACATTCAATCATTATATTTTATATTTGACAATAATTGTTTTAGATCTGCTATTTTATCAAGATACCCTAGTTTATCATAAGAGTGTATTAGTGTGAGAATAAGCTTTCTTATAATTTCTATATTAGAGCACGGAGAATAATAAGAGGGTTTAGAATCAAGTTTTTGATTTTTTAAAAAATAATCAATTTCTCTTTTGCCAAAAACTCCTCCACGATTAAAAGGATTAATATAAAAAAGTACATTGTCTGAAAAATCATCCATAAATGCATCAGATGCAATAGTTTCGTCTTTGTATGCTAAAATAAAGTTCTTTGGCAAATTAACACCATATATTGGCAAATGCAGCTTTTGGGCAACAGAAAGGTATAGAATTGCAAGAGAAATCGGGTTTCCTTTTTTAGTTTCTAAAACCTGATTGATGTATGAATTAGCCGGAGAATAGAAATTTGACGAGTTTTTTGTAAATTTATGTATTTCAAAAATAATGTGATTAAGTATTTTAACTTTTTCAAGAGCAGTTAAATTATCATTTAACTCCATCCATGCATTTTTTCTAAAAATTTCAATTTGCGAATCAATATCCTCAAACTTTAAGTCAGGGTATTGATATTTTGCAATTAAAAAAGCTCCTTTTAATAAATTATCGTTATCTTCCTTTTTCCATTTTTTTAAATATGTAAGAGTATCCTTAAATTGTATTTGCTGAATAATATTTTCAAGACGTTCTTGTGAAAGTTCATTTGGTGCATTATCCCAAGCACTTTCAAGCTTGTTAATTATTTCTATTCCTTTTTCCATTAGGCTTTGTTCAACAAGCTTAAATATTTTCACATCAGAATCGTCTAATAAGGATATTAGTGCTTGAATTTCTTTGTCATCCATACCAAATCATTTGATTTATACAAAAATAGAATGATTTAAAATTTAAAACAATATTGCTCTTCTATAAATATCAACATTTAATAGTGAATAACCTCATTATTGTGGATCTACGTATTGGTGATAGTAATCAGCGCGTTGTATTTATTTATTTATTTTATTTTATTTATAATTGTGTTTTAAATTGAAAATTGTATTTTTGAATAAATTTTTAAATGTATTATCATGAAATATTTCTTAATAATATTTGCAATAGTATTATTTGTTTTTTCATCGTGTAGAGATGAAGAGCAGGAAAAACAACGATATATTACAAGTCAAATTGTAGGTACTTGGTGGACAAAAACACCAACAGATAGTATAATACATGAATATTCCTGTTATGGTAAGTTATTGTTAAATAAATATCAAGATAGTTATGTAAAATATACCGGTAATTATGATTTTGATATTCTTGATGAACTTACAATGGAATATTGGGGTGAGAGAATGGAAGGGAAAACAACTTTTATTATTTACAGTAATGACACGCTACAATTAAATAATTTTAATGGTTCTTCTTATTTAATGTTTAGAACAATCTAACAGTTGAACTATATACTGTCCTTAGAAATACCTGATTTATCTTCAAATGATTTTATTAATTCTTCCGGAGTTTTCCCCAAATTATCTATTAATATTTTTGCATCATCAGCAAAATCATGTTCAGGATACAATTCTATGAAAAGACTATAATTTTCTTTTGCTCTGATCATATCCTGCAATTGGTTATCGTAAGTAAATGCTTTTAGAAATAAGCAATATGGAGCCTTTTCAAAATTTTCATATTTTAAAATTATTTTATCATAAAAATCAATTGCTTTCTGTGACTCATATATAGATCTGCAAATTTCTGCTGATCTGAATAAATATTCCGGAGAATTTTCATCATCGCTAAAATTTTCTGCAAAATCTGAATAAGCACTTACAAGTTCATTGGCATGTTTTTCATTAATCTCATAAGTCGTAGTGTCGATATAGGAAGTAGATTCTAATACCTCAATATTTTTAAGTTTTTCTTCTTTTGTATTTTCTGTGCTGCAAAATACTAAACCAAAAATCATTAAAGCAAACAAAATGTAAATTGAACGTTTCATAATTGTTTTTATTTTTTTGCAAATTTAATTTTATATTTAACTTCTACATTACCTTTTATAATATTATTTAATTTAGATTTTAATAATCTTTTCTTTAAAGGATTTAGTCTGTCAATTAATAATTTACCTTCTAAGTGATCGTGTTCATGTTGAATTATTCTGGCTTTTATTCCATCATATTTTTCATCATAAAACTTGAAGTTTTCATCATAATACTGAATTCTTATATTTGGTTTTCTTTTAATATCTTCTCTAATGCCGGGAACACTTAAACAGCCTTCTTGATAATACCATTCACTACCATTTTCTTCAATAATTTTAGCATTAATTAAAACTTTTTTAAAACCTTCAAGTGATTTTTCTTCTTCAGCCATTGGTGTAGCTTCAATTACAAATAATCTGATTGAAAGTCCTATTTGTGGGGCAGCAAGACCAACCCCTTCTGAGTTATTCATTGTCTCAAACATGTTTTCAATTATCTCAAATAGCCCTTTATAGTCTTTATCAATATCTTTTGCTATTTTTTTTAAAACTGGTTGTCCATATGTATAAATAGGCAGCATCATAAATTATTATTGTTTAAATATGTTTGTAATATCAATGTAGCACTTATTGTATCAAGTAATTCTTTGTTTTGTCTTTTTTTCTTTTTCACTCCACTTTCAATTAACGATCTCATTGCTATTTTTGATGTAAATCTTTCATCTATTAATTTAATTGGGATATTACTAAAAGAAGTTTTCAATTTTTTTATAAATACATCAACATGTTTTGTTGCATCTGTTTCTCTGTTTTTAAGATCTTTTGGATAACCAACAACCAAACATTCAACTTCTTCTTTATTAAAATAATCATTTAAAAAACTAAAAATATCTTTTGAATGTACAGTTGTTAAACCGGTTGCTATAATTTTCAAAGGGTCAGTAACAGCAACCCCAATTCTTTTAGTTCCATAATCTATTCCAATAATTCTTCCCAAACTTTTTTTTGCAAATGTATATTAAATTATCAAAATATTAACACTTGAAAAACGATTTAAATAAAACCATTTCTAAATAAATTACGTAAAAAACCATACGCTTTCAAAAAAGTAGATTATATTTACAACTGATTAATTGATTATTATGGGCAGAGAAATAAAATTTAGTTTGGTTTACAGAGATATGTGGCAATCTTCGGGCAAATATGTGCCACGTGTTGATCAACTTAAAAAAATTGCTCCTGTAATTGTTGATATGGGATGTTTTGATCGTATTGAAACAAATGGAGGAGCATTTGAGCAAGTAAATTTACTTTATGGAGAGAATCCAAATAAAGCAGTTCGTGAATGGACAAAACCATTTAATGATGCAGGTATTCAAACTCATATGCTTGAACGTGCATTGAATGGTATTAGAATGTATCCTGTACCTGCTGATGTTCGCAAATTGATGTTTAAAGTTAAGAAAGCACAAGGCGTTGATATTGCAAGATCTTTTTGTGGATTGAATGACCATCGTAATCTTGAACTTTCTGTAAAATATGCCAAAGAAGCAGGAATGATATCTCAAGGCACTTTGAGTATTACTCATTCAAAAGTTCATACTGTTGAATATTACATGAGTATTGTTGATAAACTTGTTGAATATGGAACAGATGAGATTTGCCTGAAAGATATGGCCGGTATTGGTCGTCCGGTTACGCTTGGAAAATTAGTGAAGTCTATTAAAGATAAATACCCAAATATATTAGTTCAATATCATGGACATTCCGGTCCGGGATTTTCAGTTGCTTCTACTCTTGAAGTAGCTTTTGCAGGTGCAGATTACATTGACGTTGCAATTGAACCACTTTCGTGGGGTATGGTACATCCAGATGTAATTACTATTAGAGAAATGTTGTTTGATGCAGGTTTTAAAGTTCCTGAAATTAACATGAAAGCATATATGGAGGCAAGGGCTTTGAGTCAGGAGTTCATGGATGATTTTCTTGGGTATTTTATTAATCCGAAAAACAGATATATGTCTTCGCTTCTTGTTCAGTCGGGTTTGCCGGGAGGTATGATGGGAAGTATGATGGCAGATTTACAAGGTGTACATGAAGGTATTAATTCATCTCTTAAATCTTCAGGAAATAATGAATTTTCAATAGACGACCTTCTTGTTAAATTGTTTGAAGAAGTTGCTTATGTATGGCCAAAATTAGGTTATCCACCATTGGTTACTCCTTTTAGTCAGTATGTTAAAAATATAGCACTAATAAATGTTATGCACTTAATCCAAGGTAAACAAAGGTATGAAATGATTGATAAAAATGCCTGGAATATGATACTTGGTAAAGCAGGTAAGTTGCCGGGAGAACTTGCTCCTGAAATAATTGAATTGGCAGAGAAAAACAATTATGAATTTTATACAGGAATTCCTCAAGACAATTATCCTGATGAGTTAGATAAGTGGCGTAAAATAATGGATGAAAATAATTGGGATTACGGAGACGATGATGAAGAACTTTTTGAGTTAGCTATACACGACAGACAATATATGGAGTATAAGTCAGGAGTAGCAAAAGAACGATTTCATGAGGAGTTGGAAAAAATTAAATTACGTAAAAGTGATGCCGCTTCCAAGGGTGTGAAATTTACACCTAATGCAGGTAAAATAATAGCTCCACATCGTGGAAGAATTTTATTGAATGTTAATTTCTATATGGATATTAAGCGATTAGAAACAGGAGATTATGTGATAAAGGGGCAGCGATTATGTTATTTAGAACATCATGTTTCTTATGATGAGATTTTATCAGAATTTGAAGGAGAAATTACAATGCTTGTTAAGCACGGAGATGTAGTAAAAAAAGGTGATGTAATTGCTATTGTGAAATAGAAGTTATTTATTCAAATTCAACAATTAATTTGTTTTTAGGAACATTCTCATTTTTCTTAACATACACTTTTAAGATGGTTCCGCTAAAAGGAGCTACAACTTTGTTTTTCATTTTCATTGCTTCAATGATAAATAGTGTGTCACCGTTTTTAATTTTTTGACCTTCTTTTATATCTATCTTAACTATTTTACCGGGAATATATGATTTTATGATTTTATCATTAGGTTTTTCCCACTTTTCCCTATTTTCAAATTTGCTTGTCAAGTAAGTGTAATATTTACTTCCTTCAATACATAAGGACTTGAATCTTTTTTTTTCTTCAGACATTGTAAAAATTTTAAGATATAAAAATTAAAAAGGAGGAATGCCATGCTTTTTCTTTGGCATACTAGATGTTTTATTAATTGAGACTTCAATAGAATGAACAATGAATTGCCTTGTTTCTTTTGGCTCAATAACAGAATCAACATACCCCTTTGCTGCAGCAACATATGGATTTGCAAACTTATGTTTGTATTCTTTAATTTTTTTCTTTCTCATTTCATCAGGATTATCTGCCTCTGCAATTTCTTTCCTAAAAATAATGTTAGCAGCACCTTCGGGACCCATTACTGCAATTTCGGCACCAGGCCATGCAAAAACAAAGTCGGCTCTAAGATGCCTTGAATTCATTGCAATATAACCACCACCATAAGCTTTTCTTAAAATAACCGAGATCTTAGGTACAGTTGCTTCGCTATAAGCATACAATACTTTTGCTCCATGTCTGATAACTCCTGCATGTTCTTGATCAACACCGGGTAAGTATCCTGGAAGATCAACAAATGTTACAATAGGAATGTTAAAGGCATCGCAATATCTGATAAATCTTGCAGCTTTATCTGAAGAATCGACATCTAAAACACCAGCTAAAACAATAGGTTGATTTGCAACAAAACCAACAGTTTCTCCTTTTAATCTTCCAAATCCTATTACAATGTTTTTTGCCCAGTTTTCATGTACCTCAAAAAAATCAGAGCTATCTGTAACTGCTTTAATTACATTTTTTATATCGTATGGTTGTTTAGGATCGCTTGGAACAATTTCATCTATTTTATAACTTTTCTTAGGTTCTTTTGCTTTTATTGTAACTGCTTTTTGTGTATTGTTCCACGGAATATAATTTATTAATTCCTTTATTTGTTCAAAACATTCTTTTTCGCTATCTGCATAAAAATGAGCATTTCCTGTAATCTCGCTATGAGTTTTTGCACCACCCAGTTCTTCCATCGAAATTTCTTCACCCAAAACAGTTTTAATAACCTCAGGTCCTGTAATAAACATCTTAGATATTTTATCTACCACAAAAACAAAATCTGTTAAAGCAGGAGAATAAACAGCGCCTCCGGCACAAGGTCCTAGAATTACCGATAGTTGAGGAATAACACCTGAAGCCAAAGTATTTCTGTAAAATATTTCGCCATAACCGGCTAATGAATTAACACCTTCTTGCACTCTTGCTCCACCTGAATCGTTAATTCCAATAAGAGGAACTCTCATTTTCATTGCATGATCCATGATCTTTGTAATTTTGCGAGCATGCATTAATCCAAGAGAACCACCTGCTACAGTAAAATCCTGAGCATAAATACATATTGGAGCATCAAAAACTTTACCGGTTCCAATAATTACACCATCGCCATGCAAAACTTTTTTATCCATATTAAAATCACGAGCTTCATGTTCAATAAACATATCATATTCGTGAAATGTATCTTTGTCGAGAATAGCAATTATTCTTTCTCTTGCGGTCATTTTACCCAAAGATACTTGTTTTTGTATGGCTTTTTCACCACCACCAAGTGCAATCTTTTCACGTCGTTTAATAAGGTCGACAGTTTTTCTTTTTAATGACATATAGGCTTATTGTTTGTTGTTCAATTTTAATTAAAAACTTGAATGGCAAAGATAACTCAAATTAAATTTGAAACTTGCAAAAAATTTAATGTTAAGTAATAGTATGTTGTATAAATGCATTTATATTGAGAGTCTTAAGTTATCAACATTGAAAAGTTGAATAATATAATAAATAAGTGCCTTAAGTTTGGAATTACTTTGGAGCTATTCTGTAGAGTAATAAACCTATAAATGAAAAAACAATATTTGGTATCCATACGGCTAACAATGGATTTATAGTTCCGCCAATTGCAAAATTTGTTGAAAATTGCATAAATAAAATATATGCAAAACTTAATGCAATGCCAATTCCTATATGTATTCCAATTCCTCCTTTAACTTTTCTGGTAGCTAATGTAACACCAATAAGGGTAAGGATAAATGTTGAAAATGGGTATGCAAGTCGTTGGTATTTGTATACCAAATATGTTTTAATATTTTCTGAACCTTGCATCATTTGTTTATCTATAAACTCGTTGAGTTCATTATAATTCATTGTTTCAATAATAGTTTCTCTTCTGGAAAATTCTGATGGATGTAAATTTATTACTGTATCTATTTGGCTTCCTTTAATTATAGTTTCTTCAATTCCGTCAATATTTCTTATCCTATAGTTATAAATACTCCATTTGTTTGTAATGGTATCCCATTTTACATAATCGCAAGTTAATTTAGATTTTAGTTTGCCGTCTTCAAATTTTTCAAGACAAAATTTATAACCCATCAGAAAACTCACATTATAATTATCCATATACACAAATAAACCTGGTTCAATTTGTTTATGAATATCTTTATCGAAATTGTGAAACTTGTTTCTAATATATTTATTTTCAAATTCTAGTCTTATTTTGTTTGCAGGGGGAATAATGTAGCTGCTTAAAAAGAATGAGAAGATTGCTAAAAATAATGCTGATAGAAAATAGGGCCAAAGAAATCGTCTAAAACTAATTCCACTACTTAATATTGCAATTATTTCTGTATTGTAAGCCATTTTTGAAGTGAAAAAAATAACCGCTATAAAAATAAATAACGAACTAAACAGATTTGTAAAGTATGGAATGAATGTTAAGTAGTGTTCAAAAATAATTGCTTTTAATGGGGCGTCTTTTTCTATAAAATCTTCTATGTGTTCTGATATATCAAAAACAATAGCAATACTTATTATTAGTATAATAGAAAAGAAAAAAGTTCCTAAAAACTTTTTAATAATATATATGTCTAATTTTTTAAGCATTATTTAAAGCCTGTTTGCTAAATTTTTAATTATACTGTTTTTCCAAGTAGTAAAATTATTATCAATAATATGTTTTCGGGCTTCTTTAACCAGCCAAAGATAAAAACCTAAATTATGTATACTTGCAATTTGTGCACTTAATCTTTCTTTGGCAACAAATAAATGACGCAAATATGCTTTTGAATATTGTGTGTCAACGTAAGTATAATTATCTGCGTCGATAGGAGAGAAGTCATTTTTCCATTTCTCGTTTGTAATATTTATAATTCCCTGTTTTGTAAACAACATACCGTTTCTACCGTTTCTTGTTGGCATAACACAATCAAACATATCAATGCCAAGTGCAATTGCCTCTAAAATATTTACAGGTGTTCCAACGCCCATAAGATAACGTGGTTTTTCTTTTGGTAGTATGCTGTTTGTAAGTTCTATCATTTTATACATCTCGTCGGTTGGCTCGCCAACGGAAAGACCACCAATTGCATTGCCATCGCAGTTTTTTGATGCTATATATTCTGCCGATTGTTTTCGCAAATCCTTATATATGCCACCTTGTATAATTGGGAACAGGCTTTGCTCATGATCATAAATTGGCTTTGTTGAGTTAAATTGTGTTATACATCTATCAAGCCAGTTGTGAGTAATGTGCATTGAGTTTTTTACATATTCATGTTCGGCAGGGTAGGGTGGGCACTCATCGAAAGCCATAATAATATCTGCACCAATTATTTTTTGAGTATCTATTACACTTTCGGGTGTGAAATTATGTTTTGAACCATCGATATGAGATTGAAATACTACACCGTTTTCGGTAATTTTTCTGCTATTGGCAAGAGAAAAAACCTGATATCCGCCACTATCTGTTAAAATTGGTTTGTTCCAGTTAATGAATTTATGTAAACCACCTGCATTTTTTAAAGTATCTGTTCCCGGTCTTAAATACAGATGATAAGTATTGCCAAGAATTATTTGTGCTTTAATATCGTGTTCTAACTCGCGTTGATGTATCGATTTTACAGAGCCAATAGTACCTACGGGCATAAAAATAGGTGTTTCAATATTGCCGTGTGCTGTAGTTATTTTGCCTGCTCTTGCTTTTGAACCGGTATCGGTATTTAATAATTTGAAATCCATAGATAAAATTTACGCTTCAAAGATAGAATAAAAGTTTGAAACTTGAAGAAACTGATTTTGATGGGTGAGGAGATGATATGTAAGCGGGCGACTTTTATTTGTTGTTAGCGAACGTATGTTTTTGTTTTTTTTAGTTTTCCTTTTTCGTCATAATATTTAAATTCTCCAATTCTTTTACCTTTTAAAAACAAGCCTGTAAATTTTGGCTTGCCATTAGGATAGAAACATAAAAGTTCACCATCAAATTTGTTATTATAATAATAACCACGACACATTGTATTCCCATTTTTATAATTATGCCAAAATTCGCCATGTAACTTATGATTTCTATGCGAATATTTATATTTTGCAATGCCACTGTTAAAATATTTTATATAAATATATGTGTGCAGAAATCCTTTCTTGTTAAAGCTTTTAACAAACTTAACTTTATTGTTTTCTTCTCTATAGTAAATTTCTTTTCTTATAATTCCTGAATTGCGAAATACAGTTCGTTTAGAGATAGATGTGTCAATAGGGGCATATTCATTATTTTCGATGAGTTGACCTTTAAAATTATATTTTTTCCATATGCCGATTTTGCAATAAGCAATATCTTTTAGTGAAGTGTCATAATAACTATATGTCCAGCCTTCTAATTGAATTTTTAAGTTTGTATGGTGAAAACTATGATAATTAAAATTAACATTGGGATAGAGTGAAAAAATAACATTCTCTAAACTATCATTTAACTCAATTTGTGTTTGAGCGAAACTACAAAATGAGATGAATATAAAATATATACCTAATTTTATTTTCACAATGCCTGCTAATATCTGTACAACCATACATACTATCTCAACTACAAATATATCAAAAATTTTATTTTAAACAAGAAAAAACATCCGATGTCTTCAATACATCGGATGTTTATAGAATAAGTTCCTCCCCTTTGGGGAGGCTAGGAGGGGCTTCTTTTTCTTTATTTAATCTCCTCCTCATTAATACCATAATGATTTACAGTAATATCGCATTTGCCGGCAAGGCTTTTGTTTGCGTTATATACTTTAAAATACAAATTATGCACCGAACCAAGCTCATCAACAGCTACTATTGTTTTTTCTTCTGCTTCAATTTTAACTGTTGAACCCGGCACAACATCATCGGGCAAATAGCTTGTGTAAAATTCAAGTGTGGTGTTGCCTGTGTTGTGAATTGTAAAACTGTCGTTTTTCTTAAAATCGGCAGTAAATTCTTCTACACAAAGGTTTTCACCCACAGGAATTTTAACTTTAACTACTACCGGTGGTACCTCGGCATTTGGTGTACGGTCAATTGAATAAACCACTCCCCATGTACGCAGTATGCGTCTTTTAGCTGCAGGCTCTTCTTTTCTATAAAAGAAATTAAGTTCGTCCCATGCATCTCGAATAAGTTGGTCGAGTGTAGGAATCATTTTTGCCAATATCAATTGTTTAGTAATAAACTCTTGCTTTGCCATCATCTGCACATTGCTGGTTTCAAGAAATTCTGCCATAGCATCGCTTATTTTTTCAATTGCAGGATTTATCATTGCTGTTCCACCGGCTTCTACTCGCAGTTTTTCGCCTGCTATCAGATTATTTGCCCAACGTATTACATCTTCCTCTTTACTCATAAGAGGTACAGCAGGATTATCAACCGGTAGCTGATAATAACGTCTGTCGGTAGCTTTAAAAATACCACGTGTAACCCCAAAATTAAACACTTGTATAAATTGTGAATTTAACTTACGGGTTTTACGCTGTGCAATGTCCTCGGCAGCACTTGCCTCAGTTTGCAGTGCCAAAGCTTTAGCATAATCGGTATATGCAGCATTAAACAAAGGGTAATTTTCCTTTTCACGGTCTAAAACCGATTTTGAAAGAGGATTTTCGTCGGGCGATGTAATTTCTATTCTTCTGTGCAATTTGTTTAACGCCCGTTTAAACGAAATATATGCACGTGGAAAAATTCTAAAAATTCTTACCATAACATTAAAATTTAAATTATGCGGCATTATTGCCTAATTATATAAACGTACAATAATTATGCTTATTGTGTATAAATATTATTAAATTTGTTAACAAATGTTAAACGATTTTTAATAAATATGGCATATATTGCATAAATAGCTATATGTCAAGCTGCAAACATAGGGCACATTTTTAATAATCTTGCCTCGTCGAGCTGCTCGCAGAGGGCATAATTTTAATATTGTGGGGTAAGCGAGCAACTTACATAGGGCATATTTTTAATATTGTGGGGTATGTTAGCTGCTCACATAGGGTATATTTTTAGTTTTGTGGGGTATGTTAGCTGCTCCATAAGGCATAATTTTAGTTTTGTGGGGTATGTTAGCTGCTCACATAGGGTGCATTTTTAGTTTTGTGGGGTATGTTAGCTGCTTACATAGTACATATTTTTAGTTTTTTGGGGTATGTAAGTTGCCAACATTGGGCATAATTTTAGTTTTGTGGGGTTCTCAAGTTACTTGTTAAAGGCATATTTTTAATAATGTGGGGTATGTAAGTTACATTCTTCATTTAAATCTTTCATTGACTCTTTATTATCCAACGTTTAAAAGCTATAAATTTATTAAAACCCAATAACGGGTTATGAAATGTTAAAATAGGGTTAAGAGAATAGTAGTTATATTATTAATATGCTTATTCAATAACCAGAATATTAAAGATATTCATTGAGAAGATTATCAGTATTATTCTTAAGAGACTTTAATTCAATAATTTCGGGAAATCCTGAAGCATAACCTACTGAAAAGATAGTATCTAAAAATTTTATCAAATATCCTTTATAAAATAGACTTATATTTCTCAACAAGAATTCCCCATCATCACCATTTGTAATATTTTTATTAATTCTTTCAACAAGATCAGAAATTGCTGTCAATATAAAATTAATGTTCAGTAATATGCCTGAAATATTATATTTGCCTTTGTAATTTCCACTACTTCTATTTCTTTCGCCTGGATTTTGAAATCTGGTAATAAATTCAGTCAAAGCATTTGTTCCTTTATAAACAACATGAACATCTTGAGTATGACCTCCATAAGTGCTAAATCGTCCTTCAAATTCAACAGAGAACTCTAATTCACGCAAATTATTTTTTATATCGTCTAATAATGATAGATGTTTTTCATAATTATTGTTTAAGGCAATACGTTCCTTTTCTTCCTTTAATGCATTTGATTGCATTTTGTTTGCTTTAATTTGTTCTTTAAATGAAATATAGACAAGAACAGAGCCCAGTAAACTCATTAATGGAGCACTTATTCCTCCAATGGTGTCACCTATTTGACCTGTATTTGTAAAGTCCCAATTACTCCAAATAGCTGGGCGTGTAAAAATATAAACTGAGCCAAAAATTATTAAAATAATACCAATAAAGAAATAAGTATTTCGTGATGTTATTTTATTTTTTTTCATAATAGTTTTAATTGTTAGAATTCCTTTATTATAATTCTTGTTTTACCCATATGTATGCTTGATTAACTTGCTTATAATTTATATTGTAAGGTGCATGGACTAGAATTTCATTCATAGATTTTATTTGAATTTCATAAAATCCCCATCCATCAAGGTCAGTGTGCCTGTAATATCCTTTCCCATATTCAGGAATTGACAAACTCATTTCAATTATACCATAAGTTTTTGAATTGTCCTTTAGTCTAGTTCCTTCTACAAAAAGATTATTCCTTTTAACAGTAACAACCATCTTCATAACTACTTTTTCTGGGCTTCTATCTTCTTTTTTATAACAGTCATAAGAGCCTTTATACTTTTTAAATTTCCAATTAGAAGATGATTTTCTAATCCATTGGATAGTATAAATAAGAATAGAAACTAATAGTCCTGTTATAATCCCAGTTATAATTCCTGGCCAATTATTGTAAAAAAAATCAGAAATTATATTTTCAGTATTTTGTAATTCTTCACTTATTTCAATAATCGTTATATCCATACAATTTATTCAAGAGTAATAGTTCCTCAAATATAAAGTATTTTGGTATGTATTGCAAATTGTTATGTAAGCTCTTTTTAATTACATGCTGTAAGAGGGGAGAAAGTTGTTTTGTAATAGTGGTTGTGGTTGACCCCTCTTAATCTCCCCTAACAGGGGAGAAGGTCCTCCTTTTAGGAGGATTTAGGAGGTCATTACTGTTTTATTATCTTCTTGGTTATTGTTTGTTTGTTGGTTGTTACTTTTATAATGTATATGCCTTGTGGTTGTTGGCTTAGGTCTATTTCGGTTTCTTTGCCTGTATATATTTGTTTGCCTTGTATATCGCTTAGTTCTATTTTGTTTATATTCTCTGCTTGTATTGTTATTAAGCCTGTTGTTGGGTTTGGGAAAACTTTTAGTTCTGTTATTTGTAATTCGTTTGGCAAACCAGTAGTACAATCATTACTAAAATAAGCTATAGAATCAATATTTGTCCAGTTAGCAGTTGACCAAGTGGAGTCATCTACCTCTATACAATATAAATTTGGATTGAAAGTTGCATTAAAAGGAGGACCAGGAGGAAAAGGATTTGTAAAATTTATGTTGTTCCCATTTTTCACATTTAAACTGGTTAACTGATTAATGGAACAATCTAAATAAGTTAGAGTAGTATTAATACTAACATCTAATGTGCTTAATTGGTTACTATTGCAACTTAAAGATGTAAGAGCAGTATTATTACTAACATCTAATGTGGTTAATGAATTACTATAGCAACATAAGTATAAAAGAGCAGTATTGTTACTTACATCTAATGTACTCAATTGATTATTTGGGCAACTTAATTCATAAAGAGCTGGATTATTACTTACATCTAATATACTTAATTGATTAAGATTTAAATTTAAATCAGAAAGAACAGGATTATTGCTTACATCTAATGTTGTTAATTGATTGTTACTACAAGCCAAAAGTTCAAGATTCGTATTATTGCTTACATTTAATGTGCTTATTTGATTAGTATAACATCGTAATTGCATAAGAGCAGTATTATTACTTACATCTAATGTGCTTAATTGATTATTGTCGCAATATAACAGAGGAATAGTTACAAAAGCCTCAATTCCTGTAAAATCAGAAATGTTTTTATTAGAAACGCTCATTGCCCCATTATAAGAACCAGCCTCGCTAACTTGTATTTCTCCATCTCCATTAGTGTCAATAACCGGACTATGGTTTATTAATGCTGCTTTAAAATTAGTATCTGGTATATTTACTATTTGTGCATAGCTATGTAATACTAATAATAGTGTTGCTGATAATAGAATAAGGTTTTTCATAGTTTTTTTAAATATTTATCAAATATAAAGTATTTTGGTATGTATTGCAAATTGTTATGTAAGCTCTTTTTAATTACATGCTTTAAGAGGGGAGAAAGTTGTTTTGTAATAGTGATTGTGGTTGACCCCTCTTAATCTCCCCTAACAGGGGAGAAGGTCCTCCTCTTAGGAGGATTTAGGAGGTCATTACTGTAAGCATTGTTTTATCTTACTAATTACTTCATTTATATTATTTTCAATTTCGCTGTTTGTAAATCTAATTACTCTTATATCCATATTTTCAAGTTCGGCTGTTCTATTGCAGTCATATTCTTTGTTTTCTGTTTTTTTGTATATTTCTCCGTCTACCTCAATAACAAGTTTTGCTTTATGACAATAAAAATCTGCAATAAAAATATCAATTGGATGTTGTTGGCGAAACTTATATCCTAAAACCTGTTTCTTTTTTAACTCATCCCAAAGCAATTGCTCTGCTTTTGTCGTATTTTTGCGCAATTCTCTTGCTTTATCTTGAATGTTTTCAGTAGCATTTAAATGCATATCAAATCCTGATTTGTAATTGCTTTTGTTCATTTTTTTGAGATTGACCCCTCTTAATCTCCCCTAACAGGGGAGAAAGTCCTCCTTTTAGGAGGATTTAGGAGGTCATTACTGTTTTATTATCTTTTTGGTTATTGTTTGTTTGTTGGTTGTTACTTTTATAAAGTATATGCCTTGTGGTTGTTGGCTTAGGTCTATCTCTTTTAAACCTGACAGGTTTTCAAAACCTGTTAGGTGATTACCTGTAATATCCATTACTTCTATCCTGTTAATATCCTTTGCTTGAATTGTAATGGTTCCTGTTGTTGGGTTAGGGTAGATTTGTATTAAGTTTTTATAATTTACAATTTCTGAATTTAACAGTGTATCTGCTTCAATGCTTAAACCTAAACAATAGCCATAAGATTCGGTACAATCGAAACCTGAGACATAGGCATTAAAACCATCTGTGTTCAATTGATTCATGTATAGTTTATATGGAACAGGATTTGTTTGTGAATTGTTTGATAAATCTACAACACAATAAGAATATAATGGATTTGATGATACCAAAGTCCATGGAACTGATAAGTTTGCTAAATTCTCAACTGCTGTAGGAGTATTAATAAAGTCATTTAAATAGACAAGTGATGTTTCACTTGTTTTTGCGATAATATTAAGATAATCTTCTTTAACCTGATTATTACAGTACCCTGTCCATGAAGATTCCGGTAAAACAGGAAATGATATCTCTTCAACACCCTGATCTAATGGAGCTACTGCAATCATAGAAGGATCTCTTCTTTGATGTGAACTACCATCCCATCGAGAAGATACGCCATATAAAGCTACGGAAATTGGATGACTATTTATTGACTCTATATATATTGGATAATTGGAATTATTAATATATTCAATCCATTCTCCTGTATTTAATGTCCAAGTTAAAACACCATCTTTAAATATTTCTGTATTATCTTCAATAGCTATTATTTTAATCACATCTTCTACTCCGTTCTCTAACTTTGGAATTACATATGTTGTATTCCAACCTTTTCTTTGAAACATTTGCTCATAAAGATGATCACAACCACAAGGCGAAATACCCTGACATTCTATAGGTACTGCCATATTACCAGCAAACACAGCAAAATTTTCACCATTTGTAGACCATAAACGAGTTCCTGTTAAATCAAAATTATCTGATTGAATTTGATATGCTTCTCCTTTATTTAGAGTAATAGTTTGTACAGAACCACCAACCAGAGTATTACAATTGAATTCATCAATATTAGACCAAGCTAACATTGTTGATGTAATATAATTTGGGAATTGAAAATTTACCTGAGTATTATTGTGACCAGCTACAATTGCAATTTCTGATGGACCTCCTGAATTTGCTCCATAATTCGATGTTGGGAATTCTAAGGGCTGTGGTTCTTCCGAAAAAGCATAGTATTCATTGCCTAATGATGAAATAGGAAGTATAACACTTGCATCTCTGCTTGCTCCTTGTGTCGATTCTGCAAAAACTGTTATAGGTATAGAATCCAGACTTCTTATAATATATGTTTTAGATTGAATTTGACAATTGTTCATTAACTGAACTTGTCTATAATCGGGAACTGTAACTAACCCAATACCCGGACAAACATCATCATAGGTAACTGTTGCAACTGGTAAAATTTTAATGCTTTTCGATTCGTCGCTCAATAAAGTAAATGTATAAATATTATCCATTGCAGCAGTAGTATGAATGGTTCCGTCAATTTCATAACTTATATTATTGCCATTAAAGTTAAGCTGAATTTGTGTATTATTACTAGTATTGTTGTTTATATAGAAAAACAGCTCTACTCCATTAAATAAACAGTTTGTAGGGGCACCATATCTATCTATTCTATTTTGAATATATGTAAAATAAAAATCTGTTCCAGATGAGGTAAACTGAGAGAACAAAGTATTACAATTAATTATAATGCAAATAAATATTAGAAAATATTGTTTTTTCATATTGTTTTGTTTTTCCGCACATAGCGTTATGTGTGTTTTCTCCAAAGGTTTAGGGTTGTTTTATTTGTTTAAAGCTAGAATTATTAATTTCTTATATATTTCCAAAACCCTAAATTCTTTTTTCTTTGTTAATCGTGGATTTTTATCAGGTATACCATAATTGATTTCAGGTTTAACAATAGAATTTTCCTTTAATATATTTCCGAAATGCCTATTATTGAAATTCATGTATATCCTATCAGTATGATCAATTGAAATCCCCATACTGTCGACATATACAGTGCGATAGGTAACAGTCAGTTCTTGATTTGCCATGCTTGAAGCATTCACTTTACTTATTGTTCCAACTGTATTAATATAATTTTTAACTACTTTGAAATAGGTAGTATCGGTTAAATCAATTTTATCAGCATTTATAGTATCTGTTTCTTTCAATTTTGACTTTTGCCCGTTACAAGAAATAGATATGATCAAAGTCAATAAAACAATTGTATTTTTCATTTTAGTTTTGTTAGTGATTATCTTGCTGACTCCGCACTTTTAGTTATTCTTTTATTTATTAAAGTTACAATCATGCGTTACTTTTGCTTGCATATAACATTAAGTATTTTATGTCAATAATTTTGTATTCTATTTCAGTTTGAACTCAACTTTCATTTCGTACCGCAGTTTCATTTTTTTAAAATTAGGTGCTGAAGAATTATTACCTTCAATATTCATTGCTGTTTGACTCACCATATTGCTGTTGCTATATTCGTTTGAATAATAGCCATAATAATTATTATAATTATTTTCAACTTCTTTAATAAGCAATGCTTCGCCTAATTCTTCGCCTATACTCTTTGCTAAATAATCGGCTTTGGCTTTGCTGGCAATCAGTGCTTTGGTTTTAACTTCTTTGCGTAATTGCTCAATGTCGCTATGTGAGGTTTTATTTATATTGAAGTTTTCTATTGATTTCTCATTTAAGTTTTCCACTATATTATCCAATTTATCGGGCGAACTCACTTTTATCATATATGAAATAGAAGCCATGAAATCAGGTTCAGACTTGCGTCTTTTGTACCAATAATAATCCCATCTCTCATTTCCTGTATAACTTGATATGCTAATGTTACTGTCAGCAATACCCGCTTCTTTGCAGAGTGCAAGAAATTCAGTTTTAATACTTTCTAATTTTACTTTTTTCCTTGAGGTGTTCAGATATTCTTTTAGTGTGAAGGTCATGTAAATTTCATTGGGAACAAATTCCATCTCGGCGCTGCCTGTAACTTCAATTTTCTTAGGCAATTCTGTTTTGTTATCTCTTTTATTGCAGGAAATCAAAATTGCCGAAATACATATGGCAAGTAGTCCAATTAATATTTTAGTTTTCATATTCATGTTTTTTTACTATTTAGTCCGTTTTTTTAGGTGGTATCTGTTTCCACTATTAATTTAAATATTACAGATTTTTCAAGTAGCCAAAAACTGTTTGTGATTCTCAATCTGAACACTATTTTTTTTAACTTGCCAATAACTCTGTAATAAGCGAAACTATGCAAAAACTTAGTAATAACAAAATTAATTTATGTGTTTTGTGAATATTTTTATGTTTTTAAGTTTTTTTAACAATTTCGTTTCTGGGTGCTTATATGTATAAAAAAAAGATTGTGTTTATTCCCAGCTATGCAATAAGCGAAACTATGCGAATAACATTATTTTGGTTTGTTTTTCTAATTGCTGTATTGTGTGATTTATAGAAATCTAAAAACTACCTCTTAATCCAAAAATAAAATTTCTGCAAGGAGCAACAATGCCAGAAGAGTATGGGCGGTAGCGTTCATTTAAAATATTTTCAACACCTGCATTTATCTGAAAAAACTTATTTATTTGGTAACTTGCTTTAAAATTTAAAGTAAACCAGGCGGGAGCATAAGGATTTCCGTTACTGTCGCTTGCATACATATATGTTTTTTCCTGTTCGGTAGAGGCCAGGTCTTTATTAGATATTTCGCCGTTATAGCTTACATACAGGTCTGCTTTTATTTTTTCTGCTTTAAATATCAAATGTGTATTACTAAACAATGGTGCAACGTGTCTTAAAGGAATTCCATCCTGGTCTTCTCCTTTTATATATGTTAAATTTGTTTTAAACGATAAATGTTTAATAATATCGGCATACAAACCAAATTGTATTCCGTAAACTCTTGCTTTATCGGCATTAACAAGAGCCTGTACTTTGCTTAATTCCCCATCGTACATAATTGAATCTTGTCCGTCAAAAGTAAAATCACGCCTTACCATAGCATCTTTTAATAAGGTGTAAAATCCTGTTGCCTCAATTTGTATATTCTCTTTAATGGTTTTAATTATTCCTAAATCTACGTTATAGGCATATTCGGAATTTAGGTTTTTATTGGGAACAACAACATTTCCCGGCTCAGAATCAAAAACTTTTCCTATATCATCAATGTTTGGAGCTCTAAAACCAGTGGAAGCATTTGTATTAAACTGCCAGTTTTTTCCGGGTCGGTAAACAATACCAATACTGCCGTTTAGTGCACTTGTATTGATATTTATATTATTGAAAGGAAATTTGTAAAATGTGCTGTCAAAATCGGCATTTAAAAATATTTGGCTATATCTTATTCCTGAAATAAAAGTTATTTTTTTGCTCAAATTACTTTTGTAATTCAAATAATATGCATGAGACAAATAAGTTGAACCATTGGGATATCTGCTTGCATAAGGAGTAATTTCTTCTGTGTTAATATTTCTTTCTTGTCCTGTTGAATTTACTTTATTATTAACAATTTCAAAACCATAAAACAAAGAGTTTTTCTCACTAAGTTTTTTGTCAAAATCATAATTTATTGAAAGTGCTCCCACTTTTTCGGTTCTTTCCCTAATTTCACTTTTCCCAAATTTACGGTCGTGCCTGCTTTCCTCAGAATTCTGATAAGCGATAGTTATTTTTATTTCATCAAATAGCTTTTTAGGATTAGAATATTTAATATTAACAATATTCATCATCCATTTTTGTGGTCCATAATACCAGTCGGCATATTTAAGTTTATTGTCTTTATATTCTATCAGTCTGTCATATCTTGGTATATACGATAATTCGGAATAATGAAATCCGTAATTAATATCCCATTTTTCGTTTGGTCTAAACCTTATTTTCTGCATTAAATTAATCTGATTGTAGCCCGAAAACTTTTGTGTGTTTTCATTATCGTTTTTCACAATACTGTCTTGCCCATTAATCCTGTCAACATATTCGGGACGTACATAATTGTTGTTTCCTTTACTGCCCATTTTTAGATCATCAAAATCGCTATAAGTAATGCTTGATAAAAAGCTCCATTTTTTATTACCGATATTAAAATTAATATTTCCTGTTTTTTCATTGTTTGCAGTTGAATATCTTGTTAAGGTATTTGCTGAAAAATATAATTTATCGGTAGTAGATAATTTGGGTTTTAAAGTATGAAAATCCAAAACACCACCAATTGCATCACTACCATAAATAACCGAACCGGGACCAAAAATGATTTCTGTATTTTCAATACTGTTTGCATCTAAAGAAATTATATTTTGCAAATTCCCGCTTCTGTATATAGCATTATTCATTCTTACTCCGTCAACAACAATTAGAATTCTGTTGGTTGAAAATCCCCTTAACATCGGGCTGCCACCTCCCAGCTGACTTTTTTGTATAAATATTTCATTAGATATCCCAAGCAGATCTGCTGAAGTTTGAGGATTGGCAAATGCTATTTTTTTTGCAGAAATACTTGTTATTTTATTTGGAACCTCTCTCTTGTTCTGCTCCCAACGATTTGCTGAAACTACAATTTCGTTCAAACCAATAACGCTTTCATCCATTTTTATATTAAAATTCTTACTTTCCAGATCCTTATAACTTATAGCGTAATTTTTAAAAGACGAGTGTTGAAAGGTCAGTATATCATTTTTACTGAAATTGCTTATGTCAGCTTCTCCTTTAATATTTGTTAATGCTGATTTGTCTTTACTGAAAATATAAACATTTTCAATTGGCTGTAAATTCGTTTTATCTAAAACTCTTACAGTTTGAGCAATTCCAAAAACTGTAATAAAGCTTAGTATAATTGTTATATAAAGTAATTTCATTTTAATTTTTACGAAAAATAAGAAACGCAATAAAAAGCAAATATTATACCAACTCTGATTTTTCACAAATTCTTTTGCCTCATAGTTTTTTTCTTTGGGGTAGTGTTGTTTAGTTGAGTATAATATATTGATTATGTTTGCATCAGATTAGCACCATGCTTCAGCATGGTGTTGTATAAAATAATAAATTTGTTTTTGGAAGTCGGCTTTAAGCCGACTTTTAGAACATGATATTTGCATTTAAACACCACAATAAATTGTGGTGCTAACTAGATATTCTAATGTTTTACACCTTAATGTTAGGAGGGGCTAATAATTTATACTGGTTTCTCCATTTCATTTCTGTAATCATCAACAGGAGCACAGGTGCAAACAAGGTTTCTGTCGCCATATGCATCATCAACTCGACCAATTGCTGGAAAGAATTTATTCTCTCTTATCCATTTTAAAGGATAAGCTGCTTTTTCTCTAGCATATTCATGCTTCCAGTCGTCAGATAATAGAACTGCAGCAGTATGAGGAGAATTTTTGAGTACGTTATCATTCTCATCAGCCTTGCCATCTCTAATTTCCATAATCTCATTATGAATTGATATCATAGACTCTATAAATCTGTCAAGCTCTGCTTTTGATTCGCTTTCTGTTGGCTCTACCATTAATGTTCCATGAACTGGAAATGATAATGTTGGAGCATGGAAACCATAATCCATCAACCTCTTTGCAATATCCGATTCTGTTATATGACCAATACTTTTAAAAGCACGACAGTCAAGTATCATTTCATGAGCACAAAAACCATTTGCACCAGTATATAGCACATTAAAATGATTTTTTAATGAAGCGGCAATATAGTTTGCATTTAGAATAGCATATTCTGTTACTTTCTTTAAGCCATTTCCTCCAGTCATTTTAATATATGCATGTGTAATTGTCATAACACTTGCGCTACCAAAAGGAGCACCAGCAACTGCAGTTATAGCATTCTTCCCACCAGTCTCAACAAGAGGATGAGAAGGTAAAAATTGAACTAAATGAGGAGCAACACCAATTGGTCCTACACCCGGGCCACCTCCACCATGAGGTATAGCAAAAGTCTTATGTAAATTTAAATGGCAAACATCTGCACCAATAATAGCAGGATTTGTGAATCCAACCTGTGCGTTCATATTAGCACCATCCATATAAACCTGTCCACCATTACCATGAACGATATCCATCATTTCAATTATTCTATCTTCAAATACACCATGAGTAGAAGGATATGTCACCATAAATGCAGAAAGATTATCTTTATGAAGTTCGGCCTTAGCTTTTAAATCTTCAATATCAATATTTCCTTTATCATCACATTCTACAACAACAATCTTCATTCCTGCCATTGCTGCACTTGCTGGATTTGTACCATGAGCAGATGAAGGAATCAAAACAATATTTCTATGTGAATCACCATTTTCAATATGATATTTTCTAATCACCATAAGTCCTGTATACTCTCCAGCAGCACCCGAATTTGGTTGAAGACTCATTGCAGCAAAACCAGTTATTTCGCATAAGTCTGCACTTAACTCATCAAACATCTGATAATAACCTTCAGCCTGGTCTTTTGGCACAAATGGGTGCATAGCTCCAAACTCTGGCCATGATAATGCCAACATTTCATTTGCAGCATTAAGTTTCATAGTACAAGAACCAAGAGATATCATAGAGTGAGTTAAAGAAAAATCTTTCCTCTCCAACATTTTTATGTATCTCATCATTTCTGTTTCTGAACGATACTTATTAAAAACATCAGAAGTTAAGAAATCACTTTTTCTCTCAAATTTGTTATCAAAGAAAACTTTATTATCATCAACTTTGAGCTCCCCAACTTTATTTCCTGTTACTTTAGAAAATAAATCTAATAATTCACCGAACTCTTTATCTAATGTTGTTTCGTCAATACTTATTTGTATTGTCTTATCATCAACATAATAGAAATTAATTTTACTAGCTATAGCTTCTTGTTGGAGTTTAGCAACATCTAGACCTTGAGGTAGTGTAACATTTATTGTATCAAAGTAATTCTTGTTATTTACTTTAAACCCAAACTCAATTAATTTTTCTGCCAAATAACCAGCTCTACTATGAATATGACTGGCAACTCTTTCTAGTCCTTCCCTTCCATTATAAACTGCATACATTCCAGCCATTGTAGCTAATAATGCTTGAGCAGTACAAATATTAGAAGTAGCCTTTTCGCGTTTTATATGTTGTTCACGAGTTCCCAATGCCATTCTTAATGCAATATTCTCATTGACATCAACAGATACTCCAATAATTCTACCAGGCATTGTTCTTTTGAACTTCTCCATAGTTGCAAAATAACCAGCATGCGGTCCACCAAATCCCATTGGGATCCCAAAACGTTGAGTAGAACCAACAACTATATCAGCACCCCATTCGGCAGGAGGAGTCAATTTCACTAAGCTTAATATATCAGCTGCAACACCAACCATTGCATCATTATTATGCGCATCTTCTACGAAACTCTTATAATCTACTATTTCTCCGTTAGCAGCAGGATCTTGAACAAAAGCACCAAATGTTTTTTCTTCAAATTGGTATTCATTGAATTTTCCAATTTTTAGTTCTATTCCTAATGGTTCGGCTCTTGTAATAATAACATCAAGAGTTTGCTTAAATATATTTTCATCAACAAAAAACACATTATGCCCAGCTTTAACACAACTTCGTGATCTGGAATTATACATCATTATCATAGCTTCTGCTGCTGCAGTAGCTTCATCTAACAAAGATGCATTTGCAATTTCCATTCCTGTAAGGTCAATAACCATTGTCTGAAAATTCAACAATGCTTCTAATCTGCCTTGTGATATTTCAGCTTGATAAGGAGTGTATGAAGTATACCAACTTGGATTTTCTAAAATATTTCTTTGAATAACTGCAGGCAATATTGTATCGTAATATCCCTGTCCGATATATGTCTTAAGAACTTTATTTCTTGAAGCTATACAGCGAATCTTTTTGAAATATTCGTACTCACTAACTCCATCTTGCAAATTCAAGGGTTTGTCTAATCGAATAGAGTTAGGAATTGTTTTCTCAATTAATTCGTCAAGTGATGAAACACCTATTTTTTTTAACATTATTTCAATTTCGTGTTTCCTTGGTCCGTTATGTCTGTTAATAAAAGTATCTGTTGCCATATTATAATATATTTTTAAAGAATTTAAAATTTCGTCGTAAATTTAGGAAGAAGATTTAAATTATGAACGAAAAAAATAAAAATTTGTTTAAGTTTGCTCATAAAATAAATTATCAATGAGATACTCAATACTTATATTATTTATTATTAATTTGAATTTGTCAATAGCTCAAGATACTATTTGTTTGGTTACAGGAAAGAAAATTATTTTAAAAGAATATAAAATTGATAATTTTCAAAGAAAACTATTTTACAAAACCAAAAAGAATAAAGAAAAAAGTTATTTTTTAGATAATATATTTTCCATTATCGACACATTGGAAAAAGAAACAATAATTTATAATCCTTCTACCAATTTAGATTTTGATATATCTGTAGAAAATATGAGAGATTTTGTTCAGGGGGCTTCTTATGCACGTCAGACATATAAAGCTCCTTTGTTTACAATTTATGGTTTTGTTACAGGAACAGCTTATACCGTTTTGTTACAAAATCCGGTTTATGCAATTTTACCATCTGGTGGAACAAGTGTATTGTTAGGATTACCAAAAAAATCAAGTAAAAGAATTGCCAAAAAATATCCTGAGTATGCCGACAATATTCATTATATAAAAGGTTATAATCAGGAAGTCAAAAATAAAAGATTTATGAACTCTGTAAAAGGAGCAGGGCTTGGTATTTTAACAGGTATAGCCGCAATCATACTTCAACAAAACAACATTTTACTTGATATTACATTTTAAGTATTTTAGTCATTTTATTTCGAGTGCTCGGGATAAGTATTTTAATTAATCTTGATAATTAATAAATTAAATTTATATTTGTCTTACAATTTTTTTGTTTTCATGTATTTATGATAAGTAAATTTATTTTAAAAACTTTTGGCTGGAAAGAAATAGGTGCATTTCCGGACCTTAAAAAATGTGTTGTAATTATTGCGCCCCATACAAGTTTGATGGATTTTGTGATTGGAAAATTATATTATTCAAGCATTAGGAAAAAACCTAAATTTATTATAAAAAAAGAATTTTTCGTTTTTCCTTTTGGATATATTCTTAAAGCTATTGGTGGTATTGCTGTTGATAGAAAAAAAGGTGTTAGCATAATTGAGCAAATAGTCGAAAAATTTAAAAAGTCAGAAAATTTAATAGTAAACATAACACCTGAAGGTACACGAAAAAAAGTGAAAAGGTGGAAAAAAGGTTTTTATCAAATTGCCGAAAAAGCAAATATTTCTATTGCTGTTAGTTGTATTGATTACAAAAAAAAGCAAATGGGTGTAATAGCTGTTTTTCACACAACAGGTGATTACAATAAGGATATTAAAGAGATCAGAAATTATTATAAAGGAATATCAGGTAAGTATCCTGAAAAATTTTATATCGAAGATGAATGATTTAAAAGTTACCATAATACAGGCAGATCTTGCATGGGAAAATAAAGAAGAAAATATTAATAAATTTTCCTCATTTATTGGCGAAATTAAAGAAGAGACAGATCTAATAATTCTTCCTGAAATGTTTTCTACCGGTTTTACTATGAAAACTGAAAAATTAGCTGAAGATTTTAAAGGTGAAACCATTCAATGGATGAAAAATATTGCAAAAGATAAAAATGCAGTATTGATTGGCAGTATTATCGTTAAAGTCAGGGAACTTTATTATAACAGATTAATAATAATGCACCCAAATGGTAACATAGAATATTATGATAAAAGGCATTTATTTAGAATGGGAAATGAACATTATGTTTATACTAAGGGAAAGAAAAAACATATTTCAGATATAAATGAATGGAAAATAAGACCTTTAATTTGTTATGATCTTCGTTTTCCTGTTTGGAGTCGTAATGAAAACGATTATGATGTTTTAGTATATATTGCAAATTGGCCTGAAAACAGAAGAGATGCATGGTTAACATTATTAATAGCACGAGCAATTGAAAATCAGTGTTATGTTATTGGTGTAAATAGAGTTGGACAAGATGGTAATGCTATTTCATACTCTGGCGATTCGGTTGTTATAGACCCAAAAGGAAGAATAATTTCTGAAACTAAACCGTATAAAGAATCTGTTGAAACACTTAAATTATCAATATCAGAATTAACAGAATTCAGACAAAAATTTCCTGTTGACCTTGATGCAGATAAGTTTAATGTTATCTAAAAATATTTCTAAAATTATACTTAAAAAATGAAGAATTATATTGAACTAGTAAATCAAATAAACCGAAAAAAAACATTTTTATGTATTGGATTAGATACTGACAAAAAAAAGATACCAGAATTTTTATTAGAAAAAGAAGATCCAATTTTTGAGTTCAATAAACAAATTATTGACGCAACTCATGATTTAGTAATAGCTTATAAACCCAATATTGCATTTTACGAAAGCGAAGGTGTTGAAGGATGGAAAAGTTTATATAAAACAGTTGAGTATTTAAAAAGTAATTATCCCAAAATTTTAATAATTGCAGATGCAAAACGAGGCGACATCGGAAATACATCAAATATGTATGCAAAAGCATTTTTTAAAAACATGAATTTCGATGCTATAACCGTAGCACCATATATGGGCGAAGATTCAATAAGTCCTTTTCTTGCTTTTGAAAATAAATGGGTAATATTACTTGCATTAACTTCAAACAAAGGCGCTTTTGATTTTCAATTATTTGAAAACAATAATTCAGAACGTTTATTTGAACATGTTTTATCAAAATCAAAAACATGGGCAGATAAAAATAAAATGATGTATGTTGTTGGGGCAACAAAAGCAGAAATGTTGAAAGAAATAAGAACAATTATACCTGAACACTTTATACTTGTTCCTGGAGTTGGTGCACAAGGTGGAAATTTGCAGGAAGTTGCCAAATATGGAATGAACAACAATTGTGGCTTGATTGTAAATTCTTCACGCGGCATTATTTATGCGAGCATAAAAGAAGATTTTGCCGAAAAAGCTCGATTAAAGGCAAAAGAAATACAAATCGAAATGAATGAATTATTGAATAATAATAGTGCGTCGTAATAGGCAAGCTGTAAGGCTGTTGTGTTTTTGATTGAGATTATATATATTTTTTTTGAATAATAACAAATAATTATATAATTTTGAACCTATATTAAAATCATCAAATGTTTTATTTTATGAATAATTTAATTTCTTTTAAAAATATCTTTTTAGTTTTATTTCTTATTGCAGGATTAATGATTTCGTGCAAAGAAGAAGTTCAACCTTTAGATAATGACAATGAAGCAGATTCGCTTAATGTCGAGAACAATACTGATAATAGTATGATGTTTAAACTTCCATCACCTGTCGAACTTTATATATTTTTATGGGAAGATGATGTGAAATTTGATGCTACTTTGTTAAATTCTACAGAAGCAGCAGGGAATTATGTTACAACATACAAGAAAGCAATTAATTTTGGTATTTATTCATCTGATTTAGCTTATTGTACTGTTTATGGGAAAAATCAGCAAACTTTCAATTATTTTACAACAGCTAAACAAATTGCTGATGATATTGGTTTAATGGAAGGATTTGATGAAACGTTTGCTAAAAAAATTGATGAGAATATTAATAATGCCGATTCGCTTTATAAATTTTCTACTGAATCATATTCAGTTGCAATTACTTACCTGGAAAATATTGAACAAGATAATCTTTTACCATTTATAATTACGGGTGCATGGTTAGAAAGTCTTTATATTGCAATAAACTCTATTGGTGAATTTTCTTTTGAAAATCCAACAATAATGCGAGTTGCAGAACAACAAATGTTACTTGAAAACTTAATAGATTATTTTATAACATTACCAAAAGATGAACAAATTAATGAATTATATAATAGTTTATTAGACATTCAGGATTCGTATGACAAGTTATACGATAATGTTGAAGAAATAATGACTGAAGAACAATTTAATGAAATATTAAATAAAGTTAATAAGGTTAGAAATAATATTGTAAGTTAAAATTAAAATATACTGATTATGAAAATCGGAGTTATAATAACTGTTTTTGTTTTTTTCTTTTTATTTTTTGGTAGTACCAAAAGTAGCTATTCACAAAATTGTGAAAGAAAAAGATTTTGTCTTGAAAATTTTGGTGAAAGATATATTTACAATACTCAATCAAGGTACGGAACATTGCCCATGGGTGAAAAAAAGAGAATAAAAACTTCCTGCTATTCGAATAAAAGATATAGAGTGTTTGTTTGTTGTGATCCTGATTTTGGAGAGATTACTTATAAAGTGATAAAACAAGTACGTAAAAATGTTAGAAAAATTAAGCAAATACGAAAAGATACAATAATCTCATACAAATTAGATGAATGGGGAGAAATTGTATACTTAGAAGAAAATGATTATGAACCGGAAGAAATTGGAAAAGAAATTGTAACTGATACTATTTGGGAGACTGCACGTATAGTTGAAGAAAAGATATTATTTAATAGCAAATCTAATACCTCAGAAAAAAACTATTGGGAAGCTAGTATTAAAAGAGGTCATAGTATTATAATAGAAGTTACAGCACCTCCTGGTGATCCTGATATTGAAGGCTGTGTTAATATATATATTGGAAGCAGATCATTGTCGTCAAAGCGATTTGGAACCACAGGAAAGCAAAGTCTCCATTATTAATGTATTATATTTTTGAATATCTTACCTCCAATATTTTTAAAATTTATTAACAATGAATGAAAAGATTTTAAGAGCTTTAATGAGATTATTTGCCATAATCTCAAACTTCGATGAAGATGAAATGTCCGCCAGATCAATTGTTGAATCTTATTTAAAACAACAATTAAATCAGGAATTAGTTGAAGAATATTTAAAGTTTTTTGATGAATTCGTTGCTGTACACCATAGTAAAAAAGGCAAAAAAAGAATGTCTGCAAATTCTGTTAAAGTTTTAGCAATTTGTGAACAGATAAACGAAGAATTACGTCAGGAACAAAAAATATTGGTTTTACTTCAACTATTAGAGTTTATTAATTTCAATAAACATGTAACAGATGTAGAGCTTGAATTTGTAAGTACTGTTGCAGATGTTTTTAATATTAGCCAGCAAGAGTATGAAAATTGCAAAACTCTTGTAATTGAAACTTATGACAAGATATCTCAAAAGGAGAACTTGCTACTAATTAACAGCAACAAAGATTTTAAAGATGATAAAATAAAACATATCTATAGAGAAAACATTGAAGGTGATATTATTATTTTACATCTTGAAAGCACAAATATGTATGCGTTCGGGTATACGGGTAATGATAACCTATACCTAAACAGCCAAGCACTTAATTCAAAAAGAATATACTTGATGGTTAAGGGCTCTGCAATTAGAAGTCCAAAAATTAAAACAATTTATTATAGTGATGTTGTTAGTAAATTCTTAAATGCTTCAGTAGAGTCAAGAGTAGTATTTACTGCCGATAATATTGATTTTAGATTCAAGAATAGTGAAAATGGAATTCAATTATTCACTTTCTCTGAAGAATCAGGACAACTTATTGGAGTTATGGGAGGAAGTGGTGCAGGTAAATCAACTCTATTAAATGTATTTAATGGTAATTTAAAACCTCGTAACGGAAAAATTACTATTAATGGTCTTGATATGCATGCTGATAAAGATAAATTAGAGGGAGTTATAGGATTTGTTCCTCAAGATGACCTTCTTATTGAAGAACTTACTGTATATCAAAACTTATATTTTAACGCAAAACTTTGCTTTGATAACTATTCAAAAGAACAACTTGATGAGGCAGTTGTAAAAATACTCAAAGATTTAGGATTATATGAAATTAGTGAACTAAAAGTTGGTGGTCCACTTAATAAGTTTATTTCCGGGGGGCAAAGAAAAAGATTAAATATTGCGCTAGAACTTATTAGAGAGCCCGCTGTTATGTTTGTTGATGAACCTACATCAGGACTTTCATCAATGGATTCTGAATTAGTTATGGATCTGTTAAAAGAAATTACCCTTAAAGGTAAGCTAATTATAATAAATATTCATCAACCATCTTCTGATATATATAAATTGTTTGATAAGCTACTTATCATGGATAAGGGCGGACATCCTGTGTATTATGGAAATCCTGTTGAAGCAGTAGTTTATTTCAAAAAAATGGCAAACTACGTTAATGCCGATGAAAGTGATTGTGTTACTTGTGGTAATGTCAACCCCGAGCAAGTTCTACAAATATTAGAAGCCAAAGTTGTTGATGAATATGGAAAACTAACAAGAAGTAGAAAAGTATCATCGAAAGAATGGTATCAACTTTATAAAGAAAACATTGAGAAAACAATAGAAATAAAAGAACCAGAGAAAGAACTTCCTCCAAATGATTTTAAAGTTCCTAATAGATTTAAACAATTTATCATTTATACATATAGAGATTTACTTGCTAAACTAACAAACAAACAATATTTGTTAATCAGTTTATTAGAAGCACCTGTACTTGCTTTTGTATTGGGGTATTTTGCAAAATTCATTGCAGGAACAGTAGAAGATCCAAATGCTTATGTATTTAGTGAAAACGAAAACCTATCAGGATATATGTTTATGTGTGTTGTTGTATCCTTATTTATTGGTATGACAGTTAGTGCAGAAGAAATAATAAAAGATAGAAAGATACTGCAAAGAGAATCATTTCTTAATTTAAGTAAGTTTAGCTATTTAAACTCGAAAGTGCTTTTAATGTTTACACTTTCAGCTATACAAATGATTACTTTTGCTTTTGTTGGTAATTTTGTGCTTGAAATTCATGGAATGACATTTGCCTACTTCATGGTTCTGTTTACAACATCATGTTTTGCTAATATTGTTGGATTAAATATTTCTGCTGCATTCAATTCTGTTGTTACAATATACATTCTTATACCATTTATTCTTGTTCCTCAATTATTACTGAGTGGAACAATAGTGAAATTTGACAAACTTCATAAGAGCATAGTTAATGAAAAATATGTTTCATTTTTAGGAGATCTAATGACTTCAAGATGGGCTTATGAAGCACTTGCGGTTAACCAATTTATGCATAATAAATATAACGAACATTTCTTTGATTTAGATCGTGAAAAAAGTAGAACACAATACTTTGGAACATTCTTAACTGCAAATCTTCAATCAAAAATTACAAGTATTGAAAAAAATATTGCAAATAATGAAAATCCTGAAGAAACAGAAAGATATATTAAAATTCTTAAGAATGAGATAATTAAACTCAAAAAACAACCGGGAATTAAAGAATTCGAATATATGAACTTTTTAACACCTGAAAAATTTAATGATAAAGCTATCAAAAAAACCAAAGACTATTTAAAAGAAGTTAAAAAAATAATTACCAAACAAAATAGCAAAGCGATAAAGAATAAGGATAAGAAAATTAATGAATTAATGACGGAGTTGGGAGCTCAAGATACTTCAATTAAGCCCAGAGATGCTTATTTAAATCTTTTTAACAAATATCATAATAAAGGATTATCAGATATGATCCTTAAAAAACTTGAAATTGATTATATCAGAGAAACAGAAGATGAATTAGTTCAACTTAAAGATCCAATTTATGCAACAACAGACTCTAATTATGGTAGAGCACAGTTTTATGCACCGGAGAAAATTTTATTTGGTAAAAAAATTGACACATTCTGGTTTAATATTATTGTAATATGGTTTACAACTTTATTAATGTATATCTTCTTATTGACAGATGGTTTAAGGAAGCTTATAGAATTTTCTGATAAAATTAAACTTCCCAGAATAAAAAAAGAATCTTAGCCTTTTATCATTGAAATTATCAAAACTCATTGTTTTTTTCTTAATGCTGATAATTCTACAGAGCTATTTGAGAAATATTTTGTTTAAAACATAATTATAAAAACGTATTAAAATTCACTTTTTTATTTCATTTTTTTCTAACCTTTGTTTAATTAAATTAGTAATACTTTTTAATTGAACCCACTTAAAAAATTATTAGGTCAAACAGCTATTTATGGTTTAAGTAGTATTGTAGGACGATTATTAAATTACTTTTTAGTCCCATTATATACTTATCTCTTATGTACTGCTGAGTATGGAATTGTAACAGAAATGTATGCATATGTAGGATTTTTTCTAATATTTCTTACGTATGGAATGGAAACAGGGTTTTTTAGATTTGCTCAAGACAATGATAAGAAAAAACTTTACAATAGTTCTTTGGCATCACTTTTTGTAACATCTTTTCTTTTTATTGTTTTAATATTTTTCTTTTATAAACCAATTGCAAATTTAATTGGACATGAGGAAGTTCCACAATATGTTTTGTGGTTGGGAATAATTGTAGCGTTTGATGCATTATCAGCCATTCCTTTTGCAAAGCTAAGGCAAGAAAATAAGGCAAAACGTTTTGCAACTATTAAAGTAATAAATATTTGTGTAAATATTTTTTTCAATCTGTTTTTTATAGTCTTATGTCCGTATTTATTTGAGAATTCTCAAAATACATGGGTTATAGAGTGTCACTTAAATGAACCTTGGGTTGGATATATTTTTGTTTCTAATTTAATAGCAAGCATTATCACGATAATTCTGTTATTGCCTGAAATACTGCAATTCAGTTTTAATATTGATATTAAGTTATTAAAAAGATTATTGATTTATTCTTCTCCTTTACTCATAGCTGGTTTAGCCGGTAATGCAAACGAAATGCTTGATAGAATACTTTTAAAGTATCTTTTGCCGGAGAACATTGCTATGTCAGAGCTTGGTATATATGGTGCCAATTATAAAGTAGCAATATTTATGACATTGTTTATTCAAATGTTTAGATATGCTGCTGAGCCATTCTTTTTTAATCAGGAAAAAGATAAAAATTCAAAAAAACTATATGCAGATGTAATGAAATACTTTGTGTTATTTGGATTGCTAATATTCCTTGGTATAATGATGTACATAGATGTAGTAAAGCATTTTATAGGTCCGGAATTTCGTTCGGGATTAAAAATTGTTCCAATATTGCTCTTAGCAAATCTGTTTTTAGGAATAGTTTTTAATTTATCAATATGGTATAAACTAAATAATCTTACAAAGTATGGAGCTTATTTGGCTGTTTTTGGAGCAACAATAACCGTGGCGTTAAACGCTTGGTGGATACCGATATATGGGTATATGGGTTCTGCATGGGCTACATTAATTTGTTATTTTGCGATTATGATTGCTTCATATTTCTTGGGAAGAAAATATTTTAAAATTGATTATAACATAAAATTGATTTCTGCATATTTAATATTTGCAATAGCCTTATATTACATTAGTACTTTAGTAGGATTTGATAATAATATTCTAAAATATTTATTTAATACATTTATATTGTTTGTGTTTCTAGCAGTAGTAATTTATAAAGAGAAGCTTTATAAATTGTTATTTAATGGAAATTCTATTAATAGGAAGGACATAAAATTATAAGTAAATTCGAAGTTTAAAAATGAATGTGAAAATTGTTAATAAATCAAACCATCAATTACCTGCATATAGTACTGAATATTCTGCGGGGATGGATCTTCGAGCAAACCTAAATGAACCTGTTATACTAAAGCCTATGGAGAGGAAATTAATTCCTACAGGTTTATTCATTGAATTACCACAAAGCTACGAAGCACAAATACGTCCAAGAAGTGGATTAGCGTTAAAAAGAGGTATTACAATTTTAAATATTCCAGGAACTATTGATGCAGATTACAGAGGCGAAATAGGTGTTACACTTGTAAATCTTTCAAGCGAAGAATTTACCGTAACCAATGGAGAAAAAATTTGCCAGATGATAATAGCAAAATACGAAACTGTGCAATGGGAACAAGTTGAAATACTAGAAGAAACAAAAAGAGGAGTAGGTGGATTTGGACATACAGGAGTTTAATTATATTTAAAAAATTAAATTATGAAAATAATAATTCCAATGGCAGGCATGGGTAAACGAATGAGGCCCCATACACTAACAATACCAAAGCCATTAATACCAATAGCCGGAAAGCCAATTGTTCAACGACTTGTTGAAGAAATTGCAGTTGTTGCAAATCAAAAGATTGATGAAATAGCATTTATTATTGGTGCTTTTGGAGAAGAAGTTGAAAATAACCTGAAAGAAATTGCAAACAACATTGGAGCAAAACCTACAATATATTATCAAAATGAGGCATTGGGAACAGGTCATGCAATATATTGTGCAGAACAATCACTTAATGGTAAAATAATAGTAGCATTTGCGGATACTCTGTTTAAAGCAGATTTTAAACTTGATGATAAATTTGATGGAAGTATATGGGTGAACAAGGTTAAAGATTCAAGTGCTTTTGGAGTAGTAAAAGTAGATAACAAAAATATAATTACAGATTTTATCGAAAAACCTACTGAATTTATATCTGATTTGGCAATTATTGGAATATATTATTTTAAACAAGGAGAGCAGTTAAGACAAGAACTGAAATATATTTTAGATAATGATATTGTTGTTAATGGTGAATATCAGCTTACCGATGCTCTTGAGAGCATGAAGAACAATGGCCTGAAATTAACTGTAGGGAAAGTGCATGAATGGCTTGATTGTGGAAATAAAAATGCCACAGTATATGCAAATCAACGCATATTAAAATATCATAAAAAAGAAAAACTAATTTCCGATTCTGCTATTATTAAAAATTCAATTATTATTCCACCTTGTTATATTGGTGAAAATGCAAAAATTGAAAACTCTGTAATTGGTCCCTATTTATCGGTTGGAGAAAATTCTACTATTAAAAATTCATTAATAAAAAACAGTATAATTCAACAAAGCTCAGTTGTTGAAAATCTTAACATCAAAAACTCAATGATTGGTAGTTATACCGAATTTAAAGGGATTACTTCTGAGGTTAGCATTGGTGATTATGCAACAATTGGCAAATAAAAACAATATGGTAATTGATAATAAAGACAATTGTATATTATCAATTTCATATTTTCCGCCAATTCAATATTTAAGCAAATTTTTATTATTTAATAATGTACTTATTGAAAAATATGAAAATTTTTCAAAACAATCGTACAGAAACAGGTGTAATATTTATGGTGCAAATGGCAAACTAACACTTATTATTCCTGTGAAAAAAGAAGATTCATTAAAAGTTAAAATAACTGAAGTAAGGATTGATTATGATACTAATTGGCAAAAACTACATTTTAAAAGTATTGAATCTGCATATCGCCATTCTCCGTTCTACGAATATTATATTGATGATTTTTTACATGTTTTCAATAAAAAACACAAATTTCTTTTTGATCTAAATATTGAAATTCTAATAATATTGTTAAAACTTATTGAAATTGACACTAAATTTCCCTTTACTGATAAATATAATGCTTCAGAAAAAATAGAAAGTAATGATTACAGAAATTCAATACATCCAAAACAAAGAGAACAAAAGCCGGATGTTTATTTTTCGGCAATTAATTATTATCAGGTATTTCAGGAAAAACATAATTTTATTTCAAATTTAAGTATTATTGATTTACTATTTAACGAAGGGCCAAATACAAAGAATATTTTAAATCAATCAATTAAAAAGACATAAAAAAAGGGAGTAAAACTCCCTTTTTTTAGTAATAATATAAATTTAGAATCTAAACCCGAATGTTGCCATTACTCTGCTTGTAGTAGCGTTTAAAGTAGCTGCATCAATACTCACAACATCAGGGCTATACATATAATACTTTTCGGATTTTGTTGTGTAAACATAAGCAATATCAAAATAAAATTCTTTATCACGAATTCCAAAACCTCCAGAATATGCAGTTATTGTTCCATCATTATCAACTTCTGCCGTGTTATATGGATTACCATATAATGCATATCCGCCTCTAAAACTAAATGGACCATACCTATACTCTAAACCTGCACGAATATTACTTGCAATTGTGTAATGATTTTGGATGCTATTGTTTTCAGTTATAAAAGGATCTTTATCATCCCTTAGTCTGGCTAATGAATAATCAATAAATTCATAATCAATACTAATAATTGCAGTTTTTTTAATTACTAATGCTAAACTACCAATAGCCTTGAATGGAGTTGTCAATTGATAATTTGAAATTCCTTCAGGAGATTCTATTAATTGTTCATCATATATAACAGTATCACCACTATATGAATCTACATACCATTTTGTTGATTCAAAGTCTGATAGCATTTCACTACTATATTTATCGGTTAAAGTAAAGAAAGTTGGAGTATGAATTGCTCCACCAATTCTAATCCAATCAACAGGTCTGTATAATAACCCAAACTTAAAATTAAATCCTGTTCCTCTTGTTAAAAGGTGTTGTCTATAAGTGAGAGAGTTAAAATCATATATCATAGTATCAGGATCTTCTTCAGAAAATTCTGAATCTTCTTTATATCTAATTCCAACAATTCCTACCGTTGCACCAAAATAAAGCGTGTTATCATAATTTGCACCAATTGAGAAATCATATTCACCAATTGAGCCTTTTGAGGTTATAGATTTTGATTGAAGTACTCCTCTTGTTAATAACGCACTTTGATAAGTTGTATTAGTTGTGTCATTTATGTTATGGTCTATTAAATAAGCATCCCAACCAAGACCTTCATTAAAAAAATTTAAATTATCCGAAGTATTTCCATTTGCAAGTTCAACGAAATAATCTGTAATCGAGTTATCATTGTTTTGTCCTTCAATTACAACTCTGTTGTTGAAATTATTTACTTTATTATACCCAAATCCAAAATTAACACTTATCCAGCCATCTTTATTTCCTGTATTAGAAACACCAACTATTGCCATATTATTAAAGTTAAAATTGTATTTATGATCAACAGAAATGTTATCCATAAAATTTGAACTTGTTTCTCCAAGATAAAAAGTAGGAGTAAAAGTAAATTCAGATTTTCGATAAACACCTAATCCGGCAGGATTTATTGTTAAAGTAGAGGGATCGGCACCTAATGCTCCAAATGCTCCACCCATACTCATAAATCTTGCAGAGCCTCCATGAAACGATTGAGAATAACGTAAGGCATCTACTTCATTTTGTGCTGTCAGAACTGTGATTGTTAGTATAATTAATGCTATAAAACTTAATGTCTTTTTCATCATTTTTCTTTTTAAAATGTTTATCTACTTAAATTATTATCTTCTGCCACCTCTTGATGAACTACTGCTGCTTCTTGAACTTGAAGAGCTACTACTTCTAGAGCTTGAAGAACTTCTACTTGAAGAACTCCTGCTTGGACTTGAATAAGAACTTTTGCTTGAAGAGCTCCTGCTTGGACTTGAATAAGAGCTTTTTCTTGAAGAGCTAGAACTAGGCCTTGTATAAGAATTATTTGACCTTGAAGAACTAGAGCTTGGTTTTGTGTAAGAATTATTTGTTCTTGAAGAATTTGAACTAGGTCTTGAATATGAATTATTTGATTTTGAAGAACTAGAACTCGGTCTTGTATAACCGGAATTACTATTTGGTCTTGCGTAACCTGAGTTATTGTTAGGTCTTGTATAATTAGAACTATTAGGCTTTTTATTTGTTGATGTATTGCTAGGTCTAGTATAATTAGAACTGTTAGGGTTCTTATTTGTTGATGTATTGTTAGGTCTAGTATAATTAGAACTGTTGGGGTTCTTATTTGTTGATGTATTGTTAGGTTTGGTATAATTCGTATTAGAATTATTAAATTTATTCCCACTATTGCTATTTGGTCTAGTATATGTATGAACATTTACTTTTCCATTTGAAACATTTGTGTTTGTTGGTGTTTTTCCAGAATTAACAACACCTATGTTATTCGTATTTACAGGATTTTTATTAGTCCCAGTTGTTCCTGTATTTGGATTTACACTAATAGGATTTTTATTAGTCCCAATTGTTCCTGTATTTGGATTTACACTAATAGGATTTTTATTAGTCCCAGTTGTTCCTGTATTTGGATTTACACTAATAGGATCTTTACTATTACCAATTGTTCCTGTATTTGAATTTACACTAACAGGTTTTTTGTTTGATTCAATTGCTGAATTATTTTCATTCCCTAAATTCGTACTAGCAATCTCATTGTTATATTTTGATGCAAATGAGTTATATGTTCCATTTGAACCTGTTGTAGTACTACCATTATCTCCTCTTGCTCCATTACTTACACTTGATTCTCTATGTCCGTAGTAATAATTATTATTATCATAACTGTTGTAGTAATAATCATTTGACCCATCATAGTAGCCATCCCAGTATCCGTTATGATAACCGTGTGCATATCCGCCACCATAATATCCACCATAATGTCCCCAGCCATAATATGAATAAGGACGATACCAGCTACTATAACCATAAGACCATCCCCAACCATAATAACTTGGATAATAAGATGCATAATAACTTGGCCACCAAGAGTAACCTAAATATATGCTTGATCCCCAATAATACGGGTCATTATTATACCAGTATGAGTTTGTGTAATAAGTATGGTAATAATTATATCCATAATTATGTCTGTGAAATCTTCGAATACGTGAAGAATAAGCATAATCATAATAATCGTCCGAATCAAAATCATCAGAGTAATAATTATTTGTTACATAAGAATTACCTTCATCATCAATATATTCTTCTGTATTTGAATCGTAAGATTGTTCATCATTACCATATTCATAATTTTTATCATCGTAAGATGAATAATTATCAACATCTGCGGATTCTGTATTTGAAACAGGTACAGTTGTTGTATTTTCAACTACTTGTTCATCTTTGGGTGAGTAATAAATGTCGTCATACTCATTAATGGCATATCTCGAACTTGTACAAGCAGTGGAGAATATTGCCAAAACTATTAGTATTTTAATTAGTGTTTTCATGATGTTTCCTCCAATTTTTATTTTTAATTATAGTAAAATTATCAAAATTTTATGTTTTTTTGTATAAAATTTATTCATTTTTTTAATTAGCAAATACTATACCAAAAAATAATATGGCAAAAGATTTAACTAACAGAGAAGAAAATTATTCGCAGTGGTACAACGATTTGGTAATAAAAGCAGACCTTGCAGAAAATTCTGCTGTTAGAGGTTGTATGGTTATAAAGCCTTATGGTTATGCGATCTGGGAGAAAATGCAAGCTACGCTCGATAAAATGTTTAAGGAAACAGGGCATTCAAATGCTTATTTCCCATTATTTATTCCTAAATCTTTTTTTAGTAAAGAAGCAAATCATGTTGAAGGCTTTGCAAAAGAGTGTGCGGTTGTTACTCATTACAGATTAAAGAATGATGAAAATGGAAAAGGTATTGTAGTTGATGAAGATGCTAAGCTTGAAGAAGAATTAATTGTAAGGCCAACATCAGAAACTATAATATGGAATACATATAAAAAATGGATACAGTCATATAGAGATCTTCCAATTTTAATTAATCAATGGGCAAATGTTGTTCGTTGGGAAATGCGGACTCGATTATTTTTAAGGACTACAGAATTTTTATGGCAGGAAGGACATACTGCACATGCAACTAAAAAAGAAGCAATGGAAGAAACTTTGCAGATGATAAATGTATATGCTGATTTTGCAGAAAACTGGATGGCTACACCTGTTGTAATTGGAACAAAAACAGAAAATGAAAGATTTGCAGGAGCAATAGAAACATATGCAATTGAAGCTTTAATGCAAGATGGGAAATCTCTTCAATCTGGAACTTCACATTTTTTAGGACAAAATTTTGCTAAAGCTTTTGATGTAAAGTTTGCCTCAAAAGAAGGGAAACTTGATTATGTTTGGGCTACTTCATGGGGAGTTTCAACGAGATTAATTGGCGCATTAATTATGGCACACTCTGATGACAAAGGTTTGGTATTGCCACCAAAACTTGCTCCTATAGAAGTTGTTATAATCCCAATATATAGGGGCGATACTGAATTTGAGAAAGTTAATAAAGTTGCCGAAAAAATAAAAAATGAACTACAAACAAATAATATTTCGGTAAAATATGATAATCGTGATACACATAAACCGGGATTTAAATTTGCAGAGTATGAACTTAAGGGTGTTCCTATCAGGTTAGCTATTGGCTCAAGAGATATTGAAAATGGTACAATTGAAATTGCAAGAAGAGATACATTAAGTAAAGAAATAATTAAACAAGAAGGTTTATCGGAATATATTAAACAATTATTAGAAGAAATTCAAAATAATATTTATAATAAAGCTAAGAAATTCAAGATGGAAAACACTCATATTGTTGATGATTATGAGGAGTTTAAGCAGGTGGTTAATAGTAGGGGAGGTTTTATTTTGGCTCATTGGGATGGGACATCCGAAACGGAGAATAAAATAAAAAATGAAACAAAAGCGACAATAAGATGTATACCTATAAATAATAAGGAAGAAAAAGGGGTATGTATTTATACAGGAAAACCATCAAATCAACGAGTATTATTTGCTAAAGCGTATTAATTTTTGAAATGAAAAAAAAACCTACAGCAAAAGATCTTATCTTGAAAACATTACAAGATAAATCTAATATTAAACAACAAGTTTACAAAAATATTAGTGAAACTTTTAAGGTACTGAAAGATGTGCTTCAAGAACTTGTTAAAGAATATAATAAATCACTTAAAATTGATAAACGGGTAATTTTAGAATATAAAGACAGAGGAGCTTTTGAAGCTGAGATTAAGGTTGCAGGAGATCTTTTAATATTTAATATGCACTCAAATATATTTGAATTTGATAGTGGACATGGAATATGGAAAACATCTTATGTGCAGAATAATGTAATGAGCACTTATTCAGGCATTATTAATATTTATAATTTTCTTTCAGATTCATTTAAATATAACAGACTAGATGACATAGGCTATTTAATTGCAAGAATTTTCATTAATAAAGACAACCATTACTTTGTTGAAGGAAAAAGACAACTTGGATTTTTATATAATAATTTTGAAGACTCAATAATAGATAAAGATGCAATTAAAAACATTGTTGAATCAGCTATTTTATATTCACTTGATTTCGATCTTTTTGTTCCTCCATACGATAATGTTAAAATAGTATCAGTTGCGCAAATGAAAGAAAAAATAAACAAGTCTAAAATTCAGACAGGCAAGCGATTAGGCTTTAGATTTTATGCCGATGACGATAAGGTTTAGTAATTAAATTAGAATATTATTGATTTTATTAAAAAAAGAGTATTAATTTGCAGGTTAGTTAATTTCAAATAAAATTTTCATTAAAATGAATACAAAACATTTATTATCAGTTATATTATTACTATCTGTTGTTTTCTTTATTTCTTGTAAATCTACTACAAATGAAGAAATATCAGAAGATGGTCAAACGGAAGAAGTGCTTATAAAAGAACTCACAATACAAGAAAAAGTTGCAGAATACTCTTCGGTAAAACTTAATGCAGACATAAGTAAATTATCTGAAAAGGAAAAGCAAATAATAAAACTTTTTATTGAAGCTTCCGAAATTATTGATGAGATATACTGGGACCAAACATTTGGTAACAAAGAAGATCTTTTTAACAGTATTGGTGACGAAGACACTTTAAAATATATAAAAATTAATTATGGACCATGGGACAGATTAAATGGAAATAAAACAATAATTGAAAAATATGGGAAAAAGCCAATTGGAGCAAACTATTACCCTTCTGACGTTAAATATCTCCCTTTTATAAGTATGAAATTTGAAGATAAGTTAAGCCAATTTACACTTTTACGTCGCAATGCAAATGGAGAAATGTACACAATTCCATATCATAAAGCGTACAATGAACAATTAAGCAAAGCTGCTGAATTATTAAATCAAGCTGCTGAACTTTCAGAAAACGAAAACTTTAAAAAATACCTTAAACTCAGAGCAGAAGCATTATTAAGCGACAATTATTACGATAGTGATATTGCATGGATGGATATGAGTGATAATAATATTGATTTTATTATAGGTGCAATTGAATGTACAGAAGATCGTTTTATTAATACAAAGAATTCTTACGAGGCATTTATATTATTAAAAGATAATGACTGGAGTAAAATATTTATGGAGTATGCCAATTCTGTTCCTAAACTAATTACTAATATTCCTGTAGAGGATAAATACAAGAAGAATATTGTTGGAAGCGCTTCGGATATTGGTGTTTACGATGCAATTTATTATGCCGGCTTATGCAATACAGGAGGAAAATCGATATCAATAAATTTACCTAAGGATGGTAGAATTATTATGGAAAAAGGAAATAAAAACCTTATATTTAAAAACGCTACACAAGCTAAATTCGATAAAATTCTTAAACCCATAGCCTCAACAGTAATTGATGATTCTCAACTTGAAAACGTGAAATTTGAAGCATTTTTTGAAAACAATTTATTTTATGAAATTGTTGATGGATTAAATGTTATAAAAACTATTGATGATAATGGTTTTATAGTTAAAGATGTTCTTAAAGAACATTACAATACAATTAACGGACTTAAAGCTAACATAACCCGTATGCAATTCATTACGGAATTACACGATTTAGGATTACATAATGACAAAGAGCTTTTAGATAATTATGTAACATTTGTAGCAGATATATTCAGATCAGTTCGATTTGGTTTATCTGAGGTACAAGCTGAATTCAATATGATTACATTCAATCATTTTCTTGAAAATGGTGCAATATCAAGAAATGAAGAAAATGGCAAATATTTAATTGACCTTGAAAAAATGAAAAAATCACTTGCTTCACTAACCAAAACATCATTAGTAATACTTGGTGATGGTGATTACAATGCTGCTAAGGAATTAATTGAAAAAAAGGGATTTGTTAATGAAAACCTAAGAAACGACCTTACTAAAATTTCAGAAGCAGGAATCCCCCGTGATATTGTTTTTGAACAAGGTGCTAAAATTCTAGAATTATAAAAATCATTGTTTAACTTATTAATTTTTTTTAAAATGAATATTAGAACAAGTCTAATTGGTTTGGTATTATTTTCAATTATTGCTTTTTGGGGATGTAATTCATCACAGCAAAATGAAAATACTACAGATGAGGATTCACTAATAGTAGAAAAATCTGAAATGGAAAAGAAAGTAGAACAATATGCTTCTTTTAAGCTAACAACAGATTTATCTGTTTTAACAGAAAAAGAAAAGCAAATGCTTCCTTTATTATTTGAAGCTGCAAAAATTATGAATGATATTTATCAAACGGAAGTTTTATATAAATACCATAAAGAAAAAATTTCTGATGCAGACGAAGCTACGAAAAAGTTTTATGAAATAAACTATGGTCCATGGGGAAGATTAGATGGGAATATATCATTTGTTGAAGGCATTGGCGAGAAGCCAAAAGGATCTGGATTTTATCCACAAGATATGACAAAAGAAGAATTTGATGCATTTGGAGATGAAAATAAAACAAGTTTATATACAATAATTAGTAAGGGTGAAAATGGGGAACTTTTATCAACTTGGTATCATGAAGTTTTTAAAGAAGAAATCGAAAAAGCAGTTGAATTAATAAAACAAGCAGCCGAACTTGCCGAAGATGCAGGTTTGAAAAAATATCTTGAATTAAGAGCAGAAGCATTATTAACTGACGATTACAGGGCAAGTGATGTTGCATGGTTAGAAATGAAAGATAACACAATTGATTTTGTTGTTGGTCCAATAGAAAATTACGAAGATGCACTTTATGGTTATAAAGCAGCTCACGAATCGTTTATACTTATTAAAGATAAAGAATGGAGCAAAAAACTTGAAAAATACACTTCGCTACTTCCAAAACTTCAAACTTTACTTCCATGTGAACAAGCATATAAAAATGAAACACCGGGAGCATCAGGGAATCAATTAAATGCTTATGATGCTTTGTATTATTCTGGTGATTGTAATGCGGGCTCAAAAACAATTGCAATAAATCTTCCAAATGATGAGTGGGTTAGAAAAGAAGTTGGTTCCAGAAAACTTCAGCTTAAAAACTCAATGCGTGCAAAATTTGAGAAGATCTTGCTTCCCATTGCTGATGTTATGATTGATGAAAGTCAAAGAAAACATTTAAGTTTTGATGCATTTTTTGCAAATACAATGTTCCATGAAGTTGGTCATGGTTTGGGTCTAAGTTATACTATTGTTGATAAAAATGTAACAGTTCGTGAAGCATTGAAAGATTCTTATACATCAATAGAAGAAGGTAAAGCAGATATATTAGGTTTATTTGTTGTAGATCAATTATTTGAGATGGGAGAACTTGGTGATGTTGATTTAATGGATTATTATGTAACATTTTTTACAAGCATTTTCCGTTCTTCAAGATTTGGAGTTGCCAGCTCTCATGGGAAAGCAAATATGATGCGTTTTTATTATTTTGAAGAAAATGGTGCTTTTGAGAAAAATTCTGAAACAGGTTTATATAAAGTCAACTTTGAAAAGATGAGAGAATGTGTGAAGAGTTTAGGTGAAAAAATTCTTATTATTCAAGGAGATGCAGACTATGAGGCTGCTAAAGCATGGATTGAAAAAGATGGAAAAGTAAAAGAAGGATTTCAGAAAGATCTAGATAAAATTAATGATGCCGGTATTCCTGTTGATATAGTATTTGAACAAGGATCTGAAGTATTAGGATTGTAAATCAATAATAAAAAGAAAACATAAGCCACCATTCTCTAAAGTTTGGTGGTTTTTTATTTTGTGCAATTCTTACAAATATCAATTTCTTTTCTATTTGTTAATATTCTATTTCTGAAATTATTGTATTTAGAGTTTTCCCAAATTGCTTTAATATTTGTTTCGCTAATATCACCCAATTGATATTTTGCATCCTTATCAAAGCAACAAGGTACTACTTTCCCGTCCCAAGTAATTACTAAAGAGCTCCACATACGCCAACATGAATTTTTCAATTTAGTTTTTATAGAGTATGTTCCATCAGAATTCTTTTTGTAACGAGAATATTTTTCAATATCAGGTATTAACTCATTTCCATTTTCAAAATTATATACTTGTGCTGATTTAAACTCAAGTTTATCAACACCAATTTGTTTTGCAAATTGTTCCATTTCACTAATTTGATTCTCGTTATATCTTGTTACTAAGAATTGTAAAACAATTAAGGGATTTTTTAGCTTTAGTTTTTTTCTCCATTTAACTAAATTCTTTGTTCCTTCAACAACTTTTTTAAAATCACCACCTTTTCTATATTTTAAATAAGTTTCCTCATCAACTCCATCAATGGAAATTATGATTTTATTTAAACCGCTTTCTAATATTTTTTTCACATTCTCATCATCAAGAAAATGAGCATTTGTAGATGTTGCAGTATAAATATTTAAAGCACTTGCATATTTTATCAATTCAAAAAAATCTTTATGAAGAAAAGGTTCACCTTGAAAATAAAGCAACAAATAAGATAAATATTTGTAATGTTCATCAATTATTTTTTTATAAAAAGAAACATCTATATTTCCTGCTGCTCTTGTTAAAGTTTGTTGTCCGCTTGGGCATTCAAGACATTGTAAATTACATGATGTTGTTGGTTCAACAGAAATACTAACAGGTTTTCCGTAATGTGTGCTTTTTCTTTTTAATATTGATATATAGTAGCTGTAGCGGAGTAAAAATAAATTATAGACTTTTAGAAGAGATAATTTGGAAAAGAATATAAGAAGATGTCTAAAAATCATTATTCATCTACATATTAATACTAAAATTTTTTATCAATTTTATATAAATTGCGTGTGCTTGAGTTTCTGCTTATCATTTCGCCAAGAAAACCCGCAACAAAAAGGAAAGTTCCAAGTATCATCATGGTTAATGCTATATAAAAATACGGACTGTCAACCACTAAACTGGCATTAATTCCTTTTGCAACAAAATACAGTTTTTTACCTCCTAACCATGTAGCAGCAAGAAAACCAAGAAGAAACATCAATGTGCCAAAAGTGCCAAAAAAGTGCATTGGTCGGTTACCAAATCTCGACATAAACGAAATTGTCATTAAATCGAGAAAACCATTAATAAATCTTTCCAATCCGTATTTTGTTTTTCCGTATTTTCTTTTTTGGTGTATAACTACTTTTTCACCTATTTTATTAAATCCGGCTTCTTTGGCAAGTATTGGTATATAGCGGTGCATTTCGCCATAAACCTCAATGTTTTTTACAAGGTCTAATTTATATGCTTTTAATCCACAGTTAAAGTCGTGTAGTTTTATTTTTGATACTCTGCGTGCAGTCCAGTTAAAAAACTTACTTGGAAAAGTTTTCATAAACGGGTCGTATCTTTTTTTCTTCCATCCCGAAACAAGGTCAAAATCTTTTTCGGCAATCATTTTGTAAAGTTCTGGTATTTCGTCAGGGCTGTCTTGCAAATCGGCATCCATAGTAATAACAACATCGCCTTGTGCTGTATCAAATCCGCTAAATAATGCTGCCGATTTACCGTAGTTTTTACGGAATTTTATTCCACGTATAAAATCATGATTATTGGAAAGTTTTTCTACAATTGACCAGGAACTGTCATTACTGCCATCATCAATTAAAATTACTTCGAAAGAAAAATTATTTTCTTTCATTACCTTTTCTATCCAGGTAACTAATTCTTGTAATGATTCCTCTTCATTATATAATGGTACAACAACAGAAATATTCATTTATCAATATTTAATTTTCTTTAGTTTCGGTTTCTACATTAGCCATTGCAGCATCAAATGGGTCAACTTTCTTTTTTAAAATTGCCGATGTTATCAGTGAAAGCAAAAATCCCATAAAAGCATATGAAGGAATTGTTGTAATTAACATCATATTAGGTGTTGTAAATTTTTTACTATACATCATTGCAATTTCTATTTGCTCATCGGGCATTCCCTGACTTATCATGCCATCTTCCATCATAATAAAAATTTTCTCTATCATATCAGGGTCAATATATTTCATCAATACAAATGTGTAAATAGCTGTAATAATTCCTGCAAAAATAGATATTAAGGTGCCGGAACCCAAGCCTCTTCCGTAAGACAGATTACCTCCATGAATTTTATCTCTTAGATTTTTTGTTCCCATAACTATACCTGCAATTATAATTACATAATTAATATATCCAAGACCTTTGTTTAAATTAAGGTTAAAAACATATAATATAACAGAGTAAATAATTATAACAAGCCCGGTCATTAAACCATAGTTAATAGAATTTTTCCAGATAGATGCTTTTTTATTTTCCATAATTGTAAATTAAACTTATAATGACAAAGATATTTGTTTTTTTATGAATATTGAAAATAAGTTTGCTAAGATTTAAAAAACATACTATTTTTGCATGGGGTAAGTCTTATACGACCAGCTCCCACTGAACTCCCCCAGGACCGGAAGGTAGCAAGGGTAGGTGGTTGTAGCGGTGCGATATAAGTAGCTTACCCTTTTTTTATTCTCTATATAATGCGTAAATGCTAAAATAATTATTCAACTATTCTCTCATTAAATCATTTACGCATTCTCTCATTAAACCATTTTAGCATTAAGCCATAAATTGTTAATAAAGCCTATCTTTTAGTTAAGAAATTATCATCAATTTTTCAATCATTTGATTTTATCCGCCTTATTTTTACAGCATATATTTATTTAAAACCGTAAACATGAAATTTTTTATTGATACAGCAAATTTGCAACAAATTAAGGAAGCACAAGACCTCGGTATTCTTGATGGTGTAACAACAAATCCATCGTTAATGGCAAAAGAAAACATTAAGGGAGACAAAAATATTAAGCAACATTATATTGATATTTGTAATATTGTTGACGGAGATGTTAGTGCAGAAGTAATATCTACCAATTTTGAAGGTATGATAAAAGAAGGCGAAGCACTTGCTGCATTACACCCACAAATTGTTGTAAAAGTGCCTATTTTAAAAGATGGTATTAAAGCAATAAAATATTTGAGCGATAAAGGCATAAGAACTAATTGCACATTAATATTTTCGGCAGGACAAGCATTATTGGCAGCCAAAGCAGGCGCAACTTATGTTTCTCCGTTTATTGGGCGTTTAGACGATAACTCTACCGATGGTGTTGCATTAATTGCTCAGATAGTTGATATATATAATTATTACGCTTACGAAACTCAGGTTCTTGCAGCATCAATACGTCATACTATGCACATAATTAAATGCCTTGAAGCCGGTGCCGATGTAGCTACCTGCCCATTAAATGCAATACTTGGTTTACTAAATCACCCTTTAACAGATATTGGTATCAAGAAATTTTTATCAGATTATGAAAGAGTTTCGAAAGGCTAGAATTTGATATATTGTTTTTAGATTTTAAAAAGTATGCAAAGATATTTTTTCCTTTTGGAGTAATTTTATTGTGGGCTTTGCACGGTCTGCAAATACGCTTAATAGGGGACACGGATTACAAATCCGCGCCATTGGGGTAAACTATTCTGCTTCTAAAGCAGGTATTATTGGATTTAGTAAATCAATTGCTAAAGAACTTGGGGGAAGAAATATTCGTTGTAATGCAATCGCTCCGGGATTTATTCAAACAGAGATGACAGCAAGTTTACCAGAGGAAGTTATTGAAGAATGGGCAGCAAAAATTCCACTTAAAAGGGTAGGTTTGCCTCTTGATGTTGCTAATGCATGTGTATTTTTCGGTTCTGATCTATCTACTTATGTTACAGGACAAGTATTAAATGTATGTGGAGGCATGCAAACTTAGATTCTTTTTTAGCTAATAAGCCAGATATACCAGGGCACTGAGTATTTATTGTTTTATTAATTTCCTAGTTATTGTTTGTTTATCAGTTATTATTTTTATAATGTACATACCTTTTGGATTATTGCTTAAATCTATTTCTGTTTCTTTGCCAGTGTATATTTGCTTTCCATGCAAATCTATAATCTCTATACTTTCTATTTCTTTTGCTTCAATTGCTATTAAGCCTGATGTTGGGTTGGGGTAAATATTTATTTTACTTTTTTCTATAGATGTATTTGCAATATTGTTTGTACAATTACAATCAGTTGTATAATATATATTTGGGCTCCCAGTGGTTTCTGCGAGAACACCTGTAGGAGGAAAAGGTAATTCCCACACACAGACTTCATTCAAAGTTGTCATATCGCATATTTGTATATCTTCTAATAAAGTATTTTGCGATATATCAAGACAACTTAAATCATTTGAACCACAGGTTGCAGAACCGATCACAAGATGTATTAACTCAATATTATTTGTAACATCAAGATAGGTTAATTGATTATTATAGCATTTTAAAGTTGTTAAAGAAGGAGCATTAGATATATCTAAACTGGTTAGTTGGTTGCCATAACAACTTAAGCTTATTAAACTGTCATTATTAGGAATATTCAGACTGGTTACCAGACTATAACTACAATTTAAAGTTATTAAAGCAGTATTATTAGAAACATCTAGGCTGGTAAGTGGATTTTGTGCACAAGCTAAGCCTTCTAAAGCTGTATTATATGAAACATCAAGACTAGTTAATTGACTTCCCGAACAGTTTAAACTAACTAAAGCAGTATTATAAGAAACATTAAGACTGGTTAATTGATTATAACCACAAGATAAATTTGTTAAAACAGTATTATAAGAAACATCAAGACTAGTTAATTGATTATGATCACAAAAAAGATTTGTTAAAGCAGTATTATGAGAAACATCAAGACTGGTTAATTGATTATATTGACAAATCAAATTTGTTAAAGCAGTATTGTTAGAAACATCCAAAATGCTTAATTGATTATTCTCGCAACTTAAATAAGTAAGTGCAGTAAAGGCTTCAATTCCTGTAAGGTCAGAAATACTATCATTTAAAACATTAATAGTTCCAGTAAAAGAATTTGCTTCACTTACTTGTATTTCAGCATCCATATTTGTATTAATAGAAGAGTTTCCAACTAAGTATGCTTTAAAATTAGCATCTGGGATATTTACTATTTGTGCATTTGTAATAAATACAAATAATAGTGTTGCTGAAAGTAGTATTAGTTTTTTCATAACTTGAGGTTTTTTTTACCAAAGATACACAAAATAATTGTTAATTATTAATTAATTACTAATTCTTAATTATTTTCTCAATAACAACAGCTTTTGCAGTAGTTACCTTTATAATATAAATGCCTTTTGCCTGATTGCTTAAATCTATTTCACAGTTTTTACTTTTGATATTTGTCTTTTGGCTTTTGACTTTATTATAAAACACTTCTTTCCCATAAATATCAAAAACCTCAACATTATTAATTATTAATTTTTCATTATTAATTCTAATTATTCCTGTGGTGGGGTTGGGGTAAATTGAAACTTCTGTATTTGTTGTGTTTTCTTTTACACTTGTAGCAATACCATAAACCCTCACATGACCTCTATATGAAATAATAGTATCATTCCCATGGTTATGTGGAGCACCAATGGCAACTATAGATCCATTAGAACTAATATCAACAGACCACCCAGAATTATCCCAAGGTGCTTCACCATCTATGTCGTTTCCTAATTGAACCCAATTACTACCATTATATTCAAATACTCTAACATGTCCAGCAACATTCCCATTATGATATGCACCTATAGCTACAATAGAACCATTTGAACTTATACTTATAGATGTTCCAAAGTAATCACCAGCAGCTTCACCATCAATATCGCTACCTAATTTTATCCAACTAGTTCCATTGTACTGATATACTCTTGCATGCCCCGAATTCTCTCCATTACCATCATTTCCTCTACCACCTATTGCTAATAATGTCCCATCATTATTAAAATCAGTAGCAAGACCAAATACATCAAAATTTCCTTCACCGTAAATAGTGTTTCCTATTTGAGTCCAATTTGTTCCATTAAAATTAAATATTCTTACAAAACCAGTTAATGTATCTGATGAAGTTACAGCAAGAATAGTCCCACTAGAATCTAGACTCACCTCGTTACCACAACGGTCAGATACATGTTCTCCATCTATGTTACTCCCAATTTGTATCCAATCTGTTCCATTATATGAAAAAACTTTAGTACGACCTTCTTCATAAGAAGCAATAGAATATGTTGGTGAACCTATTGCAACGACACTACCATCATAATTTAAGCTAACAGAATGTCCAAAATAACTATAAATTTGTTCACCTTCAATATCATTTCCTAATTGAACCCAATCAACTCCATTATATTCAAATACTCTAACATAACCATCACATGTAACAGGAATACCACCGCATTCTGCCCCAATTGCTACTATTGTTCCATCTGAATTAAGACTAACAGATAAACCAAATTTATCATTATTTGCATCTCCAACTATATCACTGCCAACTTGTGTCCAATTTCCACCAATATTATTATATATTCTTACACATCCTCTATTATCTAAATTGTTTCCTGTATTTCCATCATGATATGGAGAACCAATTGCAACAATAGTTCCATCTTCAGAAATACTAACTGAATGACCAGAATTATCACTGTATTCCACCCCATCTATATCATTACCTATTTGTGTCCATTGTGCGTTAGCAGTTATTACTGCTATTAGAATTGCTGAAAGTAAAATGAAGTTTTTCATAACTTGAGGTATTTTTACCAAAGGTAATTAAATAAAATGGATTTCACTACAAATGTCTGATGTTTTTAAAAAAGCTTTGCTTCTTTTATGGTGTTTACTCCGTTTTCTAAATTTGATATTGTAAGGCTTCTCCGCAATATTGCCGAGCCTCGCCCCGATATTGGCGAGCCTCTCCCTGATATCGCGGAGCCTCTCCCTGATATCGCGGAGCCTCTCCCTGATATCGCAGAGCCTCTCCCTGATATCGCGGAGCCTCTCCCTGATATCGCGGAGCCTCTCCCTG
>CAYTWH010000025.1:0-52672 GCA_964442075.1 uncultured Bacteroidales bacterium
TTAATAAATTTATTGTCGGCATTATAGAATTCCAAAACTTTTTCGGTTCTAAGATCAATTTGCATTAATCCTTCAGCAGTACCAAGCCATAGAAACTGTTTTTTATCAATGATAATGGAAAAGATATTATTTGAATACACATTTTCATCAAAAGAATAAAAGAGGAATGATTCCTCCATTTTTTGTGCTAGTCCAAAGCCATAGGTTCCAATCCAAATGTTGCTTTCTCTGTCTTGAAATATTGTTTTTACATAATTACTTATTAGTCCATTTTCTTCATTATAGAATTTAATGTCTATAAAGTCTTTTTTATCTAGGGAATAGTTCAGCTTACAGATACCTAATCCAAATGTACTAACCCATAAATTTTGTTCATTATCTTCGAAAACACTTTGCACATTTTCAAGATTAAGACCAATATTATCACCAACTTTAAAGACGGTAATTTTATTGTTATCAGAAATTGACAAATTATATAATCCCGCTTCAGATGTCGTAACCCATACTCCAGATTTATTATTCTTTTTAATAATAGAAGTTACATTGAAAGATGGAAAACCATTCACGGATTCTATTTTTGAAAGATTATTATTAATTATCTTTCTTTTATATAGACCATTGTTTGTCCCTATCAAAATTATATTTGTTTCAAGACATACAATTGATGAAATGATATTGTTGGGCATTTCATACACTTTAACAGTATGAGTTTCTTTTTCAATCCTATATATACCCTCTGTTTGAGTTGATATCCATTTATTCCCGACATTGTCTTCAGTAATTCCGGTAATAATTGTGTTTAGTCCAGATCCAATTGTATCAAACTTACCTTTATTATAGTATGATACATTACCATTACTATGTCCAAGCCACATGATTCCTTGATTATCAATATATGTTACAGAAATAAAATCATCAGAAAGTCCATCTTTAGTTTTAAATTGTTCAATATTTAATCCATTATATTTAGCAAGACCTTCACTTGTTCCAATCCACAAGTATCCATTTTTGTCTTGGATTATGGTATTAATAAAATTGTTTGGAAGTCCCTTTTCAATATCAAATACTTTGAATTTTATCTTTTGCCCATATGCAGAGGATAACATGATAAAACATGATGATAAAGCCAAAAATATTTTAAACCAATTTTTTAACATAAAAAATGAATAAATATTATAATAATACAATAATAGTGAATTTTGTTTAAAAGCAATAATAAAAACTTAATTTACTTTCGAGGTGCAATAATGATTGAGGATTTAGGTCTTGGTATACCGCCAATTGGTATTGTATAAAAAGGAAGTGCTTCCCCGTATTGGTTACGGATATAAAAAACAACATTGTTGTTGTGAATATTTGCCGTTTTATTTTTGTGCATTTGAATGTCAAGAGATGAGTTCTTCTCTTTTTCAAGAATTGTATGTTCACTTACAACCCACTTTTTATTGGGAGATTTTTTAATTTCTACGGCTTTTCTTAATACAGAAACAAAGTATAATTTGCCATCATTGTCCCAATCAAAATTAGATTGTTTAATTGATATTACCTTGTCATCAATATATGGGTAAATATGAGATATTTCTGAAGCATTATTATGAAGCCTAAATGAGTATTCAAAAGTAAATGAGTTGCTCCCTTCAACCGATTCATTTATATTAGGCTTTGTACTTAAATATAAACGATATAAATTTCCGTCATCACCAGATATTCCTTGAATAATAATTTTTATAACATATCCCCCGTATACTTTAGAAAGTTCACCCTCTGTTGGACTTATAGGTCTAAACGTATACCATTTGTCATCATATTTTGTGTTATTGTAGAATATTTTTTCAGCAAGCAAGTTCCCACTACGATACTTTCCAACCGGATCAACTCCTTGTGCATCAATATGTGTAAAACTGCTTTTACCTCCGTATACGGAAAATTTTATTTTAGTATTGAAAGCAAACTTTTTTTCATCATATTTACCTGAAACTTCTGGGTCAAAGACACGAATATAAACAGGGTTTTTATAGTCTTCCGGTATCACAAAGAAAAAGATTTGACAAAAATCATCATCTCCCCATGATTTATCAGCATTACCTCCGAATGTTACCAAAAATGGTATATTCTCTTCTTTAGCCGGAATGGGTTGCCCACTAATTTTAAGTATGCATATAGTAAAAAATAATATGGCAAAAGCAATTTTCATTAAAATTCAACAAATATATAACATTACATCAATTTACAAATCACAAAAATCAATTATCTGTATTAACAAGCACTTTTTTATTTACACAATTGTATTCAATCTCTCCATATGAATTTGTTCCAATAACGCCAAGTTCAATTGTATACATTCCTTCCATTGGATATTTATGTATAACGTATTCTCCAACAACTTTTGTGCCATCACCCATATCCCAAAAGTATTGAACTTTTGACAAACTTGGTAAACGTTTTATTGAAGATTTTATATAAATTGATTTACTAACTATAACAGTATCATGAATTAGAATCTCTGCTTGATTAATTTTTTCAATATTTAAATCATAACTAGCATCATTCTTAAAAATCTCACCAGATATTGTGTTAATAACATTTAAGTTTATTGTATAGAATCCTGGTTCTGCGAAACAATGGCTAATACTTGCTCCTCTATGTTTTGTTCCATCACCCATATCCCATTCATATTCTAATGGAAGAGAGTCTGAAAATATTGAGTTTTCTTCATAAAGATCAAAGCATAAATTTTCATATTCCAGACTGTCACATTCTGAAAATACTGGATATTCAAAAACAATACTAAAAATATCATCTGATCCGTTTTTATTCGAGCAAAAATATCCAGTATCCATAGATGAATTACATATATACCCAAAGTCATCGAATGTAGTATTAAAATTAGTATCAAGAGCTACAAGATTAGACCACCCGGATTCTATTTTATCAGAATAATAAATATCAAGTCCACCTTTTCCATTATTTCTATCAGAGCTAAAATACAATCTATCAGATTTATGAATAAATGGAAACATTTCTTTTCCACTGGAATTAATAAGATTTCCTAGGTTTTGAGGTTCACTCCAAACAGAGTCAATTTTTCTACAAAAATAAATATCAGAGTTTCCCATACCGCCTTTCATATCTGATATAAAATATAATGTATTTCCATCTTCAGAAATTGTAGGATGAGCATAATTGAAATCTTGTTTTACAAATCCTAAGGTTTTAATATTTGAATATTTACCATCAATCAGCTCTGCTTTGAAAATGCCTAATGTATTTTTCTTTCTTGTAATATCCTTAATTTTTTTGAACACTTTTTGAGATCGAGTAAAATATACTGTTTTATAATTATTTGTAAAGCACATAGGGCCTTCATTATATAATGTTGTTAAACCTTGTGAAAATATATCCGAGCCAGTCTGGTTCCCCAATGAATCTTTAATTGATATATAAATATCAGATAAATAATTTCCATCTTGTTCATCAAGAATTACTATGTAATTATTTTTTCTATCAGAACAGAAAGTTATTTCATCTTTGTAAAAAGCAGGACCAAATTCTGAGTATTCCGTATTTAATTCAAGTAATTTCTTTTGATAAGTTTGACCATTTAAATAATTGGCAGATATGCAAATCAATATTAAGATGTAAATTATTTGTATTCTCATATATTATAAAAATCTTGCACTTACTGATTTTGAAACATACATAAACCTATATAATAAAAATAGTTCATGCGAACCACTGTTAAAAGATCGTAATTTTGATGTTGTAAAGTCATACGAATAAGCTAATGTAAACTGAGAGTTGATATTTAATTTTAAAAGAGCTATTACAGCATCACTAGATCTGTATGATAATCCAAATCCTAAAAGTTCCTTGTAGTCAACAGCTACAGTGGGTTCAAATTGTATTCCACTTGTTATATTCATACGAATTAGCATAGATGGTTTCAATGAATATTCAGTATTCAACTTGTAATTGTATCCACCTGCTAATAAGAAATTATAATCTTTAAAATTATGTCTGGCATTAAATCTTCCCTTAGCTTCATTTAAGTGATGAGAAAGCAAATAAGGTATTGAAAAACCAATAAAATAATCGTCAGTATTATAATAGGAGCCAAAGCTAAAATTTGGAAGAATTGAAACTGGTGTATTTTGAGAATAAACAGGGTCTAACTCATTTATAACTATTGCTTCTGATAATCTTGCTTGCATTAAGGATATACCAGCATTCATGCCAAGAGAGAGTTTTCCATTCCATAATTTAAAACGATAAGCATAGCTCCCAAATATGCCATTATCATAACTTTTTCCTATAACGTCTCGATACAATAATAATCCAACAGATATATTTTGTTCTTTTTTAAGGGGAGTATGAATTGAAACTGTATTTGTAGTAGGCGAACCGTCAAATCCAAGCCATTGATTTCTGTATGATGATGAAACAGCAAGCACATCATATGAACCAGTATAAGCGGGATTTGATGGTAATCCATTTAAAGTATATTGACTCAACAATTGAGTATGCTGAGCATTTGCCAAATTAAGCAAAACCAATATAAACAATATGGATATTAAAATTTTCATTATCTGTTTATCATAATATAACCATTATAAGTTTTACCATTTAATTCAATTACATAAAAGTATGTATCATCTGGCAATGGTTTACCATTATCATTTTTACCATCCCAAGTATTATTATATTGTTCCATTTCAAAAATTAGCTTTCCCCATCTATTAAATACACTTACTTTATTTTGATAACTATCAATTCCGGGAATTTCAAAGAAATCATTAAAACCATCATCATTTGGAGAAAATCCATTAGGAATTTTAAGATCACCAATTGATATTGAAACGTCATCATAATCTGAACATGCTCCATTTTCAATTGTCCATTTTAATACTGTAGTTCCATAAGAAAGTTCAGAAATAAATGTTTCGGGATTATATATATCATGAATATTTGCATTTCCAGAAACTATGGTCCATTCTCCATAACCCTCTGCAGGAGTATTGGCTTCGAGATTTGTTTCAAATATATAATCTAAAACCTGATCGTTACCTGCATCAGTATTTTCGGGTGGTTTGTAAAAAGTGATTTCCACATCATCTGAGTCGAAACAAATACTATCATTATTAATATCCCAAGTTAAGGTGTAAACACCATAATCAGGGGCTGTTATTATTGTATTATTCTTTGATGAATCTGGATTGAATATAAATGAGACAGGATTAATCCAATTACTATTTCCAGAGAAATATGTAGCATTCAACTGACATTCAAGACCACAAACAGCAGAATCTATTCCTGCTAATGCTATTGGCTGACTAAGTACTTCGATATTAATGCTAGAATCTCTAAAACAAACCCCATTGTCTACAGTATATGTAATATTATGATTGCCTATTCCTGCGGATATTGGATTAAATGTTGAAGCCGATACACCTGCTCCTGCCCATGTTCCTCCTGAATCTCCATTTATAAGGTTATTTAAATTTATTGAAGCATCAGTTTCACATATTTTACTATTTGATATTCCCCATGAAGGATTTGGCAAAGCAAGAACTGTAATATCAAAGCTTGTAGAATCAGAATTATTTGCTACATCTTCCACTTTATATTTTAAGGTTGTTATACCAATAGGAAATATTGAACCAGAACTTAGTCCAGTACCATCTGTTTGAACCAGACTGGCCGAACAATTATCAGAATAAATTGGTAATGTATAAGTAACAATGCTATCACATGTAATGATATCTGAAACAGCATCAATGGTAGGCCACTCATTATCTGAAACCAAAATCACAAAACTACAAATATCAAAATTTCCATTAATATCAGTAATTGTCCATGTAATATTTGTAACCCCAATATTAAATTCATATCCACCTAGTGTTGATAAAGAGTTTAATGAATTAGTTATATTATCAATTCCACAATTATCATTTGACAAAATTGGATCAAATTCATTTGCATTTACTGTATATGTACATAAACCAATATCAGTTTCAACCACCAGATTTGAGATGCAAGAAAATGTAGGAAGCTCGTTATCAATAACTGTAATATCATAAGAACAACTATCAATATTTCCATTATAATCAATAGCATACCAAATTACATTTGTTGTTCCAGTATTGAATGAATATCCGTTGAGAGTAGTATCTCCATTGATATTATTATATAAACTATCAATTCCACAATTATCAGTAACAGGGAAAGGATCAAGTACTGCACTAGTAATAGTATATGAACATGCACCAGAGTCAGTATTAAATAATTGATCTGATACACATGTTATTTCTGGAGGGACAGTATCTCGCACTGTAATTGTAAACTCACATGAATCAATGTTACCATAAAAATCAATAACATACCAAGTAATATCCGTTGAGCCTGAAGAAAGAACAACACCATTAAGAGTATTATCTAAATTAATATTGTTATAAATACTATCTACTCCACAATTATCATCTGGTGATATTGGATCAAATTCATTTCCTAAAACAGTATAAGTACATACTCCTAAATCAGACTCTACAGTTTGACTCAGAATACAAATCATTTCAGGATTTTCATTATCAGAGACAGTTACATCAAATGAACAAGAATCTATATTTCCAGCTACATCACTTACTGTCCATGTAATAGTTGTAGTACCTAAAGGTAATATTGCTCCGTCTAAGGTACCTGTATTAGTAAAATCGTTGCTTGTTGAATCGAGCGTGCAGTTATCTGTCAGTGTATCTGGAGCCAGCATAGAACCTATAACTGTATATGAACATACTCCTGGGTCTGTATTAAAAAACTGATCTGGTAAGCAAGAAATAATTGGAGCTTGTGTATCTTCAACAATCACATTAAATGAGCATGAATCAATGTTCCCAGAGAAATCAACAATATACCATGTAATAAATGTAGTTCCAATAGAAATATTTTCTCCAACTAAAGTACTGTCTATATTAAAGCTATTATAAATGCTATCTATCTCACAATTATCAGTAGTAAGAGTTGGTTGAAATTCATTTCCGATTACTGTGTATGAGCATGAATCTAGATCTGCTGATACAATCTGGTCGAGTAAACAATCAATAATTGGATTTTCATTGTCTTCAACTGTAATATCTGCAGTACATGTATCTGAGTTTCCTGCAATATCTTCAACTGTAATAGTAACAGTAGTAATTCCTAAACCTATTGTTATTCCTGCAAGTGGACTTTGAGTAATAACTAAACTTGCATTAGGTGTACAGTTATCATTTGCACTAATACCTAGAGTTAAATCTGGTACCATTGCATGACAACTGGCATCGGCAGATAAAGTCTGGTCTAATGCACAAACTGTAATAACTGGGTCTGTATTATCTTCAACAATAATATCAGCAGTACAATTAGTGAAGTTTCCACTTGTATCTGTTACAGTTATTGTAATAATTGCAGTTCCAAGTCCTATTGTTGAGCCTGCTATAGGATTTTGTGTTATTGATAAACTTGAAATAGGAGTACAATTATCTGTAGCACTTATTCCTGTAGTTAAATCTGGGACAATAGCCTCACAGTTTACATCAGCAAAAAGTGTTTGATTCGATGCACATGTAGAAATAATTGGATCTTCATTATCTTCTACTGTAATATTCATATTACACAGTGATTGATTGCCATTAATATCATTTGCTGTCCATTCAACATTAGTTGTTCCAACACTAAATGACCAACCAACTAAAGTACTTGTAGTAGAAATATTATTTGTATTACTTGAAATACCACAATTATCAGTTGCAATTGCATTTAATGCGTTATTAGTTATTGTATAAGAACAAGTTCCAGGATCTGCTGAAAATATCTGATCTGATGGGCATGTAACTAAAGGAAATTCACTGTCATTTACAGTAACAGTATGAGAACATGTAGAAGGGTTCCCATTTATATCAGTTATTGTCCAGTTAATTATTGTTGTACCAGTATTAAATATTGCTCCATCTAATGTATCTGAACCATTGAAACTATTAGTAATACTTAAAATACCACAATTATCTCCAGTAATTGGGTCAAGTGAGCCAATGTTGGAATTAGTGTAAGTACAAAAACTAAGATCAGTATCAAATATTTGATTAGTATCACAAGTTATTGTTGGATACTCGGTATCGAAAACATTAACATCAAATGAACATGTATTAGTGTTCCCATTTACATCATTTATTGTCCAAATTACATTGGTTGTGGGAAGAGAAAATGCTACACCTGCAAGGCTAGTTCCTCCATTTATATTATTATAAATACTATCTACTCCACAATTATCATCTGGTGATATTGGATCAAATTCTGTTCCTATAGTTGTATATGTACAATCACCAAGATCGGTAAATTCATTCTGAGGCGGAACACATGATATAGTGGGTGGTGTATTATCTACCACAATAATATCTGTTGTACATGTAGCTGGATTTCCTGCTAAATCTGTTACTGTTATGGTAACAGTATTTGTCCCTATTCCAATTACAGAACCAGCAACAGGACTTTGTATAAAAACTAGACTGGCATTAGCAGTACAATTATCACTTGCAATAGTTGTTGGTATTAGATTAGGTACAGTAGCCTGACAGTTTGCATCTGCAAAAATAGTTTGATCTGTGGGACATGAAATTAATGGATCTTCATTATCTTCAACTGTTATAGTATGTGAACATTGAGAAGTAAGTCCATTTACATCTGTTACAGTCCAATTAATAATTGTTGTTCCAATATTAAAAGTTTCTCCATTTAATGAATTTGTTGAATTAAAACCATTTTCTAAACTTGAAACCCCACAATTATCATCAGTTACTGGGTCTAGAGAAGTTGAACCAGTTAGAGTATATGTACAAACTCCTGGGTCTGTATTGAATGTTTGATTTGTAGCACAAGTTATACTTGGGTTCTCATTATCGATAACATTAACAGTAAATGAACATGTATTAGTAAGTGATGCATTATCAGTAATTGTCCAAATAACATTAGTTAGGCCAGTAGGAAAAGCATAACCAGCCAGACTTGATGCTCCATCAATACTGTTTGTGACACTAGCTATTCCACAATTATCATTAGTCGCTGATGGGTCGAATTCAGTTCCTACAGTTGTATAAGAGCAGTCTCCAAGATCTGTAGATTCATTTTGGTTTATGATACATGATATTGTTGGATCTGTATTATCATCTACTGTAATATCGGCAGTACAATTTGTTTGGTTTCCATTAGCATCAGCCACAGTTATTGTTACTGTTGTGGTTCCTATTCCAATAGTTGAACCGGCCAAAGGATTTTGTGTAATACCTAAACTAGCATTTGCAGTACAATTATCCGTTGCAGTTATTCCCCCTGTTAAATCTGGAACTAAGGCCTGACAATTAATATCTCCAGAAAGAGTTTGGTCTAAAGCACATGCAATTATTATTGGATCAGTATTATCGGCTACTGTGATATCAGCAGTACAAGTTGTTTGGTTTATTGCTCCATCCTCAGCAGTTATGGTTACAGTAGTAGCACCAATTCCAATTACTGAACCAGCCAAAGGACTTTGAGTTATCACTATACTTCCAGAAGCGGTACAATTATCGGTAACAGTAATACTTCCTGTTAAATCTGGAACTGTTGCCTGACAGCTTGCATTTGCAAAAATAGTTTGGTCTGTTGCACAAATTGTGATTATAGGTGCAGTAGTATCTTCTACAATTATATCAGCAGTACATGTTGTTGAGTTCCCTGCTGCATCAGCAACTGTTATTGTTACTGTTGTAGTTCCTATTCCGATAGTAGAACCAGCTACCGGACTTTGAGTAATTGATATTGCACCACCTACAGAACAATTATCAGTAGCAGTTGTTAAAACTACTAGATTGGGTACAGCTGTCTGACAGCTTGCGTCAGCAAAAAGTGTTTGATTTGGAGGACAAAATGTAATTATTGGATTAGTATTATCTACTACTATTATATCTGTAGTACAAGTAGCTGAATTTCCTGAAGCATCAGAAACTGATAGAGTAACTGTTGTTGTCCCAATTCCAATTACAGAACCAGCCAACGGACTTTGAGTTATTGTCATACTTCCAGAAGCGTTACAATTATCTGTAGCCGTAGTTAAACCTACTAAATTAGGAACAAATGCCTGACAGATTACATTAGCAAATATAGTTTGATTTGCAGAACAAGTTATATTTGGTGATTCATTATCTGAGACAGTAATATTAAGATTACATGTTGAGAATAATCCATTAGCATCAGTTATTGTCCAAACAACATTAGTTACTCCAATAATTAATACCTCTCCAGCAAGAATTGCTGTACCATTTATATTATTTGTTACTGTAAATGCGCAATTATCTCCTTCAGTTAAATTGTCGAATTCTGTACCAACAACTGTATATGTGCAAACACCAAAGTCAGTATTTCTAGATTGGGGACCAACACAAGTAATTGTTGGAGCTTCATTGTCAGAAACTGTAATATCAAATGAGCAAGTTGCAGTGCCCCCAGAAATATCCGTGGCTTCATATGTAACCGTGCTTGTACCAACAGGGAATACTGCCCCATTTACTGGTCCCACAGTTTGTATTGGTGTAATTGGGCAATTATCACTTGCTGTTGGATTTACCCAATTTATAATTGCACCACATGTTCCAGCATCATTATTTGAATTAATATCAGAGGGGCAAGTAACAAATAAAGGAGCTGGATCATTGAGAGTACAATCATCAATGAGTGTCACAGCTATACCTGATATCGTGCTTATACTAGTACCACTGAGTGCATCATCTGATATTACAATTGTAATATCCAAATCACTATTCGTAGTACAAGTGCTGGAAATATCTGCATCGAAACAAAATTCATATTCATGCATTTCACCTGCTGCACAAGAATATTCATCTTCCCATCCATCTCCCCAATCTGCAGGAGGTCCTGGGCCATCATGAGCAAAATCCCATGTTATTGAATTATCAATAATACTATAAGTTGCATTCCAATCACCAGGTTGATAAACACCTGTATTATTTCCATTTGGAGTAATATTTGTAATATTTTCATAGCAGCTACCCAAATCATAATGAACAGAATCAAGCCACTCGTAGCCAAATAAGTTCTGAATTAAAAGGGTATCGCATATTGTTACTGTTTCGCATTGTGTTACCTCTAATGTTGCCAAGCCATTTACTAATGGAATTACTCCATCATTATCAATATCTCCGGTGCATCCGCCAGATATATCAAATTCAACACCCGATTGTATACAATCAAATGCAATATCATACAAGTTTATACCAATACTCTCGGCATCTACTACAAGATAATATGTACCAGGGCCAGGAGCCTGATAAACCATTTGATTAGATCCATTTGGAAATTCTTGTGTAGCTATATCAAAAGTAGTTCCTGATATACAGGATGCTCCTACTGGGCAGGCAGAACCAACCCAGAATATATGTGCTTCGGTATTGTTACCATCTATAACATTATCCATGGTAACTACTATGGTATGGTTTCCTGCTGGTACAGTTACCAGATAATAATTATCTTCTCCAGGTGTAGAAACTCCCGAACAAGAGAAATTGTCGCCATTGTTTACACCACCAATTGTTGTTTCGCCAGTATAGTTAAACCCACAATCAACAACTCTTGCATTAACATCCACAACAGTAATTTCTACTTCAAATTCGCAAGAATCAGTATTTCCATATATATCTGTAACGTACCATCTAATATCATATGTACCGGCTGTCATTACTTCGCCTGCTATAGTGTTAGTACCATTATAATTATTAGTGATACTTGCCGCATTAATACCACAATTGTCGATTGCTCCTGAATAATCAAATTCATTTCCTATAACTGTATATGTACATACACCGGGTGTATTATTTCTTGTCTGGTCGGCAACACAGTTTATAACAGGATTCTCAGTATCGTTTACAATAATATTAAATGAGCATGTAGCTGTTAAGCCCGATGTATCGGTAACAGTATATGTTTGGATAGTTGTTCCTACTGGGAATGTTGAGCCTGAGCTTAATCCTGTACCATCTGTTTGTGTAACAACTGGTTCAATAGTACAATCGTCTGCTCCTACTGGAGTAATATAGGAGACTACTGCACCACATATTCCAACATCATTGCTTATTGTAATATCTGCAGGGCAAGTTATTGTTGGTGGTAAATCGGGTCTTATTGAAATATCAAATGTAGAACTACTTGGGCAAACACCTACTGTTGTATAAGTTATTGTATAGGGGCCACCTGGAGTAGATAATGAAAGATCTATTAGGCCAGTATTTGGATCTAAGAAAACAATATTACCACCACCCTCGGTGAAAGTTCCACCTGGGGTTACAACATTAGTAGCTACTGGGTCGGTATAGCTTGGGCAGTATTCTGTTTCTGGATAATCAAAACTAGCATCGTCTCCTAGAGGAGATCCTGTGGGTGTTATTGGTAATCTTCCTACAAAAAGATTATCTTTATTTGCACTGATTAGCGAAAATGGATTTAAATCAAGGTCATAATCGCTTTTTCCACATACATAAACATCTTCATTTTTGTATATGCCTATATCCACACCAAAATCTTTTGAAGTTCCAGTACAATTCTTAGCCCATTCATAAACGCCAGCATTGCTATATTTAGTTATAAAAATATCGGAAGGATCTGTACCTATAAGAAATGTATCAAGACCAAAATTTAATGTGACACTGTTATAAGTACCCACTACATAGACACCTCCATATCCATCGGTATTTATTGCCATGCCTATATCAGAAGCAGTACCATCAATTTGTACTACCCAATTATCAATACCTGTGGTTTTGTCTAAACCTGCTATAAAACCATTATCAATTCCAGACATGGTATATCCACTAGGAAAACTTGCAAGATTTGAAAGTAAACCAGTAATATATAAACCTGCACAGTCGTTTGCAATACCCATTCCCCCAATATTACCTACATTATCAATTTGCTGTCCCCAATTATAGAACCCAAAATTGTTGACAGAAAGTATAACTATATCGGTATTAATATCTGCATTTATTAATGGAGCTTCGGGGCTACCATCGGAGTTGTAAATATTATATGTTGCACCTCCAAACATTCCAATAAGATATACATTGTCTTCGTCGCAGGTAATACCAAAATTTTCTTCGTAATATTTCTTTAAAGAATTGGCATCATCTCCATCGCTACCAGCATCGAAAAGCCACAATGTATTATCATTAAGGTCCATTGAATAAATAAAGATGTTTTCGGTGATGTAGGGTACCATTGTGGGTATGCCATCAAAGTTAGCCGCATTCTCATAAGATCCTGTAACATATACCTGAGTAGAGCTGGCACAGATATCGATACCCACATCTCTACCAACACCTCCCATAACTTTATAATCTATTAATGCACCGGCGGGTGAATATGAAGCAACAAATATATCTTCGCCACCTAAGACAGCAACAGAAGCACCTGGACTACCAGCAACAGCTCCATCGAAACTTGCAGCACCCTCTAGATATCCTGTTACATATATTTTTCCTGTAGGGTCTAAGGTTATTCCAGTAATTTCATCATTATTAATACTACCAATATTAAACGACCATATTATAGTTCCATTGAAATCGTATTTTGCAACAAATCCATCTAATTTGCCACCACCATTACCAACATTCATTGTAGCAGGAGTGATATTTGTATAAATTGCGGGAGCATACTCAATAGCACCTGCTAGATATACAAATTGATTTACAGAATCGATAGCCAGACAGTTTGCAGATTCGAATTTATTGCCATCAGAGCCATTAGACCAATCCCATGCAGATTGAGAAAAAGCAGCAGTGCTAAGCAGTAATGAAATTACTAATGTTAATATTTTATTTGTTTTCAACAACTTAAGATGTAAATCTTATAAATTTGTTAATCTAAAATTATTTATACGAAAAAAGAAGTTAATTGTTACGGTTTTGGGGGGGTATTGTTGATGAAAGTATCAAAATAATACATCATAGACGCAAACTTTTTGATAAAGTTGCCTATTAATTAAGAAATTAAAAAATTTATTTATATGTTTTTGAAAATATTTTAAATTACATTAACATATAAGTATGCTGAAATATAATGTTTTATATTAAATTTTACACGATAAAACGAAAAAAAAAATAAATGTTTTAGTTTGGCATTAATATTTTAAAAAAATTACATTTTAATATATCAAAATACCCTTTGGACTATTTTATAATCACAGTTAATTTGGAATAATAAATTGATATGAGAGTGGAAAGGGCTTGTTTTGGAATGAATTTTTCAATATTACCCTTTTACTATTTTAATTTTATTTTGAGATAACTTAGTTGAGGTCATTACAATATAAACTCCTTTGCTAAGATCAGAAATATTTATTTTTTGAAAAAAATGATTTTGAACACCTTCATGTTTTTCTTCAAGAATTAACTGACCATAAATATTATATATATGTATATTAACAAAGTATAGTTCGCTGTCTGAATTTTCTATTTCAATATTAATAAAATCAAGAGCAGGATTTGGATAAATAAGGAATTTATTAGAAAGTATATATTCTTCTATTATATCAGTAGTATTTGTCAAACCTGGTGAACCTCCAAAATTTTCACTTGGCTTCCAACTGGATGCAAGCATATTATTAAAGTCAGGGTCTATTAATTCCAAGGTAGCACCAAATCCATTCGGTTCTGTAGGCCATGGATTAACATCGTTATATTCTACTATGTCTACAAAATTCATTTCAGAATCAAATAAGCGAATAAATTCACCGTCATTATTTAATCTAAAACCCAAATTTCCTCTAAAATTAGTAATTGAAGTGTGAATATTGTTAAATTTTAATATATCACTACAAACAACAACTAGTTCTCTTGCATAAAGTTTAAATCCTTCGGGGAAATTATATATATTATCATTTTTACTGTCCATTAAAACCCATCCTGACATATCTTTATTTTCATCACTATTATTATATAATTCTATCCAGTCGTCAGAATCAGAGCCAAGATTTGAATGATAATTTATTTCATTAATCACAATTAAAGTATCACTATTATCAGGATAAGTATAATATGCACCCATGTCAGCAATACTTAAGTCGGGGTCGACAGGAGAAGTCGGATCACCGGCATTTATACATGGAGAATTAACTTGCAGTTCAAAGTTCATTATAAGAGTATCTGTAAACAATGGATTTTCATTTATATTTCCTGTTCCACTTATTGGTTCGGTATCAGAAAGAGAATAAGAACAGGTTATTGAAGACAATTCGTCGGAAAATAAAGGGCAGAAAACAGACTTTGAAAATATAGAATTTTTGATATTTGCTATTCCTCCGCCATCATTATAATTTTTTTCAAAACATGCTACTGCATAATTGTTATTAAAGAAAGTATTTTGATCTACATTTGCATAAGACAAGCTATCTTTTATCCCAATTCCATTATTGCAGTTATAAATTATATTTCTGTAAATATTTGCCGATGAGGCTTGTCCAATAGAGATTCCCTTATCACTACAGTTAAAAATAATATTATTTTCTATTAGAATGTTAGATGCCGCTTCTCCAATATCAATACCATCGCTGTTAAAGCCAAAAAAACCATATATTTTATTATTCCTGATTATGCCATTATTTATTTGGTCATAATCAATTGCATCGGTATCTGGTGCTTCATTTCCACGCAAGTTGCAGTTTTCAACTATGGCAGAATTTGCATATTTAATATTAATAAGGTCGCAAGTCCTTTCAGATCTGAATTGTGAATTTTTAATTGAAATATTTCCATATTCAGAATAAAAAGGCTGAATCACATTATCAATTATAGTATTATCAATTATCACATTTGAATTGTATGAAGAAATTGCACCAGTTTGAAGCACATAATTTCTTCCAATAGATGCATTATTAATTATTAGATTATTAATTTTTCCTGTATCGGTAGCATTATAAAAACAAATTGCTCCCCATTTGCTGGCATTAATATCAAAATTGGCATCAATGGTAACGCGATGTGAATTTGTTCCATTAATAATAAGTTCTCCATAAACAATAAAGCAAGCCGAATCGGGCATAAAAATTTCAACACCTGGTTCAATAGTTAATGTTTTGTTAGGATCCACAACAATGTCTCCAAGAGCTATATAGGGAGATTCTGACAATAATAAAGTTGTGTCATTGTCAATTAAAGGAGGAATAATAGATTGGTTTGTTGGAGAGAATAATGCTGTAATAGAATCATTGTCAGATAAACTAATTGAAATTGATGATGATGTTCCTGAAAAGCAACCTGTCCACTCTACAAATTGGTATCCCAGATCGGGTACAGCTCTTAATTTAACAGGAACGTTTTTAAAATAAGTTCCTGTTTGAGTGCCATCAGGAATTGAAACAGTATTGATCTCTATATGTCCGTTTGTAGCATTGGTAGTAAATTCTATAGTGCCTGATAAATTGAATTTATTTATCATATGTTGAAAAATTAAATTACGCCTGTTATTTGCATAATTTCTTATTACTTCAACTTCATTTTCCCATTCAGCAATTGATTGAACACAAACACCATCATCAGAATCAAAATCTTTCCATCTAGCAATATGATTTGACATTTCCGTTTCAATATTAAATTTTAAACTATCAATAAAATGGATTATTCTTTGAGGAGAAAAAGTAATGTTAGAGTGTGCTGCAAATCTTTGAATAAATTCATTTTTAAACTCTGTGCTTAATAATAAATTTCTGAAAAACAAAGTTGATTGAGGAGGATTTGGCCAAACACTTGTACTAGTTGCTGTGGCGTGTTCTATCGAATTATAAGATGTATCTCCCCACATACCCAATCCTGCATCCATATCAAATAGCAGCCATCTCCATTTGCTTTTTTCCGAATTTGTTTTCCAGTATTTAATATTTATCATTGGCCAGTCATAATTACCCAAATATATTTCTGCTATTTGATAATTTATATATTCATCAATATCAACTTCATTTTTTACAAATTCATAGTTTGTAGAATTATTAATATCATTATTTTCAATAAAATTATTAAGTATAGTATAGTTAGTATCAGACCCCTCTACGATATTTGCTCCGCTATTTTCAAGGATATTGACATTGTTAGGATCAATGTTATGATTTGAAGCAAGATAATCTTCATTTTGTTTTTCCCTTATATTATATATGCCCCAGTATTTGCCATTAAGATAAACAGCACAAGGTCTGTATGATTGGTAATCAATATCCATTTTGTTGGCAATTATTGATTGACATAAACCATCACGAAATATTGTGGATGATAAATCTGGTAATCCTCCATTTCGTAAAACTAATGATGAAAATTGATCAATTTCTTTATCTTTAAATATTTTATGCTCAAATGTATTTTTACCATATTTATTTCTTGCAAATAGTCTTAACGATTTTTGCTCCATTCTTCTTCTGGCACCATTAATCGCTATGCCTGATATTTGATTGAACGCTAAAGTTCCATTATTTTCATACATCTCAATATTTACAGGTCTTTCCCAGCCATCATTCCAATAATTTGCATTTATACCCCATAATGATATTCCATTTGTACCAACACAATATATTCCAATTGTGTCTCCCCATAAATTTTTATGATCAGTGACAATTGAAATTACAGGCAGATTATGCACATTATCAATAAAATAAGTGTTAGTAATTACTTGACTTGGAATTAATAAAGTATCAAAAGCACACGCTCTAATTATAGTTGTAGAATCAATAATAATTGGAGAAGAATATAGAATTGAGTTTTCATCGGGAATTGAGCCGTCTAAAGTATATTTAATAATTGCGGTTGGTGAAGGAGAGGATAATAATATAGTTTGCTGTCCTGAATAAAAGCCACCATTAATTGAAAATATAGGTTCATCAGCATATTCAAGTTCAATATTGCATATTTCTGAATTGTTTGGATTACACGGAGTTGGAGAATAAAAGAAACCCCATATTGAATCTCCATCCAGATTTCTACCATAAGAAAGATCAGATATTTGAGGACGATATTTTATTGAATCTAAAAGAATTAATCCTGGAGAATATAGTTTAATTGTTTCACCGTCTTTGCTGATTTTAAAGTTAGTATGTATTGAATTTAATACAGTATCCATTCCGTCTGCCCAAAAAATATAATATCCATTTGCAGGAATAATAGTATTTAAAGGTATTTGCCATTTTGTTGATTCTAAAGGATTGTCAGTTAGAAAATAACCTCCTAAATCAATATTAGATGCCCCTGAATTATAAATCTCAATCCAATCTGAAAATCCTGTATAATCAGGATCATAATTAATTTCAGTGTTTGATGTAAGGATTTCATTTATATAGAGTTGTGAAAAAGATAAATTTACACTTATTAATAATAAGAATAGTATTAATTGATTTTTAATCATTAAGATTTAAAATTTTCAAGCTTATATATGTTAAGACTTATTAATAACAAAAATGGTTGCATAAATATCTAAAGATTTACAAATTTTGTAATATCATCTTTATTAATTTCATTTTGCCCTAAAATAATTAATCGTTCAATTACATTTCTCAATTCTCTTATATTTCCTTTCCATGAAAGTTTTTGAAGTTCTTTCACAGCTTCGTTAGTAATTGGCTTTATTGGGATTCCATGTTCGTTACAAATTTGATTGATGAAAAATTCAATTAATAATGGAATATCTTCTTTTCTTTCATCAAGAGAAGGAATATTAATAAGTATTACACTTATTCTGTGATACAGATCTTCGCGAAATCGTTTTTCTTCAATTTCGTGTTTTATATCTTTATTTGTTGCAGTAATTACTCTAACATCGATGTCTATATTTTTATCACTGCCAACACGAGAAATTTTATTTTCTTGCAAAGCTCTTAATACTTTTGCTTGTGCAGACAGGCTCATATCACCAATTTCATCAAGAAATATTGTACCGCTATTAGCTTGCTCAAATTTTCCTTTTCTTTGTTTATGTGCAGATGTAAATGAACCTTTTTCGTGTCCAAATAATTCACTTTCTATTAATTCAGAGGGTATTGCGGCACAGTTTACTTCAATAAACGGTGCATTTGCCCTATTGCTTTTTTCATATATCCATCTCGCAGCTACTTCTTTTCCTGTTCCATTTTTCCCTGTTATTAAAACTCTTGCATCTGTTGGAGCTATTTTTTCTATCATTTCCTTAATTTTTCTAATTGCATCTGATTCTCCAATCATTTGATATTTTTTACTAATCTTTTTCTTTAAAACTTTTGTTTCGGTAATTAGTTGAGATTTATCCATTGCATTTTTTATAGTAACAAGCAATCGATTTAGGTCAAGAGGTTTTTCAATAAAATCAAAAGCCCCTTTTTTAATTGCTTCAACAGCAGTGTCAATATTTCCGTGCCCGGAAATCATAATAACAGGCGTGTCAATATTTAGTTCAAATATTTTTTCCAGAACTTCCATGCCATCTAATTTTGGCATTTTAATGTCACATAAAATAATGTCAAAAGAATTGTTTTGAATTTTTTCTAAACCTGCTTGACCGTCTTCTGCTAGTTCAACATTGTATTTTTCGTATTCTAAAATTTCTTTTAAAGTATTTCTAATACTTTTTTCATCATCAATTATCAATATCTTAATCATAATTATTCTTATTAGATAGTTGCAATAACACCCTCTTTTAGAGCGTAGTCAGATTGAATAAGTTTTGTGAAATTATATTTTTCAATTATAAAATTAATACAAATACTTGCAACAACAATCATTTCAACTCTCATCAATTCAAGCCCTTTCATTCGTTTTCTTTCTTCAATACTTGATAAAAGTAATTCGTTATGCAAAATTTTATATTCTTCGAGGTTTATTTCAAAATTTATTTTATTGTCAAGAAACCCGGCAGGTCTGAATTTTTGCGAAATCATTCTTGCAAAAGTATCAATTGAACCGGAAGAACCAATTAAAGTTGTAACATGAAGTGTTTTTAAAATTTCGTTAAGAGATTGAGTGTTGTCGTCAATATATTTTTCAATAATTTCTATTTCATTATTACTTATTGGGTCTGAAGGATTGAATTTATCAAGTAATCTTGCAATACCTAATCTAAAACTTTGTTTCCAAAAAATTTCATTTTTATTAACTATTAAAATCTCAATACTACCACCACCAATATCAACAATCATGACTTTTTCGTCATCAAGATTTACGGCCTGTTTAACACCATAATATATCAATTCAGCTTCTTTTTCACCCGAAATAACATTTATTTCAATACCAAGTTCATTATAAATTCTGTTTACATACTCTAATCCATTATCGCAACTTCTAATTGCTGAAGTAGCAAATGCAAAAACTTTTTCTGCTTCATACTTTTTTATTGAAACCAAGTGATTTCTTAATGCTTTCATGCCTCGCTCCATAGCATTGTTACACAACATTTGTGTGTTTGCAACATCCTGGCCAAGTTTTACAGGGCGTTTTGTTTTAAACACCTTAGAAAACCCGTTTTCATTTTTATCTACTATTAACAGATTAAATGTATTAGTCCCCAGATCTATTATTGCTACCCGCATTTTTTAATTTTTATATTTGAGCCATTTCCACAATTCTTTGTAGCTACTCTTTTTACCATACATAAGTATCCCTGTTCTATATATTTTACCGGCCAACCATGTTGAACCAACAAATGTTATTATTAAAAGCCCCATTGACAGTGCTATTTCCCAATATGGAACACCAAATGGAATTCTTGCCATCATTACAATAGGTGATGTTAACGGTATCATTGAACCCCAGAATGCTATCGGACCTTCAGGATTATTAAATATACTGTACATCATAACAATTGCCAGTATCAGAGGAATTGTAATAGGTATCATAAACTGCTGCGTATCTGTTTCATTGTCAACAGCCGATCCAATTGCGGCAAATAAAGAAGCATACAGTAAATAACCTCCAAGGAAAAAGAAAATAAATGAAAAGATCATTACGCCAAAATCAATTTGATTTATTGAAGCCCATGCTTCATTAATAACATTTTCAATTTCTTTTTCATCTATATTTTGACCAATATCTGCTGTTTCGGTAATCATAATATTATTGGGTTGTAGTTGCTCAACCGAAACACTTTCATTAAAAAATAATGAGTAAGAAACGGAAACAATTATGAACGTGAAGACAATCCATAATAATATTTGTGTTAAACTTACAAATGCAATTCCAATTATTTTCCCCATCATTAACTGAAAAGGACGTACCGATGAAACAATTACTTCAACAATACGATTTGTCTTTTCTTCTATAACACCACGCATTACCTGAGATCCATACATGAAAATAAACATATAGATTAGCATCCCGGACATTAAACCAACAACCCTTGCAATATCTTGATTTGTTTCTTTTTCTTTTCCACCTTTTTCCCATTTAAAAGTGGAAACTCTAATGTTTGTTTTTACTGATTTTAATACTTCTTGGTCAATGCCTATAGAACGAAGCTTTAAGCGTTCCATTTCTTTTTCAATAGAATTTGAGATGTGCATCTGAGCTCCCATAGTTGGCTGTTTGTCAGAATACAACTGAACAATGCCTGAGTTGTATGTTATATTATGAGGGATATGTAAAACAGCATAATAACCCGATTCTTCAAAATTTTCTCTAATCTCTGCAACAGTTTTATTTTCAACAAACTCAAACTTAATGTATTGAGTATTTGGCAGCACATCAATAAAAATATGACTACTGTCTTTTATCAGACTGTCAGGTATCAGGTCTTTTTGATAAATTGAATCATTAAATAAATATGTTTCATCAATAACTGCAATTATCTTATCTTCTTTATCATCAAGATTTGCCATAATTGCAGGTGCTATCATTAATCCTGCAAATAAAACAGGACCGATAATCGATATTATAATAAATGCCTTTTTTTTGACTCTTGTTAAATATTCTCTTTTTATTACTAGTGCTATCTTGCTCATAATTTTATATCTTCAAAATATTTATTCAATTATTTTTTCTTTAGCATCCTGTTCTTCAACAACTCGTATAAATACATCATTCATGCTTGGAATAACTTCGTTAAATGAAAGAATGTTTCCGCATGGAATAACTGATTGAAGCAGTTGATTTGTCGTGATATTATTCATTAATTTTACTTTTATTCGGAATTTATCTTCAAGCTTTTTGTGTTCAATTAGTTCATAATTTGTTGTTAATGTAGATTGCAACAAGTTGAAATCACCACTAAATGTAAATTCAAATTCGTTGGTACTATATTGTTTTTTAATGTAATCAACATTTCCGTTAAGTATGCTTTTGGCATTGTTTATTAGGTTTATATCATCACATAATTCTTCAACAGAACTCATATTATGAGTTGAAAAAATTATAGTAGCCCCATTGTCACGCAGGTTAAGTATTTCTTGTTTCATTAAATTCGCATTTATTGGGTCGAATCCACTAAATGGTTCATCAAAGATCAGAAGCTTTGGCTCATGAAGAATGGTAATTATAAATTGAATTTTTTGCTGCATTCCTTTAGAAAGCTCTTCAACTTTTTTATTCCACCATGCCTGTATCTCAAATTTTTCAAACCAGTATTTCAAGCGTTTTAATGCATCTTTTTTAGACAGTCCTTTAAGGCGGGACAGATACAAAGCCTGTTCACCAACTTTCATTTTTTTATACAATCCACGCTCTTCAGGCAGGTAACCAATATCGCTGATATGCTCGGGTTTTAGTTTTTCTCCATTCAAAAAAACTTCTCCAGTATCAGGTGCGGTTATTCTGTTTATAATTCTTATTAAAGTAGTTTTTCCGGCTCCATTAGGACCAAGTAATCCAAAAATACTACCTTCCTTTACACTTATGTTTACATCATCTAATGCTAAATGATCGGCATATCGCTTTGTAACATCCTTTGCTTCAAAAAATTCCATAAAAAATCCAAGTCAAAATTAATTTTGTGAATATAACACTTTTAAGCTTTATGGAATAATGATTTTGTAAAATCATTATTATAGTAATTATAAACTAATGATAAATTATTAATAGTATAAGTTAATTTTGTATTTTTGATAGATTAAAATTGGCTCTATGTTGATTTAAGTTGGTAAAGAAATAAAAAGACCACAAATTCACAGATTTTAAAATTAATTATGGTATTTCTGCGATATTTTTTATTGTCAATTTTCCTTTTAACTCAAGGTGATTATACCTTGGTGAAAAAAATTATTGTAGAAACAAAAATGATGTTGACAGATCATCTCGGTAATCTATATGCACTTACAAATTCAAGAATTATAAAATACGATAATAATGGTAATGAACTAACTCAATATAGTAATGCATATTTGGGAGAAATTACTCATGCAGATGTAAGTGACCCTTTTAGGATATTATTATTCTATAAAGATTTTAATCAGGTTCAATTATTAGACAAGAATTTTGCAGAAATTGCAAGTCCGGTTTCTTTAGATGATTTGGATATTAGTCAGGTAGAAATTGCCTGTACCTCAAATCGGGGTGGTTTTTGGGTATATGATTCTCAAACTACACAACTGAAATATATCAACCGTGCTTTAAATGTTAATATTGAAACTCTTCCTGTAAACTCTGTTGTTGAAATAGTTCAACAACCTAATTTTTTAATCGAAAAAAATGATTTTTTATACTTAAATCTGCCCGAAGTGGGTATTCTGATTTTCGATAAGTTTGGTTCATATTATAAAAAAGTGTCATTATTTAACTTAATGTCTTTTCAAATTAAAGATGGTGATATTGTATTTTTTGAAAATAAATCCCTTTATAGGTATAATCATGAGTTGATGAAAACTGAAAGCATTGTGTTGCCTGATACAATGGGAGTTTTAAATGCAAGAATTGAAAGAGAGAATATTTATATTCAGAAATCAAATCGGTTAATGATATATTTAAAAAAAGAAGAATAATATTTAGTTAAAATTATAAATATTTTAGAATAAATAAGAATGATATTTTTCTCAAATGCTAAAATAAATATCGGACTTAATATTGTTTCAAAAAGAGATGATGGCTTTCATAATATTGAAACAATTATTTATCCAATTGGGCTATCTGATGTTATTGAAATAAACACTTCTGAAAAATTTGAACTAATAAATACAGGAATTGCTGTAAATAATAAAATTGAAAATAATTTGTGTTATAAAGCTTATAACTTGCTGCAACAGAAACATGATTTACCTCCGGTAAAAATACATTTGCAAAAAATAGTGCCATTTGGTGCCGGACTTGGTGGTGGTTCTTCAAATGCTTCTTTTGTTCTGAAAGCAGCTAATGAATTATTTGGCTTACAATTATCAAATGAAAAATTAAAAACTTATGCTTCTCAAATAGGAAGTGATTGTACTTTTTTTATTGAAAATAAACCTGCTATTGCTACACAAAAAGGTGATATTTTGGAGAGTATAGATTTAAATCTTTCAGAATATACTATTGTAATTATTTATCCAAACATAATAGTTAACACAGCTTTAGCATATAAGAATATAAGCTCTAAAATATCTGATATATCTTTAAAAGAAAGCATAAAACTTCCTGTTAATAAATGGAAAGATAAAATTAAAAATGATTTTGAAAAAAATATTTTCAAGCAATATCCTGTAATTAAAAATATTAAAGAAAAATTATATAAGAAAGGAGCTGCTTATGCTTCACTTTCGGGTAGCGGCTCAAGCGTATATGGCATATTTGAAAAATATATAAACCTTAAAAGTGAATTCAACGATTTTTTTTATTGGAAAAGCAAAATGTTATAATACCAACATAAATTTTATTTTCATTCTTGTACATTCTTTTGTTATCTTTACTTTTTAAATTAATTCAATTATTATGAAATATATTTTATTTATTTTCAGCCTTATAGTTGTTATTGTTTCATCATGTGAGTCAAATACTAAAGAAATTAAATTAAAAAGAATTGATAGCTTATTAAATATATCTATTAATTTGAATGCTGATATTGATAGTATTGAATTTGATAGCATTTCGTCTTACTATAATTTAATGCTTAGTTTTAATGAAATTTTAATTGAAAAACTTCATGGTTTTCCCGAAGATTCTTTAACTAAAGACAAATTGATGAGATTTGGTTCTGTAGAAAAAGGTTTAAAAAAATTACCAAAAAAGCTAATTAAATATCAAAAGGAAATTGAATTTTCGTTGAATCAATTAGAAGCATTAAGAAAAGATGTTGTATTGGGATTTATTGAGGATGAAAAATTTGAAACTTATTTTGACGATGAAAAGAAAGCTATTAATAACATTTCTCCTGAGATTAACAAGATTATTAAATTACTGAACAAACATCTCGACAATTATAATATTTTATTGCCCGATGTAAAGTTTTATGTTAATAGTTTGGATAATAACTAATAACTATCCAAAGAAATCTATAAAATGAAAAAAATATTAACCACCTGCTTACTGATACTTTTTACGAGCTTACTTTTTGCTCAAAATGGGTCGGATAGAGAGCTGGCATTAAAATATTTTCGCAACAAAGAATTTGACAAAGCAGCTGAGGTATATGAAAGATTATATAATACTTCTAAATCAAGTTTTTATTTTACTTACTATATTAATTGTCTTGTACAATTAGAAAGAATTGACGAAGCCATAAAAGTTGTTAAAAAACAAATCAAAAAAAATCCTGGAGAACTTAAATTTATTGTAGAACTAGGGTATTTATACAAACAAAATAACGACACCGAAAATGCTGACCAGCAATATGAAAAAGCAATAAAAAAAGTCCCTCTTCAACAAAATCATATAATAGGTCTTGCAAATACTTTTGTCTCTAAACGAGAATTTGCTTATGCAGAAAAGCTTTATTTGTATGGCAGAAAAGAACTAAAAGGAAATTACACTTTCAATTATGAATTGGCTTCGGTTTATCGCTATCAAAGGAATTTTGAAAAAATGATAGATGAATATCTCGACCTTCTGTTAATTCACGAAAGTTATATACAAAGTGTACAAAACAGTTTGCAGGCAACAATTTACAACGAAGATGAAAGCGACCTTAATCCAATACTTAAAGGCAGCCTTATAAACAGAATTCAAAAACATCCAAACAAAATAATATTTAGCGAATTACTGATATGGCTATATTTACAGGAAAAAGATTTTGAAAATGCTTATTATCAAACAAAAGCTTTAGATAAAAGAAACAATGAGCATGGAAAACGTTTGATATCATTAGGAAATCTTGCCCTATCGAACAAAGATTATGATGTTGCAACAGATTGCTACAAATATGTTGTTGAACTGGGCAATAATAAGATATATTATGTTAGGGCAAAAAATAAATATCTAAATGCTCTTTACAATAAAATAGTATCGAATGCTGAGTACAGACAACAAGAGATTGTAGAACTTGAAACAAATTACCAAACAACTATTACAGAATTAGGCAAAAGTGCCGAAACTTTCGACCTTTTGTTAGACTTAGCACATATTCAGGCTTTTTATCTTGAAAAAGAAGATGAAGCCATAAAACTGTTAAACGAAATTCTTCTTTTACGTGGTTTAAACAATAAACAAATATCTGCTTGTAAGATAGAACTTGGAGATATTTTGGTGTTTAACAACGAACCATGGGAAGCAACCTTGTTATATGCACAAGTAGAGAAAGCAAACGAAAATAATCCAACAGGACACGAGGCAAAATTCAAAAAAGCCAAACTTGCGTATTATATTTGTAATTTTAAGTGGGCACAGGCACAGTTAGATGTTTTAAAAGCAAGCACATCAAAGTTAATTGCAAACGATGCTTTTGAACTTGCTACACTTATAAATGACAATTTGGCTATGGACACAACAGAAATCCCACTTAATATGTTTGCCAAAGCCGATCTGCTTATCTATCAAAATAAAGACAGTATTGCAATTTTAACTCTCGATTCTATTAAAATAATGTTTCCAACACACTCATTGAACGACGAGATATTGTATAAAAAAGCACAGATATACAAAAATAAAAAGCAGTTTGAAAAAGCGGCAGAATACTATCAGATGGTAATTACAAACCACGGTTACGATATACTTGCCGATAACTCTATGTTTTATCTTGCTGATCTATATCAGAATTATCTCAACAATAAAGAAAGAGCAATGGAACTTTATAAAAAAATAATGACTGATTATCCGGGAAGCATCTATGTGGTAGAATCGCGAAAGCAGTTTAGACTTTTAAGAGGCGACAAACCTGATAAAGAGGAAAGGGTTTTTAATGGTGTAGATTTTAATGGATAAACAAAAACAATCATACATTTTTGCAATTCTTGCAATTATTTTTTGGTCTACAGTTGCAACAGCCTTTAAATTTTCATTAGAAAATTTCGATTACATTCAATTACTTTTTTACTCAACTGTAGTAGCTGTATTAATTCTATTTGTAATAATTATTGTTCAAAAGAAACTTAGTTTATTATTCTCAGGAACAAAAAAACAATACTTATACTCTGCTTTATTGGGTTTATTAAATCCCTTTATTTATTATTTAATGCTATTTAAAGCCTATTCAATTTTACCTGCACAATTGGCTCAGCCACTAAATTATACTTGGCCAATAATGATAGTAATATTATCTATTCCACTTTTAAAACAAAAATTGTCGGCAAAGGGACTAATGGCAATAATAATAAGTTTTACAGGTGTTATTTTTATTTCAATGAAAGGTAGTTTTTTCAATTTTAAAGATGCTAATGTCTTAGGGATTTTATTAGCAGTTGGCACATCGGTAATATGGGCTTTATTTTTCATATTTAATTTGAAAGACAAAAGAGATGAGCTTGTTAAAATATTTTTAAGCTTTCTATTTGGATTGATATTTTTATTACCTGTAATACTGTTGAGATCGGATATTAGAATTAATTTCGATTATAAGTTTTTATCAATTATATATGTTGGCATATTTGAAATGGGAATAACATTTGTGCTATGGCTCAAAGCAATGAAATTAACAAAAAGTAATGATAAAATTTCTAATTTGGTATTTATTTCTCCATTTCTTTCACTTATCTTTATTCATTATTTTTTACATGAAGATATATATAACACAACAATAATCGGTTTAGTTTTAATTGTTGCAGGAATTATTGTTCAAAAAGTTAAGATTTTTGATAAAAGATAAGATAATATTAGGAATTGACCCTGGCACAACAATAATGGGCTACGGAATAATACATATTATTAACTCTAATCCTGTATTGGTTTCACTTGGCGTAATAGACCTCAGGAAATTAGATAATCATTATGTTAAGTTAAAGATGATATTTGAACGTACTATCGGATTAATAAAAGAATATACACCTGACGAGCTTGCGGTAGAAGCACCATTTTACGGAAAAAATGTACAATCAATGTTAAAACTTGGCAGGGCACAAGGGGCAGCCATTGCAGCAGCACTAAACCACAATATGCCAATATTTGAATATGCTCCCAAAAAAATTAAAATGGCAATAACAGGCAATGGCAACGCAAGCAAAGAGCAAGTTGCCGGAATGTTGCAAAATATATTAAAGATAAAAGAAATGCCTTCAAAATTAGATGCTTCTGATGGCTTGGCTGCTGCAATGTGTCACTTCTATCAGGCAAACTCACCTGTTGGTGCAAAAAAAAGTGTGAAATCATGGGCAGATTTTGTTAAGAAAAACCCCGATAAAGTACAATAACACTTCCTTAAAATAACTTAACAATTTATTAATATACACAATACACACCACTAACATTAAAATCACTATTTTTGGCAAATTATCAATTTATTCATTTTATTATATGACAAAAAAAAAATACAACAATAAGAACTCAAAAACATTCAACAAAAAATCCTTAACAAACAGTGTGTTTGGTTTATTTAAAAACAACCCTACAAAAAACTATAATTACAAACAACTTGCGGCTTTACTTAACATTAAAGACGATAGCACAAGACTATTGATAAATACTGTACTTTATGAGTTAACGGAGGCAAAATTGATAAAAGAACTACAAAGAGGTAAATACAAACTTAACGCTAAAACAGGACATATCAGGGGAGTTGTGGAACAAACTACAAAAGGCTATGCAATGGTAATTACTGACCAATTAAGCGACAACATTTTTATTTCTCAGGCAAACCTAAATCATGCATTAAACGGCGATATTGTAAAAGTATATTTGTATGCACAGCGTAAAAATCATCAGTTAGAAGGTGAGGTTGTTGAAGTGCTCGAAAGAGCAAAATCAACAATTGTTGGAACAATTCAGGTTTCTAACAGTTTTGCTTTTGTAATTCCCGATAGCAGAAAAGTTCCTTATGATATATTTGTCCCTATATCTGCTTTAAACGGTGCTAAAGACAGTCAGAAAGTTTGTGCTAAAATTACCGAGTGGCCACAAAAAGCTAAAAATCCTATTGGCGAAATAATTGATGTTTTTGGTTATGCAGGCGAGCATAATGCCGAAATGCACGCAATACTTGCCGAGTTTGAGTTGCCATATAAATTTGAACAAGCAGTTCTTGATGAAGCAAATAATTTTAAAGATAAAATTACACAAACCGATGAGGCTAAACGTCGCGATTTTAGAAAAACCATTACATTTACAATTGACCCTCACGATGCCAAAGATTTTGACGATGCTCTTTCTGTATCGAAACTTAAAAACGGCAATTATGAAATTGGTATTCATATTGCCGATGTAACACATTATGTAAGACCGAATACAGAACTCGACAAAGAGGCATATAATCGAGGCACTTCGGTTTATCTTGTTGATAGAGTTGTTTCAATGCTTCCTGAAAGGTTATCTAATCAAATTTGCTCTTTACGACCTAATGAGGACAAGCTTTGTTTTTCAGCAGTTTTTGAAATGGATAAAGATGCAAATGTTCTTAATCAGTGGTTTGGCAAAACAATTATAAATTCTGATAAAAGATTTACTTACGAAGAAGCACAAAATATAATTGAAACTGAACAAGGAAAATTATCAAGTGAAATTTTATTGTTAAACAAACTTGCAAAAAAATTAAGAGACATAAGATTTAGAAATTCAGCTCTGGGTTTTGAACGAATAGAAGTAAAATTTAATTTGGATGAAACAGGAAAACCGCTAAACGTATATTTTAAAGAACCAAAAGAATCGAATCAGTTAATTGAAGAATTTATGCTACTTGCAAACAAAAAAGTGGCAGAGTTTGTTGGCAAAGCCAGCAAGGGAAACAGAACATTTGTTTACAGGATTCACGACAGACCCGACACCGAAAAATTAAGCAGTTTTTCTAATTTTATTAAAAAGTTTGGATACTCAATTAATATGGTTTCAAATAAACAAATATCATCATCATTAAACTCCTTATTAGAAGAGATTAAAGGCAGCAACGAACAAAACATGATTGAAAACTTAGCAATAAGGGCAATGGCAAAAGCGGTTTACACTACAAACAACATAGGACATTACGGACTTGGATTTTCGCATTATACGCATTTTACTTCCCCTATAAGGCGATACCCAGATATGATGGTGCACCGTTTATTAGCAGCATATTTGCAAGAAGAAGCACCCAAAATTGAAGGCGATTATGATAAGATGTGTAAACACACATCTAATATGGAGAAAAAAGCTGCCGATGCCGAGCGTACATCAATCAAATACAAACAGGTAGAGTTTATGAAAGATAAAATTGGTGAAGAGTTTGAAGGAATTATTTCAGGCGTTGCAGAATGGGGATTATATGTAGAAATTATTGAAAACAAATGCGAGGGATTAATCCCAATTCGCGATATGGGCAACGATTATTATGTATTTGATGAAGACAACTATTGTATAACAGGCAAGAAAACAAAACAAGTATATCAACTTGGTGACAAGCTTACTATTGAGATACACAAAGCAAACCTTGTTAAAAAACAATTGGACTTTAAACTTATTGAATAAAGATTACAACTCCAATTTCAATTTATCAATTTCATTATTTAGCATTGAAAAAGATTTCTTTAATAGTTTTTCTATATATTCAATTTCTCTATCAAGATTTTCATAGTTTTTTTCTTCTTTTACAATTCGCTGAACATTAATTATTTTATTTTCAATTTTTTTCATACCGAGATATGAAATTGAGGGTTTCATTTTATGAACTATTTTTCTTGAGTTTTCCCAGTCTTTCAATAAACAATATTGTTTTAATTGCATCAATTCTTCATCTGTTCTGGCAACAAATGTTTCAAGCATTTCAATCATCATATCCGGTTTGCCTTTAGAAATATTTTCAAGTAAACTAAGGTCATATAATTTCAATTCTCCATCTTTTTCTTTTAAAGTATAATTGTAAAAAGTATTAATATCTATTTTATCTTGTTTTGAACCAACATGTTTAATTTTTAAAACTGTTGTTATTTTTTGAAATAATTCATGTGAACGGAAAGGTTTTGAAATTGTTTCATTCATTCCCGATTCTAAATATGATTTATGGTCATCACTAAATGCATTTGCGGTAATAGCTATTATAGGGATATTACAAACAGGCTCAGGAAATGAATCTCTAATAATTTTTGTTGCTTTAAGTCCGTCCATCTCCGGCATTTGTATATCCATTAAAATAATGTCATAATCATTGCTCTTTAATTTATCAATTGCTTGTAATCCGTTTTCAACAACATCTATAGAATAACCAAGGTCGTGGAGTATATTCACAACCACTATTTGATTAAATGCCTGGTCTTCTGCAAGCAGTACTTTCACATTGTTTACTAATGGTTCACTTATTTCTTTTTGTATATCTTCTGTATTAATAACATTTTCATCGATTTCCTTTTTAAACAATAAAAATATTGAAAATTTTGAACCCTCATTTACTTTACTTTCTACCTCTATTCTGCCCTGCATTAATTGAGTTAAATGATTTGCTATTATCAAACCTAAATCTGAAATTTTATTTTGTGTAGTAGATCCTGTTTGAGAAAAACTATCAAAAATATCATTTAACTTTTCCTCCGATATTCCAATTCCTGTATCAATAATATCAAATCGGATTTCTACATTATCATCAATCTCATTAAGTATGTTTACTTTTATTTCAATATTTCCCTTTTCTGTATATTTAATAGAGTTATCTAGTATGTTTATAAATATTTGATTTAATCTTACAGGATCACCTTTTAGAGATATGGTGTCGCCAAATTTCAAATGATCGCACACAAGTTTAAGCCCTTTTTGATGTGCTGAATAATATACAGTATTGAAAGAAGATGTTAAAACATCTTTTAGTCTAAAACTAACATTTTCAATAAATAATTTCCCTGATTCAATTTTTGAAATATCTAAAAGATCATTAACAACAGCTAAAAGATTTTCGGATGATTTGGTTACAATATTCACATATTCAAATTGTTTATTTGTAAGGTCTGTTTTAAAAAGAAGTTCTGTCATTCCAAATATTGCATTTAAAGATGTTCTTAATTCATGACTCATATTTGTCATAAATAAAGTTTTTTCTTTATTTGCATGTTCTTCTTTCTCTTTCAATTTAATTGCTTCAATGCGTGTTTCACATATTTTCGTAACATCAATTAAGATGCAGTTGACCAAATCATTATCCTCGAGACTTAAAAAGAATAAAGCGTGTTTTGTTATATTGTTTTTTAAATTAAATTTCAGTTTTAAATTGCTTATTTCTTTATTAGACTTAATATTATCTTGCAATTCTTTGATATTATTTTCAAACAAAAATGAAAAAAAAGTATTGCCTGAGTCTAATAATTCATTTGAAGAATTATATTCTAAAAATAATGCAGAATAATTATCCGCAAAAATAATCTTCCCATCAGATACATTAAAACTAATAATGCCAACAGAAGATTTTTTATTAACTATTTTACTTAATATATTTTCTTTTAAATTTTTCTCCATTTATATAAATTATATTTCTTTTTCATAATTAATTATATCCTTACTCATTGAATCCAAAACTTTTTCAAGTATAATTCTCAATTCATTAATTAAAACAGGAATTTTATCAAGATGTTTTTCTTCTTTTGAATAAATATAAATATTGCTTATCTTTTTTTCTATGTTTTTTATACCCATATATGATGAGGCAGGTTTCATTTTATGAGCTATATTGCTAATAGATTTCCAATCTTTTTTAACTAAATTCCTATCTAAATCTTTTAATTCTATTTTTGTTTTATCAATAAATACTTTTATCATTTTAATGATAAGCACCTTGTTGTTTTTAGATATATTTTTGATTATTCTAAGGTCATATAATTGATTTTTATCAACAACTTCGTCAATTTTTGGCTCAGTTAAAACATCAATTTCTAAAATTTCTTTTTTATCTTTTATTCCAAGACCTTTAACCAAAACATGAAATAGATCATTAGACTTGAATGGTTTTGAAATTGAATAATTAATACCCGATTTTAAAAACAGCTTATGGTCATCAGTATCTACATTAGCTGTAATAGCAATAATGGGAGTTTTTGAAACCGGTTCTTTTAACGATTCTCTTATTAGTTTGGTTGTTTGAATTCCATTCATTTCGGGCATTACAATATCCATTAGAACTATGTCATATAGATTTCCTTTTAGTTTTGTTAATGCGTCTTTTCCATTATAAACAGTATCAATTTCACAATCCCATTTTTCAATCATCGATTTTATAACCAACTGATTGAACAATTCATCTTCTACTAATAAAATTTTAATATTTTTAAGGGATTGATTTTCTTCTGAAATATCACCCGATTTATCAAGGTCAGAAATATTTGATTTTCTTAGTTTTAATTTAAAACTGGCATCAACTCCTTTTTCACTCGACTCAATGTTTAATTCACTTCCTAGAAGAGAAACTAATTTATTGGCAATAATCAATCCTAAGCCATAACTACCGTACTCGCTATAAACATCTAAATGTGTTTTTTCAAAATCTTCTTTTAACGATTTTATAATATTTTCCGGCAAGCCTTTGCTTGTGTCTAAAACAGAAAATTCTAATGTTACATTATCATTATTTTCTTCTAAAGCATCAATTTTAATCTCTATTTGTCCTTCATTTGTATTTTTAATTGAATACTCTACTAAATTTATAAGTATTTGGTTTAATCTTGAGGAGTCACTAATAACAACCAAATCGTCATAAAACTTTTGAGTTTCAATTATCTTTATTTTTTTTAATTCAGCCTGATACGAAACCAAACCTGCAACAGATGTTAATACATCCTGAATTTTAAAAACTTTTTTATCAAAACTGATATTTCCCGATTCTATTTTTGGAATTATCAATATATCATTTAATATTGATAATAAATTTTCAGATGATTCTGTAATTACTTTAAGGAAATCGTATTGTTTGTCAGACAAAGCTGTCTTTTTAATTAATTCTGTCATGCCGTATATTGAGTTCATGGGAGTTCTGATCTCATGTGTAAGATTAGTAAGAAAAATGCTTTTAGCTTTATTAGCTGCTTCTATTGCTCCTTTAGCAACATTAAGTTCTTCTTGTATTCTTCTTTGATTTGTTGTATCAATAATTATTCCCCTTATTCCAATTACTTCATCATCTTTATATATTAAATTAGGATATAATAAAACGGGGATTATTTTCCCATTTTTTTTCTTAGCACTATATTCTAATTGTTTTTGTTTCTCTTCTATTATTAATTTCCCGAAATTAATTTTTGCATTTTCAAGGTCTTCTGCTACTATAATATCAAAAATATTTATTCCGTTCTCAATATCTTTTTCTGTATATCCCAATAAATTCAAACCTGATTTATTTAAATAAGTAATCAATCCTGCAACATTAGTTTCAACTATAGTTTGAGGCAATGCATTTGCTAACTCCTTAAATTTTTCCTCGTTTTCACGAAGAGTGTTTTCCATTAATTTTCTATCAGTAATATCTGATGTAATTATATACTTAACAATCTTTTCATCATCTACATAGTTGTATGCATATCTATTTAAAATACATTTTTGTTTACCATCTTTTCTTATTATCCAAAATTCAATTTCCTCAATATTTTCATTAGATTTCTGAAGATTAAGAATAATTTTTTGTAATCTTTTTTTCTCTTCCGGCGCTGCTATCTGAAATTCTGAAAATAATAGTAATTCTTCTTCTGAATATCCTGTTATTTCAATTAAACGATCATTAACATAAACATTTTTTCCGTTTTCATTAATTGTTACGCCGTTCTTAATAATATCAGCCATATTCCTAAAACGCAACTCACTTTCTTTTAAAGCAATTTGAGCTTCTTGTTCTTCTGTAATATCTATAATATTGCCTATAACAAAAATTGTTTTATTTTCTTCATTTTTAACAACATTATAACTATCACTTAGCCATCTGTAACCTCCCTTTTTATGTTTTAATCTGTATTCAGTTGTATAAAATGATCTATTTTTAGGAACGGATGAAATCAATTTAGCAATAATGTTGTTGGCTCTTCCCAAGTCATCGGGATGTAATAATGTTTTTTGCTCATTAATATCCATTTTTAACATTTCTTCTGGATAATATCCTAAAATACTATAACAAGAAGGGCTCATATAGCTATATGTTCCATCAGATGCATTTAATTTGTATAAAATTGCTCTTGAATTATCTAAAATATCTTTTAGCTTTTTCTCTTTCTCCAAAATTTCTTCTTTGGCTATTTTTCTTTTTGTTATGTCAAACACAGTACCTTCAATATATCCTTTTTCGGGAAAAATTTTAGAAGAAATTGATATGTAATTTTCTCTTCCGTTAGAGAATTTCTGGTGTATTTCAAAATCTTGGACATATCCGTGCTCATTCAAAAGTTTCAGCATTTCGCCTCTTCTTTCTTTTGAATACAAGGAGTTAACTTTACAGTTATCATCAGTAGCTTCTTTCAATGTTTTATATCCTAAATTATCTAAAGCAACTTGATTACAATAAATTATTTTACCATCTGAAATTCTGGTGCGATATAAGCCAACAATTGATGTTTCGTATAGGTCTCTATAATGTTCTTCTCTTTTAATTAAAGACAACTCTGATTTTTTTCTTTCAGTTATATCTCTAATAATTGCAAGAATATAATATTCATCATTAAACAAAAAACGACTAAGACTTACTTCTGTTTCAAATTTTTCGCCATTTATTTTAGAATGTGTCCATTCAAAAAATTGTGGCTCGCCATGTAGGGCTTCAATTAATTTTTGGCGTCCTTTTTCTTTTGCAGACTTTTCATCAGATTGAATTGGTGATGAAAATTTATATGAATATAGTGTCTGCATTATTATTTGCTCAACACTACAATCAAACATTTCAAGAGATTTTTTATTACAATCAACTATTTTATCTCCTTTTAAAATAAGTATTGCGTCATTAGCAGATTCGAATAAGGTGTGAAATTTATTATCTTTTTCTTTTAATTCAATTTCAAATCTCTTGTAATCTGTAATATCATGAGCAAGGCCCTCAACTGCAATAATCTCATTATTTTCACCAATAATAGGTATTTCTTTTACTTCTAAAATTCTTTTTTCATTTTTGATATCTATTACCTCAACCTCAAAAGGAGGCATTTTTAATGCACTATCATATAAAACTTCATGCCTTTGAATATATCCTCCCACCAATTTTTCAGCATTATATTTCTGATAATTTTCTTTGAAATCTTTTGGAGTATATCCTAATATATTTTCTATTGATTGACTAATATTTTGAAAAACAATATCCTTTTCATGTCTATAAAAAAAGTAATCTTCCTTTAAATTTTCAACTAAAATTTGATAACTGTCTTCTGTTTGTTTTAATATTTCATCTGCACGTATTAATTTACTTACATGTATTTTAACAATCTGAAAAACAAGATAAACAGATAAAATATATATTGCCCAAATTCTATATTCTTTAATTGTAAAAACAACTACTGTATTAGATAAAACATTTTCTATAAAGAAATCTGACAGTAAAAACACCAATAAAAAAAAGAAAAAGGCATAAATAATTGTTATTGCCGTTAGTTTCCCTCTTTTTAATTTTATCTTTAAATTCAAGTTTTTCATATATTATCTACTTTATCTAATCCTGTCTAATGAGCGAATTAATAATTCGTCTTTTTTTATTGCACGCATTGCGAAATATATAAATATTATAGAGATCAATGGAATAACAATAGAAAATGAATAATGAACAGTTGTCTCAAATACACTTATTAATTTATAAATATAAAAAAATCCTAAACCATAAATACCAAGTGAAAGAATAATTGATAATAAACATAAGCGAAGCTGCAATAACCTTTTTTTATACAAAAATATTGAAGTCAATAATAATAATGCTGTTAATATTATTAAAATTAAAATTGGATAAGTATTTGTTATTAATTCATTATTACCACTTAATAAGCGTATTCCAAAAGCATTATATATATATATGTCGCTATTGTTAACTAAAATATTTGCAATTGGGATAAAAAATAATACTGATGTTAGTATTAACGAAACCAATAAAAACACTGTTTGCTTTCTCTGAATCATAATAATAAATTGGCAATTACAATTTGAACAAATTTATAAAAAAAAACATAAACTAAATATTTATATGGTAAAATAAAAATCTTGAGAAACAATTAAATAATTATCATTAGAAATTTCTTCAAGTTTATTGTTTCTTAAAATACTCGGTTTATACCCTAATTCCGTTAAAATAGATATTACTTTTAATCTGTTTTCATTGCCACCTAATTCTGATTGAATTATTGGCTTATGTTTTTTAATTATTTCAATCATGTTTGAAAACACTTCACTTTCGTAACCTTCCACATCGCATTTTATAAAATCTAATCTTTCAATATCCTTAAAAATTTCATCAGGAATTTTCATTTCTACATCATAATATTTTATATACTTTTCTTGTTTTTCAGATATTATCTTAGTCATTCCATGATGCAAAACCCCGTCAATTTCAGGTATTCCCATTTGAACTATCTTATTTTCTCCACCTAAAGCACAATTATATAATTTTAGATTTTTTATTTTACTTTTTCGCACATTTTTTTTCCAAATTTCGGCAAACATTGGAATTGGTTCAACAGATAGAACTTTACCTTTGTTACCGACTAATTTTGATAAAAAAACAGAATAATATCCAACATTTGCACCTATGTCGATACAGACAAAATCTTTTTTAACTATTTGCTTTAAATAAAAAAGTTCCGGGTATTTATTTTTCAAAAACCCAAGGTTAACTAAACAAATATATATTTTGCTTGTAACACTAATAGAGTTTTTAAGTCCAAGTATTTTTAATAATAATTTTCTAATTAATTTCATCTGTCTTTAATTTTGCAATCAGCTAATGTTTGTCTGCCTATATTACTAATGGTTATTTATATTGTCCCCGACTTAGGATCACTAATTGTCATTTTTCATATATTAGTATCGTAATCAATATTAAACGAATTACTATTTAATTATTTATTAATTCATTTAATCGTCAATCATCAACTTCTTCAAAATCTATATATTCTCCTTTACTATCAGCAATTGTTGTTTTGGAATTTTGTTTGTAATCAACAGTTACTTCTCCTTCCTGTTTATTAGTGTTTTGATATTCTTTAGTTCTTTCTTCAAAGTTTTTCTGTGCTTTTTTAACAAATCTTTTAATAAAATACTTGAAAATCAATGATAATAAATAAAGAATCAGGAAAAAAATAAATAAAAACTTTAAAAAAACCATGTTTTTTTTATAATTACAATTGGTATTAATATGATTAAACCCTGTCAGGCTTTAATCAGGTGCAAAGATATTAAATTTGTACAAATTTAATAATAGAATTTATACCATAATTTAATTTCAGTTGAACATATATTTTTAACACTCTACTCATTAATAAATAATTATTTATTAACTTTGTAAGTAATAATTTATTTTAAATTTAAAATAAATTATAGTACTATAAGCATATCCTTATTTAATGAAATATAAAGGAAATATTCTTAAGATGAATGCCAAATTGGGAAATGTGGTTGATTATTATTTACCAATTGGAAATTCTTTAATATACTTAAATGAATTATTAGGAAAAGAACTTTCTATTTCATTTTTCAAAAAAATAAACTGTATTAATTGTGGTAAAGAGACTAAAACCTCATTTGCTCAGGGTTATTGTTACAACTGTTTTATAAGCTTACCCCAAACAGATGCCGGAATATTAAGACCAGAATTAGATCAATCGCACTTAGGTATTTCGCGAGATATGACGTGGGCTAGAAAAAACAGTTTAATTGACCATTATGTTTATCTGGCTATTTCAAGTAATCTTAAAGTTGGAGTAACCCGACATATTCAGGCTACAAACAGATGGATTGACCAGGGAGCAAGTCAGACAATTAAATTGGCTGTTACACCAAACAGACATCTTGCAGGAACAATTGAAGTTGAATTGAAAAAACATTTATCGGATAAAACAAACTGGCGACTGATGTTATCGGGACATCCTAATCTTGGTATTAATTTACTTGAAGAAAAAGAAAAATTCGGGAAATTATTAACAGACAAACAAAAAACATATATAACCGATGATAATTGGATAACTGAAATACGCTATCCTGTTTTAAAATATCCCGAAAAAGTAAGTACTATTAATTTTGAAAAACAAGATAATTTTACTGGAATTTTAACAGGTATAAAAGGACAATATCTGATGTTTGAAGAAGGATATGTTTTGAATATCAGAAAATATAATGGATACCTTTTTGAAATTGAAACTGATTAGACTATCTCACAGAACTTCTACAAAGGATTGACTATTCAACCACTACTTTTTTAACCATTACACCTTTTACATTACCCTGATTATTCGGTATTAATCACTTTGTTTTTGATCCATAATTTTAAAAAATAATTTGGTTTTTAATTGCATATTCCCGGGTATTGATGATTGGTTCCCGGGTATTGGTGATTGGTTCCCGTGTATTGGTGACTGATTCCCGGGTATTGATGACTGATTCCCGGGTATTGGTGACTGATTCCCGGGTATTGGTGACTGGTTCCCGGGTATTGGTGACTGATAGTTGAAGTAAAATAACTTTAGGTTTAATTTTAGGCATTTCTTTTTTGTATCACGAAAGTGAAAAACAACTGCATAAAAAAGAGCCACATTAAATGCTTTTAAATATTCTATTCCATCTAATTGAATTTCCGCTTTTGGTATGTTCTGTGCTATACCAAATAAATGAGGCTGTTCCTATAATATGATTTTCGGGCAAAAATCCCCAAAAGCGTGAATCTTTTGCATTATCGCGATTATCGTCAATAACAAAATAATAGTTATTTTTAAATGTATAAGTATTGGTTTCTATACCGTTAATAATTATTTTATTGTTTTCAACAAGAAGTTTGTTATTCTCATATACCTCAATAATTTTTTTATATAGACCAATATTTTTGATATTTATTTTAACTGTTTTTTCTTTTTGTGGAATAATAAGAGGTCCGTAATAATCTTTATTCCAATTAAAATAATTGTTTTGAGGAAAATAAGTCCATGTATTCTCGGAAGGAAATTCTTTTAAAATCCTAACATTATTTACAAACTGCAAATTTAAAATACTGTCTGCAATATTGGGCGAAATAAAAAAATCGAAAATACCCATATCGGCAACTATACCACCATCGGTTATATGATATCTGTTTAAAATAGAATCGGTAAAATTGGTGCCATCTGTAACAATTCTATATTTATATTTTAAATTATATAATGTATCATACGATTTATTATTTATGTATAATATTTTATCATCAATTTTTAATGTGTCACCAGGTAAGCCAATTAATCGCTTTATATATCGTGCTCTTTTATCAATGGGAGGATCGCTTTCTGCAGGATAATTAAAAACAATAATATCGCCATGCTTTATGGAACCAAATGCAGGTAATCGCCAGTATGGAATTTGAATCCAATCGGCATAAATATTATTTGTAAAAGGTAAGGACAAGATAGTAACCGGAAAACGTGCTCCAAATTTTAATTTATTTACAAAAATATAATCGCCCGCATACAGGCCGTTTTCCATCTGAACTGATGTAACAGTAAAAGATTGAATTATAAAAGTTCTAATAAAAATAGCAATTAAAACAGCAATTATTACAGCTTTAATCCATTCTTTAATGTGAGATTTTTTGGATATTTTCTTTTTTTTCCAAAACATTAACCCAAACTGTTAACAAGTTTGAACATTCTGTTCCATCTTATTTTACCCTCAAACCAACCTTTATCTTTATCTAATGAAAGCCAAATAAATACTGCTTTACCTACAACATGGTCTTCTGGCACAAATCCCCAAAAGCGTGAATCTGCCGAACCGTGCCTGTTGTCTCCCATTAACCAGTAATAATCCATTTTAAATGTGTATTTATTTGTTTTTTTTCCGTTTATAAATATTTCATCTCCTTTAATAATTAGTTCATTATTCTCATAATAGCCTATTATTCTCTCATATAAAGGGATGTTGAATGTATTTATTTTTATTGTTAATCCTTTTTCAGGAACCAACATCGGTCCAAACCAGTCTTCGTTCCATGAGTAATTATCGCTATGTGGAAATATCCTGAAATTTTTGGCTCCCTTAGGGTCAATTATTTTTATAACTTTTTTAACATTAGCATACCCGCTAATTTTTTTAGCATTTTCATCAGTTAAGGGATACTGATATATATCATTAATATCTGTTTGTAACAGAGTAGAATCAGATTGTATCAAATTTATTGCATTAATATCATACATAAAATTCTTTGTGTTTTGATCATCGTCATCAGATATGCCAAGTTTTTCAATATTTTTCGGATTTATCCTTGTTCCATTTGTAAAAACTAGATAATTATATTGTCTTCCTTTAAAATGTTTTTGTTTTTTTCCGTTTATTAATAATTGACCTGCCTGAATTTCAAGAGTATCACCCGGTAAACCTACACATCGTTTAATATAATTGTCGGTTTTATCAGTTGGTCTTACAATAATATCATATTGATTCCATATTTGTTTTCTTGCACTTTTAAGATACCAATTCCATGTTTTTGAAGAATCTCCGTGCATATTGTCTTGTTGTTTTAATTCCATGGCACGAATCCTAACAATATCGTAATATCCCTGATTAGACCTGCCAACAACAACAGTATCTCCTGTAGGGAAATTAAATACAAGACCGTCATATCTTTCTACTTCACCGAGTCCAACAATACGTTTGTAAGGCATTTTTATCCATTCAAGATATGAAGGCGTGCTTTCAGTTGTTGGCATAGTATGATGTACAAAGGGAAATGATAATGGAGTATTTGGTAGTCTAGGACCGTAACTAACTTTACTTACAAATAAATAATCACCTACCAACAAAGATTTTTCCATTGAAGATGTTGGAATTGTAAAAGCCTCAATAAAAAATGTTCTTATAAGCGTTGCTGCAATAATTGCAAAAACAAGTGCATCAACCCATTCAACAACTTTGCCTTTTTTGCGTTTTTTACCTTCTTTAACTCGTTTTTTCCAAAATGCCCAGTTTACTTTTTTACTGATATAAATATCGTAGAAAATTGGGATTCCAAAAAACAACCAGTAATTACCTGCCCAAATACACCATAATATAAATATTACTAGTGCAATTATAAGTTTAACCCATTTGTTTTTAAAAAATTCTGTTGTTTTTTTCAGTATAAATATTTCAAAAAATGCTACATTAAAAACTAATAACCAATACGATTTTATTGAAATAACGACTAGTGAAAAAATTGCCACTGTTATTATAAACATTAGCCATCTTTTTTTGTTCGGATCTTTTTCCATTGTTTTAAATTTATTGTTCAAATAAAAAAGTTTAAAAATTTAATAAATCATTCATGCCAAAAAAACCATTTTTCCCATTAACATATTCGGCTGATAGAACAGCTCCCAAAACAAAGCCTTTTCTGCTTTTTGCACTATGATTTATTAATAAGGTATCAACGTCTGATTCATATTTTATTGTATGTATTCCGGGTATTTTAAATTTTCTTAACGATTTTATTGCTAAATCACTTTCAATTGTTTCCTTCTCTTTTGTCCACTTTTCTTTTCTGTCAATATTATTTATTATGTCGTTTGCAAGATTTATTGCTGTTCCACTTGGAGCATCAAGTTTTTCTGTATGATGTATTTCTTCAATTTCAATATTGTAATTATCAAACTGGTTCATAATTCGGGCTAATTGTTTATTTATCTCAAACAATATGTTTACACCCAAGCTAAAATTTGAGGCATAAAAAAAAGTCTTTTTATTGTTGATACAATATTTTTTTAATTCATTAAATCTATCGAGCCATCCGGTTGAACCGGATACAACAGGAACATTGGCGGCAAAACATTTCAAATAATTATCATAAGCTGTTTCGGGAGTAGTAAATTCTATTGCAACATCAATCTCTTTCAAATTATTATCGTTTAATTCCAATAAGTTGTGTTTGTCTATTATCAGACGGATTTTATGACCTCTCTGAATGGCAAGTGTTTCAATTTCTTTGCCCATTTTCCCATAACCAATTATTGCAATATTCATGATTGTAAAGATAAAAAAAGGGAAACAATATGTTTCCCTTTAAATCTAAAATTTTGTTAAAAGTTTATTTTTTAACTGCTTTCACAACAGCTTCAAATGCATTTGGATGATTCATTGCAAGGTCTGCAAGAGTTTTACGACTAAGTTGAATTTCCTTTTTACTCAATTTTCCCATAAATTCAGAGTAAGACATATCATAATTTCTCACTGCTGCATTAATTCTTTGAATCCATAATGCTCTGAAATTACGTTTTTTAGTTTTTCTGTCGCGATATGCATATTGCATTGCTTTTTCATTAGCATTTTTTGCAACAGTCCAAACATTTTTTCTTCTACCAAAATAACCTCTGGTTTCTTTAAGAATCTTTTTCCTTTTTTTTCTTGACGCTACAGCATTTACTGATCTTGGCATAACTTTTCTTTTTTTTGAATGGTTAGCGTTCCAAAATTAAATGGAATCTTACGGCTAATTCACTCTGATTAATTACTCAATTAATTTCAAAGAACTAATTACTTTAAATTCAACAAAAGCTTAATGTTTTTTTCATCAGCTTTATTTACTGTTGTAAAATAAGTAAGATTTCTTTTTCTCTTTTTTGCTTTTTTAGTTAAAATATGACTTTTATAAGCATGTTTTCTTTTGATTTTCCCCGAACCGGTCAAAGTAAACCTTTTCTTTGCTCCGGAATTTGTCTTCATCTTAGGCATTTATACAATATATTTGATTATAAATATTAAATAACAATTTATTTTTTTGATACTTTAATAGGAGAAAAAAACATTATCATTCGTTTTCCTTCCAATTTTGGCATCTGGTCAACTTTTCCGTATTCTTCAAGGTCTCGGGCTAAGCGAAGTAAAATTACTTGCCCCTGTTCCTTAAATAATATTGACCTTCCTTTAAAAAACACGTATGCTTTTAATTTTGCACCATCTTGTAAAAAATTTATAGCATGTTTTAGTTTAAAATTATAGTCATGGTCATCTGTTTGTGGTCCAAAACGAATTTCTTTCACAACAATTTTCGTCGATTTTGCTTTTATTTCTTTCTTCTTTTTTTTCTCTTGATATAAAAACTTCTGATAATCTATAACCTTACAAACAGGCGGATTAGCTTTTGGGGATATTTCTACCAGATCAAGCCCTAATCCTTCGGCAATTTCTAATGCCTGATATATTGAATATATATCTGTCTCAACATTATCTCCAACTAAACGAACTTCTCTTGCATTAATGCGATCATTAATTTTATGAAGTGGCTCAGTTCTTCTTCGTCCTCTAAAATTTTTTTTGTAGTGCTTAGCTATAACTTTATTCCTCCAATAATTTAATTAATTAATTATTCAATTTCTTTTCTTACTTCATTATTAATAAATTGAGCAAATTCCTCAATTTTCATTATACCTTTATCTCCATCTCCTTGTTTCCTAACGGCAACAATTCCCTCTCCCTGTTCTTTTTCACCAACTATTAACAAATAGGGTATTCTTTTTAACTCGCTATCTCTTATCTTCTTACCAACCTTTTCGTTTCTGTCGTCAATTATGGTGCGAATATCGGAAATTTTTAACAATTCCAAAACTTTTTTTGCATATTCGTTATATTTTTCACTTACAGGGATAATTACAGCTTGTTCTGGTGTTAACCATAATGGAAATTTACCTGCTGTATGTTCAATAAGAACAGCTACAAATCTCTCCATAGAACCAAATGGAGCTCTGTGTATCATTACCGGCCTATACGTCTCATTATCACTCCCTTTATATTCAAGCTCAAATCTTTCTGGCAAGTTATAATCTACCTGTATTGTACCGAGTTGCCATTTTCTTCCCAATGCATCTCTTACCATAAAATCCATCTTTGGACCATAAAATGCTGCTTCTCCTTTTTCAATGTAATATTCAATTCCTTTTTCGTCTGCTGCTTCAATAATTGCCTTTTCTGCCTTTTCCCAATTTTCATCAGAACCTATGTATTTTTCTTTATCATCAAAATCACGTAAAGAAATTTGTGTAGTAAAGTTTTCAAAATTAAGTGTTTTAAAGATATACAATACTATATCTATTACTTTAATAAATTCCTCTTTAAGCTGATCGGGTCTGCAAAAAATATGTGCATCATCTTGTGTAAACCCTCTAACACGTGTTAGTCCATGCAATTCGCCATGTTGTTCGTAACGATAAACTGTTCCAAATTCCGCATAGCGTATTGGTAAATCTTTATATGAACGAGGCTTGTATTTGTATATTTCGCAATGATGCGGGCAATTCATGGGCTTTAGCATAAACTCCTCTCCCTCTTGTGGGGTTTTTATAGGCTGAAAAGAATCTTCGCCATATTTTTCATAATGCCCAGATGTTACATAAAGGTCTTTATGACCGATATGAGGACTCATAACCGGTTCATATCCGTATTTTACCTGAACTTTTTTCAAAAAATTCTCAAGTCTTTCTCTTAACATTGCTCCTTTAGGTAACCATAAGGGCAAACCCATTCCTACTTTTTGAGAAAAAGTAAATAATTCAAGTTCTTTTCCAATTTTTCTATGATCTCGTTTTTTTGCTTCTTCCAGTTTAAAAAGATACTCTTCAAGCATTTTTTGTTTTGGAAATGATATTCCATAAACTCTTGTTAATTGTTTATTTTTTTCATCACCCCTCCAATAAGCTCCTGCAATATTCAATAATTTTACAGCTTTTATTAGTCCTGTATCAGGCAAATGTGGTCCACGACAAAGGTCTGTAAAATTGTTTTGAGTATATAATGTTATGGTTCCGTCTTCAAGCTCGCTTATTAATTCAATTTTATATTCATTATTCTTTTCTGCATAAAAAGCTAAGGCTTCTTTTTTTGAAATATTTTTCCTGATAAACGGATGTTTTTCCCTTGCTATTTCAAGCATTTTTTTCTCAATTTTTGGGAAATCATGCTCCGAAATTATTTTACCTTCAGGCAGGTCAACATCGTAATAAAAGCCATTTTCAATTGTAGGTCCAATTCCAAGTTTAATTCCGGGATATAATAATTCCAAAGTTTCTGCCATTAAATGTGAAGATGAATGCCAAAATGCATGTTTGCCTTCTTCATCATCAAATTTATGAAGTTTAATAGTGCAATCTATATTTATTGGGCGTACTGCATCCCAAACTTCATCATTTACACTAAGTGCAACAACTTCTTTTGCAAGACTGTTACTTATACTTTTTGCAATATCAATTCCGCTAACTCCTTCTTCATACTCCCTAAATTTTCCATCGGGAAATGTAACTTTTATCATAATTTCTTTTTTTGGGTTTGCAAAGTTAATAATTATAATATAAAGAACGAATCAGCATAAAAACAATTTTCGTATTTTCAATTTAAATAATGAAAAATACTATTGTTTTTGTATATTTGCATAATCTCAAAATTTATAAAAACCTTAATCAAATGAAAACAAAAAAAATAATTATTGCCTTTTTTAGTTTTTATTGTCTTTTTCCAACAATCCTAAATGCTCAATGTGATATTACAATTGAAAGCACCTCACAGCAGATATGCCTTGGTGATTGCTTTTCTCTTTCTTATTTAGGAGGATGCCAAGGCTCAAGCACAAACATAATGTCTGCTGACTTTAATTATGGAACACCTGGAATAGGATGGGCTTCAGGTTCTCCGAATCCCTCATTTACTAATCCATGTGGTAATGATAATGATGGAACTCCTCATGCCTGGGTTGGTAACACTTCCAGTTTTCCCAGAGAGTTCTTGACTATACCTTATTCTGTTACAACTGCATGCCAAATATGTTTTGATATGAAATTTGCTACACAAGGTAATAGCTCTCCATGTGAAGGACCTGACGAAATGGATGAAGGTGTATCTTTACAATATTCAATAAATGGAGGAGTAACATGGACAGATATTGTTTATTATTGTCCGGATGGAAATCAATATCCAACAAATTCCTGGGTTGGACAATCAACATCCGGAGGAGGTTCAAGCGGACCATTTATTTCATGGGCTAATTATTGTGTAGGTGTACCTGCCGCTGCTGCTGGACCTGCAACACAATTTCAATGGTATCAGGGACAAGTAACAGATTATAATAGTGACCACTGGGGTTTAGATAATGTACAAATTAGCTGTATTGATTCGTCAGTAACTACTCTTTGGGAAAATAATCATGGATTTAGTTATAGTGGTCATTTTCCGCCATTACAGTGTCCACCTGATACAGGAACATACATATATACTTTAACTATTAATGATAGTATTTATTCTGATACTGATACTATTGAAATAACATCTCTTGCGATTCCTGATGCAGATGCCGGTTATGGGGGAAATGTATGTGATTATGATTTTACTTTGAATGCAAATACTATATGTGTAATCTATGATAATGCTAATTGGACAAGCGAAGTACCAGGTGTTATTATAAGTAATCCTACAAATGAAATAACACCTGTTAACATATCTGACATTGTTCCCGGGGTTTATGGCTCATCTTGTTTGGCTCCAATTCATTTTTACTGGACACTTTATGATACAGCAGGATGCTCTAATTCTGATACGGTATTGATTAGTTTTTATCAAACAGCAATTGCTTATGCAGGACAAGATGACAGTATTAATAACTTGTCATACTCTTTATCTGCAATTCCCAGTATTAATTGTTCTTACGGTGAATGGAGCGTTATTAGTAAGCCAACAGGGACAGGCATTGAAAATTTTGTTGATTTTACTAATCCTCAAACAACTGTAAATGTTCCAATAGATGGCAATTGGTGTTTTCTGTGGGAAGAATCTAATGAATATAATTCAATCTGTATGAGCAGAGATACTGTTTGTATATTTTTTGATGATTCTGCAAACTTTATTTCCAACAATATTTCAATTAAAAACGAAATAAATATTTATCCTAACCCCAGTAATGATTTTATTTATATCAACATTAGTAATGAAGATGAATTACAAGTTGAAATATTTGATATAAATGGGAAATCTCTCTTTAATAAAAACATATTTGATAAAAACAAAAAAATTGATGTTTCAGGATTCTCCAAAGGAGTCTATATACTAAGGATTAGAAACAATAATGAAATTTTTCATGAAAAACTTATTATTGATTAAATTATAAATATTTCCAATCAAATAAATTATCTTTGTTTCAAACAAATTGTTTGAAATGATTTTAGGAGTTTTATTTAGAGAAAACTTAAAAATTGCAATAAAGTCGATAAGATCCAACACATTAAGAACTGTGTTAACAGTTTTAATTATTTCTTTTGGAATTATGGCTTTGGTTGGAATACTTACTGCAATTGACTCGATAAAAGGTTCTCTTACCTCACAGTTTTCCAGTATGGGAGCAAATACTTTTACAATACAAAACTACGGAATAATTCTTCGCCGTGGTGGAGGAAGATCTATTGACTATAAGGACATTACATATCGCAATGCTAAACAATTTAAAGAAGATTACAGCTATTTTCCTGCAATAGTATCAATTTCTGTTCATGCTTCGGGTATGTCAACTATAAAATATCAATCTGAAAAAACTAATCCAAATATACCTGTTTATGGTATTGATGAAAACTACTTAAGTACTTCAGGTTACGAAATTGGTTTTGGAAGAAATTTCAATGAACAGGAAATACACATGAACAGGAATTATGTAATAATTGGAAACGAACTTCGTAATAATCTTTTTAAAATCAATGAAGACCCTATTGATAAAATTGTATCAATAGGAAACGGGAAATATAAAGTTATTGGTGTTCTTAAAGAAAAAGGTTCAAGCATGGGTGGAAATGCTGATAAAATGTGTTTTCTACCAATGACAAATGTTAGAATGTATTTTTCAAGACCCAATATGTCCTTTACTATTAGTGTTATGCCAAACAGTAGTGAAATGCTTGATGTTGCAATTGGGGAAGCTGAAGGAGTTTTTAGAAGAATTAGAAAAATTGACTTAGAAGAAAAAAATAACTTTGAAATAGTAAAAAGCGATAATCTTGCAAATATGCTTTTCGAAAACATAAAATATGTTACTATTGCAGCAACGCTAATTGGCGTTATAACTCTAATTGGTGCTGCTATTGGCTTAATGAATATTATGTTTGTTTCTGTTTCGGAACGTACACGCGAAATCGGGACACGCAAAGCAATTGGTGCTACATCAAAAATTATTAAACAACAATTTTTATTCGAAGCAATATTTATTGGTCAACTTGGCGGAATACTTGGAATTATTTTAGGAATTATAATAGGAAATCTAATATCTCTACTTACAGGTGGAGTATTTATTATTCCCTGGATGTGGATCATTGGTGGTTTTATAATTTGTTTTGTTGTAGGGATAATTTCCGGAATTACTCCGGCAATAAAAGCTTCTAAACTCGACCCTATTGATGCTTTGCGTTATGAATAAAATAAAAAGGCAATCCTTATGGATTACCTTTTGTACCGAGAGGCAGGATTGAACTGCCGACCTTCCCGATGATAAATCGGGACGCTCTTTCCCCTAATGAGTAATTAGCCATTCAATATATTTTCTGCTTTTTTTCTTTTTAATTTGTATTTCACGTTTTATCGCGTCTGTTTTAGTATTATATTCTTCAGTATAAACTATTCGCCAAGGTTTTCCTTTGCAAGTTGATTTTGTTCCTCCAAAATTGTGTTTTATTAATCGAGCATTAACATCTAATGTATAACCAATATAGTATTTATCAATGCTCTCGCTGAATAATATGTAAACAAAATATTTCATAAATAAAAAGGTAATCCTTACGAATTACCTTTTGTACCGAGAGGCAGGATTGAACTGCCGACCTCAGGATTATGAATCCTGCGCTCTAACCATCTGAGCTACCTCGGCTTTTTATTTTTCAGTTGCTAGTTTTTGGTTACCGACCTTCCCAATGATAAATCGGGACGCTCTAACCACCTGAGCTACCTAACCAAATTTTAAGTTTGCAAATGTATATAATTTTTACAATACTATATATATTTAAAAAATATATATGCGTAAAACCTTAATAGATTTTGATTTTTTTATAAAAATAATGTAAATTTGTAATTCAAAGTCAGTATAATCTACAAAACATATAATATAATGCTTATTAAACTGAATAAATTATCTTTTCTTTATATTTCGGTGCTTATATTTTTCATTATCTCTTCTTGCATTAAAAAAAAGGTTACTTATAAACCTATAGACGATACAAAAGCATTTGAATGTAACGGACAATATTTTGCTAAGTTAAATAAAGAAAATGATCCTGCTACAACTATTGTTGAAATTAATAACAATGAGTATTTACTAAACAATGAATCACATTTAACCAAAGTAGATAGTACAGGAAATGTTTTATCAGAAGTCTATTTAGAATATTCTGTTTCACATATTTTTAAAACTAACGATGACAATTTACTTATATCTCTCGACTATAACTCTGATGGATACACAAATGAAATTAGAAAAACAGACAATGAATTTAATTCAATTTGGTCTTTTCTGTCAAAATGTAATACTATTATAACAACAAGCGACAACGGTTGTATTATAGTTTATGACCAAAACGAAGATTTTTTGTATTCAGTAAACAAGTTTAATTCTGATGGAAATAATGAATGGAACTTTAATGTAGAAATGAGAGTTAATAATATAATGCAATTAAATAGTGCCGAATTTATTTTAGCCGGAGTAGAAGAAACAAGCTATGGCTATGAACCTTGCTTACTGAAAGTTGATAGTGCAGGTACAACAATCTGGAAAAGAGCATATATGGACATGTTCGACAATTATGATGAAATTACCCATGTTTTATTGCTTTCATCTGGTAATCTTGTTTGTGTATTTGACGGATATAAAGAATCTACAAATATTAACTTTTTTAGTACCGATAGTGAAGGTAATGTTTTATGGAAATCTACATTACCAGAGGATTATGAGTTTAATGATATTATAAACCAAGAAAGTTCTTTTATTTTTTGTAGCAAACAATTTTTTGAAGATTCAAGATTTGATGCAGTTCTAACAAAATACAATTCTAGTGGAAGTATTATTTGGGAAAAAAACTATGGAGGCACAGGCGATGAAGAAGTAAACGATATTATTATTTCTTCAGATGGGGCTTACTTTGTTTTAGCAAGTTCAACAAATTTTATTTTTACCAATACCGATACAGAAATTAAAGAATCTATGTACCTTATCAAAACAGATGAAGATGGTAAAATATGTTATTAAAAAATATCAAATAATATTAATACTATTTACTGTAATATTTTGTATTAATAATAGCACAGCACAGGTCCTATATAGTGAAATTGATACTAATGCCTTTAAATATAGCCGTGTAATAAAACTAAATCTCACACAATTGATAACAAACGAAATTGTTTTTTCTTATGAGCATTTTATTTATAAGAATAGAAGTGTTGAAGCGGGATTAGGGTATGTTAACCCTGCAAGTTATTTGCAATCTATGAGCAACAATTTTTATTATAACGGGTTTTTAGTTAATGCTGAATATAAAATGTTTGGAAGTAAAGGGATATTAAAAGATTTTTATTTCGCACCTATGTTTAGGTACAAGTTTCTGTATTACGATAATGAATGGGTATCGCATAATGATATAAAATATGGAGAGCATGATATACTTGAAACTTCCGATAAACAAACATATACACTTGCAGCACTAATTGGTGTACAACGCAGAAGGCAATTTGTTATTGATGTTTACTTGGGTATGGGATTCAGATATTATTATGAGAATACCGAACAATTTGAAAATATTGATAAATATAACATGTATTACTGGAGACCAAACATTGAAAAGACGTCAGCTTTTTTCCCCACATTTCATTTTGGTGTTAGAATTGGTTTAGATTTTAATAAATAGTAACTAATCGTGTGTGTTTCATATTGACTTTAAGTTTTTCACGTTGTTTTTATTTCAAAGTCATCATAAATTTCAGGTATTTTTGATTAAATCCAATTTATCTGATTATTGTAACTGCACCCGCTTCTGAATGTTCTACTCCAGTAACATCTTTGAATT
>CAYTWH010000026.1:0-51969 GCA_964442075.1 uncultured Bacteroidales bacterium
TTCTTGGGCTTAAGAAATAAATTCTTGGGCTTAAGAAATAAGTTCAGGGGCTTAAGAAATAAGTTCTTGGGCGTAAATAATAAGTTTTTGGGCTGTTTGTTGGCTTGCGGCGGTATGCTGTAGAATAATTTTTTTAGCTTACAAGGCTCCCCCCCCCCCCCCCCATCAAGGGTTTCGAGAGGTCTGCCCAAAAAGAGCAGGGTTCCGGTGGTATTTTGATATATGTATTTTTGATTCTGCATAAAGCTAAATGTGATGTAAAGATAATGATTATTTTTAAAATCCAAATAACAAACACCAAAAAACAAATAAATTTCAAATCACAAACATCAAAAGTCAAATTGAAATTAGAAACTTTGTGTGCCTTTGTGCTGCATTTTGAGATATTTTGTGGTAAAAAACTAAATTAACGTGAGTTCGGGATAAATATTTTAGGTTAAATGCTATGTCATTTTGAGTGGATTTTCGGAGAGAAACGGAGAAAATTTGTATCGAAAAATAGAAAATAATTTGTTTTCGATACAAAATTCTTACAGAATTTCACTCAAACTGACACCAATTTCTTAAACCGAACTCACGTTAAATTAATAAACTATTAAATTGCTAAATTGTTAAACTACTATAACTAATAACTTAATAACTTTATAAACTTTATAAACTTGAAGAACTTGAAGAACTTGAAGAACTTGATAAACTTGATAAACTTTATAAACTTTATAAACTTGAAGAACTTGAAGAACTTGAAGAACTTGAAGAACTTGATAAACTTTATAATCTTGAAGAACTTGATAAACTTTATAAACTTGATAAACTTGAGGAACTTGATAAACTTGAGGAACTTGATAAACTCAATCATACAGTTTAATAAACTCAAAAGTATTACCTGTCCATTCAAGAAATTTCATAAAATCGGCAAAGTCAAGGCTAAGGGTAGCAGTATTGATATTTGGGTGAAAACTAATTCTTTTTGCCTTAAGTAAATTTTCGTCAATAAATAAATGCACATGATTTTCATTATCATTAATTAAACCAAAAGGACTAACTGAACCGGGAGTTATATTAAGGTATTTCAACATTCTTTTTTCAGATGCAAATGTTATTTTTCCTTGTTTTAATCTTTTTTCAAGGTCTTTGATTGACAAAGTCTGAGTATGTTCAAGTATTATTAGATGGTGTCTGTTGCCCTTGTGATTTCTGAAAAACAGATTTTTGCAATGTTTAGCATCAAGGTCTTTCCAGTATTTTTTTGCTTCTTCAATTGTTGGTACAGGAGGGTGTTCGTCATATCTGAAATCAATTTCCAGTTTTTTTAATATTTCGTATAATTTACTGTCACCTCTCATTATAGTATTTTTTGTAAATAAATTAAACAGTTAATTTCATAAGCAGGCTTTTCATTATGGTCTAATTTTTTGGGATTAAAATATACACCATCAATTCCTGCATTTTTCGCCCCAAGTATGTCAACTTTCAGGTCATCTCCAATTATAAGAGAATCTTTCGGTTTTGCATTTACATATTTCAAAACATAATTAAAAATTTCAATATTGGGTTTTTGCCATCCTATGTCCTCAGAAATAAAAACATGCTGAAAATATTTATCAATATCAGAAGTTTTCATTTTTACTTCTTGTACTTCTTTAAATCCATTAGTAATAATATAAAGTGGATATTTCTTTTTTAGGTACTCCAGAATTTCAATTGTATCGGGAAATAATTTCTTTTTTAATGGTCCATTATAAACATAATCGTCTCCAATTTTTTTTGCAAGAGCTACATCATTAATTCCAAAATAAACTAAAACATCTTCAAATCTTTTATACCGCAATATTTCCTTTTTTAGCTTTCCATTTCTGTATTGATTCCAAAGCTTTTCATTGTTCGGTTTGTATATTTTCAAGAAATTGTTGAAATCACCAATTTTCTTATCAAGAGATAAATTATAAAAAATCTCATTAAGGGTTTGTATCGAATTTGTTTCAAAATCCCAAAGTGTACGATCAAGATCAAAAAATATATGTTTGTATTTTTTCATGCCTGCAAAATTATTAATATTTTTCACAAGCTGAATAATTGCTAATATTTTATACTTTTGTTATTCTAAAACCAGATTTAAATTGGAAGAATTTTCAGTAAGACAAAATAAATTTTCTCGCTTAATACAAAAAGAATTAAGTGAAATATTTTTAAAAGAAGGCAAATCATTGTTCCCTGGAGCAATGGTAACAATTACAGTTGTAAGAGTTAGCCCCAGCCTTGATTACGCAAAGGTTTATTTAAGTGTTTTTACAAATGGCAATAAAGATGAGTTTCTTGAAAATATAACATTAAAATCGAAACATATTCGTTATTTACTTGGTAAAAAAATAAGAAACCAGATAAAAAAAATACCCGAACTTGTATTTTTAATTGACGATTCTTTAGATCATATTGATAATATAAACAAATTATTATATCCTGAAAAATAATGATGCGAGTTATTATAAGCTTGGTTACCAGAATTATTCCACGGCATTATTTGCATCATGTTAGTCATTTTTTTCTGCAAATTATTTCTTTGTTTTACAGAGGAAAAAAATACGAAGACCCAATTACAGGAATTACATACAGAAAATTATTGCCTTATGGCAGATTGAATTCAAGGAGAAATGCTTTAAGCCCCAACTCAATGTCATTAGAACGACATCGCCTTATTTGGCTTTATTTGAAAGAAAAAACAAATTTTTTTTCCGATAGTATAAAGTTTTTGCATGTTGCCCCCGAGTATTGTTTTATAAAGCGATTTAAAAAACTCAAAAATGTAGAATATATAACCGGTGATTTAATTTCTCCGTGGGCAGATGTTAAAATGGATATACACGATATTCCTTTTAATGATAATGAATTTGATGTTATTATGTGTAATCATGTGTTGGAACATGTTGAGGACGATAATAAAGCAATGAGTGAATTTTTTCGTGTAATGAAACCGGGAGGCTGGGGAATTTTTCAGGTTCCAATAGATAGGAGCAGAGAAGAAACTTTTGATGACCCAAGCATAATAAACCCAAAAGAAAGAGAAAAACACTATTGGCAAAGTGACCATGTGCGTTTGTATGGAAAAGATTACGGGAAAAAATTAGCATCTGTAGGTTTTGATGTTGTAGAGGACAATTATGTGAAAACATTAGACATTACTCTTGTTAAGCGCTACGCATTACCTGAAAATGAAATTATATATCTTTGTAAAAAACCTAAAATTTGAATTTTCCTTTTTACATAGCAAAGCGGTATCTGATATCAAAAAAGTCTACTAATGTAATAAATTTGATATCCGGTATTACTGTTTTTGGTGTTGCTACCGGTACTATGGCTTTAATAGTAATATTATCGGTTTTTAACGGACTTGAAAATTTTGTTACTTCACAATTTAATTCTTTCGATCCTGATCTTAAAATTACTATTGCAGAAGGCAAAACATTTGATTCTGAAAATAGCAAATTAGAAAAAGTTCGCAATCTTGAAAATGTGAAATATTATGCCGAGGTAGTTGAAGAAAATGCTCTTATAAAATATGAAGATATTTATCACCCATTTGTTATAAAAGGGGTAGGAGATGATTATGAGAAAATGACAGGTGTTGATACTATGATGATTGACGGGGAGTTTAAATTACACATGGATAAAACACCTCTTGCTGTAATTGGAAGTGGGGTTGGAGGATTCCTTTCGGTTAGATTAGATTTTTCGCATCCGCTAAAAATATATATGCCAAAACGAACAGGGAAAGCAAAAAATATTATACAAGACCCGACTAAAGCTTTTAAAATCCGCAATATTTATCCCGTGGGTGTTTTTAGTATAGATCAGCAAATTGATGAAACGATAATTGTTCCATTAAGTTTTGTTAAGGAATTACTGGATTATAAAACAGAAGTTAGTGCCATAGAATTAAAATTAAAGGAAAAAACCAATGTACAGAAGGAAAAAAAGAAAATACAAAACATACTTGGGAATGCTTTTGAGGTTAAAGACAGGTATCAACAAAAAGAATTTATGTACAAAATAATGAAATCGGAGAAACTAATAATTTTTCTGATACTTGCTTTTATTCTTTTAATTGCCTCTTTCAATATTATTGGTTCGCTCACTATGCTTATACTTGATAAAAAGAAAGATATTGAAACATTACGAAGCATGGGAGCCAGCATGAAATTAATTAAAAAAATATTTCTATTTGAAGGATGGATAATCTCTTTTGTTGGAGTAGTATTTGGTCTTATATTGGGAGCACTTCTTTGTTGGGCGCAAACAGAGTTTGAGCTCGTAAAGTTGCAAGGCGATGCTGATACTCTTTATATTACTGCTTATCCTGTGAAAATGCAATTACTCGACTTCCTTTATGTTTTACTTACAGTATTTTTTATTGGTTTTATAGCCTCGTGGTATCCTGTAAAATATATTACAAGAAAATATTTGATGTTGAGATAGGGTGTTTATATTTTTATTTTTTCCAAAAAGAAGGAGATAAAATTATTAAAATTGTAAACAATTCAAGTCTTCCAAGCAACATTAAAAATGACAAAAACCATTTTCCAAAAGCAGGTATATGATAAAAATTTTCAGCCGGACCAACAGAGCCTATTCCCGGACCAATATTTCCTAATGCAGCTGCCGTTGCGCCCATTGATGAGTCAAAATCCAGTCCTAAGGCTGACATAACTATTGTTCCAATTACAAAAATTACAATATAGAAAACAATAAATGCAAGTACATTTGATATAATTTTTTGTGGAACAACTTGATGGTTAAATCTGACAGGTATTATTGCATTTGGATGAATTAATCGTTTTAATTCTAAATAACTGTTTTTTAATACTAATAAAATACGAACAATTTTCATGCCTCCGCCTGTAGACCCTGAAGAACCGCCAAAAAACATAAGAACAAATAATAAAAAATATAAAAATGGGGTCCACTGAAGATAATCAACCGTTGCAAAACCCGTAGTAGTAATCATTGATACAACCTGAAAAATTGAATATCTAAATGATTGTTCAAAACTTAGTGATTCAAAAGCAAATAGTGAAAAAGTAATGATAATAGTAAAGCCTAAAATAAAACCAATATAATATCTGAACTCTTCATTTTTAAATACTTTTTTAAATTTAAAGTATAAAGCAAAATATGATAATGTAAAGTTTGTTCCTGCAATTATCATAAATACAGTTATAACATACTGGATAAACGGAGAGTCCCAATGTCCAATGCCTGCTTGTTTTGTAGAATATCCTCCGGTTGCCATAGTAGTAAGTGAATGATTAATTGCATCAAACAAACTCATCCCTCCAAATTTTAATAGAATTGCTTCAACCACTGTAAAAAAAACATATATTATCCACAATCTTTTTGCTGTTTCTTTGATTCTTGGATGTAATTTATCAGGTTTTAAGCCCGGAACTTCTGCAACCAGTAATTGCATCCCTCCAATTCCTAAAATTGGTAAAATAGCAACAGATAAAACAATAATACCCATTCCACCTAACCATTGAATCATACTTCTCCAAAAAAGCAAACTATATGGCATTGCTTCAATGTCATTTAATATTGAGGCCCCTGTAGTTGTAAATCCTGAAATAGTTTCAAAGAAAGCATTTGTAATTGAGGGTATTGCACCACTTATGTAAAATGGTATAGCACCAAAAATGGAAAAGATTATCCAACCTAAACTAACAATTAAATAACTCTCTTTTTTGCCAATTTCCTTTTTTGCTTTTCTGGAAAAATACCATGCTGTTAATCCAGTAATTAATGAAATTAATGAAGAAATAATAAGATGAAAAATTGTATTCTCAGAATATATAAGTGCAATAGGTATAGATATTGCCATACATAATCCTTCAAGAATTAACAAAAATCCTAATATTCTTAATATAATTTTATGATTCACAGGAATTTAATTAAAAAAATTGTCAACCGTTTTAAAAGCCGAAGGTAATGAAAAAACAACAACCCTGTCATTATCTTGTATTATTGTATCGCCAACTGCAATAAAACTATCGTTGCCCCTAACTACTCCTCCAATTATTGCATCTTTTGGGAAATCTATATCTTTTAATGCTTTTTTTGTGATTTTTGCTCTTTTTTGAACTACAAATTCAAACACTTCAGCATTAGCGCCTGTTAAACATTTTAAACATTCTACTTTTGCTTTCATTGTGTGTCTGAAAATATTACTTGCAGTTATCAATTTTTTATTAATAATTGTATCTATGCCAATACTCTCTGCTAAATCAATATAATCAATATTTTCTATTTCGGCTATAGTCTTTTTAACACCATTTTTTTTTGCATACAAACATGCTAAAATATTTGTTTCGGAATTATCAGTTACAGCAATAAAGGCATCCATATCTTTCAATCCCTCATCTTTTAATATGTTGATATTACTAATGTCTGAATTTACAACCAATGTTTTTTCCAACATTTCAGCTAAATTATGACTTAATTCAGTATCAGATTCTATTAATTTAATGTTTAGATGTCCTTCAAGGTCTCGGGCAGTTTTGTATCCAATTCTTGAACCTCCTAAAATCATGATATTTGATATGTCAAAGGATTGTTTTCCTGAATATTTTAGTAAATTTTTTACTCCGTCTTTATTTGTTAAAACAAAAACTAAGTCGTTAACTTGAAACTTGTCGTGACCTCTAGGTATAATAGTCTTTGAATCCCTTGTAATAGCAATTGCTCTATAATCAAATTTTTTGTTAATGTTTGACGTCTCAACCAATGTTTTATTAATTATTGGAGCATTTTCATCTAATTTTACAACTAATAAAAGTAATTTGCCATTTGAAAATTCAAAAATTTCTGAAGAACCAGTTTGTCTTAATAGTCCAACAATCTCATTAGCTGCTAATTTTTCAGGACAAATTACAAAATCGACACCTAATTTTATAAAATAATCTATATTTTTAGGTAATAAATAATCACTACTGTCTATTCTTGCTATAGTTTTTTTTGCTCCTAATTTCTTGCTTAAAATTGCAGCCATTAAATTTGTTTCTTCTCTATGAGTAGCTGCCACAAACAAGTCGGCATTTTTTACTCTTGCTTCATTTAATACGCTAAAAGAGGTTGCAGAACCGTTTATTGTTAGCAAATCAAAATGCGCATCAATTGCAGATAATTTCTTTTCATCGGTATCAATTACAACAATATCATGTTGCTCATAAGATAACATTTTTGCTAGATGTGTTCCTACTTCTCCTGCACCGGCTATTATTATCCTCATTTTCTAATAAATTATGTGCAAAGTAAAGTATATTAATTTGATTATTCCAAAAAAAATGAATTTGTTAAAAATTTTAAAAATAATCAAAACTTGAAATTTCTTTTGAAGTGTTCAATATTAAAACTATTTTTGAGTTTGTAATTCAAACAAACACTTTTGTCTACACTAATTCATATTGGATATCCAAAAACTGCAACAAGCTGGTTTAAGAATTATTTTTATCCGCATATTAAAAATACTAATACAATTTACGCCGACAATATTGTTTATGACTTAGAAGGAGATAATAAGGAAATTGAAATTATAAAAAACAATTCTATATCCAACAAAGAACATACAATAATAGTATCGCACAAATTTTCTGGTTTGGTAGATTTTAGGTGGGAAGACGGAAAGTATCGCAAGTATTTTGCACCTCAGTTAAAAAAGAGTTTCCCTGATGCAAATATTATAGTATTTCTCAGAGGTCAAACAGATTTTTTGGCATCATCTTATTCCAGTTATCTTACTCATGGCGGTACATATACGTTTAGAAAGTTATACAAAATAGGGCAACTTACCAATGGGCAGATGTTTGCTTTAGAATATCTTGATTACAATAAACTCATAGACCAATATATAGAGCTTTTTGGAGCAGACAATGTACATATATTTTTGTACGAAGATTTTCTTGCCGACAAACAGGGTTTTTTACAACAATACAAAAAACAATTTAATTTTGAAATTAACACTAGCAATATTTCGTTAAAAAAATATAATACAAAATTAAGAAAAGGATTTGCCGCATTTTTAAGATTTTCAAATATGTTTTCAAAAAAAGGCGTAAAGCCAAAAAAGTATATATTTAATGTTCCGTTTTTATTTGCATGGCTTAATAGCAAGTCGGCAATAAAAATAAACAAGTACAAAATATGGGGAGGTTTTCTCGATAATTTTAAAATTCTTGGTGCAGACCTTATTTCTGAAATAAATGAATATTATAAAGTATCAAATAATAAATTGCTAAAATACAAAGCGTGTCAATCTATCAAAAAATACGAGTATCCGCTATAAAATGTAATGCAACAATAATTTTTAATGAGCAAAGAAAAAGCCATATCAAATGACAATAATTATCATTCCTTGGATAAAAAAATATTAAAAGAATATAATAGACAAAGGAAGCATAAGATGAGAAAACATCTTTGTCATGCTCCATTCAAATCACTTACATTTTTTCTTGCTGGTGAAATCCTTGCTTGTTGGTATAATAAGCAATATATACTAGGGCATTATCCTGAGGATAAGATAAAAGATATATGGTTTGGAGAAAAAGCTGAAAAACTTCGTAATCATATTCTGAATAATGATCTTTCTCTTGGATGCTACGAGTGTAATAGGCATTTTAAAGATAAGAATTTTCATTCTACAGGAGCATGGCAATACGATAGACTTACTGAAAAAGCAAGTCAATATCCAATATCTTTAGATTTTCAAATAAGTAATGTTTGTAATTTGGAGTGCATAATGTGTCACGGAGAATATTCTTCTTCTATCAGACAAAACCGAGAAAAAAAAGCACCTTATCCAAATTTCTACGATTCTGATTTTGTAAAACAGTTAGAAGAATTTATTCCTCACCTTAAAAGAGCATCATTTACCGGAGGTGAAGTTTTTCTTATTAAGATATATCATGAAATTTGGGAAAAGATTTACCAATTAAATCCCGATACCCTAATTTCTATTACAACAAACGGAAATATTCTTGACCAGAAAGCAAAACAAATGCTTGAAAAGCTAAGGTTTAATATTACACTTTCTATAGATTCTATAAAAAAAGAAAGTTATGAAATCATAAGAAAAAATGCAAATTATGAAAAAATGATTGCCAATCTTGACTATTATATTCAATATACACGAAACAAAAAAACCACTTTATCAACACGAATTAATCCTATGAAACAAAACTGGCATGAGTTGCCGGAATTATACCAATATCTGAACGATAGAAATGTGCGATTGTTTTTTAATACCGTTATTTTTCCGTCATACTGTTCGTTATGGAACCTTGAATCGGTAAAACTAAAAGAAGTAATAGATTATCTGTCGGGATTTTCTTTTAAATCCTCATCAAGAATTCAAAAAAATAATAGTGATAGCTATCGCAATTTAATTGAACAAATGAAAAGTTGGCACAAAAAATCTGTTGAAAGAGAAAAAAAATACCCGGAGATAAACAATTATAATATTGATCAATTACAAAAGCTTCTGATAAAAGAGGTTGAGAAATACCTCAACAATTCTGATCTATTTAATACAGAGGAAAAAACATTTTTTATTGACTTCTTTAAAGATGTGATGTTTGCATGTAAGCAGGAAATAACCAACGAAGAACAACTAAAAAATGCTCTTATTCATTATCTTGGATTCCCTGTTAACAGGTTGGTGGACGAATTTAAAATACGAAACATAGAAAAACTGGTAGATATTACCAGGCAGGCAGGACAAACAGACCAGTCGCAATTTTATTAAAAGGAAATATCTTTTAACAGTACTTTGAATTATTGCAGAATAAAATTAATTTTATGCCACAATATTTAATATTATAGAATGTTGGAAATATTTTCAAATACATGTTGATTACGACGAATGACTAAAAGCAATGATCAAAATAAAAATGCATATCAATAAATATGCAGATTTTTCCCCAAAAGAAAATACATTGATAATTTATTATGAAGATATATTAAATGATAGGCAAGAAGAGACAGGTAAAGCTCTAGACTTTTTAGGAGTAGATAAATTAGAGCTAAAAACCATGCTTAAAAAAATTAATGACAAAAAATTATACGATATTGTTAGCAATTATACTGAACTAAAAGATAAGTTTAAGGGAACAGAGTGGTATCAGTTCCTGGATGATTAAAACTTGAATAATATTTTTTCTTAGAACTTCGAATAATGTCAAATCGAAACAATAATATAGTATTAAGCATAGGAATTATGACCTTTAATCATGGGGCATTTATTTCTAAGTTTCTTATAAGCATATTTAATCAAAAAGTAAATTTTAATTATGAAGTTGTTGTTGTTGACGATGCATCAACAGATAATACTACTAATATCTTAAAAGAATTTAAAAATGATTATCCTGATAAAATTAAGTTGTTTTTAAATGAAAACAATATGGGAGTCATTCATAATGCAATCTTACTTTCAGAAAATTGCAAAGGAAAATATCTTAGTTTTATGGATGGGGATGATTATTGGATATATGTAGACAAACTTCAGGAACAAGTAGATTTTCTTGAATCGCACAATGATTATACAGGGTGTTTCCACGATGCACAAATCATAAGCACAAATCCATCTAATACTGATAGCAAGTTGTATGAGAAACAACATTTTAACGAACATAGTTCCTACTCATCATTAAATAGATATTATACCGATTTTTTGCCAAAATACCTGATAAACAGAAATATTATTCCTACCGCATCATTAATATTCAGGCAAATTGACCTTACAAAATTTCTAAATGATTTTAATGATATTAAATTATCTCTTAACTGGGCAGTTCATTTATTCATAATAAAAGGCAGTAAGTTCAGATATATTGATAAACAATGGTCGGCTTATAACGACCATCCTGATGGAGTTTCAAAAAAATACAAATACAGCGAATTTATAAATACAAATATTAAAGTCTTAAACCGATTTAAATCAATAAAAGAATTTAAAAAACTCAGATCGGAATTGTACAGATCATTAAGCAGGGAATATAAATTTCTTTATCACTGTACAAAACAACAAAGGTTTCCATTTATGGCAATATTAAACTACATAAGGTGTTACAGTATATTTTGTTTATATAAATTGTTTGGTATATAGATGAGCGTTTTAATTCATATAGGATATCCAAAGACAGGAACAACCTGGTTGCAGACATGTGTATTTAATAATGTGCAAGACACTCACTTTATTGGTCCAGATAAATCAATTGTTCGACATCTCTCGGATAAAATTAAGGAACCTAATCTTTCTCAGATAGAAAAAGTTTTTTTCAATACTGATAAAAATATAATTTATTCCGATCCTGAATTAAGTGGTCTAATAAGTTTCGATTGGAATAATGGAGAAAACAGTGAAATTATTGCCAAAAGGTTAAAGAAACTCTTTACAGATGCAAAAATTTTGATAATAATAAGAAATCAATTAGATTTTCTAGCATCAGGTTATGCATATTATATTAGAAAGGGGGGTACATTTAAGTTTAAGAAGTATATTGAAAAGATAAAAAATAATGAATCGGGGTTTTCTCTTGAATATCTGAAATATCATAAGCTAATTGAACAATACCAAAGCATTTTTGGACAAGAGAACGTAAAAGTATATTTGTATGAAGAATTGCAGAACGACAAAAAAGGCTTTTTGAAAAATCTATCGGAATCATTTAACTGGGAAATTGACAAATTAAACATTGATTTCTCAAAGAAAAATCAACGCTTAAGAAAAGGACTTTTACATTTTATGCGGGTTTTTAATTATTTTACCAAAAAAGAGGTTTCAGAAAAAAGCTATATCTTTAATTTACCTTTTATATATAGTAAGTTAAATAATAAATACGAATACTTTAATTATTATAAGTGTTTTGGTTTGCCACTTAAAACAAGTAATGTTATTAAAGATGATAATCTGCATTTTTTTAAAAAATATTTTAAAGATTCAAATATAAATTTATGCAGATTTGTAGACAAAGAACTATTGAAAAAATATAATTATCCATTATAGTATATGTGCGGAATAATTGGACAAATAAATAGTCGTCAACCGGTAGATAAAATCCTTTTTGAACAAATGCGAGATACACTTGTTCATAGAGGACCTGATGGATATGGACTTTATTTGTCTGAAGACAAGAAAGCCGCTTTAGGACACAGAAGACTTTCTCTTATCGATTTAAGCGATAATGCATCACAACCAATACACAATGAAAATAAAACAATTTGGATTACTGTAAATGGCGAGATATATAACTATAGGCAACTTAAAAAAGAGTTAACTGAAAAAGGACATAATTTCTACACAAATACCGATTCAGAGGTTATTGTACATGCTTATGAAGAATGGAATACTGAATTGTTCAATAAACTTAAGGGTATGTTCTCTATTGGTATTTGGGATGAGAAGAGTAAAAAACTGATTTTGGCACGCGATAGATTTGGAATTAAGCCTTTATATTATTTTGCAGATAAAGATAAATTTATTTTTGCGTCAGAAATAAAAGGAATAATTAAAAACTGCAAAGTCCCACGGAATATTAATTACTCATCATTTTGCAATTATTTTACATACAGATATATTCCAAGTCCTGAAACAATTTGGGAAAACATATACAAATTGCCACCAGCACATTTTCTTACATTTGAAAACGATACGATTAGTACAACAAAATACTGGGAATTAAAAGTTAGAGAAAACAGACCTAATGAAAAAGAAGCAATTGATATAGTTAATAATTATTTGTCAAATTCTGTTAAAGATCATTTACAAGCAGATGTTGATGTTGGTACATTTCTAAGCGGGGGGTATGATTCCAGTGCATTGGTATATTATCAAAACCTATTAAATTACAGAGGAAAAACATTCTCATTAGGATTTGAAAATTGGAACATGAGCGAGCATAAGTTTGCTAAGATAGTTTCTGATAAATTCAATACTATGCATGAAGAAGAAATTATATCTGTTGACAATTATGAAAATATTGACCAATTGTTATATTACTACGACGAACCCATTGCTGATATTTCAATATTGCCAACATACATGGTAAGCCAACTTGCGTCAAAAGGAGTTAAAGCAGTTGTCTCAGGCGAAGGTGCAGATGAGATATTTGCAGGTTATACATGGCAAACAAATGACCTAAGTAATTATGACTTTAAGTCAAAGTTATATTATCTATACAAAAATTATTTGTCGAGAAAATCAAATAAATATTCTGTAAAAGATTATTCAGAGGCAATGTCAATGGGGCTATACGACACAAGCAGTCTACATAGACTATTAAATAAAGATTTATCTTCAAATATTCCTGACGATCCTTTTTGGTTTTACTCAAAATTCTATAAACCGGAATTATCTGAAGTAAAACGATTTCAGTATCTCGATATAAATACTTTTATGCAGGAGCTTATTCTTACAAAGATTGACAGGGCAAGCATGGCAAATTCGCTAGAAGTAAGAGTACCTTTTCTTGACCATAATCTGGTTGAATATATGTTTAGTTTGAACGAAGATGTATATTTGAAGAAAAATATAAAGAAGTTTTTATTGTATGAAAATATAAAGAACCATTTACCACAAATAATATTAAATCGAAAAAAGCAGGGCTTTGTGGGACCGGATAGATTTTACAACAATAAAACATGGTATAAAGAATTAATAATGAATGGCAAATTATTAAAAGAAAAAATAATTGATAAAACGGAAGTTGATAATCTATTAGCAAGAAACGACTATTGGAGATTATGGAAAATAGCAATAATGGAGTTATGGTACTCTAAATGGAATTAGCATGATTGATAAAAATAAGATAAAAAGATATAATAAAACACGGACATTTTCTAAAAGAAAAATAATTTGTCATGCTCCTGAGAAAACATTGCGCTTTTCTTTATCGGGAAATATCTTAGCCTGTTGTTATAATCGTAAATATTCCCTTGGAAAATTTCCCGAAGACAATTTGCATGACATATGGTTTGGCAATAAACGAAAAGTACTGGCTAACAGAATTTTTGAAAACGACTTTTCTCTTGGCTGCCATAAGTGTAAGGATGAGATTATTAACGAAAACTTCAATAGTGTTGGAGCCAAGCAATATGATTATTTACAAGAATCATCATTAGGTTTTCCTGTAATGTTCGATTTTGAAATTAGCAATATCTGCAATCTGGAATGCATTATGTGTAGTGGTGAAAATTCTTCATTAATCAGAAAAAACATAGAAAAACTACCACCATTAATTAGTCCGTATAATGATGATTTTGTATATCAACTTCAAGAGTTTTTGCCACATCTTAGGGAGGCACGATTTGTAGGAGGAGAACCATTTCTTATGGACATAAACTATAAGATTTGGGAGAAAATAATTGAATTAAATCCCAATATTGAAATATCGGTACTTACAAATGGAACTATTTTCAATGACAGGATCAAAGACTTGCTGAAAAAAGGAAATTTTAAGATATCTATTTCAATCGATTCATTTAATAAACAAACTTATGAAAGTATAAGAAAAAATGCAGATTTTGAAGAGGTAATGAGCAACTTAAAGTATTTTCATTCTCATTCAAAAGAAAATAAATACACTTTTAATATAAATATTTGTCCTATAAGACAAAATTGGAAGGAATTGCCTGAAATTGTAAATTATTGTAATAAAAATAATTTTAATATAATTTTTCATACAGTTGTTTTTCCTCCAAATACATCATTATGGAATTTAAGTAAGGAGGAGTTAACCAGGATTATAGAATTTTTGAATAAGAGCAAATTTAAAGGCAAAACAAAACAGGAAAAAGCAAATGAAGCAGTTTACAATAACCTTATAAAACAACTTGAAAACTGGGAAGAAAAATCTTATGATAAAAAATCGGATAACATGCTTTATAATATGACTGTTGAGGAACTGAAGCAATCCTTATACCGTAAGATAAAAGAGCAATCCGAAAAAGATAAGTATATTGATACTATTGAAAAATCTTTTGAAACAATACAGGATTTTGAAATAATTCATAAAGCACTGATTTCTTTGAATAAAATGTCTGTAAAAGATATAATTGCAGAAATTGAAATAAGCACACAAGAAAAAATTACAGAAAGAATTAAAACAGCAGCCAGAATTTGAAAAACAAGAAAGAATATAATCCTATTGCAAAAAACTTTTTGAAAGGATACAATAAAATTAGGTCGCGAAAGAAAAGAAGAGTTCTTTGTCATGCTCCTTTCAAAACCTTGTTCTTTTCACAATATGGAGAAATTTTCACATGTTTTTACAATAAAAAAGAGAAGTTGGGCATGTATCCAGAAGACTCAATTAATGATATTTGGTTTGGAGACAAATTAAAGACTTTACGTGAGTATATAAGTAATAATGATTTGTCATATGGCTGCGAAGACTGCAAAAGGTATTTAGAAAAAGAGAATTATTATTCTGTTGGAGCATGGAGGTACGATTATTTACCAACAGGAAACAATAATTATCCTATTTCAATGGATTTTCAGATAAGTAATAAATGTAATCTTCAGTGCATAATGTGTAGTGGAGAGAATTCTGAATTAGTTAGAAAGAATAGAGAAAAAAACCTGCCTTATGAAAATCCTTATGATGAGAATTTTGTAAAACAATTATCACCATTTTTATTAAATCTACAAGAAATATCATTTACTGGAGGAGAGCCTTTTATTATTGATATTTACTATAAAATTTGGGATGAAATAATAAAAATAAATCCTAAAATTAAAATATCAATTACAACTAACGGAACAATCTTAAACGATAAAGTAAAATATTATTTAAACAAGTTAAAGTTTAATATCACCCTATCTATTGACTCTTTAGATAAAAAGAACCTTGAATCAATAAGGGTAAGTTCAAATCTAGATAACATTTTAGAAAATCTCGCATTTTTTCAGGGATATACAAAACAAAAAGGTACTACATTAAATGTAAAAATATGCCCAATGCAGCAAAACTGGAAAGATATTCCAGACTTGATTTCATATTTGAATAACTTAAATATTCCTGCAATTTTTAATAATGTACTTTTTCCTCCATATTGTTCATTATGGAATTTAAGTCATGTAAGATTAAAAGAAATTCATGAATATTTAAAAGCACAAAAGTTTAGTGCGAAAACATCAATTCAAAAAGATAATATTGATAGATATAGAAATCTTGTAAGACAAATAAAAAACTGGGAAGATGAATCTTTATTAAGAGAGAGTGAACTACAACCTGAAGATATTGGAGAATTGAAAGAAATATTTAAAAATAAAATATGCGAATATTTTAAAAATGATGCAACATCAACAATTGATGAAAGGGAAATTAAAATCAAAAAATATTTAAAAATTTCAGAAGAAATGTTCTTAGATGTTATTGATGAAAATACTTTGAGAAAATCTTTACAATACTTTATTAATTTGCCTATAGATAGGGTTGTTGGAGAAATGGAATTTAGAACAATTGAAAAGCTTAAGGAAAGAGTAGGGCAAGCTGGAAACAATATAAACAAATAGTAAATGAACAATATAGGTAGTCGTAAATATTATCTAAAAGCTCTTTTGTTGTGGCCAATCAAAATACCTCTATCTTATATATTGTCATTTTTTTACAACTCAGAATTTATTGAACAATCAAAATTAAGTTCATATAACAAAAGCCGAATCCCAGGTCCAAAAAAAACATTTTGTCATGCTCCTGAAAAAAATATTTATTTCTCAAACACAGGAAGAGTCTCGGCATGCTGCTACAATCAAGATTATCCATTGGGTTATTATGGAGAAGACAATCTAGAAGAACTTTTAAACAGTTCAAACAAGAAACTCTTAGTTAAAAACCTTAAAAACAATAATCTCTCAACTGGATGTGAATATTGTCAAAATCTGATTGATTCTGAAAGCTACAAAGCAATGGGGTCACACAGGTATGATATGATTCCTCTTGATAAGAATTATCCGACAATGATGGAGTTTGAGTTGAGCAATATGTGCAATCTTGCTTGTATAATGTGCTCTCCATTATATTCTTCTAAATTAGAACAAGAAGAGAATTCAGGTAAAGAAAGAAAAACTATTTATGGCAAAAACTTTTTGAAAGAATTAGAAGAGTTTATACCCCATCTTCATAAGGCTAGATTTTTTGGAGGAGAACCATTTTTAATAGATATCTACTATGAAATATGGGAAATGATTATTAAACTAAATCCCAAGTGCGAAATTGCTGTTCAAACAAATGCTTCAATTTTAAATGAGAAAATTAAACAATTATTAAATAAAGGCAATTTTAGATTGAACATCTCTATAGACTCACTTAAAAAAGACAATTATGAGTTTATTAGAAAAGGTGCAAATTTTAAGCAAATAATGAATAATGTCAATTATTATAAAGAATATTCAAAGCTTAAAAGAAATCCATTATTCTTTTCAATTTGTCCTATGAGACAGAATTGGATGGACATACCAGAGCTAGTCAATTATTGTAATGAAAATAACATTTTTATAAATTTTAGTACTGTAAATAATCCATATGAATGTTCAATTATTAATATGCATCATAAGGAGATTAATGAAATAGTTGAATTATATAGTAATCAAAAATTAAATTCTTCAAATTTTGCACAAAGAGAAAATCGGAAACATTTTATAGGATTAATTAATCAAATTCGTGAATGGTACAAGCTTGCATGTGATATTGAGATAAGCCAAAAGACCTATCCTATTGAAGATATTAAAGAAATATTAAAAAGTAAATTTAAAGATTTAAATAATAAAGAAGTAATTGAAAAGTTTGAAAATATTTTTGCAAAATTTCCATCTCAAATTGAATTATCGGACTATCATCTTAATAAAATTAAGAAATTGAAAAATTCGCAATTTGAGAAAGCACTATCAGAGAAGAGTGAAGATTTTTTAAAGATTAAGCTAAATAACTTGTTAAATTTAAATCGAATAAAATAAATGGGCCATTAAAAAATGAGCAGTTTTAACAATGTGATATTTCCAAAGGTGATACAATTATTAATTTTAATTCTGATTTTAAACACACAATTAAATTCTCAGAATGACACATTAATTTATAATATTGATATTAAGAACCCTCATAAAACAGCATTTTGTTTAAAAAACAATAGCAACACATTTATATCTTTTAAATTAAAATTAAACAACAAATTTTTTTATAATGATTCTGAAATAGTTTCTTACATAAATTCTGTTTATAACAATTATTCAGATGAATTATTATATCAAAAAGCATGGAGATTTGTTATTGACAACACTATTCATAAAACTCCGCTTACATATAATAGATGGCAACATAATCCATATATATTTCTAAATTCAATTGGTTTTGGTTATTGCGATGATATTAATACTAATTTATCTATATTATGGAAAATACTGGGTTATGAATCCAGAGTTTGTGACCTAAATGGTCATGTAGTATGCGAAATTAAAATTAATGACAGATGGGAATGTTATGACGCAGATTTTGGAGCTTATCATATTAATGCAAATAATAATGTTGCTAATATTGACGAACTTGAAAATAATATTGACTTATTTAAAAAATCTAACACAATAGAATATATAAATCATAACAGTACTAACAAGTTGATTAATACAAAAAAATACATATCGTTTTATCAAACTAAAGATAACCATGCAAATAATTGGTACGATTCATTCCCTGGATTTTATCCCGATAATTTTAATTTGCCACCTAATTCAATTTTAGAATTTCCGGGCAAATATATAGACTCGATAAAAACACAATTCGATGTAATAAAAAACACAACATCAAATGCTAAACTTACTATTCCAAAATCTTGGACAGGGGAAATATATCAACCATTGCAATTAGTTGCAATTGAAGGTAAGGGTAAAATAAAGATTGATAATATATCTTTTGAAATAGGAACAAAAGAGTTTAATACATTTTTAAGAAAAAATAATAAAATATTAACTTCATTTGAACTTATTGAATCAAATTCGGAAATTATTGCAATATATTTTGTTAATCCATATTTATTAAAAGTTTTTAATAATAAATTAATGCTTACAGGAAATAACATTGATTTAATTGAATGTAATACAATAAATTTAAATGAATCGGAATACATTGGTTATGGCTTGATTGATAATGTCAAAATAAAAGAAATTGTAAAAAAACTAAATAATAGAAATAATATAATAGTGAAAAATAAAACCGATTTTTATAAAAAGGTTGAAGATTACTTTTTAATTGAGAACACAGACAATGATACAAAAAATAAAATTTATAAAAATATTGAAACTATTTTTTCAAAAATTAATGCCAATAAACATACTGTGTTTTATACATACATGAGTAAAAATGTTTTTTTTGCAATGTTTATGCATGAAATTGATGATCTAAATAGTAAAATGATTAATAAAATGATAACTCATTTTAGTGGGAAGAAATAACAATTAAACAACACTGCAGCCTTAAGTTTAATGAGTGAAAAAAAGAACATATTTGTATATGCTGTTTGTGGAGATAATATTCATATCGAAACATTAAATTTTTCGTTGCTATATTTAAAGCATTTCAGCAAAAACAACATAATTGTTGTTACTGATAGCAAAAGGAATAAAATAAATATTGAGCACGACACAATAATGGACATTGATACGCCCAAAGAGTTTACAAATCATCAGGCAAGCATTTATTTAAAAACAGGTTTGCATAAATACTTAGATTTAGCTCATAATTATTGTTACATAGATAGCGATGTAATAGCTGTAAATAATAAGGTAGATGAAATTTTTGATCACAATTTAGGAATAGTAACTTTTGCTAATGACCATTGCAAATTTGATGAATTCAGCCCTTATGGAATTAATTGTGGGTGTACCGAAAGATCGGAAAGATCAAAAAGCAAATTTGATGAACTTCAAAAAAAATATTATCCCGAATTTGTTCCCGATTCAATTTTTACATCGCAAGAAGCCCGACAATTATATTGCGACTTATATAATGTAAAACAAAATCCGGTATCTAATATTCATATTGTTTTCAAATATATTTTTCAAAAAATTCTACTTCCTTATAAGTATTTTAGATTAAACAAATTTTTTAAATACGATAAAAAAAGAAAAGTTTGGATAAACAATAATAATGAAATTGTGATGTCTGATATTTTAAGTTCATACAAAGAAATTGAAAATAACAGTGATCTTAGGTTTCACAGATTTAAAAAATATTGGAAAGATAAGGAAAATAGCAACATTTTTAAATTACAATGCGACCATTTGCACCAAGAGATATTAAATAAATTTAATATAAAGATATATCCTAAAGATTGGCAGCACTGGAACGGAGGTGTTTTTTTGTTTAATAAAAGATCGGTAGAATTTCTTAACTCATGGCATGATCTAACAATGAGCATGTTTAAAGAACCAAATTGGAAAACCAGAGATCAGGCTACTTTGGCAGTAACAACATGGAAATTTAATTTGCAACATCTGCAAACATTACCCGTGAATTTTAATTTTATTGCAGATTTTTATAAACCCGAAATTTCTTTTAGTAAAGAAAAAGGATTTACCACCAATAATTTTAAAACTACATTTAAGCCTTACTTTATTCATGTATATCACCACTTTGGAGACGATAATTGGAATATCTGGCAATATATAAAAGGCTTATCTGTTTATAAGCCTCTGGAAAATTCAAACAAATGATAAAAGTGTTATTTTTAAACAACTGTGTTATTCCGAACGAAGTGAGGAATCTATTTTTTATACTTTTACAAAATTGAATCATAATTATTTTGTTTATATATTTGCATCAAAATCACATAATAAATAATGCCGAAAATAATTACAAATAAAAAACAATCAATTTATCAAAGCTTAAAAAAGTTATTTGTAAACAGGTCATTAATTCTTGCATTTGTCAAAAGAGATCTAAAAATTCAGTATGCACAAACTTTTTTTGGTGTACTTTTATTAGTATTTCAACCTCTTATTGCAATCACTGTTTATACGTTGTTTTTTAATAATATTATTAAGCTTGATACTGGAGATATTCCTTATCCTGTTTTTGTTTTTAGTGGCATTTTATTTTGGCAATATTTTCTCTTTGTAGTTATTAATAGTAGTAACGGTTTAATTATTAATCAGAATCTAATTACAAAAATTGCATTTCCAAAACTTATGGTGGTAATTTCTAAGCCAATAGTGGGCTTGTTGTCTTTTGGCATTAATCTATTAATTTTAACAGCCTTGCTATTTTTCTATAAAATAATTCCAACAATATATCTGTTATCACTGCCAATGCTTATTTTACTGGTTTATTTTACAGGCTTATCTCTTGGAATATGGCTCAACTCATTAACATTAAAATACAGAGACCTGCATCATTTAATACCAACAATTATAGGATATGCCATTTGGATAACACCGGTTTTTTATCCTGTTTCAATTGTTCCAACAAAAATGTTTTTTATTGTATATTTAAATCCTGTTGCCGGGATTATAGAATGGTTTAGATGGACAATTTTTGGAGGAGAAATGCCCTCTTTAAACTATCTCTATGGAATTGCTTTTATATTGATATTTCTTATTATTGGATTATTCTATTTTAATAGGGTTGAACATAAAATAGCTGATAAAGTATAATGGAACATAATATTATAAATATTGAGAATTTAACAAAGAAATACTATTTAAATAAAAGTAATAATATTATTCCATTTTTTAACATTACCACAAAATCCAACAAAATTGAGATTCCGGCATTAACCAACATTAATTTAAAAATAAAACATGGAGAATCAATTGGAATAATTGGCGATAATGGAGCAGGAAAAACAACCTTGTTAAAGCTTATAAGTGAAATAACCAGACCAAGTACAGGAAGAATTGAACTGTATGGAAATGTAGCATCATTTTTTGATATTGGATTTAGTTTTCATCCTGATTTATCTGGACTAGACAATATCTATTTTATTTCAAATTTAATGGGTTTTACTAATAAACAGGTTAAGCCAAAAATTAATGATTTAATTGATTTTAGTGAAATTGGGGATAGAATCAATACTCAAGTTAAATTTTATTCACGTGGAATGAAAATTAAACTTGCTTTTTCAATTATTGCATTTATAGAAGCTGATATTTTGCTATTTGATGAAATTTCTTTTTTAGGAGAGGATATTAAATTCCGCAAAAAGATTAATCAACGATTACAAGAATTAAAAAATAAAAAAACAATTTTATTAGTTAGTCATTATTTAGAAGACATAAAAAAACTCTGTGATAGAGTTGTGTGGTTAGAAAACGGGGAAATTAAGAAAATTGGAATAACACAAGAGGTCATAAATGATTATATTGAATTTAATACAATAAAATGAGAACTTACCTAATTATAGGCGGATTAGGATTTATTGGACATAATATTGCCAAGCAATTAATTATTAATTCCAATAATAAGGTAATAATATATGATGCTTATAAACATTTTCTGCCTTTCAATATTGATGAATGGAAGAAAAGCATAGAATATAGGACAAATGAAATAACTAATAAAAATCTTAAAATAATAGAAGGAGATTGTTTAGATGATAAATTATTAAAAAGTACAATCAACGAATATAAACCAGATATTATTTTTCATCTATCTTCTCTGCCAATAGCAGGTATTGCTAATAATCTTCCTTTGGAAGCAAAGTTAAATATTTTTGACTCAACATTTACATTGCTTGAGATTTTGAAAGATTTAAGATTCCCTTGCCCAAAACTTGTTTTTTCCTCCTCCTCAATGGTTTATGGACATTTTAATAGAGATGATAATAATGATGTAATACATGCAAATGAAAACCAAAGATGTGTTCCAATAGGAATTTATGGAGCAATGAAACTTAGTTGTGAAAACATAATTAGAGCTTATTATTATAAATATAAGATACCATATACAATAATTCGTCCTTCGGCAGTATATGGTCCAAGTGATTGTAACATGAGAGTTACAGAAATATTTATTAAAAATGCACTCAAAAAAGAAGCTTTAATTCTGGATGATGGAGGATGTCATAAATTAGATTTCACTTATGTTACCGATACGGCAAAGGGGTTTGTGTTGGCGGCTGATAATAAGGCTTCTGTCGGAGAAACATTTAATATTTCTGCAGGCAATGGCAGACAAATTAAAGAACTTGCGCAAATTATTGAACAATATATACCGGAAACAAAAATAAAAGATGGAACACTATTTCCATATAGACCAAACAGAGGTTCTCTTAATATTAAAAAAGCTGAAAGATTATTAGGATTTAAACCCGAATATGATTTGGAAACCGGAATGAAATTATATTTGAATTTTTTACAAAAATAGAATAAATTTATGTCCGAAATTAAAATACCATATCACGGATTAAAAAGATTTTATGAAAATAATAGATTAGAAATTTTAAATAAAATCGACAATGCATTTTGTGATGGTCAGTTTTTAAAAGGAGATGAAAATAAAAAACTTGAACATAACATTGCTAAATTTTGTAATAGAAAATATGCACATACTGTTTCTAGTTGCACAGATGCACTATACTTTGCATTAAAATCATTAGGGATAGAAACAGGAGATGAGGTTATTGTAACAAATTTCTCATTTATTTCTTCTGCTACATCTATACTACGTGCAGGGGCAAAGCCCGTTTTTGTTGATATAGATGCGGATAGTTTTTTAATGGATCTAAGCCAAATTGAAAATGTAATCACTAAAAATACAAAAGCAATTATTGCAGTACAATTATTTGGGCAAACACTTGATTTTATAAAATTAGAGAGTATTGCTAAAAAACATGATATTCTTATTGTAGAAGATGCTGCTCAATCATTGGGCAGTGAAAAGAATAACAGGAAATCTGGCAGTCTAGGAGATTTAAGTTGTGTGAGTTTTGATCCTACAAAAATTATTGGTGCTTTTGGTACAGGAGGTGCAATACTTACAGATAATCAAGATATATACAATAGGCTAAAATTATTTACAAGTAATGGAAAAAGAAATAATGACTTCATTGAATTAGCTTATAATAGTCAAATTACTACAGCTCAAGCAAGTCTTCTTGACTGGCAATTAGAAAATATTGAAGAGATAATAGATAAAAGACAAAATATTGCTAAACAATACAATGAGTATTTAAAAGCAATTGATGAAATAAAAACACCTAATGAAGAAGAAGGATGTAAGCACATTTATCATAAATATGTAATACAGACAAATAGAAGAGATGAGTTACAGGAACACCTTAAAAATAATGAGATTCAAACACTAATTCATTATTCTCATATTCTTGAAAATAATTCAGTATTTACTAAAAGTAATAGCATAAAAAACAATTCAAATATTGCAGAAAAATTAAGCAAAGAAGTCCTTTCTTTACCAATATATCCAGAATTGTTAAACGAAGAAATTTTATATATTTGTAATTCAATTAAATCTTTTTTTAATAAATAGTTATGATTATTGTTGGTGCAGGTGGTTTAGGTATTGAAATTCTTGGCATTTTGATTAATGATGATTATTCAGGAGAAATATGTTTCTTTGATGAAAATAAAGAGCATAATAGCTTGTTATTTAATAAGTATAGAGTTTATTCTGACCCCATATTCTTAAAGAAGCATCTTATTAATAATGATAATAATTTTGTAACAGGTATTGGTAATCCTAGAATTAGAGAAAAAGTGAGCAGAAAAATTATTTCTCTCGGGGGTAAATTAGCTCATATTATATCCAAAAATGTGTCAATTTTTAGTAATATTAAGATATCTGATGGCACAATTATTCAACCAGGCGTGGGAATGTCACATGGTATTGAGATGGGTGACAGTCTTGCAATACATTTAAATGCTACTATTGGTCACGCAACAAAAATTGGGAAATATGTAAATATTGGCCCAAATTCATCAATTATTGGCCCAACTGAAATATGTGATTATGCATATATTGGAGCACAATCTGTTGTTTTACCAGGTTTAAGGATTGGTAAACAGGCTATAATACCTGCCGGATCAAGAGTAGATTGTGATGTTCCAGATTATTCAACTTATCCTATTTAGTTTTTTTAGGAGAATAATAAAGTCCTCCAAATTTAGCCATTCTTGTATAATTTTTAAAGTTCTTTTCTACTTGTTCTTCCATTTCTTTTAATTCAGATTCTGATAATTCGTCAATAAAACATGTAGGGTCAGAACCAAACACGTTACCTGTAAGATAATAGGAATAAGCTCTACAACCACCGCATATATTGGTATATTTACAATTGCCGCACTTCCCTTCAAACTTATCTCTTTCTACAATTTTTGTAAATAGTTCTGATTTATAAAGTATGTCACTGAGATTTTGTTCACGGATATTGCCTCCTGACAAATTGTCTCCAAGCAAAGGACAAGGAGCAACATCTCCAACAGGATTTATAGAGTAAAAAGAGCCACACCAACATCCAACAGAAGGATTTGTGGGCAATTTATTTTCTTTTAATTTTTGACCAGAAATTTTTTCATATTTTTCAGGATCTAAAAAGAAAGGAACATAGCTAACATAACCATGGTAATATTTTCTTAAAGCAGGGTGGAGCTTTTCTTTCATTATTTTTTTATCAAACATATATTCCCTATTATCTACATTTCTAGGAACAAAAGGAATTCGGTTAAATGGAAGATTAAGTTCTCGTATGTTTTTTATAGTATTTGCAAAACTGTCACAATTAAATGATCCCATAGTAACGCATATATTCATGTTTACATTATGTTGTTCAAGCTTATTAATTGTTTTTAATGTAAATTCTGTTTCAACATCTCTTGTATCTTTATTCTTATCATCAAAAGAATTTACACCTAAGGAAATAAGAATGTTATCACCTAATATTTTTTTAAGTTTCAGAATATTCTTTTCATCTAGTGTTGAGCCATTACTTGCTATCCCTATTTTAAATCCTTTTTTATTTGAAAAATCAAGAAGTTCAAAAGCATCTTCTCTTAATAAAAATTCACCTCCTGAAAAATCAACAAATCTTGTTCCTAATTCATACCCGGGAATAAGTATTTTTTCAATAATTTCATCGTAAGTTAATTCCTTTTCTTCTTTGTAAATACCATTTGACCCACTTGAACAATATTTACAAGAAAAATTACATTTTCTTGTTGCTTCTATGTATAATGTGTGATATTTCCCAAGCATAATTTTTCAAATAATTAACAAATTTACAATTATTTATACTATTTTTATATTTTAAAGAAAATAAAACTATGAGCAAAATAATAGATTGGGTACTTATTCTAGGTGGATCAAGCGGTTTTGGCTTAGCAACAGCCAAATATTTTGCGGTAAAAGGATATAATATAATAATAGTTCACAGAGACAAGCGGTCTGAAATAGAAAAGATTAACAAGGAGTTTGAAACCATTAAAGAAAATAATGTTAAACTAATTTGTGTAAATACAAATGCCGTTACACAAGAAGGCAGAATAAAAACAATTGAAACAATTAAAAAAGAATTTTCAGAAAACGATAAAATAAAACTATTGCTTCATTCTATTGCTGATGGCAATACGCAACAAATTAATGCTAAATCTATTGAAGAACTTGAAAATTCATTCCTGTATTCAATTAATTCAATGGGAACCAGTTTTGTTTTATGGGCAAGAGCTTTAGTAGATTATGGCCTTTTTTCTGATAATGCAAAAATTATTGGATTAACTTCAGAGGGAAGTTACAGGTATATATCGGGTTATTCTCAAGTTGGAGCTGCAAAATCAGTACTTGAAAATATATGTAGAAGCTTAGCTGTAGAATATGCAAGGTATAATATAACAACAAATATTATTAACCCCGGAATTACAGATACAAAGGCTCTTAGAGCTTTACCAAAATGTGATTATTTAATCAAAACAGCTAAAAGTAAGAATCCATTTAAAAGATTAACAATACCCGAAGATGTTGCAAAAGTTATTTGGTTATTGGCTCAAGATGAAGCTAATTGGATAAATGGAGAAATAATTAGAGTTGATGGAGGCGAGCAGATAGTTTACTAAAATGTCAAGAATATTCAATAAAATATTACTATGCCTTCCCTATTTATCACCTTTTTTATTTGTTGATGACATAATTGAAATATCTGATAAACACATTATAGGTGAATACACATACAAAAGTGATGAATACTTTTATAAAGGACATTTTAAAAACAATCCGGTTACACCCGGAGTAATACTAATAGAAACGATGGGGCAAATCGGATTAGTATGTTTTGCGATCTATCTTTCAGAATATAAATTTGATAATATTCCTTTATTGTCGTATGTTAATTCAGAGTTCTTTATGTCGGTTAAGCCAAATGAAAAAGTCTTTGTAAGATCAGATAAAATATATTTTAGGAACAATACTCTAAAATGTAAAATAGAAATGAAAAAAGAAGATGGCAGTCAAGTTGCCAATTTAGAAGCGATATTAAAATTGAATCAACATGGATAAAAGAGTTGTAATTACCGGTATGGGTGTTGTTTCTCCAATTGCAACAGGGATAAAAGAATTTCACAATGCTATAAAAGAAAATCGTTCAGGAATTAAATTCATTGAAGAACTCAAAAACTATGGTTTTGCTTGTCAAATTGGAGGTATTCCTGATATTTCCGGGTCAATTTACAATTCAATAATTGAAAAATATAAACTGACCGATTCCAGCAAAATGATAATTTACGCTATAATAGCTGCTTTAGAAGCATGGGAATCTGCAGGCTTTAACGTGCCTGACTATGATTCTAATTTTACCGATTATCAGACAGGTTGTGTTATTGGGAGTGGAATAGGACCTGCTGACATTTTTGGTGAAAAAATCATACCATATACAAATCAAGGGAATATTAAAAAATTAAGAAGTACAATTGTTGAACACAGTATGTTAAGCGGTGCAAGCGCAAATTTAACAGGAATTTTGGCATTAGGGAATCATATTTCAATGAATTCGTCAGCATGTTCAACTGGAACAGAATCAATAATATTAGGATATGAAAGAATAAAAGAAGGAAAAGCTTTGCGTATGATTGTTGGAGGAAGTGAGGCATATTCTCCATATGGTTGGTCAGGCTTTGATAGCATGAGAGTTCTTACACGTTCATTTAATGAAAATCCGCAAAAAGGTAGTAGACCTTTAAGCAATACGGCATCAGGATTTGTTCCCGGAGCAGGGGCAGGAATTTTAATATTGGAAGAATATGAATCAGCCAAAAAAAGAAGTGCTAAAATATATGGGGAAATAATAGGAAGCCATATTAATAGTGGAGGACAAAGAAATGGAGGAACTATGTCTGCTCCAAATTCAGAAGGAGTAATTAAATGTATTACTGAAACTATAAAGTCTTCCAAAATATCATCACAAAAAATAGATTATATTTCAGGACATTTAAGTTCTACTATGGCTGATCCATTAGAAATAAAAAACTGGTCAGAGGCATTAGATAGAAAAAATGATAATTTCCCGTATGTTAACTCATTAAAGTCAATGACAGGTCATTGTATAGGCGCCTCAGGAGCAATTGAAACGATTGCAGGAATTATACAAATGAACAATAATTTTATTCATGCTTCATTAAATAGTGAGGATTTACACACAGATATTGTACAATATGTTTCTAGAGAAAAAATACCTCTTCAAACAATAGAAAATATTAATATTGATTATTTTGTTAAAGCAAGCTTTGGTTTTGGAGATGTTAATTCTTGTATGATTTTAAAAAAATAAGCTTAAAATTATTATCTTTACAATTATTAAATAAAAATAAAATGGATAATCTAAAACAGGAAATATTTGAAATTTTAACAAAATATAGTTTTAATAAAGAGCTAATTAAAAGCGCTACTGAAGAATCAAATATTACTAAAGACCTAAAAATTAACTCTGCCAGGATTGTTGACATTGTTCTTGATGTTGAAGAAAAATATGACATTGAAATTAATGATGAAGAGCTTGAAAATATTCAAACTATAAAGGACATGCTTAACATAATCAATTCTAAATCTAAATAATTACATTGACTTATATTGGCAATGATATTATAGATCTTAATTGCCCGGAAAATCGAAAAAGTTTCCATAATTCAAGATATTTGAATAAATTCCTAACAGCTTCGGAAATAAATTATTGCAAAGGGAAGAATTATTTATACCCATATATTTTTTGGACGTGTAAAGAAAGTTGTTACAAAATACTTTTAAAAAAAGGATTGAATAAAAGCTTTTCTCCAAGAAAATTTCAGGTAAACTTGTTATCATTTGATCAAACAATTACGTCCATCGTCAAATATGAAAACTTTTCTTGTGCTGCATACTCTACAATATCCAATTCACATTTTATTCATACTATTGCCACAAATAATAAATCAATAAAATCACTAATTCAATTTTCAATATTTAACATTAATGAATCACCAATAGACCAAATTGCTGAAATAATTAATATATCTCCAAATTTTTTAACTATCAATAAAAAAAATGGAATACCAATTCTCAAATATAAAAACATGCTTATTCCTTATGATATTTCCATTAGCCATGATGGTGATTTTTACTCTTTTGCTGTATTAAAACAAGAATAGTGTTTTATACAGATTAGTAATCAAATTGGTATTAAATACAATATAGTGTATTTCTATAAATGTTATTTAAGCTTTTCAAATAATTTTCAATAGAATAAAAGGTAGCTTTATTTTTTGCTTTTTCACTTATACTTTCATAGAGCTCTGAATTATTTTTCAAAACAGAAATTTTATTTGCAAGGTCTTTTCCGCTTTTTGGTTTAACAAATAAGCTGTCAATTTTATTTTCAGGAACCTCGTTAACACCGGGAGCATCTGAACAAATTAATGGTATTCCAAGAGCCATGCTTTCTAATTGAACCATTGCAAGACCTTCCCAATATGACGGCAATACAAAACAATCTATTATAGAATAAAACCATTTCATATCAGACATATATCCCTTATAAAATACTGTGTCATTCAAACCATGTTGTTCAATTTTTCTAATCATTTTATTTTGATCAGGACCAACACCAACAATTAAAAATTTAATATCTGTGTTATTTTTTAAAATAGTTGCAGCTTCAATTAGTTCTCTCCATCCTTTCCTTTCAATAATTCTGCCTGCAAATCCAACAATAAAACCCTTAATTTTTAATTCTTCCTTAATTTTCACATCCCTAAAATCAGTATTAAACTTTTGAATATCAACAAAATTGTTTAATACAATTATTTTGTTTTGTGCAACATTTGTTTTTTTATGCAACATTTGTTTAGATGCTTCAGAACAGGAAATAAAAACATCTACCTTTTTACGATATTTTTTTATTAGAAAAGGTAATATTTTCCCCTTATTATAGATCTCTGCATGTTCGTGAAAAACCAATTTAATATTTGAAAAAAACAATTTTTTCATCAAATATCCCATTGTTTGTGAATGAGGCAAATGGCAATGTAAAACATCAATATTATTTGTTTTAATAAATTTTTTCAAACTAAAAATTCTTGCAATTGAAAGTTTATATTTTGAATTAAAACATTTTACATTTTTGTGAGATATTTCTATTTGAGGATTTGTTTTTCGTAATGAAAATAAGAATATATCATAATTGGCAGCTTGCTTTTCAAACAAAGATTTTAAAATTGTTTGAGCGCCACCAAGCCAAAGAGTATCTATTGTGTGTAAAGCTCTCATCTTGTAACAACTTGCTTTAATTTCTTGTCATATTTATCAATAATGTTTTCCCAATTGAATTTATTTTTAAAATCATTCTGAAATTTTTCAGGAACAAAATAATTCAGCAAGTATTTATTTGTGTAATATTTTTCTAAAATATCGGCAACCTGTTCAGAATTTTGATAATTCACAATTTCACCATTTATCCTATCACTAATTAATTCAGAATTCCCACTTGCCGGTGTCGTAATAACATATAAACCACAAGCCAATGCTTCAATGATAGATATTGACATCCCTTCACTTATTGAAGGAGCAATTAGAACAGAAGCAGATTGGTATTCTTCTATCATTTTACTGTAAGGTATTTTGCCAAGAATTTTTACATTATCTTTTAAATTATTACTATCAATAAATTTTTCCATTTTCTTCCTAAGGGGTCCATCTCCCAAAATATTTAAAGTAAAGTCCTCATGTTTATCACTAAATATTTTTATTGCTTTAAGAAGTGTTAGGGGGTCTTTTTGTTTTACCAATCTGCCTACAAAAAGTATTTTCAATCCTTTTTTATGTTTTTCATAGTTTGGATAAAACATATTTTTATCGAATCCGTTCGGAATTAAAATATTCTTATCGTATTCTTTACAAAATCCATCAATATTTGCTTTCATCTCAGCAGTTTGAATGAAATTTGCCAAAGACTTTTTACATATTGATATTATTTTTAAATAGTTTAAAAAATGGGAAAAATAAAGCGATACGGGTTTAACCCATGGAATATCATGTCCGTGTGAAATTATTACGTAAGGGATATTGAATATTTTTAAAATATATTTTGCAACATTGCCTCCCGGTATTGCAAAATTTGCAATACAAATATCAAATTGATTTTTTTGGCAATGTTTTTTCAAAAATTGTTTTGAATAAGATATCCAGGAAAGCATTTCAAGCGGATTAGACCTAAAATTATTTTTACGTTTAGATTTCAATCTTATAATGGTGAGATTATTATTGCTTTCTTCTTCAGGAAGGTTTTCAAACCAAGTTGTAATTATTGTAATATCATGCCCAATTTCAGATAAGCCTTCAGAAATATATTTACTTATAATTCCACCACCACCACCAATTGGAGGATATTCATAATTTAAAACGAGTATTTTTAATTTGTTTGACAAGGTTTATTACGCAAAATTTATAAAAGCCCTAATTCGAGCATTGCTTCTTCTGTCATCATGTTTTTATCCCATGGTGGTTCAAAAGTTAGTTTAACATTTACTTTTTTTACACCACTAATATTTTTAACTTTTTCATTAATTTCTATTAAAATATCATCAGCAACAGGGCAATTGGGAGAGGTAAGTGTCATAACTATTTCAACCCTGTTTTTTTTGTCAATATTGATCTCATATATTAACCCTATTTCATAAATATTAACGGGTATTTCAGGGTCGTAAATTGTTTTTAATACGTTTGTTATTTGTTGTTCGAGTATTACGTTATCAATTTCCATAATTTTATGTAAAATTATATATTTAATAGTAGAAATACAAGAAAATGCAAATATTGCTTTATAGGCAGTTTACCTAAAAGTATATAATAAAAAAGCCTGTTGTTAGCAGGCTTTTTATATGATAATAAAGTTAATAAATAAACATTAAATTACTTTGACATTTACTGCGCTTAATCCTTTTTTACCTTCTTGTAATTCAAATTCTACTGAGTCACCTTCACGAATTTCGTCAATTAACCCGGAAACATGAACAAAATATTCATTTTTTGAATTGTCATCAATAATGAATCCAAATCCTTTAGATTCATTGAAAAATTTTACTGTACCTTTTTTCATTGTTAATGTTAAAATGTTTTTAAAACACAAAGATAGTGTTATTTAAACTTTATTTTGCAGTTTTTGAATCTTAAATTTTTTTAGTCAAAATTTTACCAATGAGAATGGGGAACAAATAGATATTATTTTTTTCTAAAAAATATCTGAATAGGAACTCCTGTAAAATTAAAATTCTTACGCAATTGGTTTTCTAAATATCGCATATATGGATCCTTAATATATTGTGGCAGATTACAATAAAACGCAAACGTAGGTGCGTGTGTTGGTAATTGCTGTACGTAATTAATTTTTATGTATTTCCCTTTTATTGCAGGAGGTCTGTATTTTTCGATTGCTTCAAGCATTACTTCATTAAGCTTTGAAGTTTTAATGCGTTGAATTCTGTTTTTGTGTACTTCAATAGCAACTTCAAGTACTTTATGTATTCTTTGTTTTGTAATGGCTGATGTAAAAATTATTGGCACATCATTGAACGGAGCAAGTTTTTCTCTAATTTTCTCTTCAAGCTCTTTTACTGTATTTGTCTCTTTTTCAATTAAATCCCATTTGTTTACCAAAATAACCAATCCTTTTCTGTTTTTTATAACAAGCTGAAAAATATTAACATCTTGCGCCTCTATTCCTCGTGTTGCATCTAATAACAGCAAACACACATCCGATTTTTCAATTGTTCTAACCGACCTCATTACCGAATAGAATTCAATATTTTCAGAAACCTTGCCTTTTTTTCTTAAACCTGCAGTATCTATCAGATTAAAATCATGCCCAAACTTATTATATCTTGTATAAATACTATCGCGGGTTGTTCCCGCAATTGGTGTTACAATATTTCTTTCATTACCAATTAGTGTATTTACAAGTGATGATTTGCCAACATTAGGTCTGCCAATAATTGAAAATCTCGGAATTTCTTCATCATCATTATTTAATGTTTCCTTTTTGAAAGAATTTACAACTTCATCAAGTAATTCGCCTGTCCCGCTACCATTAATTGATGAAATATTAAAATAATCCCCAAGTCCTAAACCATAAAATACAGCAGCATCATATTGTCTTTCAGAATTATCAACTTTATTTACTGCAAGGATAACTTTTTTATCTGTTTTCCTTAAAATATTGTTAATGGCAGTATCAAGGTCGGTGATACCGCTAATAACATCAACAAGAAAAATTATAACATCGGTTTCTTCAATTGCAAACATTACTTGTTTGCATATCTCTTTTTCATAAATATCATCAGAGTTTGTAACATATCCACCGGTATCAATAACAGAAAACTCAATTCCATTCCAATCGGATTTTCCATAATGTCTGTCACGGGTAACACCGCTAACCTCATCAACAATTGCATCGCGCGTACTTGTAAGGCGATTAAACAAGGTTGATTTGCCCACATTTGGTCTTCCTACTATTGCTACAATATTTCCCATTTCATTATTCTATTATTGATATCCAAAATTACGTAAGATTTTAGGTTTGCTACGCCAATCTTTACTCACTTTTACATATAGTTCTAAAAATATTTTTTTATCAAAGAACTTTTCCATATCCAGTCTTGCGTGTGTCCCAACTTTTTTCAAAGCTTGTCCCTGATGTCCTATAAGTATGCCTTTTTGAGATTCCCGTTCCACATAAATAATTGTTCTTATCCTTATTATTTCTTTTTCCTCCTTAAACTCTTCAACAACCATTTCTACTGAATAAGGAATCTCTTTTTTATAATTTTCAAGTATTTTTTCTCTTATTATTTCCGATACAAAAAATCGTTCTGTTTTATCTGTTAATACATCTTTGGGAAAGTAAGGCGGACTTTCAGGTAATATTTTTAATATTTGGTCGAAAACATAATCTATATTGAATTTTTTTAATGCAGAAATTAAAACTATTTCTGCTTTTGGCAGATATTTTTGCCACATTTGAGACAATTCTTCAATTTCAGTCTGACTTGAAAGGTCTATTTTATTTATTAGTAGCAAAACCGGGACATCTTTTTTTACAACTTTTTCAATATATGCCTGATTTTGCTCATAAGTTTCAAAAATATCGGTTACATATAGAATAATATCGGCATCAACCAGTGCAGAATTTGCGAATTTCATCATTGATTCCTGTAGCATATAATTTGGTTTTAATATGCCCGGAGTATCGGAATAAACCATTTGAAAATCTTCCCCGTTTACAATACCCATTATTCTATGCCTTGTTGTTTGTGCTTTAGATGTTATAATTGACATTTTTTCACCAACAAGTGAATTCATTAATGTAGATTTTCCAACATTTGGATTTCCAATAATATTTACAAAACCTGCTTTATGAGCCATTACTGATATAATTATCTATTGTGAAAAGATTTGCAAAAGTAATAAAAAATGGCATGAATGATGATTGTTTAAGTTTTTATATTACAACACAAAATTTATTACTTTTGCAGTAAAATAAATTCAATAAACATGAAATCAGAAAAGAAAATTGAAAAAAAAATTGAAAAGAAAAAAATATTTGTTTTAGATACCAATGTATTATTACATGATTTTAATGCAATATATTCTTTTCAGGACAACGATGTTGTTATACCTATTACCGTACTTGAAGAACTTGATAAATTTAAGCGAGGTAGTGACCTTATAAATTTTCATGCAAGAGAATTTACCCGTGAACTTGATAAGTTGTCGGGTGATAAGTTGTTAACAGAAGGCATTGAGCTGGGAAAAAAATTAGGAACATTGACAATTGAAACAGGTAAACCGTTTTCCAGTGAAGTAGCTGCTTCATTTTCAGAAAAAACACCGGATCACAGAATTCTTGCAATTGCAGATTTTGTTAGAAAAAAACATACAAGAAAAAATGTAATTCTTATTACAAAAGATATTAATCTTAGGATGAAAGCCAAGTCTATTGGCATAATGTCGCAAGATTATGAAACAGACAAAGTAATAAATATTGATATCCTTAATAAAGGAATAGAGATTATTGAAAACTTTGACCATGATATAATTAACAAATTATATGAAACAAAAGAAGGCATTCCTATTGAAGAATTTAAATTTAAAAAAGATCTGATAGCTAATGAATATTTAATACTTAGAAATATGCATTCCAGTGTTTTAATACACTATGATGAAAAGAATAAAATTATAAACAGAGTTGAAAAATTTCCTGTTTTTGGTATTGAACCAAGAAATGCTGAACAAACGTTTTCATTAAATGCTTTACTCGACCCAAATGTTTTGTTGGTTGCCTTAACAGGAAAAGCAGGTACAGGAAAAACACTTCTTGCATTGGCTGCGGCTTTACACCAGAACAGTAAATACAATCAGGTGTTGTTAGCCAGACCAATAGTAGCATTGGGAAATAAAGACCTTGGATATTTACCCGGTGATGTGAAAGATAAGATCGGACCATATATGCAACCGCTTTTTGATAATCTTTCAGTTATAAAACATAGCTTAAAACTGAACAATAAGGATTTTTCAAAAATTGATGATATGCAAAAGGATGAACAACTTATAATAACTCCATTAGCATACATAAGGGGAAGAAGCTTATCTAATGTTTACTTTATTGTAGATGAGGCACAAAATCTTACTCCTCATGAAGTTAAAACAATCATAACAAGGGCAGGAGAAGGTGCAAAAATTATTTTTACAGGAGATATTCAACAAATTGATTCACCATATCTTGATACAAAATCGAACGGTTTAACTTACTTAACTGATAAAATGAGAGGTCAGGATATTTTTGCCCATGTTAATCTTGTAAAAGGTGAAAGAAGTTACCTTGCCGAACTTGCAAGTAATTTGTTGTAAAAGCCCCTCCTAATCTCGAAATAAATTCGGGACAGGCTCTCCCCAAAGGAGAGGAATTAGAGGCAAAACATTACCCCGGTTACTCGGGATAAATTTTATAATTATAACCCTATACCAAGAGTACGGGGCATCAATATTTAGTAAATTTGAAATACTGAAACAATTTCTGTGCAGATAAAAAAAAGAAAGAAAGTAGCCTTTTATACCTTAGGTTGTAAATTAAATTTTGCCGAAACATCTTCTATTGCTCGCATGTTTAATCCTGTAGAATATGAAATTGTTGGTTTTAAAGAAAAAGCTGATATTTATATAATTAACACATGTACAGTAACTGCAAATGCCGATAAAAAAAGCAGAAACTCAATATCTCGTGCAATTAAAAAAAACAATGAAGCTTTGATTATTGCAGTAGGATGTTATTCTCAATTACATGCTGATAAAATAGCAGAAATAGATGGCGTTGACCTTATTTTAGGTTCAAACGAAAAATTTAATTTAATTGAATATGTAAATAAATATTCTGCTGAAAAAAATCCCATTCATAAATGTGATTGTAATAACATCAATACATTTTTACCCGCCTACTCTTTAGGAGACAGAACAAGGTCTTTTCTGAAAGTACAGGATGGTTGTGATTATTTTTGCACTTATTGCACTATTCCGTTTGCACGTGGTAGGAGCCGAAATATTACAATTGCCGAAATTGTTGAACAAGCAAAAGAGATTGCAAAAAATGATATAAATGAAATTATACTTACGGGTGTTAACATTGGCGATTTTGGTAAAACAACAAACGAAACATTTTTAGATTTGCTAAAACAATTACATAATGTTGATGGAATTGAAAGATACCGAATATCATCAATTGAACCCAATTTGATTACAGATGAAATAATACAATTTGTTGCAAATTCAAAAATTTTTATGCCACATTTCCATATTCCTATACAATCGGGTTGCAATAAAATTTTGAATTTAATGCAAAGAAAATACAAAAGAGAGTTATTTGCAGAGAAAACTGAAACTATATTAAACCATATTCCCCATGCAGGAATTGGAGCAGATGTTATTGTTGGTTTTCCGGGAGAAACGGAATACGACTTTAATGATACTTATGATTTTTTAAATAATTTAAACTTATCTTATCTGCACGTTTTTACATATTCAGAAAGACAGGGGACAAAATCTGTTAAATTTGAAGGTAAAGTAAGCCCACAAGAAAAGAAATTAAGAAGTGAAAAACTACATCGTTTATCAGAAATAATTAAAAAAAGGTTTGTAAAAGCCAATATTGGCTCCAAAAGGAATGTTTTATTTGAAAACTATAATAATAATGGGACAATGTATGGTTATACCGATAATTATATTAGAGTACAAATTCCATTTAACAAACAGCTAATCAATCAAATAGCTGAAGTTAAATTAAGGAAGATAGATATAGATTTGTGATTTGAAATTTATGTAAATTCAGTCAAATTTCATTAAGTAAGGATTTAATTCTTATAATCTTTTCACCTATTGGAGTATATCCGTCTATCCAGTGGATTTTCACTCCTTTCCTTTCCGTACTTCTAAACCATGTCATTTGCCGTTTGGCAAATTGGTGAATTGCTATTTCTAATTTGGTAAACATTTCGTTGTACGAAAGTTGTTTTGTTAAGTATAATGTCAGGTATTTATATTCAAGTCCATAGTATAATAATGTTTCTGAATTTATTCCTTTATCTATCAGGGTTTGAACTTCATCTATCATGCCTTCATCAAGTCTTTGTTTTAATCTTTGACTTATTTGTTTTCGCCGAGAATCTCTATCATACTTTACGCCAATAAAAAGACATTTTATTTGGGGATAATTTTCATCTATTTCAGGATTACTTTTATAATATTCTTCAATTTCAATTGCTCTTATTGCTCTTTTTTTTGTGCTAATATCCGATTTGTTGTGCATATTCTTTGTTTTAGAAAGAATTAAAGAAAGCTCGTCAAGTGATATTTTTTCAAGCTTTTTGCGCAATTCGTTGTTGACAGGAACTTTAATTAATTTATACCCTTTTGTAACAGCATCTATGTACATACCTGTACCACCGCACAATATTGGCATTTTGTTTTTTTCTGAGATATTGTTATATGACCGTATAAAGTCTTGTTGAAATTCATAAACATTGTATTTATATCCCGCATCAACAATATCTATTAAGTGATATGGAATTTGTTTTCCGTTTACGGTATAATCATCAATATCTTTTCCTGTACCAATATCCATACCTCTATAGACCTGCCTTGAATCTGCACTTATAATTTCTCCATTTATTTCTAAAGCAAGGTTTACAGCCAAGGTGGTTTTTCCACAGGCTGTCGGTCCAAGAATTGTAATAAGTTCATATTTTTGATCCATAAAAACAATTTATTAAGATAACAAAACTAAATAATTTATTGCAAAGTATGATGATTGTTAATAATCGCATTGTTTTCACTTGCTTAGATTGCGACCATTGCTATTTTCAAATAGCACTAATTTTTCGGTTTTTAATAAAAACAAGGTTTTTAAAATAAAAATTTGGAAATAGGCTTATGTTTATTATACCTTCGTAAATTAAAACATTAAATAATAAGCATATGCGTTTATTTAAAATAATATTAATAATAATACTGTTATTTAACTTTATTGACAGTTACTCCGTTGAAAAAACAGACCTAAGTAAACATCAGGAGAAGAGATTATTTAAGAAAACTGTTAAACTTATCTATAAAGGTTACCATAAACATGCAAAAACTAATTTATTGCAACTTTTAGAGATTGATTCAAACAATATTAATTACAATTACGAATTAGCTTTATTGTATTACTACGACTTATTTGAACAAGATAAATCGTTACCTTATTTAGAAGCCGTTAAAAGATTAAAAGAAGTGGATGAGTATCCCGAAATCTATTATTATCTTGGCAAAGCATATCATTTTGTAGAACAATATGATAATGCAATAAAGGAGTATAATACTTTTAAACAGTATATTCTTGAAAAGGATAAACCATTACAAGATGAAATAGCAAAATATATTAATGAGTGTAATAATGCAAAAAATCTGGAAATTAATAATTCAATGCGAATTAGAAATATGGGGAACAGAATTAATACAAGTTTTCCGGAATATGTTCCTGTCCCGATAAACAACGACACTTTATTGCTATTTACATCTAAAAGACCTTATATTATGTCAGAAAATTTTGGTTTTGAAGGTAAAGAACGTTTTGAGGGTATTTACTTATCGTATAAAAAAAGAAGCAAATTCTCTTTTGCAGAACAATCATTAAATTCACCCGTATTTAAATATCTCGACAAGAAAAAGAGTAACAATGCAATTGTAAGTAGTTCTTGTGACGGAAATACTTTAATTGTTTACAGAAAAAATAAACTTTGGACAACAAATAAAGTAAATGAAAAATGGCAGGAACCGATTAAGGTATCAAAGATTATAAACTTTAGTTATTATCAGCCACATGCATCAATGACAAATGATGGAAATACTATTTTCTTCAGTAGTTGGCATAAAAAAAAGGGTTTTGGCAAACTGGATATATATTATTCAAAAAAACAAGATGATAATAAATGGGGGTCTCCTGTTAATTTAGGACGGAAAATTAACACTAAATATAATGAAGACAGCCCTGAGATTTCTAGTGATGGAAAAACATTGTATTTTTCATCTCAAGGACATAGTGGAATAGGTGGATATGATATATACAAATCAGAACTTGTTGATGGAGAATGGTCTGAACCCGTTAATATGAGTTATCCTTTAAATTCAGCCGGAGACGATATTTTCTTCAAATTCAATTCAAAAGGAGATCTTGCATATTTTTCTTCTTATCGCAAGGATGGTTTTGGAAATATGGATATTTATCAGGCAATTTTTGGACCTCAATTTGAAGACTGTACTCCAATTAGTGAAACTCCGTTAGCTGACACTTATATTGGATTTAACACTGCTGATTCTATATTTGTAGGAGAAGCTTTAAATATTGATGCATCTGATACAAAAGCTGATAAATACACTTTTACAAAATACTTTTGGAAAATTGAAGATAAAATATTCGTTGACAGCCTTAATTTTGATTATACTTTCAATTGTGCAGGGAAGTATAATATTCAAATGGAAGTTGAGGCAATTGATAAAGAAACAAAAGAAGCAACAGCTTTTTGTGTTAGCAAAGTGATAAAAGTTGTTCAGGATGAATTACTTGTTGCTAATGACACATTACAATTAGCAGATATTGATTCATCTGATTATATTGCCGACATAACCGATGTTGTAATCGATGAAAATAATGTTGTTACAGATGACAATAATATTGTAATAGAAGAAAATGATGTTGTAAACAACACATCAAATGAAAATCTTAATTTAGCAAATATATATTTTGATTTTGATGATACAAATATCCGTGGTGATGCAAAAGAAATACTTGATAAAAACATAATTTTATTGAAAGAGTATGGTGATGCAAAAATAAAAATTGTAGCCCATACCGATGTGCGCGGTTCAAGTATATATAATCAAATGCTTTCGGAACGCAGGGCAAGATCTGTTTCAAAATACCTTAAATTAAATGGAATAAATGAAACCCGAATAATTGAAGTAATTGGAAAAGGAGAAACAAAGCTGGCAAACAATTGTAAAGAGGAAGTTGTTTGCAGTAAAGAAGAACATCAACTTAATCGTCGTGCTGAATTAATAATTGTGTATTAATAATTTCTTTTGTAGAATTTACAACGACCTGCCATTTTGTCCGCAATCCAAATAAATGCACGCCAATTTGTCTTATCCCACATAAAATTTCTGTCTAAAATTGTAAAATTTCCTGTAGGCACACTAATTGATTATTAGCTTTTCAAGATCAATTAAACAATTTATAAACTTAAAATATTTAGGAGGAATTAATTATGAATTTAATAAAAAGAGATAACAGAATGTATCCAGCGGTCAATTCTATTTTTGATAACTTTTTTATCGACGATATTTTTGATATGCCAAGAGATAAGTTTCATCAAAGAAACGACACAATGCCCGCAGTAAATATTGTAGAAAACAATAACGAGTTTCTAATTGAAGTTGCTGCTCCGGGTTTTAATAAAGATGATTTTAAAATTGAACTGGATAAAAATATTCTATCGGTTTCGTCTGTAAACGAAGAAAAAGAAGAAGAAAATACAAATTATTCTTGCAAAGAATTTATTCATCATTCTTTTAACAGAAAATTTACATTGCCTGAGGCAAAAGTAAATAAAGAAAAAATTGGTGCTAAATATGTTAATGGAATATTATATGTAACTATTCCAAAACGTGAAGAAGAAAATGTTAAACCTGCAAGGATGATCAAAATTTCATAGTGTTGTTTGTGTGTTGTGGATTAAAGGCTGTTTCTAATTTTTGAGACAGCTTTTTCATATATCCATTTTAACAACAATGGGGCAATGGTCGGAATGAAAAGCATCAGATAAAATTTCAGCTCCTTTGAGTTTTGCATCCAAACTCTTGCTTATCATGTGGTAATCGATTCTCCATCCAAGATTCTTTGGTCGTGATCCTGCTCTGTAACTCCACCAAGAATATTTATTAGGTTCACTATTAAATTTTCTAAAACTATCAATAAATCCACTTTCAATAAATTTATCTATCCACACACGTTCTTCGGGTAAAAACCCGGATGATTTATGATGACGTTTAGGATGATTTATATCAATTTCTTTATGGCAAATATTATAATCACCTGATATAATTAAATTTGGGCGTTCTTTTTTTAATTCAGTAATATAATTAAAAAAATCACACAGAAAATCCATTTTAAAATCCTGACGAATATTGCCTGTTGTTCCCGAAGGAAAATAAACGGATATAATGCTAATTTCTCCAAAATCAGCTCTTAAAACCCTACCTTCTGAATCATATTTAGCATTACCCATCCCAACAACAATATTATCCGGTTTTTCTTTGCTCAATATCCCCACTCCACTATATCCCTTTTTTTCGGCACAATGCCAATTGCTGTAATATCCTAAATGTTCAAATAATGGAATATCAATTTGTTCTACCTGTGCCTTTGATTCCTGAATACACAAAACATCGGGTTTTTCTTCTTGTATCCATGTAGCAAATTCTTTTTTTAATGCAGCCCTTATTCCATTTACATTATATGAAATAATTTTTTTCATTTTATATTATTAATTTTGAATTATAGTAATGCAAAGATATTAATAAAATTCATACAGTTTGTGTATATTTGCATGAAAAATTTATGTTGGTTTGCATAAAATAAATTATATACATTATGAGAAATATATTTATTATTACTTTAATTATAATCCTAAGTTTTAGGCTTGTAATAGCGCAAAATATAAGTGAAAAAACAGCTCGCATTGTTGCTAAAAACTTTTATTATGAAAATGTAAATCAGTTTAGCGAAAAGTTTTTTTCTGATATTAATATTATAGAAACATATATTAAAAAAGATGAATTTGGAACTACTGTTTTATATATTTTTAATATTGAAAATGGTGGTTTTATTGCAATATCTTCTCATAACTCGGCAGAACCGATTCCTTTTTATTCATTTAAAGGAAAATATAATGATAATTATACTAATCCTGCTTTTGATTTTTGGATAAAACAATATGTAAACCAGATATCTTATGCAATTAAAAGCAAATTAACACCAAATATAAAAACAGAACAAAAATGGTCTCATTTAATATTATCTGAAGAAAAGGATCTAATAATAAGTAAAGAAAAAGCAATTCCCCCATTATTGGTATCTGAATGGAATCAGGGAAGTTTTTATAACGAAGAATGTCCTGCAGATGCAGGTGGCCCGGGAGGATACGTTTATGCAGGCTGCGTTGCAACAGCAATGGGACAAGTATTATATTACCATCGATTTCCCGCAACCGGAAGTGGAACATATTCGTATTACCATAATGAATATGGAACTATTTCGGCAGATTATGAAAATACAACTTATGAATGGAATGGAATGTTAAATAGCTTAGATGATTCAAATTATCCTGTTGCATTGCTTTTACATCATTTGGGAGTTGGAGTAGATATGGATTATGGACCAAACGGCTCGGGGATGTGGAATCATAGTGCCGACTATGTAATGAGAACTTATTTTAAATATTGTCCCGAAACTCAATATCTTTTTAAAGACAGTACAAGTTTAGATTGGGATAGTGTTTTAATTGCAAATCTTGATAATAAAAAACCAATGTACTATGCAGGATGGGCTGATGATTCTTCTTTTACAAGTGGTCATGCATTTGTTTGTGATGGATATCAAGTTCCCGGATATTATCATTTTAATTGGGGATGGAGTGGAGCTTATGATGGGTTTTTCTATACAGACAATCTTACACCCGGTGGGTCTCAATTTACTTATGTACAAGAAGTAATAAAAGATATTTATCCCGATACATTAAACTATACTTATCCTGAATCTTGTTCAATTTCAGATACTATTACTTATGTAAGGGGAACTTTAAATGATGGCAGCCATATAAAAGATTATGAAAATAATATCAATTGTGAATATTTGATTGTACCTGTTTGTGGTAAAAGATTAGAATTAGTTTTCGATAAATTTGAATTAGGTACAGGTGATACATTATTCATCTACGATGGTACATCTGTTGCCGGTCAATTATTAAATGTATTTTCTCAGGTTAATCAACCGGAATTAAGTTCATCCACAACACCAACTACAATAATTTCCGATAATGGAGAATTGTTTTTATCTTTTGTAAGCAATAATATTGATGTGGCAAATGGATGGGATTTAAGTTATTTTTCTAAATTTTGCGAAGCTCAAACAACTCTGACAGATTCTGCAGGAGTAATTGTAGATGGTAGTGATGATTGTAATTATCTAAACTCCGAAAATTGCAGATGGTATATAGAACCAACAGGAGCCGGTTCAATATATCTTAATTTTACAAAATTTGATCTTGCACCAAATACATACGATTATATTCTTATTCACAAAGAATATGTTTCAGCATTAAATCTTATTGGTAAATTTGATTATTTAAATATTCCAACATCTATGACAATTCCATCGGGAGTTTGTATAGTTACTTTTAAAACAAATTCATCAGAAACTAATGATGGTTGGGAATTTGAATATTTTATGAACCCTGTTGGTATTAACAAGCCAAACCAAAATAAGTTTAATCTTTTAATTTATCCAAATCCGTTTGTTGGCGACACAAAAATCACTTATCTATTAACTGATAATACTTTAGTGACATTTGAAGTAACAAATATTTTTGGCGAATTAATTGGTTCACGATCATTACAATCTGACGATGGATATAATGAAATTTATTTAAATTCAATTGTAAACAACATTAATTCCGGCATTTATTTTATTAATATTAAAACAGAAAATCAGCAAGTAACAAGAAAAATATTATGTATTAACTAAGGATTTTTAAATTGGGAAAAGTAATTGCTAAAATAATATCATACTTGTTTCATCCATTGTTTATGCCAACAATTGGGATCTTTATTCTTTTTAATTCAGGTTCCCATCTTACATTAATGAGTTTTGATGTTAAAAAAATTCTTTTTCTTATCACATTTGCTTCTACGTGTATATTACCATTGCTTTTTCTTCCATTTTTCATTTATAGAAATTTAATTAAAAGCTTTAGAATGGAATCTTCAAAAGAGAGGATCTATCCGCTTTCTTTGGTTATAATCTTTTATTTTTTCACATATTACATTATTCAAGGCTTACCAATATCCGGCTTTATTGTTTCTTTTCTTTTGGGTTCATTTATTGCAGTATTTATATTGTTTCTAATAACTTTAAAATGGAAAATAAGCGCCCACATGACTGGTATTGGAGGTATACTGGGTTTGTTAATTGGGTCTTCAATAAGACTTAATCTTGATTTGCAATTTTTTATTATTACTACTTTTTTAATTATTGGGTTACTGGGGTATTCCCGATTAAAATTAAATGAACATAATCCTGCTCAAATCTATAGCGGAATAATTTTAGGTTTTCTTTCTGTATTTTCAACAATTTTCTTTTACTAACTTAATGCCAATCAGGCAACTTGTTTCGATTTTCAGGATTCAACATAGTCCAATATTTTAGACTATTTTATAATTACAATTGATATAATAAGTAATTTTTGTAAGTTTGAAAATTAATTCAACAACATTTATATTGAATAATAAATTTACATTTTATAGTTTACTAGTCATTTCCTTTCTTCTTTTTATAAACAAATTGGACGGACAGGAATATGAGTTGGGAATACCCCTTATTCAAAATATATCTCCAAAAGAATATGGTTATGAAACCCAGAATTATTCTATAATTCAAGATGACAGAGGAATACTTTATGTTGGAAATGTTAGTGGAGTGCTTGAATATGATGGAAGTAACTGGAGATTAATTGATGTCAACGGAATCCCGAGTTTCGCTTTTGGATATGATAAAATTGTTTATGTCTCGGGGTACGATGACTTTGGTTATCTCGCTTCTGATGATAAAAACAACACCATATTTAAATCTTTAATTGACAAATTGCCTAAAAATGAAAGGCATATCGGTAATGTGAGAAATATTTTTTCTTTAGAAAATGAAATAATTTTTTACACTCACAAAAAAATATATAGATGGAACAATAAATATTTAACAGTTATTGATTCTTCTTCTACTCCTTTTGACGTTTTTAAAGTTGATGACAAAATTTTTGTGAGTAAATCAGGAATAGGGATACTAAATTATGTTTATAATGGTTTTGATACACTCCCAAACACACAATTTTTTAAAGACAAAAAAGTGCTTGAAATTCTTCCTTTTGAAGATGGTAATTTACTTATAAAACTTGACATGTTAAAAGGTTTTTATGTTTATGATTTTATAACAATTAAACCATTTTTTACTCAAATTGATAATTATATTTCTCGAAATAAATTAACAAAAGGAAAATGGCTGTCAAGTGGACATTATGTTTTTGGAACAGAACGTTGTGGGATTTCAATTATTAACGAAAAAGGTGAAATAATTGTAAATATTAATCGAGAAAAAGGTTTAAAAGCCGACCAAATTAACGACATATTTATTGATAATTATAATAATCTTTGGCTTGCCTTAAATAATGGAATATGTAAAATTGAGTTTCCTTCAGCTTTTTCGTATTTTGGGAAAAACTCAGGTATAAAAGGAGGAATATCTTCAATTGTAAAACACAACGGTATTCTATATGTTGCAACCACACAGGGTGTTTTTTATTTGAACAATTCCAATATTTTAAATAATCAATTAAATTGCTTTGGTTCTCAAAAATTTAATCAAATAAAAGGTGTCCAAACGGATTGCAATATTCTAAATTCAATAAACGAAGATCTTTTTGTAACATCTGCAAAAGGTATTTATAAAATTGAAAATCTCAAAGGGGATTTGGTTTATCCTGGAGATATAGACGCAATTAAACAATCATCCATAGATTCTAATTTATTTTATTTTGCAACAAATATCGGTCTTTTAGTTTTTAAATATGAAAATAATAAATTTGTTGAACTTGGAAGCCTTAATAAACTTAACAAACCTATTCGCACAATTGTAGAAGATAAAACAGGTGTTTTATGGCTTGGGTCTGATTATCATGGCGTATTTATGGTTGACTTTTCCAATGGTATTGATCTTGATGCAGATGTAATTCAATTTAGGGAAAACTACGGATTATCAAAAGGCCATAGCTGGATAGATGTATATTCTACCAAAAATGGCATTTTATTTTCAAGTCAAAAAGGTGTTTTTAGATTTGACCAAGATTCTATGAAATTTTTTCATGATACCTTAATTGGAATTGATTTTAAGAATGAAGAAAACTGGGTTTTTCCAATTGTAGAAGATAGAAATAATAATCTTTGGATCAGTTCAGGAAGTTATGGTAAATTCTCAAAGAAAACAGCTTTTGCAAAATATAACAGTCAAAATATAAAATATAGTTTTAATACTTCAATGTTCAACAATATAACTGATTTTACAATTGAAGCAATTTTCCCGGAAAGCAATGGAGTTGTTTGGTTCGGAAGTTTTGATGCCTTAATCCGTTATGATTGCAAATTAGACTACAGGCAAAGCGTTAATTATAATGCATTAATAAGGCGTATCGTAATTGGAGAAGATTCTGTTTTGTACAATGGGGCTAATAATGGTTTTTTAAACGATACAATCTGTAAAGAATTTAATTATAGATATAATGATTTTCAATTTGAATATTCTGCTCCAAATTTCACAAGTAGCTCAGGATTAAAGTATCAATTTTTTTTAGAAGGTTTTGATAAAACGTGGTCTAAATTGAGTAATTTAAACATAATAAATTACACAAATTTATCAGAGGGATTTTATACTTTCAGAGTAAGAGCAAAAGATCTTTATAATAACATTTCACAAGAAGCATTTTTTCATTTTCACATAAAACCACCTATATACAGAACCTGGTATGCATTTGTTACTTACATATTATTTGTAGCATTATTTATTATAATGATAGTTCGTTGGAGAGAATATTTATTTGCTCAGGAAAAACTTAAACTTGAAAAAGTAATTACAGAAAAAACAGAAGAAATAGTTATTCAAAAAGAAAGAGCAGAAAAACTTTTGGCAAACATACTACCACCGGATACAGCAAGGGAATTGCAAATAAAAGGAAAGGCTTCCCGTAAAATATACAAAATGGCAACCGTGTTGTTTTCAGATATACAGGGATTTACAAAAATTGCAGAACACATGAATCCTGAAAAATTACTTGATGACCTTGATAAATTTTTCTTTGATTTCGATATGGTTATAGAAAATCTCAATATAGAAAAAATTAAAACCATTGGGGATGCCTATATGTGTGCTGGAGGTATTCCTAAAAAAAATAGAACAAATCCTGTTGATGTTGTTATGGCCGGAATTATTATGCAACAACACATGACAAAATTAAAATTTGAATCAGAAAACGACTGGGATATTAGAATTGGGATTCATTCAGGACCTGTAATTGCAGGAGTAGTGGGTAGCAAGAAATTATCTTATGATATTTGGGGAGATTCTGTAAATATTGCAAGTAGGATGGAGTCATCAGGGAAAATTGGAGAAATAAATATTTCAGAAACAACTTATGAGCTTGTTAAAGATTTTTTTATTTGCGAATCGCGAGGAAAAATACCTGTTAAATATAAAGGTGACATAGGCATGTATTTTGTAAAAAGTATTAAGCCGGAATTCTCTATAAACGGAGAAGGAGAAAAACCAAATGAAGAATTTTTAAAAAAGTTACAGTATATAAGATTTGATGAACTTGAAGAGCTTATAATGCACAAACTTGAAAAAGGACTTCCTGAAAATTTGTATTATCATAATTTAAAACACACCATTGATGTTTTGGTTGAAGTTGAAATAATTGGAACAAATGAAGGTGTTTCAAAAGAAGAACTTTTTTTACTTAAAACGGCTGCAATATTTCACGATACAGGATTTTTAATTGGTTATGAAGATCATGAACTTTTAAGTATTAAATTTTCTAAAGATATTCTAAAGGAATACCAATATACAGACGAGCAAATAAAAATAATTTGTGATTTGATATATGCTACGCATCCAGATATTGAACCTAAAACAAAATTAGAAAAAATAATTTGCGATGCCGATTTAGACTACCTTGGAAGAGAGGATTATTTACCTATTTCTCAAAATCTTTTCCGCGAACTCTTTGAAAGAGGCAAAGTAAAAACTATTGACGATTGGCATAAACAAGAAATTAAGTTTATGGAAAAGCATACATATTGTACTGAAACAGCACAAAAAATGAGAGATGTCAACAAAATGAAACATCTTAAAGAATTAAAACAGATTGTATAAATGAATAGTTTTATAATATTCATATTTCTACTATTTATTGCAATTACTGTAAAAGCACAAGAAGAAGAGCCCGATAGAACAAACATCAGACCTATTACATCGGGATATTATGTTAATCCGAATATTTTAGATCAAGGAATTTTACTAAGCGGTGAAAAACAAAAACAACTTTTTATTTTAAAAGACAATACTTCTATTCCTGAATTGTTTATAGATACAGTAGCCGATTTTAAGGAATATACTGTTTCACCTGACAAAAAAAGCATTGGGTTTAAAATAATTGAAAATGATAAAACAAGTATTGTTGTTTTCAATATTGAGAAAAAGAAAATTATTAAGCTTTTAACCACAACAAAGTATTGTAGCAAAGTTTCTTTTAGTAATGATGAAAAAATTGGATTTTCTGTTGGCAATTATTTTTACGTTTTACATAAAAAAGATACTTCTAAATATAAATTTAATGAGAAAATAATAGATGCTGTAATTTCGCCAAAAGGAAATTTTGCTGCTATTGTAACAGAAAAAGGGGTAATAAAAATATTGGATACAAAAACCGAAGAAACTTTTGATATTACAGGAACAAATAATATAAGTCCTAAATGGTCACCTGATGCCAGCAAAATTGTTTTCAATAATGGATTTGAACTTGTTGTTTGGAATGCTGAAAATAGTACTATTTATAATTTAGGTCATGGCTCAAGTCCACAATGGGCGCCAAATTCAGAATTCCTAATCTATCAAAAAAATACACCTATAAAAATGAAATTTGTAAACGCCGATCTATATATTTCAAAATTTGATGCTTTAGAAACATATCAGGTAACAAGTACTATAAATTTGTTTGAAATGCAGGCAATATTTGTTTCAGATAATGAAATAGTATATCTAACCTACGAAGACAGACAAGTTATAAGAGCCAAACTGCTTAACTATAAACAGGACAGCTTTAAAGTATTATTAAAGGTTTCTAAATGAGAGTTTATCCCAAATTAAATTCCGCTTTAATTTTATCTATATAATCTAATTTTTCCCAGGTAAATAATTCAACCTCTACTTCAACTCTGCCTGAATATTGAGAATTAAAAACTTTTTTAACTTTTCGCGGTGTTCTGCCCATATGACCATAAGAAGCTGTTTCTAAAAATATTGGATTTCTCAACTTAAGCCTTTCTTCTATTGCTGCAGGTCTTAAGTCAAATATATTTTTAATTTTCTCCGCAATTTCTCCGTCCGAAATATTAACTTTTGCTGTATAGTAAGTATTTACAAATATTCCAACAGGTTCTGCTACGCCAATAGCATAAGAAAGCTGAACAAGTATTTCGTCTGCTATTCCGGCTGCTACCATGTTTTTTGCAATATGTCTTGCTGCATAAGCAGCAGAACGGTCAACTTTCGATGGGTCTTTTCCTGAAAATGCTCCACCACCATGCGCACCTTTTCCGCCATAAGTATCAACAATTATTTTTCTTCCTGTTAATCCTGTGTCGCCATGTGGTCCTCCAATTACAAATTTGCCTGTTGGATTTACATGCAGAATAAATTCATTGTCGAATAATTCCTGTAATCTTGCCGGTAGTTCATTTTTAGCTCTTGGTATTAAAATGTTTCTAACATCTTCTTTAATTTTTGCCAGCATTCTTTCATCGTCATCATCAAAATCGTCGTGTTGAGTAGATATCACAATAGTGTGAATTCTTTTTAGTTTATTATCATCGCCATATTCTATTGTAACCTGCGATTTTGAATCGGGTCTTAAATATGTCATTTCTTTACCTTCTCTTCTTATTTCTGCCATTTGTTGCAGTAAAATATGCGAAAGGTCTAAAGCCAAAGGCATATATTCGTCGGTTTCTCTGCAAGCATAACCAAACATCATTCCCTGGTCTCCTGCTCCCTGATCCATCTTTTCTTCACGTTCCACACCTCTGTTAATATCCTGCGATTGTTCATGCAAAAGAGTTATCACCCCACAAGAATTTCCTTCAAACTGATACTCGCTTTTTGTATAGCCAATGTTTAAAATTACGTTGCGGGCAATTTTCTGAACATCGATATATGTTTTTGATTTTACTTCCCCTGCAAGTATAACCTGCCCTGTTGTAACCATTGTTTCGCATGCAACTTTAGATTTAGGATCGAAAGCTAAAAAACTATCTAATAATGCATCTGATATTTGGTCTGCAACCTTATCGGGATGTCCTTCCGATACCGATTCTGATGTAAATAAATAAGCCATCTTGTTAATTGTTTAATTATTAATTTAATTTATTATTTAAGAAAAGAATGGGGATAATTGCATTACAGAAAAGCCTGATGTTTTAGCATTATTTTTCTGTGGTTGCAAGCTATCCAAATCTTTCCACAATCTTATGGCGACAAAGTTAAATACTATTTAAAATAATTCCAAATAATTTTTGTTTTTTGTTTTTAGTCACGGAGTAACTATAACAATGCAAGTTTACTCCAAAACAATTTTCTCTACAGCAACGCCTTTTTTGCTTGTTACTTTTATTATGTATATGCCTTTTGCTTGTTGGCTTAAATCTATTTTGGTGTTTTGACTTTTGACTTTTGATATTTGGCTTTTGACTTTCTGACCCTGCAAGGTCAGAACTTCTATTCTCTCAACACCCTCTG
>CAYTWH010000027.1:0-50050 GCA_964442075.1 uncultured Bacteroidales bacterium
TTTACAATAGCTCCAAACTCCGAATGGCTTGGTCATGGAGCTGATAATACATTAACAACATTCAGTATTTTAAGAAAAGGGGATACAGATAATCAAATGGCAACAGATTTTGATCTATTTGTTGCAACAGGTTCAGAAAATCCGGGAACTCAGTATGGAAGTTTAACATACCCATTTACTGATATAACAGAAATAGAAGTGCCTATTACCAATAGCAATTCACATAGTGGAATAATGTTTAACATTGTTGCAAAAGAGGATATTCAAATAGAAAGTTTTTCTCCTGTCATTTCAGTTAATCCTGGCGATTCTGTTAAGGTTTATTATATTGGTGGTAGTTATTTGAATGATATGAATTCATTAGCTAATTGGAATTATGCGGGTTTTAATGAGTTTTCAACAGCCATTTCAGGAACAATGACTCAATTACCTGTTGGAAATATTTTTGTTGCTAAAGGTGATACTGTTGGTATATATTTGGTAAATACAACTGCTACTCCTTCAGCTGTAGTATACTCTAATGGCGATACAATTAAATCCGATGATTTTATTGAAGTAATTCATGGTCATGGTATAGCTTCTGTTGGTGGCTCAACATATAATCCAAGATATTTTGTTGGTAAAATACATTATAATATTGGTAGAGACTTAAGCAATAATACAGCAACAATTGAGATTGCAAATAAATTACCTGTAATGATATTATACGAAAGCACTACTGATAATACCAATTGCATTGGAGACGCTTTTGGCTCTGTAGATTCTTTAAATATTGTTGAAGGAGCATATCTTGATGAAGGAGCTTTTGATTACGATTATACCCAAGCTTCATATACACGTGGTCTTGGCTTTATAGCACCTAGAGATTTTAATGTTTATGCACTAAAAGTTCCGGAAATGACAGTTCCCGGAGAAGTTCAAAACATACAGGTAGTAAAATTTGATGCTTCTATAGGAGGAACATTTACCACATTATTTTATGGAAACAATTTAGATGCCGGTAATTGGGTAGTCGTTGACTTAAATATAATTCAAGGAGATATTATAGGTATTTTAGGAGCAAGAGGAACTACAATTATGCATAATGCATACGGACCTGAAACACCTTATGTGAGCAATGTTGGTGGGTCAGCAATGGACTTAAATAGAATTTATTATCAAGATAATTTGAACGCTACAGAAGCTTTGTCTAGTTCAATTGCATTAGCAGCTAGCGGCAATGTTACACAAGTTGATATGATATATAGATTTGATACAAATCCAAATTTAGTATATAATTGGGATAACGGTGAAACAACAATGTTAATTGAGAATTTGCTTGCAGGAGCATATAGCTTAACCGTTTCTAATGACTTTAATTGCACTGATGATATTACAATTAATATAGCTGACGGCGTAAACCCAGTTCCTGTGGTATATTTAGGTGTTGATACAACATTATGTGCAGATGAAAGTATTACTCTTGATGCAGGAGCAGGACTTAGTTCTTATAACTGGACAACCGGTGGTACTACAGATACTGAGCTAATAGATACATCAGTTGTTGGTGGTATTGGAACTTTCGATATATGGGTTGAGGTAGAAGACGCAAATGGATGTTTTGGTTACGACACAGTAATTGTTACTTTCGAAATTTGCACAGAAATTGAATCAATAAACAATCTTGAAGTAAATCTATATCCAAACCCAAATAACGGTGAATTTAATGTAGATTTATCTAAATTATCAGGCGAAACAAACGTCATTATTTCAAATATTTCAGGACAAGTTGTAAAAGAAATAAAATCAGAAAATTCTTCTACAATCATCAATATTAGTTTATCTAATTTTGAGGCAGGAGTTTACTTTATTTCAATAAATAATGCTGAATACAGAAGCACTGTAAAAATGATGATAAAGTAGTTTTTCTCAATAATTCATACATGAAAAAGCTCTCTTATTATAGAGAGCTTTTTTATTTATTTTAAATTCTGATTTCTGCATTCATAAAACAGTTATTTCTTTCAGATAGTTCTAACTATACCTGTTCATAGTTCTTAAAACTTATTAGAGGTAGATGTCTCAAATACATTTATGTCTATTTTGAAAAAAGTTTACATTTTTTTCGAGAAAAATACAGAAATATTGCTACAGATTCATTTGTTGTAGTGTATTTGGAACCAATACCTGGCAACCATTCAACAATACTCTACTATTGCATATCCATATTATGTGGTTAAATACCCCGATGCTCTGCCTCGGAAATTTGGGTTCATGCTATACCCTAAGGTATCATACCATTGATTACTATTAACAAAATTTACTTTTTCAATACATTGCAAAATATAATACTAATTTTGGGCTCTAATTTTAGAGAATGAATCCATTACTGAAAATATTACTTAAGATATGTGGCTTTATTATGGTAGCATTAGGGACATTAGGAATTGTTATACCCGGATTGCCAACTACGCCATTTATGATTGTTGCAGCTTTTTGTTTTATGAAAAGCTCAGATCGTATGTATAAATGGGTAACAACAAACAAGTTGTTTGGTGGTAAAGTAAAGAAGTTTATTGATAATCGCTCAATCCCTTTACGAGGAAAAATATTTAGTATCTCAGCTATGTGGATTATGATTATAATTTCAATGATATTTGTTATTGATAAAACATGGCTTTATGTATTATTATCTGCTTTAGGAATAGGAGGGACGGTAGTTTTGCTAAGCATAAAAACTTATAAGGAATAAAATTAGTAATACTAACTTAGCTTTTTTATTATTTTTATTATTTTTGCCTATTATTAAACTTAAAAATCATTAAATATGAAAAAAATTACCATTACACTAGCAATTTTATTTAGTGCCATAGTGGGATTCTCACAAATAGGGTCAAGTTGTGCAACACCTTATTTAGTTAGTTCTTTGCCATTTAATTTATCGGCAACTACCGATTCAACAGGAAATAACTATAGTGGTATATGCAGCAGCACTTATTCCGATGAAAACACATTTTTATTTGAGTTTACACCTGCTACTGATATTTATATTAATGCAGAATTGACTAATACGGCAATATATGTTGGTCTTTTTATTACAGAAGGTTGTCCCGATATTGGAACTTGTGTTGATTTTAATGAAGCACAATTCGGAAATCCCTTATTAAATAATATTTATCTGCAAGGCGGTATTACATATTATATCATTATTTCAAATAACGATCCTTTAGGTATGGGTTTTGCTATTTCTACAGCATTTACTATTGATATTAATGAAGTTTCTCCTTTCGATGCATCTGTTGTTGAAATTACAGGTATTGAAAGTGGTTGTTCTCTTTCTTCAACACAAGTAATAACAGCAGAAATTTTAAATAATGGAGCAGACTCGCTTTACAATTTTGATATTGCATATTCATTAAGCGGTGGGGCAGAGGTTATTGAAAATATTACTGATACTATTCTTCCTTCCGATACTCTTGCTTATATTTTTACAAGCACTATTGATATTTCTACACAGGGTTTTTATGGACTTGATGTTTACACATTGGTAGTTAATGATGCCGATAATCTTAATGATACTGCTCATATTGATATTATGTCAAGTCCTGTTATCAGCACATTTCCTCATTTAGACGATTTTGAAACATTGCCATCGTGGTGGTCAGCACAAGGAACAAGTCCATCGTGGGAAATTGGTACTCCTGCAGCAACAATTATTAATTCTGCTTTTTCGGGAGTAAATTCATGGGTAACCAACCTAACAGGATTTTCAAATGCTTTGGAACAATCGCAGCTAATCAGCCCTTGTTTTGATTTCACATCCTTAACCAAACCTATTATTGAATTTGAGTTACAATATTCTACTACTATAATTGTCAGTACTGTTACTTTTGAGTATACAATAGATAATGGTACAACATGGCAAACTCTTAGTACAGGTTCAGCAGAATCAAACTGGGATAATCCATGGTCGGGCGAATCTACAGGATGGATACATGTTTCCAATACTGTTCCTTATCTTGCAGGTGAAAGTAATGTTAAATTTAGATTCTCTTTTACAAGCCTACAAGCCGATATGGAAGGTGTTGCTATTGATGATTTTGCAATATCAAATTGTGATTTAGCAGACCCAACGGCAGACTTTTCATACACAATTAATGGTGCAAGCGTAACATTTACAAATAATTCAACAGGTGCCACTTCTTATTACTGGGATTTTGGCGATTTACAAAATTCTACAGATGAAAATCCTGTACATGACTATTTTGCAATTACTAATTCATACACCGTTATCTTGATTGTACAAAATGAGTGTGGTTCCGATACATCATATCAAATTGTTGATATTGTTGTATCATTAGAAGAAATTATTGGCACAAACAATATAATATATCCTAATCCCGCAAATGATGTCTTATACTTGAGCTATGAATTATCGAAAGGGCTATCAGGACAATTAGATATATACAACATGCAGGGTGAAAAAGTAAATAGTATAATGCTTAAAACCGGAACAAAGTTTATGACAATTAATAAGCATAAACTAAATAGCGGTATGTATATATACAAATTTGTTATCGATAATAATATAATAAGTGATGGAAAACTAATAATTATTAAATAAATTGTAATATATAGTCTGTTTTCTCATTTTAACTTTAAACAATTTCAACACTCAAATCATTATAAGCCAATTGCTCTAAAACTGTTATTAGCGATTTATTATCGCCGGTAGAATAAAACTTATAATTTGCAATATTATCTGATAAATTTAATAAATTATCTTTATTAAGTAAGTTCTCTGCTTGTTTTGCAACCGCAAAAGAAGGGTCTATAATTTTAGCTTTTCCATTAACAATCTGTGTAATAATATCAATTAAAAAAGGGTAATGAGTACAACCCAGTACAATTTGATCTACATTACTATCCAGCATTGGTTGCAAATATTTTTGCAATAATTTTTCTGTTTCTTTTGATTTTATTAAACCATTTTCAACTGCATTAACAAGCCCGTGCCCAATTTGAATATGCACATCTTTGTCGTTAGCGTATTGTTTACTTGTTTCATTAAATAGTTTCCCTCTGAAAGTTCCCAAAGTTGCCAACACACCGATTTTCCCTGTAATTGAATTAAGTGCAGCAGGTTTGACAGCAGGTTCCATACCAACAAATTTAATATTATATTTTGCACGCAAATGTTCTATTGCAGAAGCGGTAGCAGTATTGCAGGCAACAATAATTAATTTGCAATTTTTGGCAATTAAAAAATCAACTATTTTTTCAGAAAAACTAATTATTTCCTGTTGCAACTTTTTACCGTAAGGGCAATTCCCTGTATCAGCATAATAAATAATATCTTCATTAGGGAGCAGTTTTACAATTTCTTTCCAAACAGATAAACCTCCAACCCCAGAATCGAATATACCTATAGGATGTTTATTTGCTAATTGCATATAAATTTATTGTAAAAAAAAAGACCATTAAAAATGGTCTTAATTAATATTATTCTATTCCAAGTTTCTTTTTAACTAAAGGCAAAAGATCGTCACTATCTTTTGGCCAATAGATTAAAGCTCCAACACCTGTGTCAAACACATAGGTATAACCTTTTTCTTTTGAAACATCTTCAATAGCTTTTCTTGCTTTGTCAATAATTGGCTTCAATAATTCCCCTTCTTTGCTTTGAAGATCTTGTTGTGCTGTTGCTTGAAAATCCTGCATTCTTTTTTGCAAATCGGCAAGTTCTTGTTCTTTACTTTTTTTGATTAACTCACTTAATTCTGCTTGTTTTTCAACATAATCAGCATATTTTGTTTCAAGTTCAAGTTGCATTGTCTGCAATTGTTCTTCAAGCTGTTTTGCATGGTCTTCAATTGCTTTTTTTGCAGTTTCTCTTTCGGGCATAAGTGCAAGAAGGCTATTTGAATCAATATGTCCGAATTTAGCTTTTGATTGAGCAAATGAACTTATGCTTCCAAAAATAAAAGCTATTAATAAAACATTAATAAATACTTTTTTCATAATTAATTAGAATTTTTTAAATTAAACGTTTGCAAACCTACATAAATTTTTTCTTAAATATACATAAAATATATGAAAAAAATTAAATGTTGGTTCCCTCTGACAAGTTAAATATTTTTTTACAGAGGAAATATATAATATTAATTTTTATATCCCAACTTTTCTAACACTTCATCACTTCTGTCATATTTTGAATCGGTATATAACATAGTGAGTCCACCAGAAGTATCAAAAATTACAGCATAATTACCTTCGCTTGCAATTTCTCTAACTGCATTAAATATATCATCCTGAATTGGCTTTATTAGCTCTTGCCTTTTTTTGTATAATTCACCTTCTTTACCAAAATATTTTTTCTGAATAGTTTTAGCTTCTTTTTCTTTTGCAATTATCTCATCTTCTCTCTTTGATTTCATTTCTTCAGTAAGTAAAACTTTTTCTGTTTGATAATTTTTATATAATTTATCAATTTCTGCATATAATGCTTCAATTTCTTTTTGCCATTCAACAGACATTTGATCTAATTGAGCTTGAGCTGCTTCATAAGCAGGGATGTTTTTCAGAATATAATCAGAATCAACATAAGCAAATTTTTGAGAAAATGTTACTAATGTTATTAATACAATACTTAAAGTTAAAATTATTTTTTTCATGATTTATAAATTTTAAATTATTGACAAATATAATTAATTAAAAGTTTTGACCTATAATAAAATGAAACTGGCTTTTGTGTGCTGTTGGATTGCCTGGTATTTCATCAAATCCATATCCCCAATCTACACCTAGTTTACCAAACATTGGCAGGAATATCCTTACACCAACTCCTGCAGCTCTGTTTATGTTAAAAGGATTAAAATCTTTAAATTCATACCATGCTTTTCCTGCTTCAAAAAATGCCAGACCATATAAAGTTGCTGAAGGGTTTAATGATAAAGGATATCTTATTTCAACTGTGAATTTATCATAAACATTTCCTCCACTTGCCGGCGTCAAAGAACCATTTTCATATCCTCGCAATGCAATGGTTTCCATTCCATAAAGATTGTAAGTAACAAGTCCGTCACCGCCTAGATTAAATCCTTCAAATGGCGAATAACCATAATCTTTATTAAACATTCCGAGAAAACCAAATTCGGCGCGAGTATTCAACACCAATTTTCCTGCCAAACTAGAAAACCATGATGCATTAAATTTCCATTTGTGATATTCTATGAACTTATATTTGTCCTCATCATTCATTACGGTATAATCTTTATTTGATAATAATGAATATGGTGGTGTAATTTGAAGGGAAACAGAAAATGAAGAACCATTTCTTGGATAAATTGGCTGAGAAACAGAACTTCGTCCAAAAATCCCTTTGAGGCTTATATTATTTGAAACTCCTTTAGAAAATGAGAATAAATTGCGGTATTGATAATTATTTAAATCATAATGCTGATAACTTAATTCCCCGTGTGCAGTAAAAAAGTCATCAGGCCATTTTAATCTGGTTCCAAGACCTAAAGAAATACCGGTTATTTTCATTCCTTGATAATCAGGATTATCAATTTTAACATCAGCAGTATCCTTTACTCTTTTTGCTTGTCCATTTGATAATATTGTGTGAAATACGGAAATATGAAAAGAATTTGGTTTTTTTCCTCCTAGCCATGGTTCAACAAACGACATATTATATGCCTGATACCATCTGCCATTCGATTGAGCCCTTACACTTAATCTTTGTCCGTTACCAGTGGGAATAGGTCTCCATGAGTCTTTCTTAAAAAATTTACTTGCTGCAAAATTATTAAATGAAACACCTAGAGTTCCTACAATCATTTGTGCACCCCAACCACCTGAAAGTTCAATTTGATCTGAAGGTTTTTCTTCAACAATATATTCTAAATCAACAGTTCCATCTTCAGGATTTGGTGTTGGGTTTAAGTTCAGTTTTTCAGGGTCGAAATAACCTAATGTTGCTAATTCTCTAATTGATCTTGTTATATCAGACCTATTATACAATTGTCCGGGTCTAGATCTTATTTCTCGCCTTATCACATGTTCATTTGTTTTAGTATTTCCAACAATTACAACATTTCTAATTCTGGCAGGTTTACCTTCATAAATTCTTAACTCAATATCAATTGAATCGTTTTCAATATTTATTTCAACAGGTGTAATTGAAGAAAATAAATAACCATTATCCTGATATAATGAGAACACTCCGTTCTGATTCATAAATAAGCTTTCATCAAGAAGAGTTTGGTTATATACATCTCCTTTTTTTATTCCAAGTAAATTATTTAAGTAATCTGATTTGTATTTTGTATTTCCAACCCAGGTAATATTCCTAAAATAATACTTATTACCTTCATCAATTTTAATATTTATATTCAAAGTTTTATCATCAAAAGCATAAACTGTATCGCTAATTATTACTGCATCGCGAAATCCAAATTCATTGTATTTCGCAATAATTTTTTTCTTGTCAGCTCTATAATCTTTCTCTATATATTTTGATGTTTTGAAAATATTATACCATGTTTTTTGTTTGGTTTCCTTCATTTTACGATGAAGTTTTTTGTCGTTAAAAGGAGATTTTACAAAACTTGTTTTCCCAAGTCCATTAGCCTGTAGCTTTTCTCTGTATTCTTTTGTTGTAAGATTACCTTCAAAACGTATCTCATTTATTTTTATTTTTTCTTTTTTATTAATAATTATTTTTAACGAAACATTGTTTACCAAAGTAGAGTCATCTTCTTTAATTATATTAACTTCAGTATTATAAAATCCTTTTTCAATAAAATAATTTTCAATAATATTTTTTGTGTTATTAACTATATTATCTGTTATTTGATTGCCTCTAACCAATTTCACCATTTCTCTAATATCCTCTGCTTCACCTTTTTTTATTCCCGTAAAAGAAAATTTTGACAAACGTGGTCTTTCTTGTAAATAAATACTAAGAAATACATTTTCTCCAATAATCTTTTCTGCCGATATTTTTATATCAGAAAATAAACCTTGTTTCCATAATTTTCTCACAGCATCAGAAATACCTTCTCCGGGAATAAAAACTTTGTCTCCAACACTTAATCCGCTTAGGTTTATTAATACTTCATGGTCTAAATACTTAATTCCGGAAATAGTTATACCTCCAATTTCATATTCTTGTGGATTTGAATAATCTATATCAATTGATTCTGAATTAATTGATATTTGTGAAAACCCAAAAATTGTTAAGAAGATTAGTATGTATAATATTAAATATTTTTTAAACATTGTTTTTAACTTTTTTCGATTTGTTTACTTGTTTTACCAAAGCGCCTTTCTCTATTCTGATAATCAATAATAGCTTCATAGAAATGTTCTTTATCATAATTGGGCCAAAGAACATCTGTAAAATACAATTCAGTATATGCCATTTGCCACAATAAAAAATTACTAATTCTTAATTCGCCACTTGTTCTTATCATAAGTTCAGGATTTGGAATATCCTTTGTTGTTAAATAATTTGAAATTAAATTTTCATCAATATCGTCAATACTAAGTTTTGAATTAACAACATCATTTGCAATTTTTTTAATTCCATCAACAATTTCCCATCTTGAACTATAACTTAATGCCAAAACTAATGATAAACCGGTATTTGTTGATGTTTTTTTAACAGCTTTTAACAATTTATTTTTTACGTTTTCCTGTAAGCTGTCAAGATTACCAATTGCCAGTAAACGAACATTGTTTTTATTTAGTGTTTTTATTTCTGAATTAATTGTAGCAACTAACAATGTCATTAATGCATCTATCTCAGCTTTTGGTCTTTTCCAGTTTTCTGTTGAAAAAGCGTATAGGGTTAAATATTTTATTTGCAATTCTGCAGCTGCCTCTGTAACCATTCTTATTGGTTTTACCCCATTTTTGTGTCCGAATATTCTTGGTTTTCCTTTTTTCTCGGCCCACCTGCCATTGCCATCCATTATAATAGCAATATGCTTAGGTAAATTATTTTTATCTATTTTATTTTTTAAGCTCATAAATTAATAATCATATGCCCTACAAACAAAATTATCAATTTTTATATTGTAAGAAATAAAAAATCCAATAAAAGCATACCAGTCATTATCATGAGAATATGCCAATTGCTTAAAATGTGATTGATGATTAGTAACACTATTTTCTATACCTCCTAGATTGTCTATTTGATCGGAAAAAGTTTTTCTAAAAGAATACTCTATTCCTGCACCAATTTTTTCCGATATATTAAACTTTAACCCTATGCCCATTGGAACAACAATTTGATATGGGTTTCCTGAATTAGCTGCCAGAAGAAAAGAAAGTCCTGCTGAAACATAGGGGGAAAAATTCTTGGTGTCACTTCCAATTGCATAAGGCAAGAAATTAAATTCAAATTGCCCTGTTAAATCTAAAATTGGAGTTGAAAAACTATAACTGCGTATTTTCTGATACAAATATCTACTAGACTGATCTACTCCACTTAATGTTCCATAAAATAAACTTCCTCTAATAGCTGTTCTTGTGTTATAATTGTATCGTAAAAACACTCCTACTGAAGGATGTATTTTCTTAAAATGAGATGATGTATTAATATCTCCTAAGTAATAAGAACCACCGCCCCAAAGACCTAGGTCATAACTCCTTTGTGCATTAATACTTATTGAAAAACCAATAAAAATAAAAATTAAAATAATTAATTTTTTCATATCAGAACAGAAAAATAAATATTTAAATTATTTTAAAATTTTGGAAGACCGCTTCTAGCTGTTCTTAATTTATATGCTAAATTGAATATTATAAAAATGTATGAATCTTTTCCATTTGAATGTGTGTCAGAAAAACCTTCTAAATAATCGGATGTAGTATAACGATGTCCTATATCAACTCCAAATGCCAAACGTCTGTTAATTCCATATTTTAAACCAAGACCCATAGGAAAATTAAAATTATATTTATGAAATGCTTCACTTTTGTTTGATGACCAGTCGCTTTTTAAACTTGGAATAGCATAAGTTCCTCCAACGCCTGCAAAAACATATACATTTACATTTCTAAAATTAAAACGTCTTAAATTGGAAAAAGTATATCTTGTTCCAAATCTTTCTTTTTGTATTGAATATTCACATTGCATTGAATTTTCAAATAAAAACGTATTCGAGATGGCATTTCTATTTCGTCTGGCATCCCATTGTGTGTATGTATCACTGGCTCTCATAAGACCAAAAATTAAATTTAATTTAACAGCCAATAATTCTTTAATTTTATATCTTACTCCAATCATACCTATTGGTCTAGTTGCCTGAATGTCTATATCGCTAAAAAAGTGTCTTCCATCACCATTTCTTCCTCCTAAATCAGTAAAACTATTTACAGTACCTGCTCCATAAATTAATTCATATCTAGTTCTTTTCCATCTTTGAGAATATGATGTATCGATAATTAAAAAAGTAAAAACACTTATTAATAGCAGTAATTTTATATTAATTGTTTTCATTGTATTTTTTTTAATTTTAGAATTTTGGCAACCCTTTTCTAGTTGTCCTTAATTTATATGTTAAATTTAAAATTACAAACATGTAAACGTCTTTATCTTTTGCGTCTCCTCTTTGTGTATTCGAACTTGTCCAGCCATCTTGATAATTAGTAACACCATCCCATCTGCCAATAGAAGGATCAGAAAAATATGCTGCAATATCACCACCGTCTGTTTCTTTTATCGCATTATAATCATAATAAGTTGTACTAACATCATCCATATAATCAGTAAAGGTTTTTCTTATACCAAATTCAAGCCCAAGACTCCATTTTCTGTCTAAACCATATTTAAATCCAATACCATAAGGAATTGATAATTGAATTCTTGAATATTTTTTTCTGGTTGGAACTAAACTTTGCCCTTCTGTTCCCAATGGTTGTAATGCATACCAATTGCCATCAATATATTGTCCTTGAGGATTATGGTAAAATCCTGCTAATCCAATGAAGAAGTAAGTATTTGTTTTAAACCCTCTTACTCCTCTAACTCGTCTCAAATTATATCTATGTCCTATTTTTTCTTTAATAACAGAATATTCAATTTGAGAACCAAATTCAATTATTAGAGATCTAAAATTTAAGTTTCTGTTGTTTCTATACATTTCTGCTGTTAATTTATCATCTCCTTTTAGATATCCTCCGGTAAAAGCAACCTTTAATGACAATTCTTCTCTTAGCTTGTATCGCATACCAATGCTTGCTAATGGTCTGGTTACAACATATTCCAAATCTCTCACAAAATTTGTTCCTACACGGTTTGCTCCTCCAAGTTCTCCTAAAAAATTTGTAGCTCCAATTCCATAAACAACTTCATATCTCATTCTTCTCCATCTTGCAGAACGCTGTGAAGATACACATTCGGCAAATAACAAGCTTATTACCAGTACAATCAGAATTTTTTTCATATAATTCTTGGTTGATAACATCATTTTAGACAATCTACAAAAGTAATAAAATTATCATAATAAAATATTTTTCTCATGAAATTTTGTTAAAAAATCTAATATTGGGTCATGAATGAACGGAACTTGGTTAATGTTCAAAAATATTATTTCACAACACTGTTCGATACCCCATCCCTACAGATGATTAGTGATTGTCCTGATGTGCGGAAAAATACTCTTTATATGAATTGTCAGAAAAGAAAACAACAATTTTTTCTATTGTTCTTTCATTTTTTTCAATAAAATCTTCATTTTTAAGAGTATTTATTGCTTCTGTTGTTTCATGCAAGGGTGGGGTAGGGTTGGTTTTGGTTTCTATACTAAGCTGTTCTTGTTTCATTTTTTCTACAGTATTGGTAATTGTTCCCCCTGATTTATACATATTTCCAATACCCTGCATAAGCCATTCGGCGTTAATATTCCCGTAACGTTTTAATATATTTTGAAGTATTTCAAAGCCGGGGTTATTTCTGCCTGAAAGAATGTGGGAAATACTTGATCGTTGAGCTCCAATTTCATCAGCAAATTTTGAAGAAGTTATACCTTCATCTCGTATTATTTTTTCAATTCTATCTTTAATCATTTTACGTTTTTTTACTCACCACAAATGTAAACATAAAAATGACCACATTTGTATACGCTAACAAAATGTTAATAATTCACAAATGTAACATCGATGATTTGTAAATATTCTGTAAAGTACTAAGATAGTGAATAAATACCAACCTAACAATGTTATGAACCAATTATTTAAATAAAATCACTAAAAGCCAGGTATAGAGTATGTAGATAGCGACAGTATGATTTAAAAACATTATATTTTACAATTACTTGCACACAGGTAATATATTGATTAAATTAAATATTTAATTATACATTATAAGGCATTGATTAAATGAAGTTAATATTGGTGAAAACAATGTCTCCACGACTGTTTACAAATATGAATTCACTTTTGTGTAAAAACAATAAATTTTATAATAAAAAAGTTCGTTACAAATGTGGAATTTAATTATTGGATGTAAATACGAATTACATTTGTGAAATCGTTTGTGAATTTATTGAAAAATAATTTTTTGTTTTAAGAAAGAATTTTAAAATAAATATGCATGAATATTATATTTAAAATTGGATGTATTAAAAGCCCTTAAAATGCTTTTTATAGGGTTAAAATTTATCAAGTAGTTTTATCGTGAATTTAAGATTTATTGATATTTTCAAATAATATTGTAAGTTTTTCTTCTAATGTTTTATATGAGAAGTATTTTTTCCCTAATTCAAAATTATAATCTGCAATTTCTTTATTTAACCTTTCATTAATAAGAATCTCTCTAATATCATTAACGGCTTTATTGTTTAATTCATTATTTTCCAACATTACTGTTTTAAATCCCTTACTACCAATATCAGGCATATAAACGGGTTTATAATTATTCACAAAAATTGGAGTTTTAGATAATACTGATTCTACAAAAGCATTGCCAAAGCCTTCGTAAGTGCTAAAATACGTGCAAGCAACAGCATTAGCATAAGCATCAGATAATGAGAATGAGGTGCAGGAAACCCCTTGTATGCCTTTATTGTGAATTATATGTGAGGCAAAAATAATTTGACCTTGTAGTTTCAATTTATTTATTTGTTCAATAAGTTCGTTGTAATATATATTTCCCTCATCATCTGCATGGCTTCCTGTAATGATGAGTTTCATTCTTTTATCATCTAATCGATGAATAAGGTCTATTGCTACTTCAATTCCTTTCCTGCGTACTATACGGGTTATTTGAAATAAAAGGATATCTGTGCTGTTTAAACCTAAATGATATTTTACTAGTTTATTGTACTCATTTGTTTCACCAAATTTTACATTAAAGTCCATTACATTTGGTACAACAACTGAATTTCTGTTAAATTTTTCTTTTAAAGTTGCTTGAGCATTTGAATTAATAACAGCATGAAACGAGTTTGGGAGTCTTAAAGGAAAAACATCAGCTACAAATTTATTTATTTGTTTGTGTGTTGAAAAATAGCGTTCTCCGCGCTCCCATGCAAAATCATGATCGTGAGTAATAATTGGAATACCTGTTTTTTCGGCAGCTTTTTTAATCCCAAAACCCATTTCAAGATGTGCAGGTAGTGCAGAAGCATTTTCTGAAATAATAGCATTAATTTTTCGATTATTTATCCATTTAATTATTTTATCACATATTATATCGGAGTAAAAACTAATGTGTTCAATTAATTCATCAGGATTGGTTTCGGGAAAAAAAAACGCTTTTTTTTGCCCCCAGTAACTTTCAGGTGAAAAAAAAGACATTTCAGGAACAAGAGTTTCTAATTCTCTATCTATTGCTCGTTCCTGAAATTGTCCTGAAATTATAAAAACTTTATGTCCAAGATGCTTTAATACATCTATCCATTTCTCTGTTTCAAGAGCTACACCATCTACACCACCAATTCTTCCTATAATTATTCCAATATTCATATATTATAATGTTTACTTTTATTTTTAATAAAGGATTTTACGAATTTTTTAATTTAAAGTTTCAGAATTTGAAGCATAAAAAAACCGATCAAAAAATTGAACGGCTCTATAAAGTTTATCGTTAATTAAGCTATGCCATTAACGTATAAAGTAAGTTTTGATTTAATATTAGCTGCTTTATTTTTATGAATAATACGCTTTTTTGCTAATTTATCTAGCATAGCAGAAACTTTTGGTAACAGCTCTATGGCTTCTTTTTTATTAGTTGAAGATCTCAAATTTTGAACAGCATTACGTGTTGTTTTTGCATAGTATTTATTATGCACTCTTCTTTTTTCACTTTGTCTGATTCTTTTTAATGCCGAAATGTGATTAGCCATATTTTAATATTTTATATTATTAAAAAAAGTAGCCCGTAGGGGCATTGAACCCCTGTTTCTAGGATGAAAACCTAGCGTCCTAGTCCACTAGACGAACGGGCCAAATTTCCAAGTAAAATTTGGAAGTGCAAATGTACTACATTTTTCTTTTTTACAAATAAATTCTTTGAAAAATCAATATTTTTTTTACTTTTTAAGTAAATAGAAAAAGAAAAATCTGCTAAATAGCAGATTTTAAGCAGTTCTAAATCTTTATTCCCATAAAAATAACATCATCAATTTGTTTATATTCACCTTTCCATTCAATAAAAGATTTACTTATAATATCAAATTGTTGTTCTGTATCTTTATTTATCATTGAATTAACTATATCTTTAAATCTTTGTAGTTTCATTTTTTTTCCATTAGGTCCTCCAAATTGATCGGCATAACCATCTGAAAACAAGTATAAAATATCATTTTTGTTTAAATCATATTCTTTGTTATCAAAAACTTTTTTAGTTTGTATAGAACCGCCAATTGAATATCTATTACCTTTAATGTATAATAGTTCATTATTGTGATACAACAATATAGGTCGCATTGCTGATGCTACTTTAAGTTTATTGGTATTTATATCTATTTCACAAACAGTCATATCTAATCCATCACTTGAGTTAATCCCTATATCGCTTGTCTTTTGTTTAAGTGTGTTAATTATTTCTTTATCCAAAATATTTAAAATTTCGGCAGGAGGCAAGTATTCATTATTTTTTAAAATATCTTTTATTAAAGTAACGCTTATTAGCGACATAAATGCGCCGGGAACACCATGTCCGGTGGCATCTGCACAAATAATTACAAATTTATTTTTTATCTTTTCAAACCAATAAAAATCACCACTAACAATGTCTCTGGGTAGATAATAAATAAATGATTGAGGAAAATGTTGATTTAATATTTGTGTAGATGGTAAAATAGCAGCCTGAATTCTTTGGGCATAATTTATACTGTCAGTAATATCTTTATTTGCTTGTTCAAGTTTATCTTTTTGTTCAACAACCTCTTTAGTTCTTTCGTCAAGTGTTTTTTGCAGGTATTCCTGTAAGCGTTTATGATTTTTTTCACGAATTTTAATTATAAGGTATATACTATACAATATAATAATAATAACAATGGCAATAAACCAAGATCTTTTCCAGATAGGAGGTGCAACGTATATTTCAAGTTTTATTGGGGTTTCATTACATATACCATCGTTATTGCACGATTTAAGTAAGAAATTATAGGTGCCATCTTCAATTCTGCTATAAACAATTTGTTTACTGTTTGTCTCATTCCATTCAAGGTCATAACCTTCAAGTTTATATTTATATGTAACACCATCAGGATCTTTAAAGCTAATGCCAACAAAATCAATATTTAATCTATAAACACCATAAGGCATTTCAATTTTATTAAAATCAGAAATATTTTGGTCGGAAAATTTTATAGAAGTAATATTTATTAATGGAGCAATTGTGTTCTTTTTATCTTTTTTGTAATTATATCGCACTACACCATTTGTTGTCCCAAACCATATACATCCGTCAAAATCCTGATAAATTGCATTTTTATTACAATCTCCTAATATTCCATCAGATTTACCATAAGTTTTAATATGTCCTAATGGGTCAATTTTACTTATCCCTTGCCTATGACCTACCCAAATATTACGGTTTTCATCAAACATTATACTATAGCAATAATTTGATTTTAAACCATCATTTGTTGAATATCTCGTAAATCTTTTATTGTCATAACTATAAACTCCGTTTCCATAAGTTGCTATCCAGATTTTACTATCATTACTTCTAATTATTTGATTTATTTTTAATATTTCATTACTATTTGAAATTTTGTGTTTTATAATAGCTCTCTTTGTTATTACATACAAATCATTGCTTTGTGTTGCAACCCATACATTTTCATTAATATCAATAAACAAATGATTTATGTTATTGTGAGGTAATCCATTTTCTGTGTTGTAAACATATAGTTTACCATTTTCTTTATTAAGGGTAATGAGTCCGTTTTTAGTGGCTATCCATAAGTTTTTTCCAAAGCCGTCTATATAGTTAATAGAATTTGTTAACATGTCTTCAGAGAGCTCTGTTTTAACAAATGTATTAGTTATAATATTTAAAGAAAATAAACCATTTTTTTCGGTGCCTATCCATAAAATTCCTGTTACATCTTTGTATATAGCTGTGATGTTATCGTCAGGTAAACCATTTTCGGCTCCTAAATAATTCCATACATCAATAGAATCGACATCTATTTTTATTAAAAAGCCTTCTGCTCCGAGAAAAACTGTTTTATCCTCTGCAAAAACAGATAAAATATTATTTGTTTTACCTTTAATTTTATTTGAATAAAATGCGAAAAAATCATCAACAATTGTTGCTAACCCTTCTCCATATGTTCCTATCCATATATTACCTTCAAAATCTTCATATATTGTTTTTACATTTTCACTATTCAGCCCATTAGATTGGTTAAATATAATGTGGTTTTTATATTGTATTTCATTTTCAGTATATAAATATTTGTAAACACCGTTACCAAAAGTACTTATCCATAAATTATTGTTTTTATCAAGATATATGTTCTGTATTTTATAATAATCAAGTTGATCTTCAGGATTGAATTGTTTAATAATAAAATTATTGTTTTTAAGTGTTAATGTATAGACACCTTCATCCTCAGTCCCAATATAATATTTGTTATCATTTACTTTTAATATGGCGAGAATACCGGTCATAGGTATTTCACTAATTTCCTGTAGTTGAGAATTTTTAATATTATATTTAAACAAACCTTCATTTGTTCCAAGCAATAATTTATTGTCGGGTAACAATTCAACGCAATAAATCTGTTTATCATCAATATTATTTTTCAACAATGTTGTTTTGTCATTTTTTGAAATAATAGCCACCCCACTACTTTGAGAAGCAATGATTATATTTCCGTTTTTATCCTCTTTAATATCATTAATCACACTTGTGAAATTTTTTGATATTGAGATTGTTGAGAACGATTTCCCATCATAAGTGGAAATTTGCCCGTTTTTAAATCCAAACCAAATATTATTATTTTTATCAATAAAGCTTGTGCTGATAAAGTTGTTTGGCAAATAATTGGTTTCGTTAAAAATTTCAAATGAATGTCCATCAAATTTAGCTAAACCGCTACCTGTTCCAACCCATAAAAATCCGCATGAATCTTGGTTTATTGTATATATAAATTGTTCGGGTAAATCTTGCTCTAATCCCCAAAAATTAAATTTATAAGTTTGAGAAAACGAATTAAAACATAATAATAATAATAATAATAATATCAGTAAATATTTATATTTTCCTATTTTCATTAAATTAATGTTTTATAACGTTTATATTATATCTGTACTTTGGAATACCGCCAATAGGGCTTGTGTAAAATGGTAAAAACTCATTATATTGATTTGTAATATACAATACACCGTTATTATTTTTTATTGGATTGATACTTGGTTTAATAAATTGAACATCAAATGTAGAATTTTTTTCTTCATCAACAATATTAAATTCATTCACAGTCCAATGTCCTTCTCCTGACAGTTGGCATTTTTCTCCTTTTTTTGAATTGGAAACTACTCTTACATATCCTTCATTATCCCAATCGAATATATGTATTTTAATTGAAAGGACTTTATCATCAACAAAAGGATAGATATGAGAGATATGTTTTGCTTTATCGGATAATCTAAATGTATATTCATAAGTAAAAGCGTTCCCACCTTCTAATGCAATGTTTTTATTAGATTTAGTGCTGAAAAAATATTGATAAAGGTTGCCATCATTACCTTCAACGCCTTCAGCTATAATTTTAAATAGGTATCCATCAAATTTTTTTACGTACTCACCTTCTGAAGGGTTGAATGGGCCAAAAGTGTACCATTCCTCATTATATTTAGAGTTAGCTCCAAATGTTTTTGAGAATAATAAATTTCCACTTTTATAGTTCCCAATTGGGTTTGTTTGTCTTGCATCCTTATTTGAAAAACATTCTTTACCACCATAAACAGAAAATTTTACTTTTGTATCAAATATTCCTCTTACTTCATCAATTGCACCACCAACATCAGGATCAAAAACTCTTAAATAGAATGGGATTGTTGTTGATTTGGGAACAACAAAGAAAAATGTTTGACAAAAATCATCATCACCCCATGATTGATCTGCGTTTTTTCCAAAAGTTACTAAATATGGAATATTTTCTTCAACTGTAGGAACGGGCTGACTTTTAACAGATGAAAACATTGTTATTAGTAATAATGTGTATATGTATCGGAATATCATTTTATAACTTTTATTTTTCTATATACACAATATTTTTCCAATTCTTTTATTACGCCTTTATCGGAAATTAAACCAAGTTTTACAAAATATTCCCCTTCATGCTTATATTTATAAGCAGCATTATTGCCAACAATTTTTGAGCCATCACCAAAATCCCAGTACAACTTACTATTATCAAATCCATTAATATTAATTACTGTATTTTTACATGTAATAACTTCGTTTATTTTACATTCAGATGGTGTATCAAAAAATACTCCTTCTGAAGTACCAATATCAACAATTGCATCTGCTACATTTTCAATTTTTTTGCCTGTTAACTTATCGTAAACATGTAATTTTACATTATAACTTCCATTTTTTTCATAACAATGGTCAACTTCCTCTCCAAATAGAATATTTCCGTCTCCGAGTTCCCATTCAAAGTCGAATGAAGTAGTATCAAGCCCTAATGTGCGGGTTTCAAACAAAGTAACACAACGGCTTATATTATCTGTTTCTGTACAATTATTAAATTCAGGAAAATTTGATAATATACTATAAATATCATTTGAACCATCTCTGTTTGAACTGAAAAATCCTCGTTCTGATTTATCATCTATAAAAAATGCAAAATCATCGGAAATGGAATTTATTGGTTTTCCAACAGGAGCAGGTTTTGTCCATTTTCCTTTAACTTTTTCACTATAGAAAACATCTAATCCTCCAATACTGTTATGGGCATCTGATGAAAAATACAATTTCCCGTCTTTATTCATAAAAGGATACATTTCGTTGCCTGTTGAATTTATTTCTTGTCCTAAATTTTGATATTCTGACCAGATTCCATCTATCAGGTATGAAACGTAAATATCAGTTCCACCATATCCACCATCAAAATTAGCAATATAAAAAAGTTGGTCTTCTTCATTATTCAGGCAGGCATGAGCAACACATAAACCCTCTTTATTATGTACAAAACCTGTAGCTGTGTAACTCCATCGTCCATCTTTAAAGTTGCGCATATAAATACCAGAACTAATGCCTTTTTCTTGCTGTTTGTTAAAGTATTCTATCTTTACATTTGCACTTGTGATGTATATTTTATTCTTAGATTTATTTAAAAATATTGGTGCATTATGCTGATTGGTAGTTAAATCAAAATCTAATAACTCAGATTCATCCCATGTCATATCATCATTTTGGGTTATTTTAAATAGGTTATATGAATAATTCATTATATTTCCACTACTGCCATTTGTTGAATATATCAATTGATTATCAAAAAAATAACCGCCAATTTCACCAGATTCATCAGTGTTAAAAGGAAGTTTTTTTATTGAATAATTCTCTTGAGAATGAGTATAGCTCACAGAAATACAAAAGATAAATATGAGCACATGTAAAAAACGCATATCAATGTTTTAAGTAATTTTAAAATTAATAATTTATTGTTTAATACAAAATTTTAAATGCAATTTGCCAGAATTTAATTCTGTTTTAGTTGAAATTAATAAACAATTATATGTTGAAAACTTTGTTAAAAGCCATGTAAAGCATATAGGATATTTCCCGATTTTACAAAGCATATTTTTAAAGAAATGAAAAGAGAAATATTTACTTTGTTTATTTTGTTGTGTTTTTTTCAATTTGCCTATTCAGACAATGAATTAGGCGATACTACTTCTGTTGGAAATAATAATAATTTTGATGTTTTTGAACAAAGATTGTTATTGTTAAATAATGAGACGCCTATAGAACTTGAATATAACGATGTAGTAAAAAAATACATTAATTTATATTTAAACACTAAAAAAGATCTTATTGCCAAAATGCTTGGTACATCTCAACTATATTTTCCATTATTTGAAGAAACATTAGATAAGTACGATCTACCCTTAGAACTTAAATACCTTGCAATTGTTGAATCTGCGTTAAATCCTTTGGCAAGATCTAAATCGGGTGCTATTGGTTTGTGGCAATTTATGTATAATACAGGCAATATGTTGGGATTAAATGTTACATCATATATTGATGAACGTCGCGATCCAATAAAATCTACAGAAGCTGCATGCAGTTACCTTGCATTTTTATATAATACCTTTAATGATTGGCAATTGGCTCTTGCTGCATATAATGGAGGTCCTTCTACTGTTAGAAATGCTATTATCAGATCGGGAGGAAAAACAGATTATTGGAGTTTAAGACCATACCTTCCTGAAGAAACAAGAGGATATGTTCCTGCATTCATAGCTGTGAGTTATATGATGAATTATGCAGAAGAACATAACATTAAACAGGTTGAACCAAAATTTATTTATTTTCAAATTGATACAGTTGTTATTAATAAACCTATTTTGTTTAGTGAAATTTCAAGTGAATTAAATATACCAATAAGCACATTGAAGTTTCTGAATCCGACTTTTAAACAGAATTTCATACCACAATCGTCTTTGCCATACACTTTAGTATTGCCTGCAAACAGGATTGCTGACTATATAAAAAATGAAAAAGATATTGCAACATCAAATTCAACTAATTCATTATATGAAAATGAGGATAAAAGTGAAATTTTACATATTGTGAAAAAAGGAGAATATTTAAGTATTGTTGCATTAGAATATAGCTGTAGCATTGAGAACATCAAAAAATGGAACAACTTACAGAGAGATAATCTATTTGCTGGACAGGAATTGATTATTTATGTTCCTAAAAAACATGCATATAGATACCATAACATAGTTGGCAAAAACAAAACAGAGAATCAAAATAATAATTATATATATTATATCTTAAATGAGGGAGATAATTTAAGTGATGCTATTAGCAGATTATCAACTTTATCGCTTGATGAAGTTTTATTACTAAATAATTATAGCAGTATTGAAAATATAGAATACGGAGCAAAATTAAAGATAGAATACAAAAAGTAATATAAATTTGGTGCAATTTTTGATAATTTCCTATGAAAAAAAAAATTACAGAAGAAAATCTCTGTAATTTATTTATAGATTTGTAAAATTTTCCGTGAAAAATTAAGTTGGTTTTAACCAAAATATCTGCAAAATGAAAAATATAATATTAGGTGTATTATTAACAACGGTAATTTCATTTTTTACTTCGTGTGAAAATAATGGTTCAGTTATGCTGCCATCTGTTACAGGTAAAGCAGGAGAGGTGCTTATTGTTATTGATAAACAGGTGTGGGAAAACTCTGTTGGTGAGAAATTTCAAGAAATATTATTAGATGAATATCCTTTACTGCCTATAGCAGAACCTTTATTTGATCCAATAAATATTCCAAATCAGGCATTTGCAAGTATATTTAAAACACACAGAAATATTATAATGGTACACATATCAGATAGTGTGAAAAAAAATAAAATAACAATACAAGAGAATTTATGGGCAGAAACCCAGTTAATTATCACAGTTGCAGCAAAAAGTGAAACAGAAATGATAAAACTTTTAGATGAAAACAAGATAAGTTTAATTGAAAATTTAGAGAAAGCCGAAAGAGATAGAATAATTTTTAATTATAAACAATATGAGAAACGTGAAATTGGAGAAAAATTAAGAAAAAATCACAACATATCACTTGTAGTACCTGCAGGTTATATTGTTGATATTGATACCAGTAATTTCATCTGGATATCGCATGAAACCCCAATGATAAGTCAGGGTATTTTAATCTATTATTATGATTATACCGATACAAACACATTTACTGTTGATTATCTTGTAAAACAAAGAAATAAATTTTTAAAACAGAATGTTCCCGGACCAACAGATGGCTCGTATATGATAACAGCTATGGGATTACAACCGGAATTGAGAGAATTTATGTTAAATAATAAATATACGGCAGAACTGCGAGGATTATGGGAAGTTGAGAATGATTTTATGGGAGGACCATTTATTAGTTTTTCTACTGTTGATGAAAAACGTAGCAGAGTGGTAACTGTTGATACTTATGTTTATGCCATGAAATACAACAAAAGAAATTATATAAGGCAATTAGAAGCTATTTTATATTCCATTCAAATTGTTGACTAATGATCCAACACATTAATTATTTGTTTCCACAATAATATCTTGTATTTTACAAACTTGTTAATAATTACCATAAAAAACAATAGTAAACACATGGTATATATGCAAAACACGTAATCTGCTATTAACAATTTATCAACAATTTGGATGTTTTTTTTTTTTTTTAAATAAACTGTTTTACTTTTGGCGCATTAATAATTATTAATTTAAATTTTTTTACTATGGAAGAACAAGTACAACAAAAAAAACCTTTAAAAGGTTTTAGTATTGCAGGCATTATTGTTGGTGCTGTTGCATTATTATTTTCTTTTGGTTCATTTGCACCTGGATTTTTATCTGTTTTAGGCGGATTTGCTATACCTTTTGGATGGCCAGCATTAGTTTTAGGTATTTTAGGTTTAATTTTTGCAAGTAAAGCAAAAATTAAAAAAACTGCAGCTATTGCGGCTATTGTTTTAGCAATTGCAGCACTTGCTATCGGTTATTATGGAGTTTATAGTGCAAAAGCTGACATTGAAGATTTTGGAGACGAGTGGGTTAACGAACTTGAAGATATGGCTGATGAGTTAGAAGATTTAGAAATTGAATAATTTATAAATCATAATAATAAAAAACTCTGCAATTTTGCAGAGTTTTTTTTTAGTAAAAAATTGAATATTATGGAAAATCAACCACAACCACAAGTAATTAATGTAGTACAGCAAGCAGTTCCTAAAAAAAATGGTTTAGGAACAGCAGGTTTTGTACTGGCTATAATTGCATTATTTCTTGGCTGGGTTCCATTTCTTGGTTGGGTTATGTGGTTTTTAGGTCTTCTATTTTCCTTTATTGGGGTTTTTAAAGCACCAAGAGGTTTGGCAATAGCAGGTTTAATTATTTCGCTAATTGGAATTATTTTACTGTTAGTGGTTTTTGCAGCTCTTGCCGGTGGTGCTATGTCATTTCTTTAAAAAAAGTGCCTTTTACTCATTAAAAACCATTTTTTTCAAATAAAATTATTTTTTTCTATCTTTACAAAAAAAAATTATTAATCAAATAAAATATAATTAAAATGAACGAACAAGCACAAAAATCAAAAGCAGGACAGGGGCTAGGCATAGCCGGATTTGTATTAGGTCTTACTGCATTAATTATTTCGTGGATACCATGTCTTGGTACATGGGCATTTATACCAGGTGTTGTAGCAATAGTTTTAAGTGCAGTTGCTTTAGTACAGGCAAATAAAGACAATGGAGCTAAAGGATTAATTATAGCAGCTCTTATTGTATCAATAATTGGTACCTGTGTTGCAGCTTATCAATGGTATTATTGGAAATACAAATTTACTAATGTAGTTGAAGAAGGAATAGGTGATTGGGCTGACGAATTTGAAAATGCAATGGAAGATATGGAAGGCGAAGGTGTTTTTGATGATTTGGAAGATGCACTTGGAGATTTAGAAGAAGGACTTGAAGAGGCCGCTGAAGAAATAAACGAAGAATTTGATAGCGAAGAATGGGACAAGCTAATAGAAGAAGGGGACTTCGACAATGTGCTTGACGAATATGAAGAAATGATTAAGCAATATATTGATTTTGTTGAAAAAGCTGAAAGCGGTGATATGTCTGCAATTGCATCATATATGAAATTAGCTACTAAATTGGCTATTGTTTCAATGAAAATGGCTGCAATTATGCCAGAGCTAAGCCCTGAACAGTTAGAACGTTTTAATGAAATTGATGAAAAATACAAGGAAAATCTTAAAACAGAATAAATACAAAGAACCTTACATTCTTATAAATTTAATATTTGCCGGAATAATAATTTTAATATTTATTTATTCCGGCATTTTTTCTGAGTCAAATGAACATCCAATAAAATGTGTTCATTTTGAAAAAACAGGAATTCCATGTGAAACATGTGGCTTATCAAGAAGTTTTTCGGAAATTATTAGATTTGATATTGAATCCGCTAAAGATTTTAACAGAAATGGAATTCCATTGTTTTTGTTCTTCTTATTTCAACTTATTTTACGATTTCTCTTTTCTTTGATATTTATCAAAAATTGGATAAAGCAAAGAAATTTAATTATTGCAGATAGTTTGGTCTCAATTACCCTGTTTATTATTACGTTCAAGAATCTAATTTTTTAATAAACATATCAACTAATTAAAGTAATCCCGTTTGATTAATTTTCATTAAATCTCTTTTTGTATCAATTGAAAGGCTTTCGTGCTCGGTAAATTCAACTTTAATTTTAAAATTGTTTTCAATCCAGCGCAATTGTTCAAGCATCTCGCTTTGTTCAAGGTAAGTCGGTTCAAGTTTGGTAATTTTTTTTAGAATATCATATCTGTAGGCATATATTCCAATATGCTTGTAGAACTTATGTTTTATCCAGTCTTTTTCCTTATTTCCTTTTATATATGGAATTGGAGAACGACTAAAATATATAGCTTCGTTCTTTAGGTTTAATACAACTTTTGGTTTGTTGGGGTTTAAAATATCTTCAGAATTATTAATAGGCTTAACAAGAGTAGCAATTTGAGTGCTTTTTTTGTTGAAGCACGACATCACCGTAGATATTTGTTCGGGATAAATAAAAGGCTCATCGCCTTGAACATTAACAATAATATCGAATTTTTCTTCTGAATCTTCATGAATTTTCTCAATAGCCTCAGCGCACCTGTCTGTACCGCTTTCGTGTTTTTTTGAAGTCATTATAACTTTACCGCCAAAACCTATAATTACGTCAAAAATCCTTTCATCATCAGTAGCAACGTAAACATCATCAACAACCTGTTTACTCCTTTCATAAACATGTTGCACCATAGGTTTACCATTAATATTAATCAATGGTTTACCCGGTAATCTTGTAGAGCCGTACCTTGCAGGTATTATAGCAACAAATTTCATTTAATAATAATTATAAACCGGTTGTAAAAATAGGTAATACATAGTTGAAAAAAAAATTTGACGAGTTCTGAAATTATGTGATTGCAATTATTTTTATAACTTTGTTAAAATATTACAGAGAGTTTTATACCAAATGTCTCATAAAAAAATAAAAATACGCTGGTATTTATTTCCTTTTTCTTTTTTGTACGGGTTAGTTGTTTCAATTCGTAACAGAATGTTTGATTCAAAAATATTTTCCTCTTATGAGTTTGATATTCCTGTTATTACAGTAGGAAATATTAGTATTGGCGGTACAGGTAAAACGCCTCACGTTGAATATCTTATAAGAACATTAAAAGACGAATGTGACGTTTGTACATTAAGCAGAGGCTATAAAAGAAAAACAAAAAAGTTTAAAATAGCAACAAAAGATTCTACTGTAAATGATATTGGTGATGAACCTAAACAGATAAAACAAAAATTTCCTGAAATTTGTGTTATTGTAGATAAAGACAGAAGAAATGCAATAAACAAGATATTAAACGATGAACAAAACAATATTAATGTTGTTATACTTGATGATGCATATCAACACAGAAAAGTAAAACCCGGCCTTTCCGTTTTGCTTATAGATTACAACAGACCTATTACAAAAGATTATTTATTACCGGTTGGGAGTTTAAGGGAACGTTCATGGAGAAAAAACAGAGCACATTTAATTCTTGTAACTAAAACACCAAAAGACCTTAAACCTATTGAAAGAAGAATAATGGAAACAGAATTGAATATTTTTCCATATCAATCTTTATTTTTTACTACATTTAAGTATGGAGAAATTATACCTGTATTTAAAAATGATAATATTATTGACATTCCTGTAATTAACAATAATACAACAATAGTACTTATTACAGGTATTGCAATGCCTGCTACTCTTGTTAATTACCTAAAAGCAATTACTGAAAAAATTGAACACATAAAATTTGCAGATCATCATTATTATAAACAAAAAGATATTAGTATTATTATTGATGCATATGATAAAATTGATGGTAAAAATAAAATAATAATTACTACCGAAAAAGATGCAATGCGAATACAAGATTGTAATTTTATAGATAATTTGAAAAATTTACCTTTATTTTACATTCCAATTGAAGTGGAATTTTTAGATAAATCAAAACAAAAGGATTTTAATAAAATTGTGAAGAATTATGTTAAAACAAATAAAAGACACGGCAAGTTATATATTTAATAAAACCAATTTTAAACCGGAAATAGGTATTATTTTAGGAACAGGACTTGGAGGTCTTGTTAAAGAAATAGATATTAAACAGATATTACCATACGAAGACATTCCCGGTTTTCCTGTTTCAACAGTTGAAGGGCATAGCGGCAAATTAATTTTTGGAGTAATTGGCGGTAAAAATGTAGTTGCAATGCAAGGCAGATTTCATTTTTATGAAAGCAATGATATCTTAAAAGTTATATTTCCTGTTAGGGTAATGAAATATCTTGGAATAAAAACATTACTGGTATCAAATGCAAGCGGCGGTGTAAACCCCAATTTTGAAATTGGTGATATAATGATACTCAACGACCATATTAATTTAATACCAAATCCATTAATTGGAGAACACTATCCTGAATTTGGAGTACGTTTTCCTGACATGAGCGAAACTTATAACAAATCACTTATTTCTAAAGCCGAAAAAATAGCCTCTAAACATAATATAAAAATACAAAAAGGAGTTTATACTGCTGTTACAGGACCAACACTTGAAACTCCTGCTGAATACAAGTATTTCAGGATTATTGGCTCAGATACTGTTGGAATGTCAACAGTGCCTGAAATTATAGCTGCATGGCAAATGGGAATACCTTGTTTTGCTATTTCAATTATTACAGACTTGGGTGTGCCAGGCAAAATTGTTAAAGTAACTCATGAAGATGTTCAGAAAGTTGCAGAAAAAACAGAACCAAAAATGACCCTTATTATAAAAGAACTTATCGCAAGTATTAACTTATAAATTTTCAAATTTTAGTCATTTTAATTTTTAAGTATTTCAATCATTTAATTTACAATATCATGTTAAAGAAAATAATATTATTTATTGCCATAATAACAATTGCAGGCAACAGTTTTGTAAAAGCTGACGAGGGTATGTGGATACCCATATTGCTTAAAAAATACAATATAGCAGATATGCAGAAAAAAGGCTTTAAACTTACTGCCGAAGATATCTACAGCGTTAACAAAGCATGTATGAAAGATGCAATTGTAATTTTTGGACGTGGATGTACAGGTGAATTAATTTCAGAACAAGGTTTGCTTATCACTAATCATCATTGTGGGTATGGGCAAATACAAACTCATAGTTCTGTTGAGCACGATTACCTTACCGATGGTTTTTGGGCAAAAAATAAAAATGAGGAATTATCTAATCCGGGTTTAACTGTAACATTTTTGGTGCGAATGGAGGATGTAAGCGAAAGAATATTATCAGATATTGATGAAAATACTGATGAAAAAGAAAGACAAACAAAGATACAATCAGAAATTAAAAAACTTCAAAATGAAGCTTCAAAAGACAATCAATATAAAATTGAGATAAAACCATTTTATTATGGAAATGAATATTACATGTTTGTTTACGAAATATTCACCGATGTGCGTCTTGTAGGTGCTCCACCATCGGCAATAGGAAAATTTGGCGGAGATACTGATAATTGGATGTGGCCACGTCATACAGGCGATTTTTCTTTGTTTAGAATTTATGCTGACAAAGACAATAAACCTGCCGATTATTCGCCCGACAATGTTCCTTACAAACCTAAATATCATTTTCCTGTATCGCTTGATGGTATTAAGGAAGGTGATTTTACTATGGTTTTTGGTTATCCGGGTACAACAGAACAATTTCTTACATCTTATGCAATAAAACAACTTATGGAAGTTACAAATCCTAGCAGAATTGAGGTAAGGCAAAAGAAACTTGATATAATGAGATCTTTTATGGATAATGACACAAAAACAAGAATTCAATATTCAACAAAGTATGCACACGTTTCAAATGCCTGGAAAAAATGGATTGGCGAAAACCGTGGTTTAAAACGATTAAACGCAATAGAAAAGAAGATTAAACTTGAAAAGCAGTTTCAGGAATGGGCAAATGCCGATACTAAGCGAAAAGAAATGTATGGCAACTTATTACCTGAGTATGAAAAATTATATAAAGAGATAGAACCATTTCAAAAAACCATTGGTTATCTTTATGAAGTACCATTTTTTCTCGATATTTTTAAAATGGTATCTCAAGTTACAAGACTTGGAAATCAAAATACTAAGCCAATTGAACAAAGAGTTGAAGGTGTTAAAAAAAGTGTTAAAGCAACTTTAAAAAATTATAATATCGAAACTGATAAAAAGTTATTTGCAGAACTAATTAAAATATATTACGAAAAAACAGATAAAGAGTACCATCCTGAATTTTACAATACTGTAATAAAAAAATATAAAGGCGATTTTAATAAATACACAAATGATGTTTATAGTAAATCAATATTTACTGATAAGGAAAAGTTAGACAAATTTCTTGATAACTATACTGAAAAATCGGATAAAAAGCTGCAAAAAGACCCTTTGTATAATATCAATAATCAGTTTATAAACATTTATCTTTTAAAAGTATTTTACAATTACCGCAGCCTTAACGATAAAATAAACAAGCTGCACCGACTGTATGTTAAAGGAATGAAAGAAATGCAAGCTGATAAATTGTTTTATCCCGATGCCAATTTTACAATGAGAATTGCTTATGGTAAAGTTGACGATTATCAACCTAAAGATGCTGTACGGTACAAGCTGAACACTACTTTAAAAGGAATAATTGAGAAAGATAATCCAGATATTTACGATTATAATGTACCGGAAAAACTAAAAGAGCTTTATAACAAAAAAGATTATGGCAGATATGGTGTAAATTCTACAATGCCCGTGTGTTTTACTGCAACAAATCATACTACAGGCGGAAACTCAGGCAGCCCGGTATTAAATGCAAGAGGAGAGCTTATAGGTATTAATTTTGACAGAAACTGGGAAGGCACAATGAGCGATATTATGTACGACCCCGAAATGTGTAGAAATATTAGTTTGGATATTAGATATGCACTTTTTATTATAGACAAGTTTGCAGGAGCAAAGCATATTGTTGATGAAATGACTCTTGTAAAAACAAAACCTTATGTTCCGGGAACAATTAGAACTCCACTTAAAGCTATTCCTGAAAAAGCCAACATAGAAAAATGAAATAAAAAAGCCACTGATTCACAGATTTTTTGTAATTAGTGAACTCAGCTAGCGCCGACATGTTTTAGGGGCTTCAAATAGGCGAACGGACAAATGTCCGCTCCAGCAGGATTTATTATAATTAATTTAATTTTTCTTTAATATTATTTTTCATTTTATATACATCACTACTTACATCGGGCATACATATTGATGCATACCATGGTAAATTATCGGTAATATATACTGCATACTTTTTTGTTTGAAAATTGGGTGCTGTTACAAACAGCTTCATTAGTTTTTCTTTTTCTTGATTAAATTTTTTAATGTTTTTTTTATCTGTATCTGTTTGGGGAATAAAATCGTCGTATTTATTTGAAAGGTGTGCAATATTGTGTTTTTTATATAATGTTCTTTTAACTTTATAAACAGAGTCGTTATTGAATTTTATTGCTACAATTTCTTTATCGGAAAGCTTTTTGCTAAAAGTATATTTTAGTTGATACTTAAATTTATCAATTATTTTATCTATTACCCATGCTTCGTAGCTGCCACTTGTTTTATCACAATTTATAAAATTACATATTAAAGTGGTATCAACACTTGTAATAAGAATAGTGTTAGATGAATCTTGACTTACAAGCCAGTTTTCTGAAACTATACTTTTTATTTCTAAAAATATATTATTATCAATTACTAAAACAGTATTTGTTTGTTTTGTGTTTGATAAACTGCTGCATAAAACAAATATTAGCAGACTACTTATAATTGTAAAAATTAATGTTTTCCAGAATTTACTCATAGCTTATATATTTATATGTTTATATACCATAAAGATACTATTTTTTATTTAATTTAAAAATACTTTTTACTTGCGGCAGATTTACAAACTCATTAGAGCGGGGGTAACGAACACAGCTAAAGTGCGTTTTAATGTTTTTTATTTAGTGTTAGCTCTTGTAATTATTTCAACATATAAATTAATGAAAGCTCAAACTTATTACCAAAATAATCTACAAAGTCATTGTTATTTAATATGTAAGTTCCAAATTGTAATTCAGCTTTTTCATCTAATTTAAAACCAACATTAATTGCAAATAGATTGTTGTTATATAAATCATGTTTGAATGTTCCTCCCAAACCAAAATATTTAAAATAAAATGTAGAATTTAATAAATAACCTAAAGAATATGCATCTGTGTAGATTGAAATAGAATTAAATAGATATTTATCGACATAATCAACTGAACCGTTGTCAAGTATTTTATGTTTACTGCCTAATGATAAATAAAATTCTCGGTCTATTTCAAAAGTATCAGTTTCAATTCTTATATCAAGTGTATTTATATTTCTAATGCCTAAGCCTGCAGAATATTTTTCAGTTTTATAAAAAAAACCTTCATGCACATTAAAATATAATTTTCGTTTATCTTTTTCTTTTAATAGAAATGAGCCTAAAACAAGTTCAAAAGTTATTCCTAACTGGCCAGAACCTAACTCCATTTTATAATTAGACAAGAATGAATACTCATCTTTCTTATACTCATTATTATTAAATGACATATATTGAGTTCCTATTTGAAAAGTACCTTCAGCTAGATCTGGAAGAATATTATAAACAAAAAAATGTCTGAATTGGTTTCCTTCAGCTTTTATATCTTGATTTGAAAAATTTAATCCAAATGTTGTTTTATCATATATTCCTATATGTGCTGGATTATAGTAAGACTTAGTATAAAACAAATTCATTTCTGGGTATTGAGAAAAGCAGAAAATAGGAGCTATAATAATAATATATACAATTAATTTTATTTTCATTTTTATTAGAGCTAACTATTAGATAACATGCATTAATGCACATTATATCTACTATAGTTACAAGTTTTTTTAATAAATCATTAATAATGTTAAACAAAGATAACAAAAAAAGGGAGCAAAGCTCCCCAATTTATAATTCTTAATTCTTAATTATAAATTAACTATTCTCTTCTTCTGTTTTCTTTTTAGTGGTATCGTCTACCTGAAAACCCCATTCGCCAAGTTTACGAAGCGAACCACGGTATATACCTTTAAGTATATCTCTGCACTGTGTAATATAGTACATTGCATCGCCGGGTTCGGTTGTTCTTTGGTTTTTATGAATTCCCAACGACTGATAAACCATTTCGGTAAGTTCTTCTGCCTCGCGTCTTAGCCTTTGTGCTTTATCGTAGGCTATAACTACTGTATCAATTTTTGATTCAAGGTCTTTCATATCTACATTTTTCAAAGGACTTTTGTCGCCATCTGCCTTGTGTTTAATAATAATGTTTTTTCCTAAATCAATTACTATAGGAATACTTTTTTTAATTACTATTCTACTCATAAGTGTAAATTTTAAATTAACAGATGAAAAATAATATGAGTAAAGATAAGCATAATTTTTATATAAACAAAATTTTACAAAAAAAATGTGTTGTGTGCAAAAGTAATAATATCCATTTTTAATAATAATAGTGTATTACTACAAAATAATAGTAGCTTACTATTAAATATTATAATGATAATACAAAATAATAGCAGTTTGCTATTTAAAAATATAATGATACTATAAAATAATAGTAACATACTATATAAAAATAGTGGATTACTTCAAAACAATAGTAGATTGCTATTAAATAATAGTAACATACTATAAAACAATAGAAAGATACTATTTAAAATTATAAACGTACTGCAAAAAAATAGTAGCATGCTATTATTAAATATAATGATACTATTGTTTTAATAACTGTCTTACTTGAATATATGAAAAGCTATTATCCTCTTCTCCTAATACAGATACTTCTATTTGATTATTATTTATCTTTCTATACTGAATCTTTTTAGGGAAATCGTGTTTATCATTCTCAAATGATAAAATTGAGTCTGCTTCAGTATTAAGTGTGAACTGAACCGTTATCCCTTCATTTTGATCGGGTACTGTAGCTTCATAAACAAATTGATTATCTATTTTCTTTATTACTAATGTTTCAGTAATGGTTTTTTTGTTGTCTTTAATTATAAATGAATGACCATTTATTTCAGAGGACTTATTTTTCTCCCAAACTTCATACAGTTCTTTATTTTCTCTTTTCCATGTTCCTACTAAAAAATCTAATTCAATAGATTTTTTATCCACACAAGAAAAGGCAAGGACCATGATAAATATTGACACTGAAATTTTCATATCATATAATTTTTTTATGCCACACAAGGGTCTATCTAAAAAGCGTTTTAATGGGGTTTATTTAGTGTTGGCACCTGTTCCTCTTTTCTACCATGTCCAAAAAATATATAATAGAAGACTAAAAATACCAACTAATATTGAAAATGTTAGGAATTTAATTTTCAACTTTGTTTCTATCCAATTAATAACACCAGAAATTCTAAATAATCGGCCTATGTTCTTGAAAAGAATTCGATTTGTTATAAGGGTAAAATTATAATTGCAATTAATAATTATCTGTTCTGCCTTTTCCTTGCCATAAAGGTCAATGAGTTCTTGATATGTGTGGTCTGGTATTTTTCTTTTTTCAAACATCATACAATAGTGTTAACAATTCAGTAAACGTAATTGATTACGTTTATTTTGCTTATAGCTACACCATATTTATTTATATTAAATTATTAAGCAAAAATAAAAAAAAACTTTTGTTTAGCAATAAAAAATCTGTTTAAGGCTTATTTATCTGTCTAAGCGCTTTTGAGGTGGTCTAACGCTTATGTAACGTTAATAATATTCTATCTCTCTTTCTATTATATATTTTGGTTTATCATCTTCAAATTCAATCTGTTTATTCCAATTTTCTTTATTATCGTATTCATACTTGTAGGTATATTTACTTAGTAGGATTCCATCAGAAGTATAACAGTTTTTCTCAATTGCATTTCCCATATCGTCATACTTATAAGTATATTTTTTCTCGATGTTTCCATCTGAAGTAAATCTGCTATTTTCAACCCTATTCCCTTTTTCATCATATTTGTATGTGAATTTTTTAATAAGGCTTCCGTCAGAAATGTAACTGTTATCTTCAATTATATTTCCTTTATCATCATATTTATAAGTATATTTCTTATCCTGTTTTCCTTCTGGTGTATAACTGTTATCTTCAATTATGTTTCCTTCCTTGTCATTCTTGTATGTAATTTTTCTTATTAGAATATCTTCTGATGTAAATTGATTTTGTTCTATTCTATTCCCCGTGCTGTCATACTTGTAAATATATTTTTTATCAAGGCTTCCATCCGGATTATATCTGTTATCTTCAATTTTATTCCCCTTGTTACTATAACTATTATAATAATAAAGTCCTGCTTTTCCTTTTTTAATATCTCCAAGTTTTTCAAAAGCTTTATAAGAAAATTCACGAATTGATTTAATATTTCCATTTAGGTTTAATTTTCTTAAATCATTTTTCTGTCCAAAAATAGTAGAACAGAAAACAATCATTAGATATAAAGTTAAGAAAAAAATTATTGTTTTTGTTTTCATAAATGTTCTTTTTAATGTTGCATAACAATTAGATAAACGTACAGGTGATGTTATTTTGCTTATAGCTACACCTTGTTTATTTATAGTAAATTATTAAGCAAAAATAACAAAAAAACTTTTGTTTAGCAATGTAACTAATACTTTTCTACCAACTTTTTATCAATAACATAAATACTAATTTGCCTGGCGCTTTCTTTGTTGTAATTAAATTTCTTTTGAAGATTTGTTATAAGCAGTGTAACATCGCGTTTTAGGCGTTTGTCGTATTTTTCAAAACTTGGTGTGCTGTATGCAATAATGGCTCGTCTAAAGTTCTCGTTATCGTAATAGGGGGCAAGGGCGTTTTCTTTAAGGTTTTTGGTATATTTATGAAAAAGGCTTTTGAACAATTCTGTTGTAGTTAGTTTTTTGCCTTTTACCTTTATATCCTGCGAAAGTGTATCGGTAATATATTCTGTTTGTATATCTTTTCTAAACGATTGGCGTTCTTTAATAGTGCTTGTTGTGCCCAAAAATATAGCTTCTATGTTTTTAAAATATTCTTCGTCAATATCAATAACATCGTTTGTATAATCGCATTTTACGGTATTGCCAATATCAAAATTAACGCAGTATATATAATTTTGAATATCTATTGATATTTGCTCTTCGTTGTAATAATACACACATTCTTTAACTTCTTGCAGCACGTTATAATCGTAAAGGTCTTCTATCGATTCTATAAAACCATCGGGTACATGTTTTATTATTTCGGGGTTTTTATTAAAAAATGTCATTAGCATATCCATAGTATACATGTCTTCCGATTTTGCATGTTGCAGTAAAAACGAATTAAATATACTTAGCGATTTTCTGCCCGATAATCCTTTTCTGCCTTCATATTCCGATTCGGCAAGAATCTCTTTTCTTATTTGTCTGGTAAATCCTTTTGTGTCTTCTTCGGAAAGCCAATCGGGTATTTTGCCTGTGTAGATATCCATTTTTAAAAGCAAGAGATTTTCATCAACATATTTTTTATATTTTTCGTGACCTTCAATCCATTTTTTCATTGTTAATGAATCGGAATTCATTCTTGTTGATATTATTATTTTGGCAAAATTTTCTAAAACCATTGGCAAAAACCATTTTTCGAGCTTACTGCCAAATTTGTTTTTGTATATCGATACTTCTGCTCTATAATCAAGAACATAAGGTATATTTATATTTATTATTCTGTCCTGAAACGATTTTACATTCTGAAAATGTATTTTATCTTCGGGATTAACCAATCCTATAAATAGTGTAGAGATTTTTTCTTCAACAGTTTCCACTTTATGTATGCCGTCGCTAATAATTCCGTGCAATCCTTTTAAGCGAAGTATGTTGTTTTCTTTAATATCCATTAATGATAATACTCCGTTGTTGGTATTTGCAAGGTCGGAGTATATGTATTTGATATTATCGGTTTTTAAAAGTTCGTTGATCGATTTTTGTATAGTAGGCTTTAAAATTGGCTTTACCATTCTTTCGTCTCCGGGGTTATAAACGCTTATGCCAATTCCAAACTGCCTGTTGAAACTCATTTTGCGGGCGTTTATCATGCTAAATACAATAAGAGGGTCTCCAATTTTATCGAACAGGTGTTTGTAAATTGAATTACAAATACTGCAAGGTTCATCTTTTAAAACCCATTCGTATTCCCGTGAGTTGAAAATATGGTTTTCTATTACTTTATTTGATATTATTTCTCTAATAAATTGTTTTCTAAACGATTTAGGTATCTGTAATATTGGATGGTCGTGATTAGGACAGGCTATTTCCAGATATTTCTTCTTAGATGAATCTTCTACACTATATAGTTCTATTTCTTCTTTTATGTCGTCAATTGTTAGTTTTTCGTCGTCAATTTTATTTATCAGGTCAATATCTAACCTCCATAAGGTTTCGTACATTGCACCCTGTTCGGTTTTTGAATATTCTTCGAGTTTAAATAACAGGTTTGTTAGAAATGTACTTTTTCCACTTCCGGGAGGTCCTTCAAACAAATACATCCTGTTGTTCTGAACTCCTTTTTTAAAGCTTTCAACAAGATTCATAAATCTGTTTGCAAACAAACGGTCGGCAAAAAACGGGTCGCTGCAGTTTTCCTGAAATAATTTTGAGCAATCGTATTCTACAAATCCTACATTATCGCCTGTATCTAAATATTCTTCGTGTCCATCATCAATGTAATAGTTTACCATATCGTAAAACATCTGAAAAATGTTTCTGAAGAAAAGCTCGGGTTTGTTAGATACTGTATATAAAAAATCGTTGAAAGAGAGTATATCTTGTTTTTCTTTATTCTGAATATCTTTGCTAATATTAATTAGTGCTTCAAGCCTTTTACCTCTATCTTCAATTTCGCCTAATTTCTCAATATTCTTTTTTATGCTTTTAGCCATCTTATATATTCTGTTTTGATAGTTTTTTATTTTTCATGGTATATAAAACCTTCTTGTATTCAAATTCCTGCTTTTTATCTGTTTCTTTTACTATTATTTCGGTGGTTTCGAGCTGAACCTGTTCTCCCCATAAAAATTCTATTCCAATCATTGTTTCAGGAATAAAATCTTTAATTAATTGTTTCTTTTCAAATTTATGAACTAAGTAAATATTTTTATCGTTTGTTTTTTCGTGGTTAATAGATATAATAGGAGGGTGGTACTGCGAGTTTATAAGCATTTTTTTATAATCTTCGGCTTTTCTGCTTTTAATATAATATTGATAAACTCCTCTCTGTTTGTCAAGCTGTTTGCCTACGGTAAATAAATTGTATTTGTCAACAAAATCCTGATCAACAAATGAATTTATAAGAGTAAAATCCGAAAAGTGTTTTCTTATTTCAAATATTGCATCTTTTCCTTTGCCTGTATTTTTGTTGTATGCTTTTCTTTCATCAATGTTTTGAATTTTCTGAAAATCGAAGCTTAATTTTCCTTCGTTTGCAAGGTCTTCAATGTTTTGAATTAAACGTAATCCAATAGCGTAAGGGTTTAACCCAATTCTGCGTATAGAAGTTACTCCTGCATTAAGTTTTGCATATCCCGATTCGTGTCCTTTTATTCGTTTATCTTTTCTAAAAAGTTCGTCGTGCCAATAGCTTGCCCAGCCTTCGTTTATGGTTTTGGTTCTTATTTGTGGCTGAAAATACAATGATGTATTTCTTACTATATTTAAAACAGATTTCATCCACGAATTCTCATCTTTGTTAAGAAATGGAGAGTTTTCGCTAATAAATTCCACTATATCTTCATACCCATCTTTATCATCATCAGAATATTTTTGATATTTAGCCTGAAATTCAGGATACCTTGTTTTAACATCAGAAAAAAATAATGTTTCACCCATTTCATGATTTTTCAATAAAAATGAGTTGTATTTATTAATTTCTTTGTAAAGTTCAATATCACTTACTCCAACAATTTTCTGAAGGAATACATCAAAGTAAAAATCAAGTTTTTCTGACGGGTTAATATTTTTGGGATAATTTATTTTAGCAAGCTGATGAAAGTATCCAACAAGATTATCAATACTACGGCTAAATTCAATAATATAATCAAGCCATCTGCCATATTCGCTTCTTAAATTTGCAATTAATCTTTTATCGGCAAGTGCTTGTCCTACAAAATCGTTATTCCATGTATTTTCAAACATTCTGTTGTTCTGGAAAAAATCAATATGGGCAAGTACATGATAAAATATCATTATATTCATCCAGTCAGGATTATTATCGTTATAGAAAGATATGGCAGGTCTTGAGTTTATTACTGTTTCGTAAGGATTTGAAGGATATAGTTTGTATTTACCGTGTCCTTTCAATACATCAACATCTTGTACCCAGTAATCGTACAGAGTAGGTATCATTACTTTTGGGGAAAGGTTAAGCATATCCTGATTTGTAACAATATACTCAAGTGTTTCGTCTTCGAATGCAAGTCCAGCATCACGTGCTATGACTTTACACTCTTCCATTATTTTTTTGGTATGTTGACTTATTAATTCCATTTAACTATTCACTTACTAGTTTTTTTATTCCTTCTATAATTCTTTCTTCCGATACTCCACTTGCAGAAAAAGCATCCATTTTAATTAAGTCGGCTTGTTCTGTTAATAGTTTAGATTTTTCAATAGTTCCTTCTACAGTTGTGCTTTTATCTGATGATGTCCATGAGTTTTTTGCTACAGTTATACCTAACCTGTTTATTGATTGTAGAGATATTTTAATTTCATCAGTAAGTTCTTTACCATCACTATCCCAATCGTCTCCATCGGTGCCGTAAAAAATGTAAATATTGTAATCTTTAGCTAGTTGTTCATCTTCAATTATTTTATTTACAAGTTTAAAAGCAGGAGCAACCTTTGTCCCACCTGCAACCATTGAACTATAATAGGTGTAAAAATCTTTAACTTCTTTTGCATCTGTATCGTGCAAAATAAATCTGGTTTCTAAATTGTTTTGATATTGATACATTAACCAACTGTAAATTAGCAAATGTTGTGTTGAAATTGCTTCTGTTGGGTCGCCTTGCATTGAACCTGAATAATCCCTTACAAAAAATACAACTGCCTGATTATCGAAATCTTTCTCTCGTGACAATATTCTGAATACCTGATCTTGTGGGCTTAATAAAAGATTTTCACTTTCAAAGGGTTCTGTTCCATTAATATTACCTAGTAGAATATTTGTTTTAATTATTCTTCTTAGGGTAGCTTTTTTGTCTAATACTTGTCCAAAACCACGGTTTCTGTCGGTAAGGTCGTAAACGTATTTTGTCATGCTACGTTTTTTGCCTTTATCTTTAATATTAGGCAATTCAAATTTTTCGGTAAGTATTTTACCAAGGTCAAAAGCTTTTGATGTAACATCGTGGCTTGCTCCATTTCCTTCTCCGGCACCTTCTCCTTCGCCTTCTCCTGGTTCCGGTTGTGCTTGTTGTTCTCCAACAACTTCTCCTTCTTCTCCTTCTCCTGCACCACCTGTTTCTCCATCGTCTTCTTCTGTAACAGAATCGTCGTGGTAGAATTTAGATTCATTAGTGGTAGGGACAATAACAACTTTAGCTTTATCGCCTTTTCCGGGTTTTATAAGTTTTCCAATTCTTATCTTTCTCGGAAAACCATCTTTTTCTCTTTGTTTGTCGTGTTCTAATAATTCATCAAGAGATTTTAATGCAATATTATAAAGGTCTTTAGGTATTTTTATGTTTTGTAATACTTCAAGGTCGTTAAAATCGTATAATCCTAAATAAGTATCTTTATATTGTGTTTGAACATTAAACTCATTTTCTTTACAGAGTTTCAACTCTTGCTCAATAATGAATTTCTGCTCTTTGGTCAGTTTTTTCTTTAAAATTTCCTTAAATAATATTTCGTACCTTGATGTCATAGGGTATTATTTTTCAAATCAATTATTTGTAACTTGTTCTCAAACTATATAATTTAAATGACTAAAATATTTAAAATTCAAAATACTTAAAATTTAAAAACGATTAGCTAAACTTTGGTATTACTAGCAATTGATGTGAAAATTGCAAGTAATTCACCTGATTCATTATATTCTGATTTAATTTCTTCTTCTTTTAACCATTTAACCTCAATGATAATTTCAAGCCAATATTGAGTTTCACTTGCTTCACTTTCACAAATTTTTATTTTATTTCTAAAATCAGCTTTACTTCTTGCACGATTAGCTTCACGATAATTTGCACCTACACTTGTGCCTGCTTTTGTAATTTGATTTTTTACGACTCTTCCTTCAGGAGTATTTGGCAATTTTAATGACAAACGAATTATTTGTACAGCAAAATTTTTAGTTCTTTTTTCAAGAGATTTTCCAAATTCCTTAGGATTATAATTATTTTGAATTTTAGTCATTTCAAATTTTAAGTATTTTAAATTATTTTCAAACTTTAAGTATTCCTAATTAGCATCATCTTGTGTACAGAAATACTCTATTGTTTTTTGAGCACAAGTAGAGCAATAGTTGAGTTTTTTCACCATTGTTTCAACCATTCTGTTATAAAGTTTTTGATTTTCTTCGTTTGTACGGTTTGATAATGCGCCAACAAGGCTACCGGCGCCTGCAATATCAGATTTTAATCGTACATCGGTAACAGCTTTTACAAGATCGTTGTTATCCATAAAATTATAATTCGGGTCTTTCATCATTTTCTGACCGTAAATCTTAGTAATTGTTGTACGATAACTTTGTTGTTGCTCAACAGTTTTTAATCCAAGGCGTTCTTCTACGCTTTTAATAAATGATTCATCAATTTTTAATGGTACAAGCTTACCTGTTTGCGGATCTTTGTATGTCCATATCTTATCAGTGCCAAGATTTTTAGCATCAACTCCAATAATCATGTTAACATAATTCATAACGTCTTTTTCAACGGCATTTGGTTCGTCCATATATGCATTAAAAATAGTTGTCATAATATTTTTTCTATGTAATCCTTTTGCAATTTTAAGATCGTTAAGGAATTTTGTTCTGTCGGCCGGTTCGTGTACATAATCGAGTATTACACTTTCTATTGCAACAAACACATCGCCTGCATACATGCACTTACCTTCTTGTGTGCTCGATTTTTCAAGTAATATTTGTATTGAACGTCCAAGATTTCTATGTCCGAGACCTTTTTGTCCAAATCTCTTTGTAACATCAGGTTCGCGATTAAGTTCGTCAATTACTTCGCTTAATGTTTTTATGCTTTTTTCCCCGGCAACTTCTCCTGCAGAAAGTTTCATCATTTCAACAGGTGTAAGTTTATCAGACAAAGGCATTCTTGATAATATCATAGAAGCAGATATAGAATAGTTTAAATTAGGGTCTATATGTAATTTCTCTCCGGTAAAAGTTGTTTTGTCTAAACTTCCTATTGAATACCCAGTTAATTCTTCCTGAAGTCTGAAATTCGTATTATGAGACATATAAGTAAGTCTGCAACGGTCAACAATGGGTGCTTGTTCTTTTTCTTCGATAAAGCGAGAAAACTCTGAATTATTACTTGTTGCAATAATTAGTGTGTCTAATGGCCATTTAAAACCTTCAACTTCAACAGTACGGTTTTGAATTACTCCAAGATAAACCTGTACAAGGTCTTTTTTATTTTTGAAAATTTCATCGGCAAAATGTATTCCACCACCGGCAACTCTTGCCAATGCGCCACGTCTTAAATCAAAACGATAAGGGTTATCAGTATCAGTAATATGCAATAGTCTTGAAATTGATTCTTCACCAAGAAGGTCTACTGCTGATGATGTAATTTTATCTTTAGCTGCATATTTACCTGTAAGTGTACCTCGCGATTCACTTACCGGTACAGGAATAATATCAATAAATTCAAGAACTTTTTTAATATCTCCATCACAGTAATTTCTTATTTGGTCAAATATATAATACGAGCAAGCTCCAATTGTGCGATAATTGTTATAAAGTTTATCAATGTCTTTATCTTTTGCTCCAAGTTTTTTAATAAATTCAATCCCTTTTTCTTTTTCATCAAAAAGATTCATGGCAAGTATCATTGGATCTTCGTAAGTTTGAGATTCAATAGTTTTAATTTTGCCATATCCACCAATTTTATCCAATCCTGTAAATTTGAAAGTATATCTTCTGTTTTCGGGTAGAGCAACAAATTCGCGATATTTTTTACTTAAAAAATCGACAAAGAAAGTTTTTCCGTTTCCAGGTTCGCCAATTAAAACAAAAGCCATTTCGGAAGAAGAACCACCCTCGGCAGCATCTTTAACAAAAGAAACAAAACTGTTTATTTCATCAAACATACCGATAATATGTTTTTTCCCTTCGCGAAAAACTTTAAAATCGTAAGTAGTTCTACCGTTAACTATTACTTTTTCAATTTTATTCTCTCCATCAAGTATCATACGGGATACTGATTGAAAAACATTTTCAAATTTTCTTTTACCCGAAATTACATTTTCAACATGAATTTCAAGACTACTCTTTGTTTTAGATTTAGTTATCGCTTTTTGAGCCATTGATATATACCTCCAATATTATGAAACTGTTTAAAGTTAAAATGAAAATCTACGAGAAACATCTTGATTTCATTGGTCTTCAGATATTTTTTATTCCATAGCTACAGCTATGCAATAAAACCAATATATTCCTCTCGAAAATCTCATTTAAATTCAAATAGCTTCCATTTGTAAATTATTTGACAAAAATTCAGCTATAAAATTATTAAAAATCAATTAATATTCAAATATGTTTTTTAGTATTGTTTAATATTTTTTGTTAAAAGCTTTGAAAACACTTGTCCAGATTATGTTATACTTTGAAATAATCTTTAAACAAAATATATATTTTGTTTTTACTGGATAATATGTTGTATATTTGCTATAATTCTGATAATGGCAAATAGAATTATTATATTAAAAATAACATGAAATATTATAAAAGCTTATTAATTCCTTTGCTTTGTTTTTCAGTCCTTTCTGCGTGCAGTTGTGAGCAAGATGTTTCGCAGGATTCATTGATTTACTCTTGTGTTGCTCCAGCTAAAGGTGATAAAAAATGGACTGTTTATGAGGATAGCAAAGTCAAAATGGTCTCCGTTAGCTATGGATCCGCTACAAAGCATAGTAATCCTGGATTTTTTGTTTACCGTAAAGCAACAGAAAATTGGATAAGGATAGATAAAATCTCAACACAAGGAGCTACATTTGGTCGTAGTCCTACACTTGAGGAAGCAAATAAATCAGGAAAGGGATTTCCGTCAATAAACTGGAATTTCCAGGAATTGGAAAATGATGCATATATTGATTTTCCATTGCAATCAGCAGGATTTCTTTTTTTTCCTGACGAAGTAGAATTGGATAAGATGAATAAGGAATACATACTCCGCTTTAACTCAGATTGGGAAATAGAAGGAGTTGAGACTGTTATCAGGCTTCCCGTGGATGAATTGCTTAAATAATTCTATGATTTTGTTTTTTTATTAGCAATCCTATCAATTGCAAATCCCAGAAGTCCACCTAAAATTGTTGTCATAATTGCAATTGGAATCAATGATCCCGGTTCTTGCCAGGCAATGATAAAACTTACCGGAAGTAAAACCAGAAACGCAATTACAATTCCTTTGATAATTCCATTAATTTTTATGTTTACTGAAGAAATAAAAAACCCGATTACTATCCACATTGTAAAAGCTGATAAATTAGCATCCCAGGTCAAATCCATTATTATCATTGGAATTACATCAATTATTCCTGCTATTAGTCCTAAAATTGTTCCTATTATCCTGTTTTTCATTTTTCACACACTTTTTTTATTGAATTTCAAAGTTAATTTTTTAAATAATATCATGGAATAAATTGCATTAATAATTATGGAATTCTTTCACATACTGTATCATTTATAATATCTTGTAATATTTTTTGATTATTAACTATTAATGAGAAATTGTTAGTTTTATAATTTATATTATATTTGCTTTACAAATAATTTGTAATAAATTGTTTGTAACGGTTTTAAAAAATTAATAATAAAACACATATATCTATAGAATGATAAGTAAGATTACATATATAGTATCTATATTGTTGCTTGTAATTTCATTAAATTATAATTTACATTCACAAAAACTTTCGGAAGGAGAAGAAAAATTAGTTGCAGAAACATTTAGTTTGTTTGGTGAAAAAGATTATGAGAATGCAATGCCAAAGTTTTCGCAATTATTAAGTTTATATCCAAAACACCCTGATTATAACTACGGTTATGCTGTATGTTTGATCGAAACCAATACTAATACTGTCAAAGCATTGGATTATTTGAAATTCGCTTCTGCAAGAAGTGATAATCCTATTATTTATTTTTATATGGGACGATCTTTACATTTGAATTATAAATTCGATGAGGCTTTAAAAAATTACGGGAGTTTTAAAAATAAGTCTACACCTGCTTCTTTAAAGCAATATGAGGTTGACAAATATATAGATATGTGTAAAAATGGAAAAGATTTACTCCGATATATAAGCGACCTTATAGTTCTTGATAACAAAAAAATAAAAAGAGATAACTTTCAATATTCATACGAACTTAATGATTATGGTGGTAAATTAATAATTAAAACACCTGAGTTCATATCAAAAGCAGACGAGAAAAATAATGCTTCAAAATTAATGTTTATATCTGATTTGGGATATATTTATTTTTCCCGTTATAATAAAAACAGTGGTCTAGATATATACAGAGCACAAAAAAATAAAGAAGGGGAATGGGGAGAACAAGAAAATCTAGGTAATATTATAAATTCACAATACGATGAAGATTATCCATTTATTCATGCTGATGGCAGAACTTTATATTTTAGTTCAAAAGGGCATAATACAATGGGGGGATATGATATTTTTAAGTCAAGTTATGATACAACGACAAATGCATGGTCGAAACCTGAAAATTTAGATTTCCCTACAAACTCTCCTTATGATGATTTTCTTTTTATTTCTGATGCTAACGAGGATTTTGCGTATTTTGCATCAAGCAGAGAAACATATAAAGACAAAGTAACTGTTTATAAGATTGAAATTGATAAAGATCCTATTCTAAAAGAATATGATGACTTATTTGAAATATTATACAAATCTAAATTAGAAGTTACTCCACTGGCTGATTTGCAGAACAATCAAAATTCTGATCTGATAAATACCACAAATCAGAATAATGGAAATACAGCAGACAAAAATAAATTATCGTACAATTTTAATCAATTAGATTATTCTAATAATCTTTCAATTAATGATATTCTTGAAGAATCGAATAAGGATGTAAAAGTAATTGAAGAAGATATAAAAAGCACAGAAAAAGAGGCAAATATAGCATACATATTAGCAGACGAAAAGAACAAACAGGCAGATGAAAAGCAAATTGAAGCTGATAAAATAAGGCAAACCGACCCGGGTAAAGCTGATATTATAGATGATAAAGCAAAGCAGTTAGAGAAAGAAGCAGTATTGTCATATAATCTTGCAAAGAATTTAGAAAATTCAGTAACAGAAAAACAAGGTGATGTAGAGGATACAAAACAATTTATTTCTAATACAAAAAATTCAGATACCGATGTTGAGCAATTAGTCAAAGATTTAAACAGTAACAGGGAATATCAAAATAAATGTTTGGGAAAATATACAACAATTGATTCAGAATTAGAAAACAAACAAGAACTTGCCGATAAGAAAGCGAACGAACTAAAAGAAACAAAAAACAATTTGCTTGCAGCAGAAAATGACAAATTAGATATTGGTAATCAGGTAAATGAATTGGAAAAACGTTTAGATAATTCAAAAGATGAAACTGAAATATCAATATTAAAAGATGACATTGCAGAACTTGAAAATGATAAAGTAAAAATTAAGGCAACAGAAAACAAAGAGAAACATCAGCTTGAAAAACTTAAAATAGAAGTAGCCGACTTAAATAATGAAGTAGAAATACTAAAAGATATTAAAAATAACTTATCTGAAAACAATGAATCTTCTGGAAATATTGCAGAAAAGGCTAATAACATTAACAAAGAAGAACTTGAAAAAAATGTTTTTGACAGTGAACTTACTGCCGACCATAATCTTGCTAAAGACATAAATAATATTGAAACAGATACATCAACAGAAAATGACAACAAGGATATTGCAGACAACACTGAAACCGATACATCAGAGAATACAGATATAATTGATAAATCAACAGAAGACAGCAGTAGTGATATTGCAGACAATACTGACATAATAGACAAGTCAACAGAAAATGATGCCGTAGATATTACTGTCAACACCGAAACTTCCACAACAGATAATAATGACTTAAAAGAAATATACAATCAATCGCAAGTAAACAAGAACATAGCTGATTCGTTAAGGTATATTGCAGAATTGCGTAAAAATGATTTGGCAAAAACAGATAATGAACAGGAAAAAGAAAAAATAAGAGAAGAAATAATAGAACTTGAAGAACTGGCTGAAATTAAAGATAAGCAAGCAAATGACCAATTAACAACAATTAAAACAGATCCGAAAGAGAAGACATTTAATTTCACCTCTTATCAGGAAGACCTGATTGATAACAATCCTGTTTATAAATTTAGCAAAAATGATGATGTAGGCTCAAAAACAAAGCAATACGAGAAAGAAAAATTCAATGCTTATTACTACGAGAATTTATCTAAAGCGCAAGAAAAGAAGTTGACCTTAATGAAAGCCCATATTGAGAAAACAGAAGACAATGAAATAAAAAAAGACTTACAGAAAGACATTGTTCAACTTGAAAAACTAACAGCATACAGTAAAAAAGCTGCAGATGAAAGCAATAAGTTATCAGAAAAACTAAAAAAAGAATTAGGCCCCGAGGTTGATGATAGCGAGCTAACAAACGAAGCTCTTTTGGCAAAAGCAACAGAATACGAACCTAAAAATAATATTGAATATTCAAAAGTGCAAGAAGAAACAATTGAATTTACTGCATTAGACAGACAGTTTGCCGATAAAGCATATACTAAGTGGAACAAGCAGAAAAAGGTACTTGAAGACTTAAGTGAAAAGCTGAATAAAACAGATGATGTTAAAGAGCAAAAGAAAATCAAGAAAGATATTGATATCGCAACAGCAAAATCTAATCTGGAATTTCTAACTTTCAATCAGGCATATAGCGATGCAAACAAAGAAGGATATGATATTTACAAAGATGTTTTAGATAAGAACAGAATAATTAATGATGATGAAAACTCAAAACTTGCCAACAAGCTTGAAAAAGATGCAAACGCATATTATGAAAAAGCTAATTTAATAAGAGAAAACGCCGATTTAATTGGAGATGTTGACACAAAAACAGATGAACTGATAAAAGCAAAGAATTATGAATTAATAGCTTTACAGCATCAAAAACATGCAATTGACCTGTACATTGATGAAAAGAAAATTAAAGACAAAAACCTTGTTGCTGAAAATACCGAAACAAACACAACATCAGATAATGAAACTAAAAATGTAAACCCCAATAACGAAAGGTCACTAATATTATTAACAGAAGAAGAAGACCAGCTAAAACAATACAGAAAGGAAAATCATATTGCAGAGACTTTAAAAACAAAAGCAGAAAAAGATTTAGCAGACATACAGGCAAAGCGAGATAAAGCCGAAAACACATACAGCAATAAAGATAAAAATAAATTGCTGAAAGGATTAGATGAAAAAGAACAAGAGGCAAGAAATAATTTGGAAAAATCATACATTGCATCAGGAAAATCAGATAGCTTAAAATATAACTTATATAAAAATCAGTTAGATGAATTAAACGCTTCCTTGCCGGAAGTTGGCAACAATAAAAAAATAGCAAAACAATATACAAGTGAAGCCGATTTCTACTACACACAAGCGCGTGAGTTGCACACTCAGGCAAGCAATACCGAAAATCATGACCAAAGAATTGAATTGCTGGAAAAAGCAGTAGGACTTGAAAAACAAGCAATGTATAATCAGGATATAGCTGTTGATATTCTTATGGAAGTTGACCCTATTGAATTTGCTTCAAATAGTACACTTGTAGAAATTGACAAGCTTGAAGCAATGAACACGACTGTAAATGTTGAAAATGTTCCTAAAATAGACATAAAAGACATTATTGATAAAATTAATTTGATAGAAGATGATAGGAAAGCATTAGACGATACCAAAAAAATTAGCGCTACCATGCAAGGTCTACATAACGAAGCAGATGAGATTGAAAACAGAATTAATGAATTAAAGCAGATAAATGAAGCTTCGGGAAGCGAAAAAGTTAAGAACAAAAACAATAAAGAAATAAAAAAGTTAGAGAAAAGAATGTTTGCAAACAGGTTTGGAGCAAGCGAACTATCGGAACTGGTAAACAGTACAAAATACTGGATATATAAAGATAACTTTCTAAAAAACCGAATTAGAGGAACATCCGAAGAAGCAAAACAAGGTAAGCAATTAGAGAAAAATGCAAATGTTAATTTCCGCAAAGCAAGGTCGCTTAGAGATAAATCGTTTTTAACAGAAAGAGCCGACAAAGCATACAGTTTTCTGGTTGAAGCAAATGAGCTGGAACTAAAAGCACTTGCAGATCAGGAAGCAGCTTACGGCGTTTATCTTGGCATAGGAGACAAAGAATCCGAACTAATTGTTGAAACTGATAATACCGATATTTTTGAAAAAGACATAGTAATTAAAAGCAATGCAGACATATCAGAAATTGATACAACCGAACTTGTTGCAGATAATACCGACAATACTGACGTAATAGACAAATCAACCGAAGATAACACCGAAACCGATACAGCCGACAATACGGATAATACAGATGTAATTGACAAATCAACCGAAGATAACACCGAAACCGATACAGCTGACAATACGGATAATACAGATGTAATTGACAAATCAACCGAAGATAATACCGAAACCGATACAGCTGACAATACGGATAATACAGATGTAATTGACAAATCAACCGAAGATAACACCGAAACCGATACAGCCGACAATACGGATAATACAGATGTAATTGACAAATCAACCGAAGATAATACCGAAACCGATACAGCCGACAATACGGATAATACAGATGTAATTGACAAATCAA
>CAYTWH010000028.1:0-45784 GCA_964442075.1 uncultured Bacteroidales bacterium
CAAAGAAGCTTACATGGCATCGTACCAACGTTCTGACGCAGGCAAAGAAGCTTACATGGCATCATACCAACCTTCTGACGCAGGCAAAGAAGCTTACATGGCATCGTACCAGCCTTCTGACGTACACAAATAAGCCTCTTTATTATGGTTTGGGGGTAGGTATTGAGGCAAAAAACTCAATTTTTCAGAATTTTATACCTTAAACCCGCATAATCGTTAGGAGGTTGCAAACAACCGAACTAATGAATCTATAAATCTTAATTCGGGTTAAATAGAATAAGTTTGTTTATAAGTTTCGCAATCAACTATAAGCAATTAATTTACTCGGGGGCTTCTAAAATATCACCAAAAACAGCTTGTCTTTTGCCTGTTTCTGCATCAAAAATCTGCACATAGTTACCGAAGGATTCATTACCTTCCATAATAATTTTATTCTTGTACATTGATAATGTAACTTTGTTTGAATATTTGGAATGACCTACATTCATTTGTTTTACATCTGCTGTCCATTTCATTTTTCTTGTATTAAGATCAAAACAATGTAGGCTTGATCCGGTTGCTATAGGGTGATAATTTGCAATATAAAGTAAATTGTCTTTTAAAATAAATTCACAGGCAGGATCTCCATACTTAATCTCAAATTCATACTTTGTATTGTCTGTCATCTGAACCTTAAAAAGGTCCTTATCTTGAGTGACGAAACCAAGCAGATTTTCTTCATTATTGTCTAGTATCAGTCCATTAGCAGTTTTGTTATATTCTGTTATTGTGAAATCATCCATTGATAGTATTATGGTTTTAAATGTATCGGCAAAGGCAATATGCGAGGTAAAAATCATTTGAGATGCTGTTAAATCTGTATAATAAAGATAGCGATTATAATTATTTGTATTAGGTTCTGGATGGTCAATATATGTGTGCTCAATTTCTTTGTAGAGAAGTTTTTTACCTTCAGCAGTGTATTTGCAAATCTGGTAGTGAGTAGTGTATCTATCTTCCATAAAAAATATAATATCATTTTTATAGGGTAAAAGATAAACGTAATAGTCATACACTTCGGGTAAAGGATCTTCAACTGGAAGTTTAATAATATTTATGAGTTTATTGTTTTCAAAAATATTTATCTGATATATTCTCTTTTCTTTGTTTTGTTCAACAACAAAAGACTTTCCATTAATATATATTGAATCAGAAATTGGATTAGAAAAACGATGTGCATATTTTGAGCAGTTTTTAAAGTTTATTGATGACATATCATTAATCAAATCAGCATTGTTCTCATCAAGGTTAATAAAGTAGCCTTGAAAGGGATACAAATTACTACATTCTAATGTGTCAGGAGATTGATTATTGTTGTTATCATCTGTAGAAGTTTGCGGTGTAGTGCAGGAAAATATACTTACAAGTATTAAAATAAAAAATGTGTTCATAGTATTCATATTAATTATGTTTAATTATAATTTCTTTTTCAGAAATACTTTTAAAAAGTATTGGATAACTAAATACTATAGCTCTTTTTTTCTCGTCTGCTTCATTTAAAGTTATATTTTCAAGCTCTTCACCATTAGTTAATAAAAGTTGACCATCAATGGTGATAATAAAAAAATCTTCTTTGTTATCCAATTCAATTTTTTCACCACTGCCATTCCAATCTCTATAATAGCTTAAGGTTTCTTTAGGTTTTATCAATGTAAAGTAATTCTCCTCAAACTTTTTAAATATTTCCGTTTTGTTAAATATAGTATCAGGAATGATTTGTTCTTCATTAACAACTTCCCTGTATGGTTTTTTATAAATACCCCATTGGTTAGGATAAATAACTTTCCAGTAATCTGTAAGGTCAACACCTATTGATTTATCACCTATATTTTTTATTGAAAACTTCATAAGAAAGTTACTGTTTGTTGAAGAATGAAAAATTGCTTTTTCTACATATATTTCAACAAGTTTTCCTTTGTAAATTAAATGTTGGGAGGCAGTATCAATCTGTGACATTGTTAAATAATCCTTACTAGTGTTAGCATTACTGCTTGTTTGATAGCAATTTATTATTAGAGCTGCTGCAAATAAAATTGTCAAAAGTTTTTTCATAGTTGTTGTTTTAAAATCAATTTTATTTAGGATACAATTGTGTTAAATATTCCATAAATATATTGTTTGTTTATTGTCGCTTTTAGAGTTATTGATAATGGCTCATCGTTTATGTAATTTTTTTTTTGCAAATGCAAGTTAGTAAAATTAATCATTAATGTTTTTTTACCCTAACTCTAAATGGAGAAAATATTACTAGTCCACTAAATCTTCGCCTTAGGCGGACAACTTTCATAACCTGTACCGCAATTTCAGGTTTAACAATCATTAAGCTTTATTAAGAAAACCTAACATAGCTTTACCATATCTTTATACTGTAAAGATAAATGCCATGATATCACTAATTAATAAGAATAAACTTATAATAGGTAAAAGCCAACAAAAAACCATACTGGCTATTTTTGTTGTTGGTTTGTTTACATTTTTACTTGTTAAAAATTACCGACCTGTTTATGAAATCAAAGATCAACTTTTTGCACAATATTATACACCCTATATTTTAAACAAAAATTTTAAAACAAACTATATAGTTGACGATAAGTTACAGAGTGTTGCCAGGCTTCATGACGATGGAAAATACTGCGAAGCATTTAATTTGCTTGTAACATTAAATCAGGATAAAATTGACTCAAGTCTGGTAAGTTTTATTTATGGTCATATTTATATGGGAATGAATAATTATGAGAATTCAAATTCTGCATTTACAGGTGTAATATATAGTAGTAATGATAATCTTGCAGATGATGCTCATTGGTATAGAGGCCTGAGTTTGCTAAAGTGCGGATACATTAAGGAAGCACAAGAAGACTTTGAGTTATTATGTAAAAATGATACCATATATAAAGATAAAGCATTAGACATTTTAAGTCGTATGGTCTTAAAATCATAGATATAAAAGCATCGGTGTTGTTCAAATACAACGCCGATACTATACGGATATCTACCAATTATTAGTTTACTTACAATTTTTAATATATTTTTGAGTTTAATTAAACTTATTGTCTTTTTGTATATCTAAACAAACTGTGAGCACAAAAAAACGACATATCAAGGTCAAGAATATGATCTCTAAATCTTGTATTCGTGTGCTTAAATTTGAGTTTGAACATGCCGGGATAATTGTTGAAGAAATGGATCTGGGATATGCTAATATTAAGTATGATACAAAAAAGATAAGTGAAGAACGTTTAATTGAAATATTAACAGATTGTGGTTTTGAGCTCATAAGATCGAGAGACGAACACATTGTTGAACAAACAAAAACCGCAGTAATTGAATTAATTCATTACCTGAACAATGTAGATTCTATTGTTAGAAAATCGGATTATATAGTAGAGAAATTAGGAATGAGTTATCAGCAGATATCTAAACTATTTTCTAAATATGAGAACATAACTTTAGAAAAATATATAATACTAAATAAGATTGAAAGAATAAAAGAATTAATCCTTAGCGAGGAATATACACTAAGTGAAATATCTTATATGATGGATTACAATAGTGTGCAGTATCTTTCAAATCAATTTAAAAAAATAGCAGGTATTTCGGTAAGTGAGTTTAAGCAGATGGACAAACCTCCACGAACTGCTATTAATGAACTTGTAAAAATATCGTAACATTAATATGAAATTTTGTAACAACTATGAAAAGAGTATGGAGTAAATTTGCAAGGTAATTTTAAAGGTTAAATGAGCATTAAAAATTATATAAAATATAATGTCATTGCGATGGCAATCTGCTTTTTAATAAACGGATTGCTTTCTTACTTTGTTCTTCGCAATGACGGATAAAATTAACAAAACATGAAAATTAAAGAAAACATAGCATTAAGCGAATCAGGGTTTATTTTTGACCCCAGTACAGGAGAATCGTATTCATTAAATGAAACAGGTAGTGATATTCTTACCCAGCTAAAAAAAGGTTCATCGATTGATGAAATAAAGTCATTTTTAATGAACAAATACGAAGTAGAAGAACTTGAAGTTGATAAAGAAATATTTGACTTTCTAAATATTATTGGACAATACGATTTAATTGATAAGGATGAGTAAAAGAAAAATAAAAATTGCTGCAACAGGCTTAAACAATACCGATAATCCGGGACCTGGTATTCCTGTAATACGCAGCATATTGGAATCAAAAGACTTTGATGCCGAGATTGTTGGTTTAGCTTACGAAAGTCTTGAACCAGGAATATATATGCGGGATATTGTTCCAAAATCATATCAAATACCATATCCCTCGATTGGTACAGAACACCTGATGCAAAGATTAGAATACATTAACTCTATTGAGAAAATTGATGTATTAATACCAAACTTTGATGCTGAATTATATACTTTTATGAAATCGTCAGAGAAGCTAAAAGATTTAGGGATAAGTACTTTTTTGCCAACATTAAAACAATTTGAGGAAAGACATAAAGCAGACCTTCCGAAATTTGGCAAAAAATATAATCTTAAGATCCCTAATAGTAAAACAATATATAATGCCGGAGAAATATTTGACATTAAAGATGATTTTAAATTCCCATTGCTTGTAAAAGGTAAATTTTATGATGCATACATAGCTTACAATATTGAGCAAATAAAAATGCATTATGATAAGATTAGTTCTAAATGGGGAGTTCCGGTAATAATTCAGGAATTTGTTTACGGTACCGAAGTTAATGTTGTTGCTCTGGGCGATGGAAAAGGAAATACTATTGGAGCCGTTCCCATGAGAAAACAATATATTACCGATAAGGGCAAAGCTTGGGGAGGAATTACTCTTGGCGATAACAAAATGTTAGAATTAACAAAGCAGATAATAAAAGATACAAAGTGGCGTGGAGGAATGGAGCTTGAAATAATAAAAACTAAAGATAACGAGTTGTTTATTATTGAGATCAATCCTAGAATTCCTGCATGGGTATATCTTGCTGTTGGAGCAGGACAGAATATTCCCGAAGCTTTAGTAAAATTAGCATTAGGAATGGATGTGGAGCCTTTTACAGAATATGACGTGGGTAAAATGTTTATTAGATATTCCTATGATTTGATAACAGATATTAAAGAATTTGAGAAACTTTCTACTTATGGAGAGCTATAGTGATGAAATGCGTAAATGATTTAATGATAAAATAAAACAAACAAACAGATGAAAAAATTATTTGAAAGACCAAGTATCAAAAAATTAAACACAGGAATGCCAAATAAATTTGGTCTTAAAACAGAATATGAACCAATAACACATATTGATAATGTTGCAGTAAAAGATATTATTGACCAGTATGGTTCTCCTGTTTATGTTGTTTCAGAAAAGACAATCAGGGAAACATACCGTGAAGCAAAAAGAGCATTTACTACACGATATCCTAAGGTACAATTTGCATGGTCGTATAAAACAAATTATATGAATGCGGTTTGCAATGTTTATCATCAGGAAGGTTCGTGGGCTGAGGTAGTTTCGGGATTTGAATATGATAAAGCTTTAGAAAATGGAATAAAAGGAGAACATATCATTTTTAATGGTCCTGATAAATCTAAAGAAGATTTAACAAAAGCAATAAAAAACGCTTCTTTAATCCATATAGACCATGCTGATGAACTGTACACAATTATAGAGTTAGCTGATAAGCTTAAAGAGACTCCAAAAGTTGCTATTAGAATTAACATGGATACAGGTGTTTTTCCTCAATGGTCGCGTTTTGGATTTAATTATGATAATGGAGAAGCCTGGAATGCATTGAATAGAATAATGTTGAGCAATAAACTTGAGTTAATTGGTTTGCATGCACATATTGGCACTTATATTATGGTTCCAAACGCTTATGCAGTAGCAGCTTCAAAAATGGCAGACCTTGCAGTTAAGCTTAAACAAAAATATAATCAGGTAATAAAGTATATTGATTTAGGTGGTGGTTTTGCTTCAAAAAATACTCTTAAGGGTGCTTATTTGCCTGGTACAGATACTTGTCCCTCGTTTGACGATTATGCCGAAGCAATTTCAAATGCATTGATAAATTCTGAAATTAAGCCCGACAATTTGCCAATGTTGATACTTGAAACAGGAAGAGCACTTATTGATGATGCAGGTTACATACTTGGTACAGTTCTGGCAAATAAAAGACTTGCTGATGGCAAACGTGCTACAATTATGGATGTTGGAGTAAATTTATTATTTACATCATTTTGGTATGAACATAAAATAACACCGGCACAGCCCTTTACACATCATACTGAAAACACTGTTCTTTACGGACCTCTTTGTATGAATATTGATATTCTAAGAGAAAATATCACATTTCCATTACTGAAAAAAGGAGATCACTTTGTAGTTAGTAGGATAGGAGCATATAATATGACACAATGGATGCAGTTTATTACTTTACGACCAAAAATTGTGATGATAGATATGAAAGGTAAATCACATATTATTCGCGATAATGAAACTAAAGAGACAGTAACTAAACTGGAAAAACTTCCTGAACATTTAAAAAAGATTGATTTATAGGTGTACTACTATAAATTTAGTGGAACATTGACAAATGCTAAAATAAAAATAATTTATAAATTTTTTAATATAGATATTGAAAGATACAATTAAAATACTGTTAAAGGGAATTCCTGAAAGTTATTCGCAAATATTCTTTTCAAATAATAAGTTATTTGCAGTAATATTAATTCTGGCAAGTTTCATAGATGTTTGGGCAGGTTTGGCAGGACTTATTGCTGTTGTAATTGTAAATGTTTTAGGTTTGCTTTTAGGTTTTGACAAGCTTAAAATATCCAAAGGATTATATGGTTTTAATGCACTTCTCGTTGGATTAGGTCTTGGAATATATTTTGACCCAAGTACAGAATTTTATATAGTATTGTTTTTTGCATCACTGTTAACTTTTTTATTGAACATAGCCTTAGAAGGAATTATAGGAAAATACGGTTTGCCGTTTTTAAGTATTCCATTTTTATTTGCAATATGGATAATAACACTTGCTACCAGAGATTTTGAAGCTCTCGGAATAAGTACAAGGGGGATTTATGCTCTTAACGATATGTATATACTGGGTGGAGAAAGTTTAGTTAATGTTTATAATTGGTGGAACAGTATTGAGTTTCTGGAATCGCTAAGAGTTTATTTTATTTCACTTGGTGCAATATTTTTCCAGTATAATGTTCTAGCCGGAATATTAATTTCTATCGGGCTATTATATTATTCAAGAATTGCTTTCTCGCTTTCATTAATTGGGTTTTATGCAGCCTTCCTTTTTTATGATTTCATTGGTGCGGAACTAACTGATCTTAATTATACATATATAGGGTTTAACTATATTCTTACATCAATAGCAATTGGCGGTTTCTTCTTAATTCCATCATATAAATCATATTTATGGACAATATTGTTGGTTCCTGTTATTGCTTTAATAACAATAAGCACAAATATTGTTTTCTCATATTATCAATTATCAATTTATTCATTACCATTTAATATTGTTGTATTGCTTTTTATTTATGCTCTTAAGTTTAGATTAGATGTTAAAAAAGGTCCTACAGAAACAGGAATTCAACATAACTCACCTGAAAAAAATCTTTATGCTTGGTTAAATCATAAACAACGTTTCAAAAATTATAAGAATTTCCCAATTGCCTTACCATTTTGGGGCGAATGGACAGTTTCTCAGGGTCATGATGGAGAACACACGCACAAAGATAAATGGAAACATGCTTGGGATTTTATAATTAAGGATACAGATAACAAAAGCTATAAAAATTCAGGAGATTTAGTTGAAGATTACTTTTGTTACAATAAAGCTATAATTGCTCCGGCAAATGGAATTATTGAAGAAATTAATGATGGCATTGAAGATAATACAATTGGAGAAGTAAATCTACATCAAAACTGGGGAAATACTATAATTATCAAACATCTTGATGGTCTTTATACAAAGCTTTCTCACTTAAAACCCGATTCAATAAAAGTAAAAAAAGGCGATTATGTAAAAAAAGGCGATTCAATTGCCAATGTTGGAAATTCCGGCAGGTCGCCCGAACCACATCTCCATTTTCAAGTTCAGGCAACACCATATATTGGTTCAGAAACTTTAAATTATCCATTAGGATATTATATAAATCACAATGAGGAGAAAAAGAAATTTATTGAATTTTCTAAGCCTAAAGAAGAAGATATTGTTTCAAATGTTGAATCGAACCAATTGCTAATTAAAGCTTTTAAATTGATACCGGGTCAGACCCTTGAATTTGAAATAAACAACAAAAAAGAGAAATGGAAAGTTTTAATTGATATTTATAATAATACATACTTGTATTGCGAAAATTCAAGATCGACAGCATATTTTGAAACCAATGACAATATGCTGTATTTTAAGCATTTTACAGGAGATAAAAAAACCTTGTTATTCAATTTCTTTTTGGCGGCATACAAAGTACAATTTGGATTTTATAAAGACATGACACTTAAAGATATTCTTCCATCAAATACTGTGTTCTCTAAATCGGCTCTATTTCTTCAGGACTTTATTGCACCATTTATAATCTATTTAAAACCAAAATATGAAATAAATTACCAGTCTATTGATGATGATTTCAGTACTTCAAAGATCATATTAAAATCAAAAGTTGATTCATACAGGTTTAACAAAATCGTGAAAAGCAAAAGCTTTGAGTTTCATATTGACAAAAAAGGAATTGATAAAATAATCATTACAAAAAAGAATGAACAAAAAATTGCCAAATGTATAAGAGAGTAATCTACATTATCATATTGGTTTCTCTTTCTATCTTCGCTTATTCTCAAGATACAATAAACTATAAAAATATTGATGAACTCAGCTATGAGAAATATCTAAAAGGCGACTGGAATAAACTCATTAAAACCTGTGAGTTAGGTCTTGAAAACAATATTGATTATTATTACTTGCGTATGCGAATAGGAATAGCTTATTATGAAAAAAAGAATTATGTAAAAGCATATAAGCATTTTGAAAAAGCAATAACATTTAATGCAACAGATACACTCCTTCAAGAATATTTGTATTATTCTTATTTGTTTTCAGGAATGAGCTATAAGGCAAAAGAGTATGGAAGAACATTAAGTTTTGAACAGCAAATGAAATTTAATAAAGCTCCCTCACCTAAGATTACAAGTTTATTTATGGAAGGAGGAATAGTCCAAAATGTAGATTATGAGAAACTTTTAGAAACAGATATTAGAAGCATGTATCTTGTTAATGATCAAATTTTAATAAAAAACAGTTCGTATTTTAATGCAGGAATTACACATCCATTTAGTGAAAAAGCAACAATGATCCATAGTCTTACATATTTAAATATTCAAAACCTTCAACGTACTGTGCATGGTGATATTTTTGAAGAAAGAACGGATCATGAAGTTAATCAGATACAATATTATATTGGGCTCAACAATACACTAAAAGATAATTACAATTATGATATAGCTTTACATGTTGCAAATATTAATAGTGAGTATACAAGAATAGGAATGGTTTTCGATTCTCTATATTCACCAGAGCCAGTTTTTAGAGAAGAAAATTATAGCTCCACAGAGTTTGTATTATTTTTAGGTATAAACAAAAGAATAAACAGGTCGAATTTTAATCTATTTGGCTCATATTCAAACTTTAATTTTGAAAAACAAAAACAAATTGGATTAGCATATACATATTATCCATTTGGGAATACAAATTTTTACACAAGAACTAAAGTTGTTGAGTGTTTCAATACAACAACAAATACAGTATTTGATCAGGCAATTGCATTTAAATTAAGTAAACTTAAATTTGAGGCATCGATAACACTTGGCAAACAACAGAATTATAATGAGAATAATGCCTATTTGATTTATAATGGTGCAGATAATATTACTCGTAAAATAAACCTATTATTATCTTATTCTATTTGTAAAAAAGTAAATTTATCTTTTAGGTTTAATAAGTATTTTTATAATGCATATACAGATCAATTTATGAACCCAGGATATGTTATCCCGGATTTTTATGATTATATTAGCCAATCATATATTTTTAGTTTAAACTATAAATTTTAATTATTATGAAATTTACATTTTTATTTTTAGCAACGACATTAATTATTTCAAGTAATGCTTATTCTCAGGATTATGAAAAAGTTCAGTTAGCTTTTAAAACAAGTTATACAAATGAAACAAATGGTGATTACTCAAAAGGTGTTGAAGAATTAAAAAAAGTTTATAATGAAGATTCTTATGAGATCAATCTGCGTTTGGGATGGTTAACATATTTGTCGGGATTGTTTACCGAATCGCAAGCATATTACAATAAGGCTATTACTTTAATGCCATATTCTATTGAAGCAAGATTGGGAATTGTACTTCCAGCATCTTCAATGGGCAATTGGAATATTGTAATAAAAGCTTATGATAAAATTCTTGAACTCGATCCATCAAACTCTACAGCTAACTATAGACTTGGAATGATCTATTATGGTAAAAAAGATTATGAAAAATCATTAAAGTATTTTGAGAAAAATGTGAATCATTATCCATTCACTTATGATTCTTTGATAATGTATGCCTGGTGTAATTATTTTGTTGGCAAACTTCGCGAAGCAAAAGTCCTGTTTAATAAAGTTATAATGTTATCTCCCGATAATGCTTCGGCAATTGAAGGTTTGGCTTTGATAAAGTAGTTATACAGGCTTGCATTCTATTCTCTGAAACTTTTCCAAACTTGTTCTTAATATTGTATTACATAATAGATAGAACAATTCTGGTTTTACTTAAAATTTAATTTTTAATTATTTTTGTTGTTACTAAATTTTCTTTCTGTTTTATAGTAATTATATATAATCCTGGATTCAAAAAATTAATATCTATACTTTTATTTACTTTATTTTTCTTTTTTACAATTCTTCCTGTTAAATCTGTAATAGTAATTTGTGCATTATCAACATTTTTAAAGTACAGAATACCGCTTGTTGGATTTGGATATACTAGCAAATTATTTGCTTCAATATGTTCAGGAACTTCAACAGGTTCTGAAATTGTATTAATAACCGTATTTGTAACTATTGGTGCATTGTAATCAAAAAAGATAGAAGCTCTGTTTTCAATAATTGTTCCTATTGCTAATGAAGGATTTTGTCTGATTGAATAACTTACGTAGCCTTTTGCTGCTTCGCTTGACCAAGGTAGGTTTATATCGTTGAACGTAAAAGTTAAAATACCATCTTCACTCAAATCTGCTGTGTAATAATGATTTGAATAACCGGGTTGTAATGATATCCAATCAAGATTCGAATCAAGAGTATCAACTAATACAACCTTTGAAGCATAATAATTTCCTGTATTTTCAAAATTAATTGTATATGTTAGTGTTGTGTCATCTGTAGTTATAAATCCCTCAGCACCATCTCCTCTCGGAAATACTTCTTTGCAATTTGGGTCGTAAGAAACTTTTATTGTAACCGGATAAAGCAATACATTATTCCATGGAGAATAATCTGTTGTCCATAATGATATGGGTTGAGCATAAGCAACTGTATCATAAAATACAACCTCTGTACCAAGAGGAATATTTGTTGGCACATTATAATTTACTGTTATTGACTGATGTTCTGTAGGCTCAAGTGTCGGGAATCCTGAATTTATACTATACCAGTTTGGATAGCTAATTGGAGAAGTTTGTGAAAATGGTATTGATGAATTTAAAAATGGCAACTGACCATCATGTGCATATCCTAATTGAATATCATTTTCTGTTATTGTACCATTATTTGAAACTATAACATGTTGAGTGTATATATTGCCAGGTATTGCATAATATGGAGATGATGTTACCCTAATGTCATGTAAAGGGTTAATAACATTAGCAAAATTATTTGTAATAACACAACCTGATGCAGCAGTTGCATTAACACTAATTAAATTATTCTGACAAGTTGCTAATGGATAATAATTTTGAACTATTTCTGATAATGTATAATTACCGGTTGGTACAATAAATGAATAAACGCCTGCTGTATCAGTAAAATTATGACCGAAATAATCGCAATGCATATTTACATTTTGTACTAATTCTTCGCCTGCATCATAAATACAATTACTATTATCATCAACGTAAACTACTCCTGTTAATGTACAATAACATGAATCATTATTATGATCGTAATTTAAATAAATATGTTCTATTCTTGAACAATTATTTGCATCAACAACATAACAATGATAAAAACCAGGCATAAGATTAGTAGCAGTTTGAGTTGTTTGTCCTCCTGTCCAGGAAATAGTATAAGGTGAAGTCCCTCCTATAATATTAACAGTTATACTTCCATCTGCGGTATAAATACATGAAGCAGGATTGGTAACAAATGTCAGATCAATTGGTGATATTTCTTGAACAGTTTTAGTTCTTATTATAAAACAACCAATATTATCTGTTATTGTACAAGTGTATGAGCCGGGCTGTAAATTATTTATAATTTGAGTTGTTCCACCATTACTCCAATTATAAGTAAATGGAGGATTGTTTCCGCTTACATTTACAGTAATAGAGCCATTTGATAAATTGCAAGTTGCATGGTCAATATAAGCATTTACAGATAAATTTCCTTCATCGGGAATAATTGCATTTCCTGTACGTACACATCCAACAGAGTCTGTGACCTCAAAATGATATGTACCCGATGGTAAATTTGATGCCGTTATGCCTGTTTGTACAGGAAAGGTACTCCAAACAACGCTATATGGCAAAGTTCCTCCTGTAATAGATAAGGTTGCAGAGCCTGTAGGTGATGAACAAGAAGATGTAGTAGTTGAATAATTTACAGTTATTGGTGTGGTATTACTCAAATTTTTGTAAGCTTTCCTCCAACAACTATTAGCATCAGTAACAATTACCCACATAGATGTTCCTCCTGATAATCCACTAATAGTTTGTGTTTGACTCCCATTTTCCCATAAATATGTATATGGAGTAACTCCACTTGAACCATAAGCGGTTATACTGCCATCGTTTTGTAAACAAGTTGCAGGTACTGTCGTGAAAAAAGCACTAATATTAGGATTTTGAGTTATATTTACATTCTTAGAAGTTGAACACCCTATTGAATCTGTTACTGTTACATTGTAATTTCCTTGTGATAAATTATTAATTGAACTCAATGATAAACCATTAAACCAAAGATAAGTATAGGGCTGTATTCCTCCTGTAATATTTGTTACCGTAGCTGTTCCATTGGTACAACTTGCTTCTGTTGTTGTTATATCAAAATCTATATTTGAATATTGATTTATTGATAATGCATATATGGAATCACTATGTTCTCTTACGCAACCATTACTATCTGTAATAAAAGCTTGATATGAGCCAACAGGCAAATCCATTGGATTCCCGATTCCATAAGGTGTTCCTGCTAATGAGAAGTATTCAACAGAAGCAGGATAAGCTCCTCCGTTTATTGTAAATTCAATTGTACCTAAAGTATCAGGACATAATGCGTGTGTTATATTTGCCCAATCAATACTAAAAGGTGCTTGAAAACCTGTCCAAAGATATAACCATCCTCCAAAATTATCAGTAACAATAACATTGTTATAGGGTTCATAATTTAAACCGTAGGCAGTATCAACCATTACATTAATATTGGAATGAACAATAACTCCATCGCAATAATTAAATGTTAATGGTGGTGTTAAGCCCGAAGTAATCTCAACTGCAAGTATTCCATCATTATTACATGGGTGATTAAGAACAGTACAATTCCCTGTTTGAGCCTGAACTAATAAATTAGAAAAAGAAAGAAAAAAGAAAATACTTAAGAAAAGTAAAATCGGTGTTGAAACATTAAAGTAAAGTTTTTTCATAATACATTTTTAAAGGTTATATATAATAAGACGAAATCTCTTTGAAAAGGTTGCACCATTTTTTTAAATTTTTAAGCAAGCAACAAGCAATAATTTTGCAATTTGATTAATTTCTTAAACTTTTCCAAAGTTATCAACTTTAAATATCTGCAAAGTATAAAACCATTACTTTTACAAAAAAAACAAATATTATTATGACAGATTTTAACAAGTTAAAGAAAATTGCATCACAAGTTAGGCGTGATATTGTTCGAATGGTTCATGCTCAAAATAGTGGACATCCCGGAGGTTCGCTTGGTTGTACAGATTTTTTAACTGCATTATATTTTGATATTCTTAGGCATGATCCCAAAAATTTTGAGATAAATGGAAACAATCAAGACTTGTTTTTCCTTTCAAACGGACATATTTCTCCTGTATGGTATAGCGTACTTGCACGTTCCGGTTATTTTAATATTGAGGAACTTAACACTTTTAGAGTATTAAATTCCAGATTACAGGGGCATCCTGCCACAGCAGAAAATTTACCAGGCATTAGAATTGCATCGGGTTCTCTTGGTCAGGGAATATCTGTTGCAGCAGGTGCATCTTTGGCAAAGAAATTGAATAAAGACAATAAACTTGTTTTTTGTTTAACGGGTGATGGAGAATTACAGGAAGGGCAAATTTGGGAAGCTGTAATGTTTTCAGCACATAAAAAAATTGATAATTTAATAGTAACGGTCGATTATAATAAAAAACAAATTGACGGACCTACTGATGAAGTATTATCATTAGGTAATTTAAAAGCAAAATGGGAAGCATTTGATTGGGAAGTATTGCAAATGAACGGAAATGTAATGGAAGATGTAATAGAAACCTTAAAAAAAGCTATTTCACATACGGGAAAAGGTAAACCAATCGTTATATTAATGAAAACTGAAATGGGAATGGGAGTTGACTTTATGATGGGAACACATAAATGGCATGGTGTTGCTCCAAACGATGAGCAATTAAAATCAGCATTAGAACAACTTGAGGAAACTCTGGGAGATTTCTAAAAATTAGTACTTAAAGTGAACTAAAATTAAAAATGTCTAAAATTATGATATTTTATAAAAGGTTTTTAATTTCAATATTATTTGTTTTATGTAGTGTATTTATATTGCATTCTCAAAAAGTACAACGACCATTAACACGTATTTTGTTTATTTTTGATGGTTCACAAAGTATGATGGGTAAATGGCAGAGTGGAAAAAAAATAAACATTGCCAGAAATTTGCTGATTAATATGGTTGATAGTTTGCAACAGGTTGATAATATTCAATTAGCATTGCGTGTTTATGGACATCAATATATTGTACCACCGCAACGTTGCGATGATACCAAGCTTGAAGTGCCTTTTGGATATAAAAATGGAGCAACAATTAAAAAACAGTTATATAAAATTTACCCAAAAGGAACAACGCCAATAGCACGTTCCCTTGAACTTGCTGCAAATGATTTTCCTGTTTGTAAAGATTGCAGAAATATTATAATTTTAATTACTGATGGTATTGAAGCATGCGATGGCGACCCATGTGCTGTTTCATTGGCTCTTCAGGAAAAAGGAATAATGCTTAAACCTTTTGTAATTGGAATAGGTTTAGATCTGGAATTTAAAAAGACTTTTGAATGTGTAGGACAATATTATGATGCATCAGATGAAAAAAGATTTAAAGAAGTTTTAGGTGTTGTAATTTCGCAAGCATTAAACAATACAACCTGCCAGGTAAACCTGCTCGACATCAGCGGACTGCCAACAGAAACAAATGTGAATATGACATTTATTGATACTCATTCTGGCAAAATAAAGCAAAACTATATGCACACAATAAATCACAGAGGAAACCCTGATACTATTATTCTCGACCCTTTTATCACTTACAAAATGATTGTTCATACTATTCCTTCTGTAGAAGTTGATAGTTTCAGACTTGTTCCCGGAAAACATAAAATAATTGCATGCGATGCACCACAAGGAACACTATTATTAAAAACCAAAGGATCGCAATATCAAAATTTGAGTTTTATTTTGAGAAAAAAAGACAGCATGCAAACTCTTAATGTTCAAAAAATCAATAGAAAAGAAAAATATATTGTAGGAAAGTATGATATTGAAGTTTTAACCTTACCACGTATTTATGTTAAAGATGTTGCAATAAGTCAAAGTTATGCTACAACTATTGAAATTCCTCAACCGGGTATGGCAACTTTTTTACTTGGAGCAGTCGGTTATGGAAGTATTTATATTGAAAAAAATAATGAACTGGAATGGATATATAATATTAAGGAAGATGTTAGTTCCGAAACAATATCATTACAACCCGGTAGGTATAAGGTTGTTTATAGGGCAAAAAATGCAAAAAAAACGTTGTATACAATAGAAAAATTATTTAAAATATCTTCAGGCAGGTCGACTGCTATAAGATTAAATTAAAAAAATATGCAAAAATTTAATTCAACAGAAAATAAAGATACAAGATCAGGCTTTGGAGCAGGATTACTTGAAATTGGCAAAAAAAATAAAAATGTAGTTGCACTTTGTGCCGACCTTATTGGTTCGCTTAAAATGGATGCATTTAAAAAAGAATTTCCCGAAAGATTTTTTCAGGCAGGAATAGCTGAAGCTAACATGACAGGTGTTGCTGCAGGCTTAACTATTGGAGGAAAAATACCCTTTATTGGAACATTCGCAAATTTTGCCACAGGAAGAGTTTATGACCAAATTAGACAATCAATAGCATATTCAAATAAAAATGTGAAAATATGTGCTTCTCATGCAGGATTAACTCTTGGAGAAGATGGTGCAACACACCAAATACTTGAAGATATCGGTTTAATGAAAATGCTCCCAAATATGGTAGTTATTAATACTGCTGATTTTAATCAAACAAAGGCAGCTACCATAGCAATTGCCGAATACAACGGACCCGTGTATATTAGATTTGGAAGACCAAAAGTTCCAAATTTCACAAAAGAAAATCAAAAATTTGAAATTGGTAAAGCTGTTCTTTTCAAAAAAGGAAAAGACCTTACAATTTTTGCAACAGGTCATTTAGTCTGGAAAGCATTAAAAGCCAGCGAAATTCTTGAAGACAAAGGTATTTCTGCAGAGGTAATAAATATCCACACAATTAAACCTTTAGATAAAAATGCAGTCATAGAATCAGTGAGAAAAACTAAAGCTGTAGTTACAGCAGAAGAACATTTACGTAATGGAGGACTGGGAGACAGTATTGCACAATTTTTATCAAGAAATCTACCAACACCAATAGAAATGATTGCTGTTGATGACACTTTTGGAGAAAGCGGAAAACCGGAAGAGCTACTTGAAAAATATAATATTGATATTCCCAATATTGTAGCTGCCTCTGAGACTGTTATTATGAGAAAATAATTTGTTTGTCGTTTGTGGTTTCAGCATGTTTGTTTTTAGCAAGAAATTTTTGATTTTTTTATTATGACAGAATATTCCGATAAAGAATTACTTGAAATATTCAAAAACGACAATGCGAATTATGCTTTTAATTTGTTAGTAAGCAAATATCAAAAGAAATTATATTGGCATATCAGAAAAATTGTTATTTCTCATAATGATACAGATGATGTTTTACAGAATACTTTTATCAAAACCTGGCAAAATTTAAGCAAATTTAGAGAAGAAGCAAATCTTTATACATGGTTATACAGAATAGCCACAAACGAATCCATTACATTTTTAAATAAAAAAAGAAAACAAAATCATTATAGTATTGATGAAGAAGACAGTTTTTTAATAAATACAATTAAAAGTGATGAATTGTTTGATGGAGATGAAATACAAATGAAATTACAAAAAGCAATACTTACTTTGCCTCAAAAGCAGCGAATTGTATTTAATATGAAATATTTTGATGAAATAAAATATGAAGATATGTCTAAAATTCTTGAAACATCTGTTGGGGCTTTAAAAGCATCGTATCATCATGCAGTAAAAAAAATTGAAACTTTTTTTGAAAATGATTAAACCATTTAATCTATTATAAGTCAAATAAAAATAAGTTATGGAAAATAATGAATTAAAAAATATTGCTCCAAATTTATCAAACATTGAAAAAGGAAGTCCTTTTAGTGTTCCTGATAATTATTTTGATGAATTTCCTTCAAAAATTCAAAACAAAATTTCTGAAAAAGAAAAACTTCCATATTTAAAAAGATTTTTGCAAGTTCTTAAACCCAATCTTAGCTTGGCTGCCAGTATTACTATTTTTGCATTAATTGCAGTTATTGCAGTTAAATCATTTGTAAAAGATTCTAATACTTACAATAATAATATAGCAGACAACTCCGATATGGCAAATATTGAGATGTTTGATATTGATGATAATACTATTATTGATATAATAGTTGAAGAAACCGAAACAAACAATGATGATGAAATTTTTGACGATGAAATTTTAAATTATCTAGCATATAACACAGATTATAATACAATTATTGACGAATATTAAAATTAATTATTATGAAAAAAATTCTGATATTAACATCCGTTTTTATGTTTTTTCTTATAACTATTGATGCACAGAAATGCACTTACGCAGAGAAAAAAGAAAAAATTACAGTTAAAAAAATTGCTTTTATAACAGAAAAACTTGATCTATCAGTTGAAGAAGCACAAAAATTTTGGCCGGTTTATAATGAATTGGGAAAAAAACTTGAAAAATTAAGAGTAGAAAAACAAAGTATTATGAAAACATTGCATCATGATATTGAGAGTGTTTCAGAAAAAGAATTAGAAGAAAAAACAAGCAGACTTGTAAATATTAAGTTAGATATAGCCAAGTTAGAGGTTGAATATTTTGAAAAATATAAAAAAGTTTTACCAATAAAAAAGGTATTTATTTTACATCATACCGAAAAAGAATTTAATCATAAACTTTTGCGAGAATTAAGAGGTCAAGGACATGGAGGACCACCCAATAGAGAAAACAAAAGTATAGAATAAGAAATATAATACCTATACTTATAAAAAAGCTAGAACCCATTTACAACATTATTACAAAATTATTCTGTTTAAACTTTTTGATAAATGATTTTTATTTTTTGTTATCTCATTAATTTTAACCATCATGCGTTGTATTTCATTCTTATCTTCTTTTAAAATAATATCGGTAAGTTTATCTCTGAATTTTTTTTCTGCAATTAACAGTATTTTACTTTTATAAACTATTAATGATTTGGGAACATCTTTATTTAATCGCATTTCTTCTGACTCAATAATATTTCCGTTTTTTTCCCATCTAGGACTAAGATGATAAGATTTACTTAACAGATCTGCAGAAAGTTTTCGCACATTATCATCTTCGTGATTTATAAATATTCTAGTTGTAACAGTTTCGTTTTTCAATAAATATTCATTATATATTTCAAATATTTTTTTATATATTAAATTCTCAAATTCAAGTTCGTCATTTTGTATTTCTCTAATTATGTATTCAGATACTGTAATATCTGACATTTTTTCATCATCATTATTGGTAAATTTGTGCTCACCATAATTTAGCAAAAAGTATATTATCTCTCTTTCTTGAGCTTCGCAATATACTTTATCAATAAATCCTGGAATTTGTGGTAATTTTTGAGGTTCTTCTTTTTCAAAAGCAGTTTTTGTATAGTCTTCCTTTAGTTTGTATTTTTTCAAATATAGCTTACGAACTTCATTGTATAAAACCCTCTCGTTTACATTTAACATTGTACTACACTCTTTTATATATTCTGAGCGTAAAATAGTATCCGGAATAACCGAAATACTTTTAACTATATCATTTACTAAATGAGCTCTTTTTACAGGATCATTTTTAGCATCGTTAATCAGCAAATTAGTTTTAAAACTTATAAAATCAATTTCATTTTTATTAAAATAATCTATCAGTTCTTCTATATTTAATTTTTTAGAATATGAGTCAGGGTCTTCATTTTCGGGTAATGCTAACACTTTAACATTCAATCCTTCTTCCAATATTAGATCAATTCCACGTAATGATGCTTTAATTCCTGCATCATCGCCGTCAAATACAATTGTTACATTATTAGTAAACCTCTTGATCAATTTTAATTGTCTGTCTGTTAATGCTGTGCCTGAAGATGCAACAACGTTCTCAATGCCTGACTGATGTAGGGATATTACGTCGGTATTTCCTTCAACAATGTAACATTTATCCAATTTTGAAATTGCCTTTTTAGCAAAATATAATCCATATAATACTTTGCTTTTGTGATATATTGTTGAATCGGGAGAATTTACATATTTGGCAATTTTTTTGTCATTTTTTAAAGTTCTTGAAGTAAATCCAATAACTCTACCTACTATATTGTGGATAGGGAAAATAACCCTGTCTTTAAATCTGTCAATTTTCCACTCATCTCTTTTAATCGTTAATCCTGTGCTTTCAAGAAATTTAATTTTAAATCCATTTTTTAATGCTTCGTTTGTAAAGGCATCTTTTTTATCTAAACAATATCCTAATTGAAATTTCTTTATTATATCTTCCCTAAAACCTCTTTCTTTAAAGTAGCTTAACCCAACAGCTTTCCCTTCTTCATTATGTTCTAAAAGATCTGAAAAATATTTTTGAGCAAAGGATGTAAGAACCAACATGCTTTCATGCTCATTTTTTTGTTCAATGTCTTCAGGAGTTTGTTCTTTTTCGTAAATTTCAATATTATATTTTTTAGCAAGAAATCTTAAAGCATCGGGATATGATAGTGTTTCATGTTCCATTAAAAAATTCACAACATTGCCGGCTTTTCCACAACCAAAACATTTATATATATTTTTTGAAGGCGAAACAGTAAAAGATGGGGTTTTTTCATCATGAAAAGGACATAAACCAATATGATTTACTCCTCGTTTTTTTAAGGAAACAAATTCTTCTATTACATCAACAATATTTGCCGAATCCAGTATATGTTCTATTGTAGAATGATCTATCAAATTTTGTTAATTTATTATAAACTATTAGTTTAAATTTCAAATAAAATATATGCTAATATATAAAATTATATCTTTGCTTTTTTATTTGTTAATAACTTTTATCTGTTTGATTATCAAAAAAGCCGACATTTGTCGGCTTTTAAATATATTATGTGTTTATTGAAAGTTAATGTACTATAATCAAACGATTAGTTTTTTGTTTTTTTCCATTAATCACAATTGAATAAAAATAAATACCTGATTGAAATTTTTCAGTATTTAATGTAAATTTATTATCTTTTAACACATGTTTAGCAATTTCATTCCCAACTACATTAAAAATTTTAACATATCCTTCTGCTCCATTCAAATCATAATTAAATGTTGTTTGCAAATTTGCAGGATTAGGATATAATGATATATTGTAATTGTAATTATGTGTCTCTATTCCTAAATGTAAAACATTAAATCTAACATAAACAATTGCAGTATCACTTAAATTATTTTCATCAAAAGCTGTATACGCAATTAATGAACTTCCTGAATTACCCGCAGGATAATAATCACAATCTAAGGAAGCAAATGAAGTATCACCGGGAGCAATAGTCTCTTTTTTTGTTGATGTATCTGTTGCAGGGGGATAACAAACTATCCAACAAAAATTATTTGATGTTCCTGGTACAATATCAATCTCTCTTCTTGCTATCTTAACATCAATACTTGCGCCACCTTGATTAGTAACTTTAAAATGCGCAGCCATAAAATTAAGCGTATCCAATCCGGTTACAACAACTGTATCGCCGGAAACACTCTGATGATTTCCATCTACAAATACTAAATTTTGTCCTTGTAAAAAACTCAAGAAAAAAATTGAAAATAATGTTAATAGTAAATATTTTTTCATAACCTTCAAAAATTAAATGTGTGTATAAATTTTGTGTACAAATATACAACAAAATTTGGCTTATTACTAAATTGTAGAAATTAATATTATGTATATTCATAATATTCAAAAGGATAAAAAAATGAATTTGACATAAAATATTCTTTTATTTTTCTACATTCATCTTTGTTATGTGTTGATTTTGATTTTCTTAAGATAATACGGATTTCTACTGGAGAATATTATTAATAAATATTCTCCAACAAATTCAAAAATGTTGTATTTTTGTTATTATTAATTAATTTTTAAAAATCAAATAACGTTATGAAAAATTTTTATGTTTTATTATTAGCACTGGTGATATCTGGTGTTGCTTTTGCCCAATATACTAGTAAGCAAAATGCGGTAAATAACATTAAAGAAACTAAAAGATGTATAGTTCCTAATATTCAGAATACAAATAAGGATGTTATGGTTACTTTCTTTTCTGATGGATTTGAAAGTGGTAATTTAACTGGTGGTGGTTGGACTGAAATCGATAATGATGGTGATGGTGAGACATGGTTTGCTTTTGATGGTAGTGGTCCTCCTCAGTATTCACATACGGGGTCATATTTAGCGACTTCTGCATCATGGAACGGATCAGCATTTACCCCAGACAATTATTTGGTAACTCCAGCAATAGACCTTTCTGCCGCAAGTGGTACTGTGTTTTTAGAGTGGTTTGTGGCTGGTCAAGATCAAACATGGCCTTCTGAGTATTATGAAGTAAAAGTTTCAACAACTACTGCAACAGTGGCTGCGTTTACTGATGTAATACATACCGAAACAGTACAGGCTGCTGGACCAGAGCCCGGTAACTATTGGCAAAGATCTGTAGATGTATCTGCTTATTCAGGACAAACTATTTATATTGCCTTTCATCATAAAGCACCAAGCTATGACATGTTTAGAATAAATATTGATGATGTGTCGGTTTACGAGAATACAATAATTGATGCAGCATTAACAGATATTATTGCACCAAATAACTCTGGAGGATGTGCTTTAACAGCATCAGAAAATGTTACAGTTACAATTACAAATTATGGAGGTGCTGCAATTACTGGTTTTGATGTAAGTTATTCAATTAATGGGGGTGCTTCTGTTACTGAAACAGTTTCAGCCACAGTTAATCCTGCTGCTTCATATGATTATACTTTTGCACAAACCGGCGATTTTTCAGCATTAGGATATTATATTATTAATGCTAGTGTTGATTTAACAGGAGATTCTGATGGAAGTAATGATAATTTTGGTGGAGCAGTTACAAGTGGAGATGCTTATATTGAAGTTATTGTCTCAACTGATGCAGGTGGTGGACAATCATGGGAAATATATAATAGCACAAATACATTGATAGCATCCCATGGAGCTTATCAGTGGAATTTAACTAACGATCTTACAACAGTATGTTTATTAGATAATGATTGTTATACATTCTATTGGTATGGAGGAACATCAAATGATGTTGAAGTTACATACAATGGAGTAACTGAAAATTCAACTACTGCAACTGGTGATTGGACTGTTTTCGGAATTGGTGGTAATTGCCCGGCACTAGATGCTTCACTTACAGCATTAACTTTCCCTGCTTATGCTATGCCTAGCACAGATATTGATATTACCGGAACCGTTCAGAATATTGGAACAGATAACATTACTTCATTTGATGTAGTTTATACTATTAACGGTGGTGCACCAATAGGCCCTTATTCAGCTACTTGCAATATGGCTACAGGTCAAACCTATGATTTCACTCATGATGTAGTATTTAACAATGCTGTTGAAGCTACTTACTTAATTGAAGTTACAATTTCTAATGTTAATGGTGGCGGTGAAACAAATCTGGCAAATAATGTATTATCAAAGAATATCCTTATTACAAGTTCTATGATTCAAAGATTAGTTGTTTTTGAAGAATTCTCAACAGAACAATGTCCAAACTGCCCACCGGTAGTAACTTATTTACATGACTATATGGCTACAGAGCCAAATATGGTTATAATGACACATCACTCTGCATATTATGATGATTTCTTAACTATTCCAGAAAGTGAAAACGATATGGTTGAACTATTTAATGATGGAGGATCAACTTATGCTCCGGCAGGATGTGCTGACAGATATTTCTTTGATGATGCCGGTATTACGGGTGATACAGATCCGGGTCCTGCATTTTGGTGTGGTAATCCATACGGAGGAAATGCTATTGCTGCAAGAGTTGCGGAACCAGCATTTACAACAGTTGAAATCTGTGGTACTTATAGTCAAACAACTCATGTGTTAGATGCTGAAATTTTTGGTGATTTTGTAAATGATTTTACCGGAACAATTGGTGTTTCTTTTTGGATTACCGAGAACAATATTCCTGAAAGTACTAGTCCCGGTCAAGCAGGCGCAACAAGTGCATGGACACATTATTATGCTGTTAGAGATGTTTTATCAGATGTTTGGGGAGATGAAATCACTACTCCAACTACTGTAGGAAATTCTTATAGTGAAACATATAATTTCAACGTAAATGCCTCATGGGTATACAACGAGCTTTATTTAGTAGCTTTCGTTAATGAAATTGATGCAGCTGATCCAAATAACAGAGAAATTCATAATGCATTTTCTGTAAAATTATCAGACATTGCTGTTTGTCAAACAGGAAATAATTCAATCTTCTTAGAAGAAGGTATACAAATGTATCCTAATCCAACTACTGGAATTCTTAATTTAATTAATGTTGAAAATTCAAGTATTGAGATTTATAACATTCTGGGAGAAAATGTACTAACAATTAAAAGCGCAAATTCAATTGAACAAATTGATTTATCAAATTACAACAATGGAACATATATTATTAAAGTTAAAACAGAGAATTCAGTTGTAACTGAAAAAATTGTTTTAGATAATTAATTCTTATATTATTAACTATAAAAAACGGCAGCAAAAGTGTTGCCGTTTTTTTTAAATTTTATTTCTTATGATTAAAAAACTTTTTATTTTTTCAATTGTATTATTTTTATTTAATAATACAGGTTTTTCTCAATTAGCAGATGGAGAAATAGCACCCAATTGGACATTAATAGACATTAATGATAGCACTCATACATTATATGATTATCTTGATCAAGGATATAGTGTAGTTATTGATGTCTCGGCTGTTTGGTGTGGTCCTTGTTGGTCATATCATAATACTCATGCACTAAAAGATGTGTACGAAAACCATGGTCCATCAGGATTTCCTGGAGTTGATGCAGGTACAACTGATGATATGATGGTGTTTTTTGTTGAAGGAGATAGCCAATCAAATTTAGACTGCTTGAATGGAATTACATCAGGATGTAATCATCCGTACGGAACACTTGGAGATTGGGTAACGGGAACACCATACCCAATTATTAACAGTACTGCTATTAATAATTCGTATGATATAAATTATTTCCCTACAGTTTATTTAATTTGCCCAGATAGAGTTATTAAGGAAATTGGACAATTAACAGCTGCTAATATTTATATTGAAGCGCAACAATGTCCCGTATTATCAACAAATATTAATGATGCAAAAGCTTTTGAAATTATTGATCCTGCTGAAGATTATTGCACAGGAATAGTTACTCCAAAAGTAAAAATTCAAAATTATGGCACTTCGCTTCTTACTTCTTTAGATATTTACTCATTAGTTGATGCTGTGGTAATTGATACATTTAACTGGACCGGAAATCTAAATATGTATGAAGTTGAGCAAATTACTTTAAATGATATAACTGTGTTAATTGACGGAAATCATGTATTTGAATTTTCAATTAATAATCCAAATGGAGTAAGTGATGAAGATACAGGCAATGATGATTTAAATTCTAATTTTAGTACAAACTCATTAGGAACTGAAATTACGATAAAAGTAAAAACAGATGATTATCCTTCTCAAACAAGTTGGGATATTAAACTTGGAACAACTGTTGTTGCTTCGGGAGGAAATTTTGAAGACGAAAATCATATATATATTGATTATGCTTGTTTATTTGAAGATAGCTGTTACACCTTTACAGTTTACGATTCGGGAAATAATGGGCTAGGAGGCAATTCTTTTGGGCTAATTATGTGGAATAGTAGCACGATTGTTTCTTTTGGAGCAAGTGTATTTAATGATGACCAAATATCTTTAGATTTTTGTTTAACAGTTTCAGGTATTGAAAAAATTAAAAATGATAATTTGAATATATATCCAAATCCTGCTCAAAATGTTGTGTATATTGATTTTGATAATAAAAAATCAAATAGTAATTTGGTTCAAATTTCAAATATTTACGGCAAAATTATTTTTAATAAAGAAATTAAAAATACTAATGATAAATATTTAGAAATAGATGTTTCTAATTATGCAAAAGGAATTTATAATGTTGTAATTAAAAATGAAGTGGGAATATATTCAAAAAAGTTTATAGTTTTATAAATCCATTTTTGGCTTTATTTTTGAATTGTATTTTTTAAAAAAATTAAAAATGAAAAATATATTAATAATTTTAGTTTTAATTGCTCATTGTAGTATTATTTTTTCACAAGGGAATGAACTTCCATCAGTTGATTTAAAAACGATTGATGGAAAAATATTTAATAGTAAAAATATATCAAATGATGGTAAACCAATTATCATTAGTTTTTGGGCAACCTGGTGTAAACCTTGTGTAAAAGAATTAAATGCAATTGCTGATGAATATGAAGATTGGCAGGAAGAAACAGGTGTTAAGCTTATTGCAGTATCAGTTGACGATACTAGAAGTATGAGCAGAGTGAAACCTTTTGTAAATGGAAAAGGATGGGAATATGAAATTTTACTAGATCCGAATGGCGATTTCAAAAGAGCTATGAATATTGTTAATGTTCCACATACGTTTATAATTGATGGAAAAGGCAATATTGTTTGGAAACATGCATCATATAGTGATGGTGACGAAGAAAAACTTTATGAACTTGTTAAAAAAGTTTCTAAAGGTGAGTCTATTGAGTAAAATGTAGTTTGAAATTAGTTTAACCTTAAAGAAAAATCACGAGGGTTTTATTCTAAAATATTTCATTAATGAAAAATTTATTAATATTATTTTGTCTTTTAATTACATCAACTTTAACTTTTGGACAAATTGAAAAAGGACAACTGCATGGCAGTTTTCAAAGTGATTTTCAATATTACAATGAAGATTCAATAATTGGAGCCACAGTGCCTGCCGAACAAATAGGATTAAATTCTTATGCAAATTTCAATTATATGCTTGGCAATTTTTCGGCAGGAATTAGATATGAAGGATATTTGCCAACATTAAATGGATATGATTCAAGATATGATGGTGTTGGGATACCTTATAAATATATTTCATATAAAAAAGATGAGCTTGAAGTTGTTGTTGGAAGCTTTTATGAGCAATTTGGTAATGGGCTGGTATTGAGGGCGTATGAAGAAAAGAATCTTGGTTATGATAATGCTTTTGAGGGTGTAAAAGTAAAATATAACCCAATTAATGGGATTTATTTAAAGGGACTTATTAGTAAACAACGTTCATTTTGGGAATTTAGCGATGGAATTATTAGAGGAATTGATGGTGAAGTTTCAATTAATGAACTGTTTAAAAAAATGGACGAATCCAAATTTGTAATTTCTATAGGAGGAAGTTTTGTTAGCAAATTCCAAGATGATAATGACCATCCTTTTTATAACTTACCGGAGAACGTTAGTGCGAGCGCAGGAAGATTGAATTTAACTGCCGGAAAAATAAACTTCAGCACAGAATATGCATACAAAATTAATGATCCTTCTTCCGATAATGGTTATATCTACAAGCCAGGAGAAGCGTTAATTGTTAATACTTCATATTCTCAGAAAGGTCTTGGAGTATTTTTAAGTGCCAAGCGGGTTGATAATATGAGTTATAGATTAGATAGAGACGCAACTCTTGCAAATTTAAATATCAATTATATCCCGGATATAACAAAAGCACATGCATACTCCTTAGCAGCAATGTATCCTTATGCAACTCAACTTAATGGAGAATTTGGTTTTCAGTGCGAAGTCAACTATTTGTTTAAGAAAAAATCAACATTAGGTGGAAAATATGGAACAAGACTTTCAATTAATTTTTCAAGTGTTTATAGTATAGATAAGGAAGCTGTTGAAGTTGAAGACTTAGATTCTTTAGTAATTGGACAAAAAGGAACTGATGGTTATACATCAGAATTTTTCAAAATTGGTGATGAATTATTTTATCAGGATTTAAATATTGAGATTAGTAAAAAAGTAAATAAAAAAATAAAAGGTAAAATAATTTATCAAAATCAAATATATAACAATTCAGTTATTCATGGAGCAGGAGATTGGCACGGAAAAATTCATGCTCATATTGGAATAATAGATGTTACTTATAAAATTAAATCAAGAAATACTATTCGCTTTGAAATACAGGAACTTTATACCAAAGACCAATATGGCGAATGGGTTTCTGGTTTAATTGAATACAATATTCCAAATTGGTTTTTTACAGTTATGGATCAGTATAATTACGGGAATTCTGATTCGGAGAAAAAAGTTCATTATCCAAAGGTGTCAATTGGTTATAAGAAAGGAACAAATAGAATCCAAATTGGGTATGGCAAACAAAGAGAGGGAGTTATGTGTATTGGCGGAGTGTGTCGTAATGTTCCGGCAGCTAATGGTTTAACATTGTCAATTACAAGTAGTTTTTAAATTAAAGTATTATGAAAAATATTATAAGACTATTTTCAATTTTTATTATATTATCAGTAATCTTATCTTGTGATAAAATTAACAAACCATATACAAAACCTGTTCCTCCTGTACCAGGAAATCAAAAAGTACTTGTTGAAGAATTTACAGGTCACAGATGCACAAACTGTCCTGATGCACACGAACAATTACATCAATTAATTGAAACATATGGCGATTCATTAATAATACCTATTGCAATGCATTATGGTTTTTTTGCTCAGCCTTTGGGTTCAACTTACCCTCCTGATTACAAAAGCGATGCAGGTGATATGTTAGGCGATTTTTATGATGCGGAAAATGAAGGATTACCTACGGGAATGGTTAATAGAATAAAAAAAGGAAGTAGTCCTTTAATATCACATGATAGTTGGGCGACTTATGTAGATTCTATTCTTAGAACAAGTTCAAAAATAAATATAGAAATATCTAATTCTTTTAATGCTACTTCGCGCGAACTTAATGCAACAATAAAGTCTACTTTTTTAACTGATTTTAACACAAATCTCAAATTGGTTGTTGTTATAACAGAAGATAGTTTAATTTCGCCTCAGGCTGATGGAGCTAATATTGTTGCAGATTATGTTCATATGCATATGCTTAGGGTTTCAATTACTGATACTTGGGGCGAATTGATTGTTTTAGGAAGCATTGCTGCTGAAGAAGAATTAGAAAAAAGTTATACATATACTTTAGATGTTGCATGGGGTGAAAAAAATTGTATGATTGTGGCTTATATATATGATGAAACCACTGGAGAAGTTATCCAGGCAGAACAAACCAGTGTAATTGAATAAAATGAAGTTAATTAAAATTTTATTGTTAATAATATTAAATCTATCTGTTGCTTTTGGCCAAAAAGCAGATGGTTTTCATGCAGGATTTTTGGGTGGTTTTGTAGCATCACAAGTTGATGGTGATAACTATGCGGGTTATGACAGACCCGGAATTCAATTTGGGGGTTTTACAAATTTTATGATAAATGAAGATTGGGGTGGACAGGTTGAAATAAAATATATACAAAAAGGAAGCAAGTGTCAAAGCCAAAAACATGGAATATATTTTGAACTTAAATTTGATTATATTGAAGTTCCTTTACTTGTTAATTATCAGTTTGATGAAAAAATATCTTTTGAAGGTGGTTTTGGAGTTGCATACTTAATTAGAGCATTAGAAGATAAAGATGGAGATGGTTTTTTAGAACCTGAACCACCTTTTGAAAATTACGAACTAAATGCAATTATTGGAGCCAATTATAAATTTTCCGACCATTTTATTGCTAACGCAAAATATTCCTATTCAATTTTACCAATTAGACCACATCCGGGTAACCAAACATATTATAGTGACAGGGGAAGCTATAATAATCTTTTAAGTGTAGCTTTATATTACATGTTTTAATATGCAGGTTCAACGAAAAATAGTAATAGCTATTTCCGGTGCAAGTGGGTCGATATATGCAAAAACACTTATAGATAAATTTATTAAAATACCAAACCAGTATTCTGAAATAAGTTTGGTGTTTTCTGAAAATGCAAAATTGATATGGAAAAGTGAGTTGAAAAACAATGATTTTAACAAACTTCCATTTAAAACATATAACAATAAGGATTTTCATGCTCCTTTTGCATCGGGTTCTGCCAAATATGACACAATGATTGTTTGTCCATGCTCAATGGGAACTTTAGCAAGAATTGCAAATGGAATATCCGATGATTTAATTAGTCGTTGTGCTGATGTTATTATAAAAGAACGTAAAAAACTTATCCTTGTTACTAGAGAAACACCACTAAGTATTATTCATATTGAAAATATGAGAAAACTTACTTTAGCCGGAGGAATTATTTGTCCTGCTAATCCTTCGTTTTACAGTAATCCCAAAAGTATTGAACAATTAGTTTCAACTGTAATTGACAGAGTTATTGATATTGCAGGTTTTGAAATTGATACATTTCGTTGGAATTCTAAGTAACAACAGCCATTGTTGCCACACTTATTTTTGAATTTTTCGCTTTAAGCAAAGCAGTAGCACATGCTTCTATTGTTGCTCCAGTAGTAATAACATCATCAATTAATAAAATATGTTTATTCTCGAAAGCAGAAAAATCTTTTATTTTAAAAATTGAATCTACATTTTTCCATCGTTCCATTCTGTTTTTTTTTGTTTGAGTTTCTGTTTCTATATTTCTGTACACGTTTTTAGTATCAACAGTAATGCCCATTGTTTCGGATAAGCCAAAAGCGATCCAGTCACTTTGATTATAACCTCTTTTTTTCTTTCTTTTTGGATGTAGTGGAACAGGAACTATCAAATCAATATTTTTAAAATTATCAGAATTTTTTAATTCTGAGCCAAAATGTTTACCAATTTCAAAACCAATTTCTTTGTGTCCGCTATATTTTAATTGATGAATTAGTTTCTGAAATTTGCTCCCTTTTTGGAAATGATAAAAAGATGTGGCAATCTCTACCTGAATTCTACCCCAAAAAAACTGACTAACAGGATTGTCAACATCATTGTGATAATTTGTTCTTGGTATTTGATATAAACATTTTGTACAAATCGTAGTCTCATTTCTTAATAAATTTACTCCACACGATAAGCATATCTTTGGGTAAATTAATTGTACAAAATCTTCGATTAATCGTAACATAATTTTTTTTTAGCAGGACAAAAATAATAATAATAGTAATTATTTGCATGATTTAAAACATTTGTAACTTGTCGGTGCTATAAAAATTATTAAAATGTTAAAAATAAACATCAAACGACAAACAAATTATTATATGAAAATAAATTTGTTATATATTTCCATTGAAATTTACTGTGGACGAATAATTATTATTTTAGTTTTTATTATCTTTGCTATGTCATTAATATTTAAATAAAGAATTATGAAAAAATCATATTTAATAATACTGTTAGTTCTCTTTACATTAAATAGTTTTTCACAAAGTATTGACGTTATAAATTCCGAAATAAATACTTTAAATATTAAAAAGCGTAGTGCTCAGGCAAATATCAAAAAATATCAAAAAGAACTAAAAGAAATTAATGCGGAAATTAAAATTTTAGAACAAAAGAAAAGTACTCTGACAACTTCGAGTAGTGGTGGTACAGTAACTGCAACTGTAAATTCGCTTGAAGGAATTTTAAGAGATAAGCCCTCGTCAATGGGAAAAGAACTGGCAAGAATAAAAGAAGGTGAAAAAATTACTGTTTACAGAGAGCATGAAGGATTATATTTAAAAATTTCCTATATTGGAAAAACCGGATATTTGAATTATTCAAGTATTTCAAGTAATCCGGAGATTGACAAAATCTTATCATCAAATACTACTCAGAAACAAAATACATCAACAACAACTGTTAGAAGTGTTGATTTTAATGACCCAAAATATAAAAGACTTGCTAAAATTTATGGGAAAGAAAAAGCTGTTAAACTTATGAATGGTGAGCTTTGGAAAGGAATGAGTCATGGAATGGTGCTTGAAAGCCTTGGCAAACCAACGAGTAAATCAAACACTAACACTCTTGACGGATTAATGGAAACCTGGCAATATTCAAATAAAAAAGTTATTTTTCTTAATGGAGAAGTAAGCGAGTGGAAATAAAAAAAGCGAATCGAGATTTTTGCAAGGCAATATTTTTTGGTTTAGGTCGAGACAAAATATTTTTTAAATCCAGAGTTTACTATTGTATATGAGGAATTTAAAAAATATTTTAACGAAAAGATAGAGCAAAAAATATGCTAACTTAAATATTTAAAATAAATAACATGTTGCTATAGATGTGTTATGTGGCTGGTATAGTGTGCCATACATGTTATTTTACCTTGCAAAAGTTTCGAATCAATTTGATCCGCTTTTATAAGATTAAAGTTTTTCTATTAAATCAACAACTCTGCATGAGTAACCCCATTCATTATCGTACCACGACAATACTTTAACTGTTTTACCAATTACCATAGTTGATAAAGCATCAAAAATTGATGAATGTGAATTGTGAATTATATCGCAAGAAACTATTGGGTCTTCAGTATATTCAAGAATTCCCTTCATAGATCCTTCTGCTGCTTTTTTCATAGCTGCATTAATTTCTTCGGTAGAAGCTTCTGTTTTTAAGTTAACTACCAAATCAACTAATGAACCTGTTGGAGTTGGAATACGAATTGATATACCGTCAAGTTTTCCGTTTAATTCGGGAATTACTTTGCCAACAGCTTTGGCAGCACCTGTTGTAGTTGGTATTTGTGATACAGCACATGATCTTGCTCTTCGTAAATCGCTGTGCGGTGCATCCAATATCATTTGATCATTAGTATAGGCATGAATAGTGGTCATAAACCCTATTTCAACGCCAAAATTATCGTTAAGAATTTTTACAATAGGTGCCAGGCAATTTGTAGTACAACTTGCATTAGAAACACATTGATGTTCGGGTTTCAAATCATTATCATTAACGCCCAATACTATCATTGCATCAATTTCATCTTTTGATGGCACAGTAAGAATAACTTTTTTAGCGCCGTTTTTAAGATGGTCGCCATAGCCTCCTTTTGCACTTTCTTTTGCACGAAAAATTCCTGTTGATTCAATAACAACATCCGGAGTTTCTAACCATGGAATATTTGCAGGATTTCTTTCGGCGTAAACATTATATTTTATACCATTTACAATAATATTATTATCATCGTAACTTATTTCTCCATTAAATTGTCCTTGAGTAGAATCATATTTTAACAAATGTGCTAAAGTTTTTGTATCTGTTAGATCATTGATTCCAACAATCTCAATATTTTCTCTTTCTAAAGCAATTTTATAAACATTTCTGCCTATTCTACCAAAACCATTAATTGCAACCTTTATCTTGTCCATAGTTATTTATCTTTATATTAGCTTGTTATTAATTTTGTAATATATCTTCAAAAGTAATTATTAAAAATTATATCTTCAAAGAATATTAGTCTAAATTACATTGTGCTTTAAATCATATTTATAGATTTATTAATTTATGTTGTTTAGAATTTTAATAAAATTACTATATTCGTTGTTAATTAAAATAATAAAAATTATGGCTGGCAATATAACTTTTACAATGATTAAACCCGGAGCTATTAGTAACGAATACATCGGTCCTATATTAAAATTAATAAACGACAATGAGTTTCATATAGTAGCAATGAAATATTTATGGCTAACAAGAAACGAGGCCAAAACATTTTATGCCGTGCATAAAGAAAGACCTTTTTATAATGAATTAGTTGATTTTATGACCTCCGGTCCAATTGTAGTAATTATTTTAGAAAGGGAAAATGCTGTTGCAGAATATAGAAAACTTATTGGTTCAACAAATCCTGTAGAAGCAAAAGAAGGAACTATAAGAAAACTCTTTGCCGAATCAATTCAGCAAAATGCTGTTCATGGTTCTGACAGCGATGAAAATGCTGTAATTGAAAGTGATTTTTTCTTTGCTAAATTTGAAAGATTTTATAAAGAGGATATTAAATAAAAATAGGAATTTTACAATAATTTTTAAAGGGTTTACGAAGTAAAGATATTTTTGTTTAACATTTTTTATTCTTTATAATCTATCGCTTTATTTCAAGCACTTCAAGGTTTTGAATATTGTTTTTATCTATCTCAAAGCGTACAGCTGTTCTAACTCTGTGCAAACCGCTTTTGCCATAAGCACCGGGATTTATATGTAAAAGTTTTAGTTTTTTATCATTAATAACTTTGCAAATATGAGAATGTCCGGAAATAAAAAGTTTTGGAGGATTTATTAATATTCCTTGTTTTACGTATCTGCTATAATTACCGGGATATCCACCAATATGGGTTATCCAAACATCTACATTCTCGCACATAAAACGTAGATGAGCGGTAAGTCCGGCACGAATATCATGTCCGTCAATATTGCCATAAACGGCTTTTAGTGTTTTAAAGTTTTGCAACTTTTCAAGAATTTCAATACTGCCAAAATCTCCAGCGTGCCATACCTCGTCAACATTTCTGAAAAATTTTAAAATTTTATCATCAAGGTGTCCGTGAGTATCAGATAAAAGACCTATTTTTGTCATAGTTTAAAGTATAAGCATCAACAAAGCATAAAAATATGCATATTTTTTACGAGCCTAATATACCTTCAAAAATAATAGCTTTAAATGAATTAGAGTCTAAACATTGTATTAAAGTTTTGCGATTAAATATTAAAGATGAAATTTTAATTATTGATGGCATTGGTGGGCTTCACACAGCAAAGATAATTGACAATAATCCAAAGAAATGTATTGTTGAAATAATTCAAACAAGGGATAAATATAACAAAAGAGATTATTATCTGCATATTGCAATTGCTCCAACAAAGAGTATTGACCGTTTTGAATTGTTTCTTGAAAAATCCACAGAAATTGGTATTGATGAAATTACACCTATATTTTGTTCAAGGTCAGAAAGAAAAATATTAAAGCCCGACAGACTTAATAAAGTTATTCAATCAGCTATGAAACAGGCTACTGTTACATATTTCCCAATATTAAATGACTTAACAAATATTAAAAAATTTGTTGCCGAAACTACAAATTACGATTTTAAGTTTATCGCTCATTGTGAGGAAAATAAAAAATTATATTTGCACGATTTTGAAATAAAAAATAAAAAATGTTTAATAATAATCGGTCCTGAAGGTGATTTTACCGGTGATGAAATAAATCTTGCAAAAGAGAATGATTTTATAGAAATATCTTTGAGTAATAATATACTACGAACAGAAACCGCAGGTATAGTTGCTTGTAATACAATATCAATAATTAATCAATAGACAAAATATGAAAACTAAAAATCTATTACTATTTGTTTTAGCAATAATGTTTGTAGGCTTTGCTTCTTTTGCTCAAGATAAAAAAGACAAGAAAGATAAAGCTGTTTTTAAAGAATATGATAAAGGTGAAAGTTTTTACTATAATTCTATTTTAAAAGATGTTAATGCTCAAGAAAATAATAATAAAAAAACAAAACCATATAAATATCTTTCGGTTGATAACAACAACAAAACTTATCCTGTAAATATTGATGATTATACTACTGTATGGCATAACAAGCCAATATCACAGGGAAATGCGGGTACTTGCTGGTGCTATTCTGCAACATCGTTTATGGAATCGGAGATTAAAAGGCAAACAGGCAAAGAAGTTAAGTTGTCGGAAATGTTTACTGTTTATTGGGAATATGTTGACCGCGCTGTTGATTTTGTAAAAACACGTGGTAAAACATATTATAATGAAGGCTCCGAGGCAAATGCAATTCCAAAAATATATAAAAAATACGGCATTGTGCCTTTAGATGTATATTCGGGCAAGGAAGTGGGAAGAAAACATCATTCGCATCGAAAAATGATAAAAGAGTTAAAGACTTTTCTTGAAAATATTAAAGAAAACGGTACATGGGACGAAAATCATGTTGAAACTACAGTAAAAGCTATTCTTGAAAACTATATGGGTAAACCACCTGTGAAATTTACTATTGACGGAAAAGAATACACACCAAAAACATATCTAAACGATTATCTTAAACTAAGTATGAATGAATATTTTAGTTTTATGTCGCTGAAAAAGGAAACATATTATGAAATGCACGAACTTGTTGAAGACGATAACTGGTGGCATGCAAGCAATTATTACAATTTACCTCTTGATGTATATCTTGATCTTATAAAAGAAACAATTAAGAAAGGATATACAATAAGTATTTGTGGCGACATTTCGGAACCGGGTAGAAACTCGCAAACAGAAGTCTCAATAATTCCAAGTTTTGATATTCCATCGGAATATATCAACGAAGATTCGCGGCAGTATCGTTTAAGTAATAAAACAACTACCGACGACCATTGCATACATGTTGTAGGATATAAAATTGTTGATGGGAAATGGTGGTTTTTAATGAAAGACAGCGGTTCAAGTGGTTTTGATGGCGAACATCAGGGATATTGCTTTTATCACGAAGATTATATTAAACTTAAAATGATGAATATTCTTATACATAAAGATACTGCAAAAAAAATACTTGACGAAATAATTAAGTAAATATTTTAACCGCTAAGAATAACAATAAAGTGAATAAAACAGAACTATTAAAAAAACTATTACCCGGTTTTTTACCCCTATTTGTGTTTATTGCTGCCGACGAGATATGGGGTACTAAAATAGGTTTAATAGTTGCTGTAGTTTTTGGCATTGCTCAGCTAATATTCACATTTATTCGCGAAAAACGTTTCGATAAATTTGTGATTTTCGATACAGGTTTAATTGTTATAATGGGAGTTATTTCAATTGTTTTGGAAAATGACATTTTTTTCAAACTTAAACCTGTATTAATAGGCTTGATACTTGTTGTCATACTTGGTATTTCGGCATTTACTCCAAATAATTTTATGCTTAACATGAGTAAACGCTACATGAAAGGTGTTGAGATAAATGATGCACAGATAAAACAATTAACAACAAGTATTAAGGCAATGTTTTTTATTTTTCTTGCCCATACATTACTGGTTTTTTATTCTGCTTTTTATATGAGTAAAGAAGCTTGGGTATTTATTAGTGGCGGGTTGTTTTATATTTTGTTTGGATCTTATTTTGCGTTTGAATTTATAAGAAATAAGCTTAAGGCAAAAAATCTTAACAAAGAAGAATGGCTCCCATTGGTTGACGATAAAGGAAAAGTTATTGGAAAAGCACCACGTTCTATCTGTCATTCAGGGCAAAAATTATTGCATCCCGTAATCCATTTGCACATTATAAATAAATCAAGACAATTATATCTGCAAAAGCGACCTGCACACAAACAAGTTCAGCCAAATAAGTGGGATACCGCTGTTGGCGGACATGTTAGCATAAACGAAACCATAGAAGATTGTATGAAACGAGAAGCTCTTGAAGAAATTGGCATTAAGGATTTTAATGCAAAGCTAATTGTACAGTATAAATGGGAAAGCGATATTGAAAAAGAACTTGTTATTACATTTATTGCACAATATAATGAAGAAATTATACCAAATACCGAGGAAGTTGACGAAGGAAAATTTTGGAGCATAAAACAAATACAGGAAAATCTTGGGAAAAATGTTTTTACTCCAAATTTTGAGATTGAATTTGACTTGCTAAGGAAGAGGAAAATTATATAAAAACGTAAGACCGTTTGTTCCAATTATCTATATTCAATTGATAGAGAATTTAAAGTTTTTTACTATTTTTGTGTAATAATCTAACAGATTTGAAAAATATGTACAAGATATTTCTGTTAATATTAATGCTTTCTGTTGAAATTTCTTTTTCGCAAAATGATACCATTATCAAGTATTATGATGCTGGCTGGGAGGAACTTACTTCAGGTATTGATGCCAAATTCTATCGTATTATAAATGAGGTTAACGATTCTATGTTTCTTATTAAAGATTACTATATTGATGATAAAATACAAATGGAAGGGACTTATAAAACAGCTCACGGTAAAATTAGACATGGTAAATTTATTTTCTGGTTTAATAATGGACAAATAATGGAAGAGGGAGAATATAATAACGGAAATAAATCAGGTTCGTGGCGAAAGTATTATGAAAACGGAGCATTTCGTTCAGAAAGAATATATTCTGATACGCCAAAGATTTTTACCAAAGTAGAACAAATGCCCGAATTCCCGGGGGGACAAGATTCTTTGTATAAATATGTTGCACACAATATTTATTATCCTCCAATGGCTAAAGACAATAAAATTGAAGGAACAATTTATATAAAGTTTGTAATTAATACTGATGGTTCAATTACTGATGTAACATTATTAAAAGGAATTGGTGGAGGTTGCGATGAAGAAGCTATTAAAGTAATTAAAAACATGCCAAATTGGATTCCCGGAACTCAGGAAAGCAAGCCTGTGAAAGTACAATTTGAAATTCCCCTTAGTTTTAGGTTATAATTTTATACCTTTGCAAAAAATATATTGCTTATGCAAAAGTTTGGCAATATTCAAACTCAACAACAAGATTCTACATTTAATTCTCTTATTCGAGCAGATACAGGTCTGTTTAATTTGAAAACTGGAAACAGTATTGATCAAGATACTTCTGAAAGTGTTAATTTCTTTAATGCAAAAGATCAAAGTATTTTAACAACAGAGCTTAACGATTCAAATGAAACCGTTATTACTTCAAATTATAATAAAAACAATTACAATACTTACAATAGAATAATTGAAAAAGATACAACAATACAATTATTTAATGTTGATACCATACCTTATTTGTTAGAAAATACCGTTGAAAATAAATTAATTCAGGAAAATTTCTTGTTGAATTTAAAATCAATAAAACCACAGGAGAAAAATAAAGTAGTTAAACAAAAAGTTGAAATTGTAAAAAAGCAAAAAATAGAAAAACCAATTCAACAAATAAGCGAAGAAACCACAACAACAAAAGCAAGTGATAATAATTTGAAAATTTTCAAAAAAGATTTTCAATACAATTCTAATACAAATTGGGAGATAGGAGTAATTATAATTTCAGTATTAATTATTGGTTGGACAAGGTTGTTTTTCAGAAATATTATTTCAAATTATGTAAACGCAGCTTTGAGTTATCAAACTTCGTTAAATTTATTTATTGACAGCAATATTTTAACCAAACGGGTTTCTGTATTATTAGATGTATTGTTTTATATAAACATATCATTTTTTTTATTTAAACTTTTAGAATACTATTCTATTGGTGTTTTCGAATTAAATGGGTTTAGTGTTTTTATTATATGTTTAGCATTTGCACTATCAATATATTTTACAAAATGGCTTATACACAAATCGTTAGGATCCATATTTTTAATATCAAAATCTGTTTCGGAGTATTTATTTCAAATATTTCTTTTTAATAAAATGATGGGGATTATTTTATTACCTTTTGTAATAAGTTATTCATTTATACCTATAGAAGTTCAACCAACAATTTTAAAAATATTTTTAATATTAATTATTTTAATTTATATTATACGTATTTTCAGAGGATTAATAATTTCAATAAATAATAAGCTTTCTATTTTCTATATTATTTTATATCTTTGTACCCTTGAATTTTTACCTATTTTGATTTTTTATAAGTTATACGCCTGTTATTTAACGTGTTGAGAGAAGTGAATAATTAATTAAAATATTTCACCTTGAGAATTAAAAGTATATTAGTATCACAGCCAAAACCTCAAACGGAAAAATCTCCATATTTTGATTTGGCAAATAAATATAATTTAAAAATTGATTTTCGCCCGTTTATTCAAGTTGAAGGAATAAGTGCAAAAGAATTCAGACAACAAAAAATAAAAATATTGGATCATACTGCTATTATTTTTACTAGTAGAACAGCTGTTGACCATTTTTTTAAAATTTGTGAACTAACAAGAACTACTGTTCCTGAAACATTAAAATATTTTTGTATCTCTGAATCTACGGCTTTTTATCTTCAAAAATATATTGTTTATCGTAAAAGAAAGATTTTTTACGGTAAAACTAAATTTGACGAACTTTTAACTACAATATTAAAGCATAAAGAGGAAAAATTTCTATTGCCATTATCCGATATTCATAAATTAGATTTACCTAAAAGTCTTACAAAAAATAAGATTAACTATTCTAAAGCCATTTTATACAGAACGGTAAGCTCTGATCTTTCTGATCTAGAGGAGGTTGATTACGACATTCTTGTTTTTTTCAGTCCTTCAGGGATTAAATCATTGTATAAAAATTTTACTGATTTTAAACAGAGCGATACAATTATAGCATCATTTGGACCAACAACTGCAAAAGCGGCAAAAGATGCAGGATTGCGATTAGATATTCAGGTGCCAATGCCTCATGCTCCATCAATGACAATGGCATTGGATCAATTTATTAAAAAGCACAACAAGAATTCTAAAAAGCAATAGCATTTTTTACAATTCCTTTTTTAAATGCAGGTTGACAATATAATGGCATTGTTTGAGTTTCTATTTATCCATTTAAACCAAATTTCTTCAAAGGCAAAAACCTTTTTGTTCAGTATATTTATATAAATTATCAGGTTGTTTATCAAAGAAATTGATAAAATTTCTAAAATAAAATAAAAATATTAACTTTGTCATTATAAGAATAGATTGATTTGAGAAATTTTATAAAAATATCATTATTTATTATTGTTTTTGTATTAGTTAAAACAACATTCTCGCAAGATATTCATTTTTCACAGTTTTATGCCTCTCCATTATCTTTATCTCCATACCAAACAGGAAATTATAATGGTGACTGGAGATTTATGCATAATTATAGAACACAATGGCGTTCAATTTCAGAACCATTCAATACTATTTCAGTAGGATACGATAGGAACTTTTATATTTATAATGAACAATTAAGTGGAGGAATATTTTTTATTAATGATAAATCGGGAGATGCATCACTAACAATAAATAAAATATATTTATCAATGGCATATCATAAAACAATAAATAACAACAACCTTCATTTTGGAATTCAACCGGGATATGTTATGAAAAGTTTTGGTGTAGATGGCACAACTTTTCCTAATCAATTTGATATGACATCGGGACAATTTAGTAGCGATTTGGATAATAATGAAACTACTCTTGAAGAAGATCTTTCTTATTTTGATATTAATGCAGGAGTAGCATGGAGCAGAAAATTTAATAAAATTGAACCTATTTTTGGATTATCCTTTTTTCATATAACCCACCCAAAAGAATCTTTTTTACCTGACAACAATCATTTACCAATGCGAACATCAATATATGGAGGTGCAAATTTTGATATTTTTGGTAAAATTGTGTTAATGCCACATTTAATATATATGAGGCATAAAAGGGCAACAGAGTTTTTATTAGGTAATAATTTTGGATACAAATTTAAAGAAAACGAATTTAAAATTAATATGTTATATGCAGGTCTGTTTTTTCGCGACGGGCTTGATTTAAAGATGGATGCTTTTATTGCTGTTGCCGGTATTCGTGTTTATAATTTTGATATTGGCTTTAGTTACGATTTTAATATTTCACCACTTAAAGTTGCTACCGGAATGAAAGGCGCATTAGAATTTAGTTTAATATATACAGGTGCTAGTACATTATTACAAAAAATAGCTATTCCTTGTGACAGATACTAAAAAACATATATTAATACTAGCCTTAGTTTTATTCTCTTTTTCAATTTTTGGACAAGGAGCGGGAAATTCTATGTCGTTCCACCCATGGCAAATTAAAAATTTTGCAAAAAATGCTATTCGAATAGGTGATATTTATACAGCTATCGATTATTTGGAGGTTTATACACAATTAAAGCCGGAAAATTATAAGGAAGTATTTATGCTTGCCGAGCTTTATAGAAGATCGAGAGATTATGTTAAAGCAGAAAAGTGGTATCTGAAGGCATATCGTGGAGATGAAAAAAAGTATATTAAAGCATTATATTATCATGCATTAATGCAAAAAATGAATGGCAAATATGATTTAGCCAGTGAAAATTTTATAAAATTCAGAAAGAAATGTAAAGGGCTTAAAGATGCCCGACTCTATAAGAAATTAGCTCAAAATGAAGTGCGGGGTTGTGAAATAGCACCTATACTTATTGATTCTTCCTTAAAAGTTCTTATTACTCACCTTGATACATCTGTTAATAAAGCTCATATTGATTTTGCTCCAGTTTCTATTAATGAACAAACAATGTTGTATTCTTCATTAAAAGCTGATAAAATAGAATATTATAATCCTAATGATACTTTGAGAAAAATGCCTGTTAGAAAATTTTATCTGGCAAAAAAACATGGAGAGAATTGGAAAAATACAGGAGAATTTGAAGGCCCTTTTAATGACCCTGAAATTAATTCCGGAAATGGTGCATTTTCGCCAGATGGTATGAAGTTCTATTTTACACGTTCAGAAAAAAACTGGCAAAATAAAGTAATAAGCAAAATATATGTAAGCGAAAGATTTAGAGGCAAATGGACAGAGCCTGAAAAGATGCCGGAACCAATAAATAATCCAAAATATACTACAACACAACCAACAATTGGTATCGAATCTGTAAAAAATGAAGAGGTTATGTATTTTGTTTCAGATAGGCCGGGGGGAAAAGGAGGATTGGATATATGGTTTACAATTTATAATAAAAAGAAAAAGAGTTTTAAACTTCCTAAAAATGCCGGAAGTAAGATAAATACAATAGGCGATGAAATGTCTCCGTATTATGATATGGAAACAAGAAAAATGTTTTTTAGTTCAACAGGACATCCGGGTATTGGTGGTTATGATATTTTTAAATCAACCGGAGAAATAAGAAGATGGGCTGATCCTGAAAATGTTGGATATCCTATTAATTCGCAAGCAGATGATGTTTACTATACAATAAATAAAGATAGAGAAAGAGCTTTTTTTGTTTCTAATAGAGAGGGTGGAATATCCTTGAAAAATCCAACATGTTGTGACGATATTTATGGTTTTAGATGGACAGAATACATTCATATTGCAGTTAAAGGTCCTGTTTTTGAAATGGTTAACCTGCAAAAAATAGATACACTTATTCAATATATTGAAAGAATTACAGATACTTTAGAAATTGATACTATTGGAATTGACAGTCTACCAAAGCCTGTTGATATTCTTATGGAAATAGATACTTCGAGTGTTGAACAAATGAAAATGCTTAATAATGCTAATGTGATGCTTTATCTGGTTAAATTAGAGGATGGTATTGAAGAAACATATTTAATAAAAAGCATGAAAGCAAGAGATGCCGGAAATTATATTTTTGCACTTGAGCAAGGTAATGATTATCGTTTAATTGCTGAATGTGATGGGTATTTTAATACTCAGGAAGATATTTCTACAACAAAAATTATTACTTCCGACACCTTAGAACAAGCATTAGAATTGAAAAAAATACCAATAAAAGCTATTGTTCTTGAGAATATTTATTATGAATTTGATAAATCTGATCTTACAGAAAACGCAAAAACAACCATAGATTCAACAATTTTAATGATATTAAAAGATAATCCTAAGTTAATTGTTGAATTAAGCTCACATACAGACAGTAAGGGAGATGATGATTACAACCTTAAGCTTTCTCAAGAACGTGCCGAAAGTGTTGTTAACTATCTGACTAATGGTGGTATTGGTAAAAAACGCTTGATTGCAAAAGGTTATGGAGAAACACTACCAATTGCTGATAATAAAAATCCAGATGGCAGTGATAACCCTGAAGGCAGACAAATAAACAGAAGAACCGAATTTAAGGTTATTGGTTCATCAGATCAATTCTCAAAACTTAATCAAAGTGGATTTACTATAAAGAGTGGCGAAGGTGTTAAATCTTTCAATACAAAAGCATTTGATGAAGAGAGTGAGGAAAAAACGGAGGATGAAAATGATAATAAAAATGAAATTATTGCGCCTGACACAGAATAGAATTTAAATTTCCTTATATATTTTCTCATATTTTTTTACACCAACACTTTTTAAGTCAAACATTTTTTTTGCTTCATTATGAATCTCAACGGGGTTAGAATTTTTCAAATTCATAACAAGCTCTTCAAACTTATCACTACCATGAATATTTTTTACATCTATAGTCCTTCCAAAAAGCTTATTACTAAAAATTTCATCCATATCACCAACACTTTTGTTTACTATCATAGGTATACCCATAGCTAATATCTCCGCTACTTTTGTTGGACTACTCGCTTTCTTTGAAAAACAAGGTTTGATAAATGAGATACCAATATCAACACAACTTAAATAATAAGGCAATTTTTCCCTGCTTGAATTTATAGTTAATATATCATCAGATGATATTCCTATTTGTTTGATATTTTCAGAGTATGGCAATATGCTGTCATTTGAAATAAGAAGAAAAAAAGCATTTTTAAATTGATTTTTTATTTGTTTAAAAAACTCAAACATTTCGTTTATTAAATACCAAGTTCCAAGTGAACCAAGGTAACAGAAAACAAGTTTTTCTGCATCAATATTTAATTCTTTTCTACATTTTTGTTTTACATCTTGACTAGGAATTACAAAATGATTAAAATCAGAACAACAAGGAATTACTTCAATTTTACTATCATTTACATTTTGTATCTGCATTTTAAGTATTTCATATTTCCCTGAGTTTGTAAGGCTAATTATCTTATCGGATTCACTAAAGAACTCTTTCTCCTTTTTCTTAAAATACTTATAAACGTAATTATATATTGGATTTTTCAAACTCCAAATATTTCCATCAACTCTTTCATCAGGAAAAAATCCACGCATATCGAAAACGAATTTTACTTGATATTTTCGTTTAAGTTTTAATCCTATTATTGATGCAATATAACTTCTGCAATGAACAATATTTATGTTGTATTGTTTTGTTATTTTGAATGCTTTTATTTTCATATTAATAATATCAAGTAGCGTTGATATTATTGGTGGGCGTTTATGGTAAAAAACAGGGTGCCATATAATATTTGAATTGGAAATAAGGTCATTAATAGTGTGTTTATTTTTGTAATATTTATTCTTTTTTTCGCAACTAATAATATGAATTTTATTTACATTTTTTTCTAATCCTAATAGATACGGAAGTATTTGCGATCTGCCAAGCGGATCTGTTAAACCATCATAAGTGAGATATAAAATTCTTTTATTTTGCATTTTTGTAACTGTTCACGGGATTAAAATTAAACAACCTTTGTAAATATCCACACTTTTTCTTGAGTATTCGGGATGAAATATTAAATGTAAAATGATGAATGTAAAATGTAGATTTTTATTTATCGTCGTTTTCTGCTTTGTTTCTTTCAACTCTTTTAAAATTACTTTCATTTTATGAATAATCCCGATTTTTGTTGGAATTGCTCCCTGTACTTCTACATAATTGAATGCAGGAGAAGTGCCGCATTTTACCAATTAACCAGCAATGTGATTTCCTACTTTTATTTTTATTCATTCTACATTCATCATTGAAAATTCTATATTCTACATTTAATATCCAACTTTATTTCCATTTTGTAAAGTTAAATTTTATTTAATAAATATTTAAACGGTGAATGGTTACGCATTTTCAAATATTATCAAAGTATTTTTTCAAATTGCTATGAAGAACAATTAAT